>CAJSZQ010000036.1 GCA_910574185.1 Lachnospiraceae bacterium
CAATGGCAATTTACTACGGATAAAGCCAGAACCAAACTGGTATCGCTTTATCCCAAATTCGATGAAACAGCGGCAAAATAATTAGTATAAATATAATGCGGTCAGCACACTAGTGATTCCTAACCACATGGACTGCTGGATTGTTATAGACAAATTCAATAATCACAAGAGCTTATTGTAAAAAACGATTGGATTTTGCAAATTACGAAGACTATACTGATTATAGGTATGAATAAAGGAGGTATGTAACATGTCTATTACAGCAGAAACAGCGAAAGCCCATGCAAAAGACCCGGCAGTACTGTGCTGCCGCGCGGAAGCAGGCATCACCATCGAACCCGCAAACCTTGAAGATCCCGCTATCTTCGACGAACTGGTAGATTCGGGATTATTGAATCTGGACGAATGCTTAACCATCGAACAGGTTCTCGGCGCCAAATTAATCAAGACAAGCGATTCTCTCTGCGCGCTGACCCAAGATAATGTAGAAGGATTCAAAGAAGCCGGAGCCGGAGCCGCAGACGCAGACGAATCTGCAGCCGAAAACGCTCCGGCCGAATCAGAAGCTCCTTCCGTAAGCGGAAGCATAGAAGGCGTAGTTACTACCGTCAGACATGGCAAGGTAGTAATTTCCATCAAAGAGGGAAAAGACATTTATTTGGAGCTTCCTATTTAATCTGAATGTATTTTCTAACAAATGTACCTGTGCGGCCGGCTAAGCCTACAGGCTGCATGAAAAACGCAGCCTGCCGTCTAAGTCAGACGCACAGGTACAAATTTGATTATAACATTCTCTGCACTTCCTTGCTGTCTATATTATCTGCCGTCACCCAGGTATACCCGGTGTCAATCTCAGCCTCATTCCCACTTTCGAGCACACACCTTGCTTCTGCAACAATCGTAGCATATCCCATACCATACGGATTCTGTACAACAAGTCCAAAGAGTTTTCCTTCTTTTAACGCCTCTACTTCTTCCTTATCTGCATCATACCCAATAATCACCATATCCCGCTCTTGCTCTTCACACAGACTGACCATCTGCATTGCCGCCTGTCCATTGGTTGCAAAAATCCCCTTGATATCTGGATTATTGTCGAAAATATAATCGTAAACCTCTTCGTCAGAAATTTCCTGCAGAGCTTCCTCCGTTATCTCACCGCTGTCTGAAGTATCTGCCGAATCACTTCCATCATCCGAATGATTCCCCTCAGAAGCTTCTGACGGCTCATCCTCTTCCGCCTCAGGTAAACCGGCTCGCTCTCTGGCAATTTTCTCCTTCAGCTCGTCCAATTTATCCATATAATAAATATTCGTAGTAGACATCTCAGAATGATTTTCCTTTATTTCTGCCGCAAATCCTTCTGTCCGTTCTATACAGGTCATTGATCTGCTGTCATGTCCAAGAACCAATACCTGGCCTTCTTCTCCAAGATTTTCCGCCATATGGACTGCTGCTTCCGCAGACGCCTTCCTGTTGTCCGTTGAGATATTCGCCATAATTCCCTGATAGCTGCTTTCCGAATCATATGTTACAACCGGAATACCGTTCTGTACGGCCAAATCAAACTGGACGTTACACGACTGAGAATCAATAACGGCAATCCCCAAAGCAGACGGATATCTGGCAAGTTCTTCATCCAGAATATTTACCTGCTCGTCCACATTATCCGATTCGCTTGGACCGCTGTATACCACCTTCACTCTGTCATTTCCCTCGTAATCCAGCGCCTTATTCAAATCAGCAACCGCCGCCTCTGCTCCTTTTTTTACCTTGCTCCAGTACTCTTCTGTCGCGCCTTTGCCAATTATTGAAAAATAAGTTGCCGGCTCCACACCAAGTCCATCCACATTACCGTATGCCGACGGTGATATAATATCCAGTTTCGCCTGTTTGGCAAGCTCTGCCGCATCCTCTGGAGTTTCTTTCTTCTTAGCAGACTGAACAGGGGTATCTGGCTTCTCCGGCTCTGCGGCGCATGCACAGGCAAGCGCTGTCATACACACGCTAATAAACGCTGCTATCCATCTTTTTTTCATAATACTAATCTCCTTCACTGGTTCTAGTGTGCTGACCGCATTATATTCAGCCAAAATAACTTGCCTGAATTTCCATCTGATGCGTTGGCTTCAATCGACGATGTCACCGCATCGCCTCATTCAGCCGCCTTGCAGACTGAAAATTCATTCTGCGTTATTTGGCTGAAAGTGAATGATACACTACACTAGCCTACATACAGTTATACAACAAAACTGTGAAAAAGTCTTGAAATTTTTCTTAAAAATTCTTCTAACCAGCTTTCAGTTATTCTGGAAACTTTTATCCTTAAGTAGTCTTGTATCGTAACAGTGAAGCCGGAAGGCTGAACTGTTATTACAGTTCAAAGGTCATTTGGTAAACAGCGGGTTGAATCAGGAGCAGGTCTCTAAGCAGACAATTCAGGAGTGCTTTTCATGGAATTGAAATAGCAGCTTATGCAGACTTAGACGCGAAGGCTTTCCTTGGCGGCTTAGTCTGCGTTAGCTGATAGTTCAATGGAATGTTACTCCGTCTGCTTAGAGACCTGCTCCTGATTCAGCCCGCGTCCGGCAGGTGACATGTGAACAGTAACGAACTGTTACCTTGTATCTATTTTTAAGCATGAAATTGCTTGTATATTTACCGCTTTTGTATTATGATAGTTAAAAGCTGATGTATTCATATTTCAGCCTTGTGATTATCACATTATCTTTATTTTATAAGGAGGTACTTATCATGGCATATGTAATTAGCGATGAATGCATTTCTTGCGGCGCTTGCGCATCTCAGTGTCCAGCAGAGGCTATTGCTGAGGGAGCAGAGCACTTCGAGATTAGCGCTGATGCCTGCGTCGACTGCGGCGCTTGTGCAGCTCAGTGTCCGGTAGAGGCCATCTCTGCAGAGTAATCAAAAACACTTAATAGTAGAAAAAGACAATCTCCCACAGAGAGGTTGTCTTTTCTTAATATTTAGGAAACTTTGTTCTCGGCGAAAGCTGTCGCACAAATCTTCATTTCTCCCGACTCCTTTTGACAATATCTATTCTTAAGACATGCTATACTTCTGCATACAAAAATAAGGGGGTATTTCTATGGGAAACGCATTAAATACATTAAGTAATGCAACGAAAGAAGACACCAAATTATATAACTGTATCAAAGAATTGTACGAGCAGGGAGTACCGTTTGAAGAACTAAAAGCACTGATTCCAGACATGAAGCGCACAAGGGAGCAGCTGCGCATCAAAAGAATGCTGGAAAATAACAACGAAATGTTAGTAGCAATGATTACAAAGGAAATGTCCTTCCTGTTAGATGCAAAAGAACGCCAGCAGGAAGAAGAATTTCGCAAAATTGATCAACTTATACGTCAGCAGCAGAATTTCCGAAAGGAATCATCACAGACAAGCGCTGTAGGCAAATTAAAAAAGATGCTGCTTCCTGGTTCTATTACTTAGAATAAGGGCTGTACTCCAGCCCTTATTCCCTCCATTGCAAATTTGCAAACTTTGTATAATTCGGAATCCACGCCAAATTCACTACTCCTATCGGGCCATTCCTCTGCTTGGCTATATTAATCTCGGCCTGATTTGGCGTATCCGTATCCTTATTGTAATAATCATCTCTGTAAATGAACATGACCACGTCCGCGTCCTGCTCGATTGCTCCGGATTCCCTTAAATCTGACAGCATAGGTCTGTGATCCGGCCGCTGTTCCACCGCCCGGCTAAGCTGCGACAGAGCGATTACCGGAACATTCAGTTCTCTTGCAATTGCCTTCAGCGAACGGGAAATCTCCGAAATCTCTTGCTGCCTGGAATCACTGCGCTTTCCCAGACTTCCGCTCATCAATTGCAAATAATCAATAATAATCAGCTTCAAATCCTGCTCCAATTTATATTTACGGCACTTTGAACGAAGCTCCGTCACTGAAATTCCCGGCGTATCGTCAATAATCAAATGAGACTTTCCAATAATACCCGCGCTTTCAATCAGCTTCTCCCAATCTGCATCCTTCAAATTACCGGTTCGAAGACTCTGCGCGTCTACGTGAGATTCCAAGGAAAACAAACGGTTTACCAACTGTTCCTTCGACATCTCCAAACTAAAAATTGCTACGCTTTGCTCCTGTTTAAACGCCACATGCTGAGCAATATTCAATACAAAAGCCGTCTTACCCATAGACGGCCTGGCTGCAACAAGTATCAAGTCCGACGGCTGAAGTCCAGATAATTTATAATCCAAATCCGAAAAACCCGTTGGAATGCCCGTCACCGTCCCCTTGCTTTTGGAAGCCATTTCAATTCTGTCCAACGCATTCAAAACAATCTCTTTGATAGGAACATGGTCGCCAGTATTGCGGTTCTGCAAAAGCTCGAATATCCGCTTCTCCGTAGTCTCCATAATTACATCCATGGGCTCGGCGCCTACATAACAGGTATTTGCAATCTCCTCGTTCGTTTTAATCAACTTACGCATCATGGATTTCTCATACACTATCCTCGCATAAGAGCTAACATTCACCGAGGTAGGCACCGCCATAGCAAGTTCGCCTAAATACTTTAAAGTAGAAACCTCTTCCGGTACGTCCTTTTCCTTCAACCGTTCCTGAAGCGTTACCAAATCTACCGGTTTTCCCTCATTAAAAAGCTCTACCATCGCTTCAAAGATAATCCCTTGCGACACTTGATAAAAGTCTTCGCGGCTTATCATTTCCGACGCGGCAACAATGGCTTCCTTATCTATCAGCATAGCGCCGACAACAGCCTGTTCTGCCTCTATGCTATGAGGCAATACCCTTTTAATAAGTGCTTCCTCCATCTTCTCCTCCATTTCAACGCGCCTGGAACGTTCTCTGTCCTTTTTATCCTATGCCTCTTCTTTTACCGCCACTTTAAGCTCAGCCGTTACCTTTGGATGTAGTTTAACTGGAACGTCGTACACGCCTAAATTCTTAATTGCTTCTTTTAACTGTATCTTCTTTTTGTCTATCTTCAGTCCAAGCTGTTCTTGTGCCGCCGCTGCTATTTCTTTCGAGGAAACAGAACCAAACGCCTTGCCTCCTTCTCCAGTTTTAATCGACAGCTCCACCTTACCTGCTTTCAGTTTCTCTCCAAGAGCCTTTGCGGCGTCTAAATTCTCCTGCGCAATCTTGTCTTCTTTCGCCTTCTGAAGCTTCAAATCATTGAGATTTTTATTATTTGCTTCCACTCCTTTTCCAGTCTTTATAAGAAAATTCCTTGCATATCCGTCATTGACATTTACAATCTCGCCTTTTTTTCCGAGAGATTTTACATCTTCTAATAAAATTACTTTCATCTTAAATATCTCCTTCATCAATCATTTTGTCTAGCTGCGCCTTAATTTTATAAATAATTTCACTTACATTTGTATGCTCAAACTGTGCGCCCGCCGTATTCAGATGCCCGCCGCCGCCTAACCGTTCCATGATAATCTGGACGTTCACCTCATCGATAGCCCGCGCGCTTACATAACTTCTCCCATTATATATTGTTACGACAAATGAAGCGCGAATGCCCTCAATATCCAACAGCTCATTGGCCGCCTGCGCGCCAATAATTGTCGGACTGTCCACCTTAAGATTCTCTCCTCTGGCAATGGCAAACTGCCGCCGGTAAACTTCTGCATTACTAATAATAGATGCCTTCGCACGATACGAATCCATATCGTCTCTGAATATCTTACGCACATAAGGAATATCCGCACCGCATCTCCTCAAAAACGCCGCCGCTTCAAAGGTTCTTACACCCGTCCGGTTCGTAAAATTATTCGTATCAACCAGCATACCTGCAAACATACTGCTGGCCTCCATTGCCGGAAGCTTCACATCTTCTGCGATATACTGAAGAATCTCAGAAACCATCTCGCATGCGGAAGAAGCATACGGCTCAATATAAGACAGCTTGGCATTCTCAATATTATCGCTTCCCTGTCTGTGATGGTCCAGTACAACGATATTCTTTGTCATTTGCAAAAGTTCCGGACACTCTGTCATCTGCGGGCGGTTCGTATCTACAACAACCACCATGGAGCTATCGCTTACCATCTCCCTGGCTTCCTCAGAATTTACAAACATATCTTCCGGATAATCCGTACTCTTCACATAGCTCTCATGCAGAGACCG
This sequence comes from Lachnospiraceae bacterium, assembly GCA_910574185.1. Lineage (GTDB taxonomy): Bacteria > Bacillota > Clostridia > Lachnospirales > Lachnospiraceae > Claveliimonas. The sequence goes on from CAJSZQ010000036.1 coordinate 6,163, forward strand.
CACCGCCATAGCCGGGTCGTTCAGCACGATATGCGCCGTCTTTCCGACGGAAACAGCCGCCCGGTAAATACCAATCGCCGCTCCCAGCGAATCCACATCCGTCATCTTATGACCCATAACCAGAATATAATCGCTGGTCATCATGTATTCCCTTAGAGCCTCCGCCTTGACACGAGCCTTTACGCGGGTATTTTTGGAAGTCATCTCTCGCTTGCCGCCATAATAAGTAATACCGCTGCAATCCTTAACAACCGCCTGGTCTCCGCCTCTTGCCAGCGCCTGGTCAATTGCAATCCGCGCATAATTATAACTCTGGCTATATCCTTCCTTACTGATACCCAGACCAATACCCAGCGTCACAGGAATTGTATTTCCCACATTCACAGATTTTACATCTTCAAGAAGAGAGAACCTGTCTTCTTCCAACAATTTGAAATTACGTTTGGCAATTACAATAAAATATTTATCTGTCTCTACCTTTTTAACTATTCCATTCACTTTCGTGAAATACTGGTTAATCTTCCGGTCTATCAAGGCAAGTAACAGGCTCTGTCTTACTTCCTCTACGCTCTCAATCACCTCGTCATAATTATCAATATAAATCAGTCCCGCAACCAGCCTCTGTTCCTCTTTCGCCTGAATGTACTCATTCAGCTCCGTTACGTCCTCAAGATAGACTGCAATAAAATCCTTTGAGCCCAACGGAACTTCTATCGTAGGCGGAACCCCATCCACTTCCTTTACCGAAATACGACGGAGCTTCGCTAAATACTCCCGTTCTTCAAAGCTAATTTCCACCTGCGTCTGCTGGCCTTCTTCTTTCGGAAAAATCCCCCGGTTAATTTCATTCATATATCGGGAAAGGCTCACATCCTGCCTGATTCTATCTCCCAGAATCATCTTAAATTCGTCATTCAGCCAAAGAATCTTCCCATTCTCCAGCAAAATAGCATATGGCGTCTCCAATTCTTTCAAAAGCCGGTTCTGCATAGCGCCATACTGTGCTGCAAATTCTACCAGCGCGCGCATAAGCGTTGATTTATTATAAAAATACAATGAAACTGTGACAATCAGATAAACCAATACACAAATCGCCATCAGTATCCCCGCTTTGCGTTCTATATAATAAACCCATCCGTTCATGACAATCAAAATAACCGACATGACCAGAGGCCATTGCATATATAACTTTAGCGTTCCCTTCAGACGCATGCCCTGCTTCTCGCTCATAATCGTTCCTCCACCGCATTTGTCGCTTCCAGCGCGCTCCCTCAATAGTTTCCATTATACTACCTTTTCCGCTGAAATGGAAGATAATAAATTTTACACAAAAATAAATTAAGAAAAGAAAGCGACAAGACTGCCTTTTAACACAGAAATAGCCGCCACTACTACTGAGAATAATGACGGCTATATAAAATGCAAAGGTTTCAAACCCTGAAACGAGTGATGCAAATATCGGTTCTATATGACAAATTCCAGTTAATTTAAGCTTCATACCCGTTTGGATTCTGAGACTGCCACTTCCAGGAGTCCGCACACATTTCATCCAGTCCGCGTTCTGCTTTCCAGCCCAGCACTTCTGCCGCCTTGGCCGGATTCGCATAACACATAGCAATATCTCCCTCGCGCCTTGGCTGTATCTCATAAGGAATATCTTTCCCGCATGCTTTGGAGAATGCTTTCACCATATCCAAAACAGAATAACCAACGCCCGTTCCAAGATTAATGATATCCAGCCCCGGATTGGTAAATATATAATCGATTGCCTTTACATGGCCGATTGCAAGGTCTACTACATGAATATAATCCCTCACTCCGGTTCCATCCGGCGTATCATAATCATTTCCGAACACACCCAATTTCTCGCGTTTTCCAACTGCTACCTGAGAAATATATGGCATCAGATTGTTTGGAATCCCTTTTGGGTCCTCTCCAATCCGTCCGCTTTCATGCGCGCCCACCGGATTAAAATAACGAAGCAGGATAACGTTCCATTCCGGATGCGCTTTCTGTAAGTCCGTCATAATCTGCTCCATCATAGACTTTGTCCAGCCATAAGGATTGGTACACTGTCCCTTCGGGCATTCTTCTGTAATCGGAATCACTTCCGGGTCGCCGTATACAGTTGCGGAAGAGCTGAATACAATATTCTTCACTCCGACTTCATTCATGATTTTAAGAAGGGTCAGCGTTCCGGTAATATTATTGTGATAATACTCCAAAGGTTTTCTGACAGATTCCCCAACGGCCTTTAATGCCGCGCAATGAATGACTGCTTCTATCTTCTCTGCCTGGAACATACTTTTTAATTTATCCTCATCCAGAATATCCCCTTCATAAAATGTAATCTTCTTTCCGGTTAATTCCTCCACCCTCTTAAGAGATTCTCTGGAAGAATTATACAGATTGTCATATACTACAACTTCATAACCTTTATTCAGTAATTCCAAAGCCGTGTGACTTCCAATATAGCCCGCTCCCCCTGTAATTAAAACAGCCATCTCTATCTGCCTCCTTTAAAATATAAAATATGTGGTTCCTATAAAAATATAACACCATTTTCCCACATTTTCAACGGATTATCCACTCAGAAAAATTGTATTTGTAACAGTTCAGCCTTCCGGCTTCACAGTTACGAAATCCGCCATTTTAAAGTTTACCTACGGCAAAGGGGCGGATTCCTGGCTATTCAGGCTCATTAGCTGCTAACCGCGCAGCAAGTACGCAGTTGCAGGCTGAACTGTTTCTTGTATCTTCTATCGCCACAAATTCTGCGGATACAGTCCACATTCTTTCATTTCCTGAATCGCCTTGACGATGACAGGCTTGTCCTCTTTATAAGTAATTCCATACCACTTATCATGAGATTTTAATACTTTCACCGACGCTCTGTCCTCCATAACAAGTCTGCTTACAACGGATGGAAGAAAATACTCGCACTTCATAGGATTCACCTTCAAACCTTCCTCAAGAAATGCCGGGAACCCATCTCTAATCTCTTCTAAAATGCTTCTGGTAAATCCCCACATATTCAGAGAAACCACCGTCTCTGCCGGCAAATCTGTCCATGTTTTCCCTTCATCCTCAGAAAAAGCAATCCCTGAATCACGCTTCTCAATCCGGGTTCTCTCCGTAACGGAAACAAGCTCTTTCTGTTCGTTCATGACACAGACGCCGCGGGATACATAGCCGTTATCTGTTATTGTATTCCCCAGCAAATATCCTACCATCGTGTACCGATATTTTTCATCATCCTTATGCGTCGTAAGATAATCATAAATCAGTTGAAAAGCTTCTACTCCATAGTAGTCGTCCGCATTTATCACCGCAAAGGGTCCGTCTACCTTATCAATACAGCTTAACACTGCATGCGCTGTCCCCCATGGTTTCACTCTTCCATCCGGAACCTGACAGCCTTCCGGCAAATTTTCTAATTTCTGATACGCATATTCGACTTCCATATATTCGGATACCCGTTCCCCAATTGCTTTGCGAAAATCTGCCTCATTCTCCTCCTTAATGATAAAAACCGCCTTCTCAAAACCTGCTCTTTTAGCATCATACATGGAAAAGTCCATAATGATATGCCCCTCTTCATCTACGGGGTCAATCTGCTTAAGTCCCCCGTATCTGCTTCCCATACCTGCCGCCATAATTACTAATACTGGTTTATTCATACATTTCCTCCTTATATTTTCCTTCTACAGAACGCAGAATCTATCGACTCTTTCCTCTCATACGTCCCTCTAAGCTCCGTAAGAGTTACACTCTGTCAAACCTTTTACCCGCTCCGAGGATTCTATTATGTATATCGTCCTATTCACGCTTACCTCTGAAGAACGCGCGCAAGAATCTCAATCCCCCGGTCAATCTCATCATAGCCAATCATTAACGGCGGAAGAAACCGCAGCTTCGTCTTTGCCGTCAGTACAAGCAAGCCTTCCTCCACACACTTTCCTGCAGCTTCGCCTGCCGTCAGTCCGTCTTCTAACTCTGCCCCCAGCATGAGGCCAAGCCCTGTAACGGATTTAATCTGTGAAAGCGCCTGAAGCTTCTTCTTCATATATACCGCCTTTCGCTTCACCTCCTCCAGAAATTCCGGCTTCATCACTCGTTCAAGCACATAACACGCGCCTGCGCACGCCACCGGGTTGCCTCCGAAGGTAGAACCATGCTGGCCGAATCCCAACACATCCGCAGTTTTACCATTCATCATTACCGCCCCAAGAGGCAATCCGCCGCCAATTCCCTTAGCAAGCGTCACTACATCCGGCTTTACACCAAACTGCTCATAACACAAAAATGTTCCGGTACGACTGATTCCGGTCTGAATCTCGTCAATGATAAAAATCAAATCCTTTTCCTGACAAATCCTTGCAACCTCTTTCACAAACTCTGAATCTACCGGAACTACTCCGCCTTCTCCCTGAATCAATTCAATCATAATTCCACAGACGGTCTCATCCACCGCATTGTTCAAGCCTTCTATATCTCCGGCCTCCACAAACTTAAACCCTTCTGTAAACGGAAAGAAAAACTGATGAAAAGTATCCTGCCCGGTTGCAGACAATGTAGTAATCGTACGCCCATGGAAAGAATTTTTAAGAGAAATTACCGTATTACACTGTTCACCGTGCTTCTCCATGCCGTATTTTCTCGCAACCTTCAGCGCCCCTTCATTAGCCTCCGCTCCCGAATTACCAAAAAACACTCTGGAAAATCCTGTATACCGGCACAGCATTTCGGCCGCCTCCACATCCGGCTGGGTATTGTACAGATTCGATACATGCTGCAGCTTGTGAGCCTGCGCCGAAATTGCATCCGCCCATCCCTTATCCGCATATCCAAGACAATTCACTCCAATACCGCTGGTGAAATCTATGTATTCCTTTCCCTCCGGGTCGCGCGCAACCGCCCCCGCTCCCTCCACGAGAGCTACCGGAAAACGCTTATACGTATTAGCAATATACTGCTGATCTTTCTTCTGAATATCTATTGAGTTCATCTTCGTTTCCTCCTACTGATAAAAATTATAGCACGTAAGGCCCCGTCCTTCAAGCACACATCATTTCTATTATTTGCACAATTGAACCTATGGTTACAGGTCACAGAGCATTTGGTAAACAGCGGGTTGAATCAGGAGCATGTCTCTGAGCAGACAATTCAGGAGTGTTTTTCATGGAATTGAAATAGCAGCTTATGCAGACTTAGACGCGAAGGCTTTCCTTGGCGGCTTAGTCTGCGTTAGCTGCCAGTTCAATGGAATGTTACTCCGTCTGCTCAGAGACATGCTCCTGATTCAACCCGCGTCCGGCAGGTGATGTGTGAACAGTAACGAATCTATGAATCATAGCCGCTTCAAAAAAGGAGGCCCGCCCGGTCTCCTTTACATATTCCTTATATTTTTATGGCATCTGCAATAAAGTTATAAACCTAATCTCATTCAACCTTTATATCCAGCGCTACCTGTCTTACAGAAATAAGCTCCGGCTGATTCTCCTTATAGGCAGCCTTAGCTCTGGCCCGCTTCACCTTCATTGCTTCCGGCGTGGTTTCTGCCTCCATGCGAGTCATTTCACGCTCGTTTCTGATATCCTTTTTTTCCATTTCCATAGTCGCTTTTTCCTGCAATACCTGTTCCGCTTCTGCCGCTTTATTCGCTTCCGTCGTCTCTGCGGCTTCCGTATTATCCGGTTCTGCCGTCTCTTCCTCTTCAACCTTCTCTGCAGGATTATCAATGCCCAATTCTGCTTCCTTCGCCTCTTGCAAATCTTTCTCCGCCTTTGCCTTCTCAGCTTCTGTTGGAAGCGCCGCATATTTTCCGCTTTCTACAAATTCCCTTGTAGAAGTCTCAAGAGCCTTGTTTTTATAATGCTCCTGCAAAATCAGTTCCAGTTTCTTCTCTTCGGGAATCGCCGGGTTATTCTTGATATTATTCACCGCGTTGAGAGATGTAGCTGTGTGAGCCATTTTGACCCGTTGCACCTCTTCCTTGGTCTTACACTTCTTTAATTCCCGCTCATAATTCTCCTGTTCCGCTTCCATTGCCTTTATCTTTTGATATTTCTGCGGGTCTGTCTTCTGCAGATAATCCATCTCATCCGCCGTCAACTTCTGGCCGCTTTTCAACTTCAAATCAATCTGGGCAGAAAGCTTCGCAGAGCCGTCCTGTCTGGACTTGCGGATTTCTTCAGCCTGCTTTCTTATCGGATCATTCATCTTTGTACTGCCGTCTGCCGTAAAATCACCTGTGGCTTTCTTCTTCTGCCACTTCATCTGCATCTCCATATTCTTCGTATAATTATTCATATTCTGAATCGAAAAAAAATTCATCCAGAGGCGCCTCCCTTCTTTCTTTAGAATGTGTTAACCAAGACAAAAACCTATACTAATAATATCGGCCAAAGCTTAAATTAAATAACAAACAAATTACCTGTATCAAAATAAAAATACACATCACTCGCATAACTGCGTATCTCTTTCATTATATTAAAAAATATATTTAAAAAACCTCCGGATACTTCCGTACCCAGAGGTTTCATTCTCACACAATATTCTGTCCGGTCTTACTCCTGAACATATGGCATCAATGCAATATGTCTTGCTCTCTTAATTGCAACGGTCAGCGCTCTCTGATGTTTTGCACAGTTTCCGGTGATTCTTCTTGGAAGAATCTTGCCTCTCTCAGAGATATACTTTCTCAGCTTTGCTACATCCTTGTAATCGATCTCGTTATTCTCTTTACCACAGAATACACATACTTTTTTTCTTCTGCGTCCGCCGCCTCTTCTCTTGAAGCCGCCTTCCGGACGATTGCCTTTATCGTAAGCCATGATGCTTTCCCTCCTATATAATTTTTCTTAAGGAAGTTCTGCGCCGCTTAACTCATAAACTCCTCGCTAAAGCTTCACAGAACCAACTCTGTACCAAGTTCATGCTCGCATTCACTCAGTACTCTAATTGAAAGGTAATTCTTCGTCTATTCCATCCGGAATATTCATGAAGCCGTCACCAGCAGGCGCGCTTGGCGCCGGTGCCGGAGCCGCCTGATAGCCACTGCCCATGCCCATATGCGAATCACTTACCGCTTTGCTCTCTGCAAATTCCTGGTCTTCTACCACAACATCCGTCGTATAGACCTTCTGGCCATCCCTGTTAGTATAACTTCCGGTCTGAATGCGTCCTGTTACGACAACCTTCAAACCCTGGCGCAAATATCTTTCAGCAAACTCCGCGCTTTTCCCAAATGCTACGCATCCGATAAAATCTGCAGACTGCTCTCCATCGTTACTGCGCCGAAATCTTCTGTCAACCGCAAGCGTATACCTTGCGACTGCGGTAGAGCTCTCTCCTGCCGAATAGCGCACATCGGGATCTCTGGTCAGGCGTCCCATCAAAATTACTTTATTCATTCTTTTACCTCTCTTCTTCTATGCCTCGTCTCTCACGCATAAATATCTGAGCACGTTGTCCATGATGCGAATTCTCTGTTCTACTTCGCCTGGAACTGATGCGTCAGATTCGAAGTGGATGAAGTAATAATATGCTTCTTTCATCTTCTGAATTTCGTAAGCTAATCTTCTCTTACCCCATTCATCGACGTCTGTCACATTGCCACCGAAACGGGTAATTAAAGCTTTAACCTTCTCGATTACCTGTGCTCTCTCGTCGTCTTCGATTTTTGCATTGACTACAACAGTTAACTCATACTTATTCATGTAGTTTGCACCTCCTTCTGGTCTTTTGGCCCCTGCTTCTACCCAGGAGCAAGGATTCACCCAACCGGGTAAATAATATATCACAAGTCGATATGATACCATAAATACCCAGCCGGCGCAAGTATTTTCATCAAAGATTCTGATTCAACATAACAGTTTATTACTGTTCACACATCGCCTGCCGGACGCGTATTGAATCAGGAGCATGTCCCTGCGCAGCCGGAGTAACATTCCATTGAACTGGCAGCTAACGCAGACTAAGCCGCTATTTCAATTCCATTAAAAACACTCCTGAATTGTCTGCTCAGAGACATGCTCCTGATTCAACCCGCTGTTTACCAAATGACCTGTGAACTGTAACAACAGTTTCAGCTTTCCGGCTTCCGGAGTCCTTTCGTATTCTTCTCCACCAGCTTCCTGGTAACCATAATCTGGTGCCCGCATCCCATGCATTTCAGCCGAAAGTCTGCTCCCACACGCAGAATCTTCCACTCAAAGCTACCGCAGGGATGCTTCTTCTTTAATCTCACAATGTCGCCTACTTCATACGTGTATGCCATTTTTCCTCCTTAATTCAATGTTTTTTCCGATTCTTTTACTCCCCTGACCACCATACGATTGTCATCGCTTTCCTTTGTACAGGTAGACAGGGTCACAATAACGTCTGTGCCATATACCTTCACGCCTGTGTCGTAGGCGGAGGCAATCTGTATTGCTTTCAGAAAATTGTCAAATTCCTCCTGATTATTAAATTCTGTTACATAGGTCTCTGAAACATCTTTCACAATTCCTGCCGAAAAGATGTGATAAGTAATCTCACGTCCATCCGGCGTATAAATATAAAAATACTGATTCTCCTCCCAGAAGGATTTATCCTGATACTTTTCTAACTCATGAAACATGGAATTATCTTTCATTCGGTGTCCGTAGATAATCGTATTCTTATCATTAAAATCTGGATGATTGATATAATTAACAAAAATCGCCCCCACTGTATTCTCATTGGCCGAAAATGTCTTGCTTAAATACAAATCATTATTATCCGTCTGCACCAACGGATAATTAATCTGGGACGGTTCCGGATCAAACCTCAGCCACCCTACCGTATCTGGGTTAATCGCCTTCAGCTCGTCAAAATTAACCCGGAAGGTATTTTCCCCTTCTCCTTCCTCGTCAACCGCAAGTTCTCTGATTTTGTCATATTCCTTCTGTCCTTTAAAATATCCTCCAAAAATTCCATATAGTTGATAGGCAGAGAAGCAAAATACTGCAAGCGCTATAACCAATATTATCGTACTTACTGCCCCGCCCCTTTTCTTTTTTCTGCCTCTCTTATGACTCTTCTCTTCCTTCATAATCTTCCCCCTTCTTTCTCGTTAAATTCTGTGCCTTATTCTTATCTCTTCTATAGACAGATAACTCACTTTACGGCCTGTTCGTTTATGTGTGGAACAAAAGCATGATTCTCACACCCCCGCATTAAATATTAGAGAACAAAGTTTCCTAATATTTTTATAGAAATAGAATAACACATCCTTTCGTTTTTTTATAGATTTTTTAGAGGAAGTTTATTGACTTTATACCGTTATAGCGTATCATCTTTATAGAGGTGATGATTATGCGAGAAAAATTCGCACGTTTTATGGCAGGACGCTATGGTATGGACTCACTGGGACGTTTTACCATGGCGTTAACGCTTATTTTCATTGTTATGAATTATTTTACTACGAACAAGCTGGTCCCACTCCTTGCATGGGCAGGAATTATTCTGACTTATTTCCGGATGTTTTCTAAAAACACTTATAAACGTTCCGCAGAAAACCAACAATACTTACAGTATACGGCAAAGCTGCGCCGCTGGTTTTACACACAGAAGAATATTTTCGCCCAGAGAAAGACCCACCATATTTACAGGTGTCCTTCCTGCAAGCAGAAAATTCGGATTCCCAAAGGAAAAGGCCGTATTGAAATCCGCTGTCCCAAATGCAGCGCCACATTTATCAAAAAAAGCTAAGGAGCAACTCTATGTTTGGCTATATTGCTATCAATAAGGCGGAGATGAAATTCAAGGATTTCAACGTATATCATGCATACTACTGCGGACTTTGCAAGGTTTTGAAAGATAATTACGGCAAGCCCGGACAACTGACTCTGTCGTATGATATGACATTTCTGATTCTCCTTCTTTCCGGCTTATATGAACCGGAAGAAGAGACCATGTATGTGAACTGTATTGCCCATCCATTTCAGAAGCACGCCGCCAGAATCAACACATTCACATCCTACGCAGCAGATATGAACCTGATTCTGTCTTTTTATAAATGCATAGACGACTGGCGTGATGAACGCAGCAAGAAAGCATACTTGGGAGCCCGGTTTCTTCACGCAAAAACAGAAAACCTTACAAAACGATACCCTGAAAAAGCGACGCTCATTACAGACCGTCTCCACCAATTATCTGTCTGTGAAAAAAGAAATGAACAGAATTTAGATAAAATGGCCGGGCTTTTCGGGGAAATTATGGCAGAAATCTTTGCGTATAGGCAGGATGAATGGGAGCATTCTCTCCGTAAATTCGGATTTTTCCTGGGGAAATTCATTTATCTGATGGACGCATTTGAAGATATTAATGACGATTTGGCAAATGGGTGCTATAATCCTTTAAGAGAAGTCTGTGAACGCCCTGACTTTAACGACTACTGCAAACAGATTTTAACTATGATGATTGCAGAATGCTCCAGAGAATTTGAGACCCTTCCTATTCTTACTCACGCGGAAATCCTCCGCAATATTCTTTATTCCGGCGTATGGTGCCGGTATGAAGCCATTTGCGAAAAACGTCGAAAAGAATTGGAAGAACCAAAGAAATCTTCAAAGACTTCTTAAGAAAAGCATGTGCAAGACTCTTGTGCGATTCGTAACTTAGGAGATAAAACATGACAGACCCATATCAGATATTAGGCGTCTCACGAAATGCCAGTGATGACGAAATTAAGAAAGCTTACCGTAATTTAAGCAGAAAATATCATCCAGACGCCAACATTAATAACCCAAACAAAGATTATGCCGAAGCAAAATTTAAAGAAATCCAACAGGCTTACCAGCAGATTATCCGGGAAAAAGAATCCGGAAGCTACTCTTCATCCTATGGAGGCTTTAAAGAATCGGAAGATTCTTTCGGAAGCTTCGGCAGTTTCTGGGGCAACCCTTTTGGAGCCGGCTCTTATCGTCAGTCCGGTACTTCATCCACCGACAGTGAAGAAGATTTGCATCTTCGCGCCGCCGCTAACTACATTAACAGTATGCACTATCAGGAAGCCCTGCATGTACTCGACAGCATCAAAGAGCGCTCCGACAAATGGTACTATTACAGCGCCGTTGCCAACTCCCGTCTTGGAAATAATGTAATTGCTTTAGAACATGCGAAAACTGCTTACCAAATGAATCCGAATGATATGCAGTATCAGGTACTGCTGCAGCGGCTGCAGAGCGGCGGAAGCTGGTATCAGACCAGACAGAACCCTTATCAAACCTACCCGATGGCAGGCGGAAACTATTGTATGAAGCTGTGCATTGCCAATATTATCTGCAATCTCTGCTGCGGCGGGGGAATGTGCTGCGGCGGACCAGGATATTATGGAGGATATATGTAATGAAATCACTTGTACTTGCCGAGAAACCTTCTGTGGCGCGGGACATTGCCCGCGTCTTAAATTGTCATAAAAACATTGCCGGAGCAATTGAAGGCAGCCAGCATATCGTGACATGGGCTCTGGGCCATCTGGTAACTCTCGCCGACCCGGAAGAATATGACAAGAAATTCAAGGAATGGGATATGTCCTATCTTCCCATGACTCCGGAGAAATGGGAGTTAGTCGTTATTAAACAAACTTCCAAACAATATCACAATGTAAAGGCCCAGCTCTTCCGCAAGGATGTGTCTGAGATTATCATCGCTACAGACGCAGGCCGGGAGGGCGAGCTTGTAGCCCGCTGGATTCTTGAAAAATCCGGCTGTAAAAAACCGATAAAGCGGCTCTGGATTTCCTCCGTAACCGACAAGGCAATCCGGGAAGGCTTCGCCCACTTAAAGGACGGGCGTTCCTACAATCACTTGTATCACGCCGCCAAAAGCCGGGCCAAAGCCGACTGGCTGGTAGGCATCAACGCTACCAGAGCGCTGACCTGCAAACATAACGCACAACTATCCTGCGGCCGCGTCCAGACCCCGACGCTGGAAATTATCGCAGAACGGGAAGCGCAGATTCGTTCATTTAAACCAGAAGAATATTTCGGACTCACCTGCTATGCGGGAGGCATCGCATGGATTTGGCAGAATAAGAACAGTGGAAGCTTTCGTACTTTCCAGAAAGATTCCCTCTTAAAGCTTAAGTCCCAGTTAAACGGCGCCTCCCTCTCCGTAACAGAAATAAAAAAGTCTGCGAAAAAGACGTATTCTCCAGGGCTTTATGATTTGACCGAACTTCAAAGAGACGCCAACATGCGCTTCGGTTTCTCCGCCAAACAAACCCTCAATATCATGCAGCGGCTTTACGAAACCCACAAGGTTCTCACCTACCCCAGAACCGATTCCCGTTATATCGGAAACGATATCGTGCCTACCATCAAGGAACGATTAAAAGCCTGCAATATCGGCCCATATAAAAAATTTATTCCAGAGCTTCTAAAGCGCCCCCTGCGGGTAAACAAATCCTTTGTAGACGATAAAAAGGTCAGCGACCACCACGCCATCATCCCTACTGAGGAATACGTTCAGCCAGACCATATGTCGAATGAGGAACGGAAAATCTACGACCTGGTTGTAAGACGCTTCCTTAGCGTCCTTTCTCCGGCATTTGAATACGAACAGACAACGCTGTCAGCTATCGCTGCAGACGAACAATTTACCGCAAAAGGAAAACTTGTAAAATCCGCCGGCTGGAAGAGCATATACGAAAATAATATTTACGACGATTCTGAAGATATTTGCGAGGAAACGGATTCTTTTGGTAATAGTCGGGATACCTTCCGCCAGCCGGACCAATCTCTCCCGGATATCAGACAAGGCTCGCATCTTTCTGTTACACGAGCCAGTCTCACCTCCCAAAAGACAAAGCCGCCGGCAAGATTCACCGAAGCCGCCCTCCTTTCCGCCATGGAAAACCCGGTAAAATACATGGAATCCCAGGATAAGAAAGCAAGGAAAACGCTGAGTGAAACCGGAGGACTTGGAACGGTTGCAACCAGAGCGGATATTATTGAGAAGCTGTTCCATTCCTTCCTGATTGAGAAAAAGGGCAACGAGCTCCACATAACCTCAAAAGGAAAACAACTTCTTGCTCTTGTGCCAGAAGATTTAAAAAAACCGGAACTCACCGCCCAGTGGGAAATGAAATTAGCTGATATAGCTCAGGGGTCCCGAAAAGAAGCTGCATTTATACACGATATTGAAGCCTATACTCATACGCTGATACACCAGATAAAGAGCTCTGACGGCGCTTACCGCCACGATAATCTGACCAACGCCAAATGCCCCCGCTGCGGCAAGCGTATGTTGTCCGTAAATGGAAAGAACGCAAGACTTCTGGTATGTCAGGACCGGGAGTGCGGCTACCGGGAAACCATCGCCCGGCTCAGCAACGCAAGATGTCCCAACTGCCATAAGAAAATGGAAATTCTAAAGAAAGGCGGGGAAGAGACTTTCGTCTGCGCCTGCGGTTATAAAGAAAAACTATCAGCATTTAAAGCAAGGCGCCAGAAAGAAGGCGCCGGAGTAACCAAAAAGGACGTACAGAACTATTTGAAAAAGCAGCAGACAGAAGCGGTGAATACCGCGTTTGCAGACGCACTTTCCGGGCTCAAGTTTGACTGAGCCCGGAATACGGCCTTAAACTACAGTTCACATTGGACTTATTCTAAATGAAAAACGAGCGTTTCTGTCACATATGGACAATGAACCCCGGCTACCTGATATCATACACACTTCTCAATCGGACTCCTTCTGTTTTCCCTGAAAGAATCTTCACCCGCTTTTCATTTCCATTCAAATCAAAATAATTGTCTGAGAGAATCAGATCTTCTCTCTCGTTCTGTATCTCCACACTTTTCGCATAAGCTTTAAATTAGTGGCTCTCAAGCATTAGAATAATCATTAATAAAAACCAGAACCCTTATTTGTACTCTACAGATAGGATACCGCAGGAAAACGAAAAAAAGAATGTGCCCTGGCACATTCTCGCGCCGAGCGCGATCGCTTGCGATAAACTTCCTCTTCGCGCGAGTGCGCATCCCCCGGAGGGTTTTTATGATATAGGGAACAAAGTTTCCTATATCATAAAAAACCTCAGAAATATCAATTCCTGAGGCTTCTGAAAAGGCGCCAACCAGATTTGAACTGGTGATAGAGGTGTTGCAGACCTTTGCCTTACCACTTGGCTATGGCGCCTTACACTCGTGTGCCTATATAGTATAACAAATGTACCCCCTCAAGTCAACAAAAAATACTCAACAAAGTCAACAAAAAATACTCAACAAAATCAACAAAAAACTTATTACTCAATTGTTAAAGGTCATTTGGTAAACAGCGGGGTGAATCAGGAGCATGTCTCCAAGCAGACAATTCAGGAGCGCTTTCATAGAATTGAAATAGCAGCTTATGCAGACTTAGACGAAAAGGCTTTCCTTGGCGGCTTAGTCTGCGTTCGCTGATAGTTCAATGGAATGTTGCTCCGTCTGCTTAGAGATATGCCCCCGATTCAATCCGTGTCCGGCAGGCGACGAATGAGCAGTAACCCTTTTTCCTCTAATATCCCATCTCTTCATTCACCAGAATGACTTTGATACGCTTCGGTACTTTAGAATATCTGGTCACTACGAACTGACAGCATATCGTATCCAGCGATTTACAGTCTGCACAGGAACCGGTTTTCTTACAGGGAGTCTGAATTGGAAATCTCTGTGCGTTAGCCGGCGCCGCCTCATTCCGCGCGCGCGACCATGCGTCTTCCAACGTCTTTACTACTTTATTCATCCCCACTACCATAATCACGTTTCTCGGTCCATAGATAATTCCGGCCGCCCGGTTCCCTCTTCCGTCAATATTAACCAAAATGCCGTCTTCGGTCATTGCATTGGTACTGCAAAGCATAAAATCACTTCCCAGAACCGCAAGTTCTATCTCTCTTTTCTCTTCTTCAGTCTTGCAGAGATTCCTGTCATATATCTGAAAATTTCCAGAGCCCAGCGCTTCCTTTATCCCTATCGCGTCCACCGACACAGACCCGCCCCAGCCTATGGAACTTCCTTCTGGAATCAGCTTCAGCGCCGTTTCAAGCGCCTCCTCCTTTGATTCTGCAAAAAATCCTTCCATGTTGCGTGATTCTAATCCTTTTATGATTCTTTCCGCAAGCATTCTGTTCCGTATCTTTTTATTCTCTTCCATAATCTCCATCCTCCTTTAAAATTTACACAACAAAACAAAAGTGCGCTTCGCACACTCCCGCGTTATTATATTTCTGGCAGCGCAGCTTTTGTTCCGCGCGCACAGCTGCGCATCCCCCGGAGGTTTTTTATGCTACAGGGAACGAAGTTTCCTATAGCATAAAAAACTTTGCAGGGAACATACCGCTTTCCCAGAGTAAATCCTGCAAGTTCCTGTGTGGACAATCACTTTAAATCCGCATTTTCATAAAATACAATGCAACCATAATTCTTGCCCGATTCCCGTTACTCATTATATCATATCCAAGGATTTCTTTCACCTTATTCATCTTATAATTCAGGGTATTTTTATGACAATAGATTGCTTCTGCAGTGTGCAGGATACTGCAGTCATTTTCAAAAAACGCTTTCAGTATCTCCAGATAGTCCGTCTCATGCACCCCATCATACCGTATCAGCCGTCCCAATACTTCATCAATAAACCCCTCCCCCAATTCCGGGTGGCGCAAATCAGACAGCAGCTTATATACCCCCAGCTCTTCATACGCCAGGATATTCTTTTCAATTGCTGTTTTGGTAAGCTGATACGCTGTCATGGCATGTTCGTAGCTCTCCTGCAGTTTCTGCAGCTTTGTTACCTCGGTTCCTATCCCTGCGTATATCCGGGTATCAGAACCACATATTCTCTGTAGCACATCCTTTACCTGTTCTTTATTCTGTCTGGCCGCCATAATCAGAAGTCTGCCGCCTTCCTCCGTCACCAGTCCTTTATCCAGCGAATAATGAAGTTCTCTGGCAATCTCCTGAAGACGTTTATTCCCATTCCTGTCCCGATATGCGTTGCAGCTTAATACGGCCATAATATATTTCATATTCCGGTAGAATCCATCGTATTCAAAATAATGAATATACGCCGCCTCATTATCCGGATAATAAATAGCATTCTTTAAAGCTGTATTCAGATTCGTTTCCCTTTGCTCATTCTTTAAGAGAACCGATGCAAACAGCCGCATTACATCCAGATACGGCGTATTCCATCCGGCGGCGAACAAGGGAAAACAATTCTCATTACAATATTCCAGCACACGCTCCGAATAATTCTTACCATCATGAAGGGACAGCACAAGTCCCCCTGCTCCCGCATCATTCAGCCGCCGTACAAAGTCCAGAAGCCACTCGTCAGAATCAAACTGAAGTCCGGCGTTAAATATCAGCTCATTGCCATGAAGCAGCTTAATAAATTCCGGATTTTCTACGATGTGGGTCCACTCGATAATCTTATGAAAACAACTTTTCGTAACCAATCGAATATCATACAGGGGTTCTATCTCGTGATAAAGTTCTTCCAACGCTACTGCCATAACTTCCCCCTTTTATTTAAAAATTTTTCCACCTGCGCGGCTGCCTGTCGGAAACAGTGTGCCTTATTATGCAAAGCTGGGCAACGCTCCAGTGAACTAACCGCTAACTTCGGCTAGAATGCGCAGGAATGCCTGCGCATCCAAGTCTTCGTAAGCGATGGATTTCACTTCCGTTAAAAGCGCCCTCTTATGCTTTGCATAATAAGGCGCGCTGTTTCCGGCAGGCAGCCCCAACCGCATAGGTGGAAATTTTTTTGAATATTTATTCATTACAGAATATTTTATCACATTTGTGCCCGAAGCACAATTATTCCTGGAATTTATGTATCAAAAAGCTATATCTTATTTGTCCTGAACATGATATATTGTATAAAGAACACAAACAATCAATGGATTGTAACCCCGAATCGTGTTCAAATCCAATCTCCAGATTGCTAAAAGGCCGCGCTTTATGCGCAGCCCTTTTTAGTTTCTGTATCATTATCCGTCTGAACACAATTTTCCAAATAACTTTACTTCCTATGACAGCCTTCTTAGGATTTCATTCAGTATATGTCCTGAAACCTGTTCTTTAGACATAAGTTCCAGCGCCTGTATTCCGTCCTCCGTAATAATCGTAACCACATTCGTATCCGTCCCGAATCCGGCCCCCTGAATCTTTAGATTATTGGCAACAATCATGTCCGCATTTTTCCGGGCAAGCTTTTCCTTTGCATTTTCCAGAAGATTCTGTGTCTCCATGGCAAATCCGCATAAGAATTGTCCTTCCCTCTTATTGCTTCCCAGATATCCCAAGATATCTTTTGTCCGTTCCAGTTCAAGCGTCATTTCCCCGTCAGATTTTTTCATCTTTTCATCGCTGACATTCTTCGGCCGATAATCTGCCACCGCGGCCGCCTTGATGATAATATCCATTCCTGCGCTTCTCGCCGTTACCTCTCGGAACATGTCCTCCGCCGTCACAACAGGAACTACCTCCACAAACATCGGCGGCGTCAGGGACGTCTTTCCGCTGACAAGGGTCACCTCGGCCCCTCTCAGTGCACAGAGTTTCGCGATACTATATCCCATCTTACCGGTAGAATGATTGGTGATATAGCGTACCGGGTCCAGGAGCTCTCTGGTTGGCCCCGCCGTTACCAGCACCCTCATTCCCGTCATATCCTTCTCACAGGCACAGGCCATCAGTACATACTGCAGCAGTTCCTCCGGCTCCGGCATTTTTCCCGCGCCCACATCACCACAGGCAAGCCGCCCGCTGGCCGCTTCAATTACCGTCATGCCATATCTCTTCAGCGTATCCATATTCTCTCTGGTTGCCGGATTCTCATACATTCTGGTATTCATAGCAGGCGCAATAATCTTCGGACAGTCGCAGGCCAGCACTGTAGTCGTCAGCATATCATCTGCAACTCCATGGGCAATCTTGGCTATTACATTGGCCGTTGCCGGCGCTATCAATACCGCATCCGCTTCCTTCGCCAGCGCCACATGTTCCGTACTATATTCATGATTCCTGTCAAATGTATCTGTAAGGCACCGCCTGTTTGTCAGCGCCTCAAAAGTCAGCGGCGCAATAAATTCCCTTGCGTGCTCCGTCATAATTACCTGCACATCCGCCCCTGATTTAATCAGAAGACTCGTAAGCGCCGCGCTCTTATATGCCGCAATCCCTCCGGTTATTCCAAGAATAATCTTCTTCCCCTTTAGCATCTTTCTACTCCTTTACAGAAAAACAGCCACGTCTTCCAGAGTCTTTCTCGCTGGCATCTTCGGGTTAACCGCTGCATATCCCACTGCAATTACTGATACCAGAGTCTCACTTTCCGGTATCTGAAGGAGCTCACAAAGCTTTTTCTCATCCCGAATTCCCATTACCAATGTTCCAAGCCCCATCTCTTCTGCCTTCAGAATCAGATTCTCATTCGCCAGCCCCAAATCATAAATCCCCCATCCATTCCCCAGCTCGTTCGATGGTTCTCCGGTTCTCTCATAACCGGAAATATCCTTCACAAATGCCGTCGCAATCAGCGCTCCTGCGTCTGCCGAATTATTCGCATTGAACGCAGGCAAACACTCGCTGCGCACCTGATTCATCATTTCTTCCGAAATCACGCAATAATACCTGGCTGTCTGGCTGTTCTTCCAGGTCGGAGCCAGCATAGCCGCCTTAATCATCTCTTCTACCTGTGTCCTCGTTACCTTCTGATTCGGATCGTATTTCCTGATACTTCTTCTTGATTCAATAACCTTCTGAAATTCCATGATACCCTCCTTACAGTCAATAATCTCTGCGGGATTAACCGTCCCTTGCCAATTCTCATTTTTCTAAAACATTATTATTCTACCATACCTGTATCAAACAGGCAAATAATTCTTTAAAAGTTACTGCGCACTGACTGCAGCCGGCTAATATCTGAAGAATACACAAACGCCAAAATACTCTTGCTATTTAATGCAAATTTGAATATACTTTGAATAGTATCTATACAAAACAGCAGTAATTTAGAGTATATATAATACGAAAAATTTCAACCTTATTAAGGAGATTTCACATATGCTTGATTTGCAAGATAAAGACCATCGTCCTTCTTTCGAGGAACTAACTGAATATATAAGGAATCCTGTATTCCGTATATTCAGCCAGAAAATCAGAACAGATTACAATTGTCGTGAGAAAATAGAATACAGCTCCTGCAGCCTGGAAAAAGGCTGGAATATTAAGTTCAGAAAATCCGGGAGAACTCTGTGTACTATCTATCCCAGAGAATCTTATTTTACTGTAATGCTCGTGGTAGGAAGAAAAGAAAAAGAATCCTTTGAAACTATCCTGCCAGATTGTAATGTTACCCTTCAGGAAATATATCGTCAGACCAAAGAGGGGAACGGCCAGCGCTGGCTCATGGTCGAGCTGGAAGATGAAGACGAGATGTACCGCGACGTGTTCCGGTTTCTTGAAATTCGCGCAAAGCGTTAAGGCCCGCTCTCTTTCCAACACATCCAATACTGCCGTTTATTATGGAGATTAGATTATGAAAAATAAGAAACATGTCAGATGGAATACGCTGCAGATTACTGCGCTTGGCTTCTTAAGCGTAATATTTCTCGGAGGCGTCCTGCTGTATCTGCCTGTCAGCAACACACAGCCAATCACCTTCTTAGACGCCTTGTTTACTTCAGTCACCTCGGTATGTGTGACAGGATTAGTAACCGTTACGCCCGCCTCCCAATTTACTCTATTCGGGAAAATCATCCTTCTTCTGTTAATTCAGATTGGAGGGTTAGGCGTTATTGCCTGTACAACGGTATTCTTTTTTCTGCTGAGAAAAAAAATTACATTAAAAGAGCGAATGGTACTACAGGAAACTTACAATGCGCAGCGTCCCGGCGGCATCGTGAGAATGGTAAAAAATGTAATAATCGGGACTCTGGCTGTAGAAGGCTGCGGGGCGGCGCTTTATATGTTTCAGTTTGTGCCGGAATATGGTTTGGCAAAGGGTGTATGGTATTCCGTTTTTCACGCAATTTCCGCATTCTGCAATGCAGGAATTGATATTTTGGGCAGTAACAGCCTTGCAAATTACGCCTTGTATCCAATGTTCAATATTACTACTATGCTGCTGATTATTCTAAGCGGCATTGGATTTACAGTGTGGTTCGACGTTATAGACAACGCCCGAAAACTAATCCACCGGCAGGTTCCAAAAAACTGGTGGTTTACCAGACTTAAGCTTCATTCAAAGCTGGCTATTATTACGACCCTGATTCTGATTGCCGCCGGAAGCATCTTTATATTTGTGTCTGAATATCATAATCCGGAAACCATTGGAACAATGAGTTTAGGCGAGAAAATTCTGGCTTCTCTGTTCCAGTCAGTGACTACAAGAACAGCCGGATTTTATACCGTCCCGCAAGGCGCGCTGCATGAAGAATCTAAGTTGTTCTGTGCCATTTTGATGTTTATCGGCGGTTCCCCGAGAGGAACCGCCGGAGGTGTAAAAACTACTACCTTTGCTATGCTGTTTCTGTCCTGCCTTACATTTGTGCGGGGCGGCAATGATACGGAATGCATGGGAAGGCGGATTTCACCGGCAAATTTCCGAACAGGATTCTGTGTGGTAATGGTCGCATTTACAGCGTTTATTGCAGGAACTGTTATGATTCTTGCAATGGAACCGGACAGTATCCCACTGGCTGATATTATTTACGAAACCGCGTCGGCAGTCGGGACTGTGGGACTGTCAGCAGATTTAACTCCCCGGCTTTGCAGCGGCAGTCAGATTATTTTAATGTGTATGATGTACATCGGAAGGCTTGGTCCGCTGACCCTGGTATTAACTTTCGCTGGCAAGACACATCCCAGAGATAAGATACGCAGACTTCCTGCGGAACAGATTATGGTTGGATAGAACAGGAGAAAGACAATGAAAAAACAATTTATCGTATTAGGACTTGGCAGCTTCGGCGCAAGCGTGGCTATCACACTGCAGCGTCTTGGCTGCGACGTAATAGCAGTAGACCAGAATATGGAGCAGATTGACGCTATCGCGGATAAAGTAACCTACGCTATGCAGGCAGACATCGGCAATCCGGAACTATTGCGTTCCCTTGGCTCGAAAAACTTCGACGGTATTGTCGTTGCTTCCTCAGAAAATCTGGAAAGCAGCATCCTTGCCACACTGGCAGCTAAAGAAATGGGAATCCCTTATATTCTATGCAAGGCTCACAGCGAACGGTTCGCTCAGGTTCTCCGAAAAGTCGGTGCGGATGCGATTGTTTTTCCTGAGGAAGAAATGGGACGAAAAATTGCAAAGAATCTTATGTCTGCCAATCTTGCGGACTGGATTGAATTATCGCCGGACTACAGTATTGTTGAAATCGCCGTACCCAAAAAATGGATTGGCAGGACGCTGAAAGAACTGGATATCCGCAAAACCTATGGCGTCAATGTAGCAGGAATCAAAGAAGGCTCTCAGGTAGAAATCACCCCTGACCCGGATATGCCGCTGAAACCAGGAATCATCCTGATGCTCATAGGCTCTAACGAAGCTCTTGAGAAAATATAGCAGTCATTTACGCCTAACAGCCTGCAGCTGCGCACTTGCCGCTCGGTTACATTTATGCTAATTCTTTCCAATATATCATTGAAATTTACAAGCCTGATATGATATATTAATATTGATAGGCAGGATAATCCTGACCGCGGCAAAGGAGGATTTTTCATTATGGATAGTCAACTGGTATGGAGCGATGAATACAATATCGGGGTGGACGTTATCGATAAGGAGCACAAGAGACTTTTTAAGATTATCAACAAGCTCTTCGCATTCGGAGAAGAAGAGAAGAAAAGTCAGTGGGCATGCCAGGAAGGAATCAAATATTTTAAAGAGCATGCAATAAAACATTTTGCTGAGGAAGAAAATTTCATGTTGTCCATTAACTACAAAGGTTACGAAACACACCGGCAGCTTCATGAAGGCTTTCGCCAAAAGACCCTTCCGGCACTGGAGCAGGAATTGGAGCATACCAATTATTCTCTGGGAGCAGTAAATCACTTTTTAGGCGTATGCGCCGGATGGCTGATTGGACACACATTGACAGAAGATCAGGCAATTGTCGGCGGCGGCACTAGCAAGTGGACCAATCTTCTGCCGGAAGAAGAACATGAAGCCATGAAAAAGGCAATTCTCCAATTATTGTACGATATGTTTAAATTAGAATCCCATGTAATCAGCGAAACTTACAGTGGGGAGAAGTTCGGCAAAGGCGTTTATTACCGCCTTCTTTACAGTGCGGGCCAAGAAGACGGCGAGGAAGAGAAAGAATGTGAGATTATTCTTGTTTTTGAAGAAAAACTTCTGGTCAACACTGTCGGCAAAGCCTTGGGACTTAAGACCAATAAGCTTGACAGTATGCTGATTAACGCTACCAGATATACGGCCCGTCAATTTGTAGAGCGTATTCGGGACCATCTGCCGAATGTGGAACTTACAGAATTGAAAGAAGAGAACCTTCTGACGTATGAAGAATTTCGGAATATCTTTGAGCGAGAGACTTTGCAGGTAAGTCTGCTGTTCGATACTGGCGAGGGATATTTCTCCTATTGTGCAATCGCGCCGCACCTGCTTCAAAAAGGCGTCGGAACTGCAATTGAATCAGAAAACGCCATGGATGAAATTGAAAAATATCTTATGAAACGGGAGGAACCCCAGAAACCAAAGATACTCATTGTCGATGATTCCATGACTATTCGGCAGGGGATGAAGGAACTGTTGTGTAATGATTATGAGGTTGCGCTTGCCAAGTCCGGAATGTCTGCTCTCCAGTCCATTTCTTTAGATAAGCCTGATTTGGTACTGCTAGATTATGAAATGCCCGTTTGCGACGGCAGACAGGTATTGCAAATGATTCGTTCCGAAGAAGACTTTGCTGGTCTTCCGGTTATTTTCCTTACTGGCAGAACTGACCCGGAAAGCGTGAAAAAAGTCATTTCTTTAAAACCAGAAGGATATTTATCAAAATATCTTAAGCATGACGAAATCAAAAAGAAGATTGACGACTTTTTTGAAAGAAAAAAACTTTCCTAAAATTATGAGTCATTTTAAAGGGAGCTGTGATTGCACAGCTCCCTTTCGTTTTCTACTTTTTACACAAATCATAGCTTTCAGCTATCATTCGCCGAATATCCTTTTCCGGTATACTATCGTCCAGAA
This sequence comes from Lachnospiraceae bacterium, assembly GCA_910574185.1. GTDB lineage: Bacteria > Bacillota > Clostridia > Lachnospirales > Lachnospiraceae > Claveliimonas. The sequence continues at coordinate 29,398 of CAJSZQ010000036.1, forward strand.
TCACAGAATTCCAATGTTTTTTGTTCATATGATAAGCAGGGATTACGGAATCATATGTCTCCCGCCAAAAATCACGCCATTCAGGGTCGCATTTCACATTGACCCATATATGGCTATCCCTCTCAAATATCCATGCAAATATACGTTTGTTTGTACGGATTCGCATACAGGTCCAGTTCGAATCATGAAATGGATAATCCTCATATACATTCGGAAAAGTAAGACTGTACCCAACCGCTTCCTGTCTGGTTCTCATATCTCCAATCTACCTGTAAACCGCGCTGTTTCTATTCTTCTTCCAGCGCTTTGATATGCGCTGTCATCTGCGCATAGTCTTCTTTCACTTTCGCAAGCGCAGGCTCTAGGTCCGCGCCAAATTCCTTCTGGTCCCTCAATACCTCTGACAAAGCGCTGGCCGACTCATACAGAGGAGTCAGTGACAAATTCTGGCAGACTCCCTTCATTGTATGGGCCGCCCGAAAAGCTTCCTCAGCATTCCCCCCCTCAATAGAGTCTATCAGCAAATCATAACTTTTATCATTGAGGACCTTGAGAAGAAATTTCTTTACTCTCTCTTCTGTCCGAAGCCTTCCCATTACTCCTTCATAATCCGCGCCCATTAATTCATAACACTCTTTTACTGTCATTTTCCTTTTCCTCCTAATATATAAGTGTAAGGTTTTCTACGATAATATTCTTTAATCCTTTCATCCTTCTTACTGTATCCCACTTCCTGAGAATCATTCCTTCTGCTCTCCTTCATAAAAACAGTAAGTATTACGCCCCTTTCGCTTTGCCTCATACAACGCTTCATCCGCCATATGGAACAACGTATCATAATCTCTTCCGCAATCTTTCGCACATGCCACGCCAATGCTGACGCTAACCCGAAATTCTTTATAATCACTGCAAAGAAGACCAAAAATACGATTTACCTGCGGTTCCATCTGTTCTTTATAAGGCATAAATACCAGGAATTCATCCCCTCCCATCCGGGCGCAGATATCTCCGTCCCTGGTGCTCTTTTTCAACGTCTCTGCTACATATTTTAGAACCTCGTCGCCGAACAGATGACCATATGTATCATTTGCCGTCTTGAAATGGTCCAAATCAAATACAAGAAGAATGTATTTCTGCTCCTCATCTGCTGCCAGTATTTCAGAAATCTGTGCTTTCGCCGCCTTATGATTCAAAAGACCTGTAAGAGAATCGTGCGCCGCTCTTAATTCCAGCCGGTTCATCTTCTCCATATCATCGTGAATATCCACAATTTTGCCAATAGCACCCGTATATTCCGGCGGCTCATCCTCGCTCCACATGGACCTTGCAATGACTTTGCTCCATCTGCCCTGTCCGTTGATGTTCAGAAGGTAGGTCTCCTCCGTCATGGGTTCTTCACTGGTCGTCGCTTCCAGCTCTGCAAGAAGCTGCTCGAAATCGCTCTTATTAAATACTTCCGTACCGAATCTTGCCTCCCTTGGCGTCAATATCGTCTCCGGCATTTCCAGATAATTTGCTCCCCACTCAGATAAAATCAGCATCTCTGGCGTCTTGGTATACTCAAACTGAATCTCATGGGAGAGCGTTGCAAAAAACTGATACTTCATCCGCTCATGCTCTAAGAGCCTAAGTGAATGCTCAGATACGCTCAGCTCTCCTCCCTCCAGCATCTGCTCCACTGTATCCATAATTTCTTCCTGAGAATCTCTGCTCTCTGACAGCTCTTTAAATTCCTGCTCTAAGGTTCCTTCGATATCCTTCAAACATTCTAAAAGCAATGGATTAAATGTTCCGCACTCCCCATTCAGAATCATATTCACCGCTTTTTCATGGGAAAACGCATCCTTATAAGCCCGCTTGCTTGTCAGTGCATCGTAAACATCCGCAAGGGCAACCACCTGCGCTACAATGGGAATTTCATCTCCCTTTAAACCGTCTGGGTAACCCCTTCCGTCATACCGCTCATGATGCCACCTGCATATCTGGTAGGCAATCCGAAGCAGCGGCATATCCTCTCGCATGGGAATCCCCTGCAGAATCTTAGCCCCCTCTGCCGAATGAGTCTTCATAATTGCAAATTCTTCGTTCGTCAGCCGTCCCGGCTTATTCAGTATTGATTCTGGAATCACAATCTTTCCAATATCATGAAGAGCCGACGCATTACAGACCACTGGAATATCCCTGGAAGATATATCATATTTATCCGTCTTCTCCAAAAGACTCCTCAAAAACAGCTCTGTCAGAATCCGGATATGCAGTACGTGAAGACCGCTCTCTCCATTACGAAATTCAACAATATTGGAGAGAATCTCAATCATCAGCTTATTGCCTTTCTCCTTCTCCATAATCTGCTCGGTCACCATATGCTCCAATTCCTTCTGTTTGGCGAAGAGAATCAGCGTATTGACAACACGCCGGCGAACCGTCCGCTCATCGAAAGGTCTGCTAATATAATCCTTTACTCCCAAATCATACGCCCTGTCCACATATGTCGGCACTGTTTCGGCAGAAATCATGATGACCGGAATACTCTTTATCCAACCATTCTTATTCATCGCCGCCAATGTCTCAAATCCATCCATTACCGGCATCACAATATCCAGAAGCATCAGGGCTATCTCCTGCTCCTGATTATGCAGAATCGCACAGGCCTCCATTCCATGTTCCGCTTCCAGAATCTCATATTCATCCGACAGCATATCCGACAAAAGAGACCGGTTAATCTCCGAGTCGTCTACTATTAAAATCTTTTTTCTTATATTACCGCTTTCCCTTTGACTCATGAAATTATGTCCTCCAAATTCCTTGCTATGCTTCTTTCAAATACTTCTTTAAAAGCATCATAAGTCTGTCTACATCAATTGGTTTCGCAATATGCTCATTCATACCCGACTCTTTGGACCGCTGAATATCCTCTGAAAATGCATCCGCAGTCATTGCAAAAATCGGAAGTCCGGAATCCGGCCGCTCAAGAGCCCGAATTTCCTTAGACGCTTCATATCCCATCATAACCGGCATCCGAATATCCATAAGAATTGCATCGTAGGTTCCAGGCTCGGAACTCTTAAACTTCTCCACACAAATCTGACCATTCTCTGCCCAGTCTACTTCAAATCCCGCCTCCGTAAGAATATCTTCTGCAATTTCCCAATTGAGTTCATTATCTTCTGCAAGAAGAATCCGCATTCCGGTAAATATATGCTCATTCACCGGCAGCTCTTCTTCTTCCTCTATTTCACCTTCTGCGTACCGACTCAGTCCAAGATAAAGATTGGACTTAAACAGCGGCTTGGAAATAAATCCATGAGCGCCTGCTTCTCTCGCTTCTTCCTCTATATCGCTCCAGTCATAGGCAGATATAATTAGAATCGGAACCGCATCTCCTACAATCTTACGAATCTCTCTGGTGGTCTGAAGACCGTCCATATCCGGCATCTTCCAGTCCAGAAGCACTACATGATAATCATTGCCCTTTCGGTGACGTTCCTTAATCATCTGTACCGCTTCTCTACCAGTAGTTGTCCAGTCGGGATTTACTCCGATCTTCTTTAATGCGTCCACCGCGCTCAGACACAATTCTTCATTATTATCTACCACCAGCATCCGCCATGGCGGAAGAACCATATCCTCCTCCCGAACCGTAGCCCGCTCCAAATCAAGCGTAACATGAAATTCACTGCCCTTTCCCGGTTCGCTCTCAATCTCAATATAGCCGCCCATCATATCTATAATATATTTCGTAATCGCCATGCCAAGGCCGGTCCCTTCCGTCTTGCTGACAAGACTGGATTCCTCCCTGGAAAAGGTCTCAAATATCTTTTGTTGAAATTCCTTCGTCATACCGATACCAGTATCTTTTACCCGGAAATGACACCGCACATAACCAGGTCTATCCGGCAGCGGCTCCTGATTTAGGTAAACGTTCACTCTGCCTCCCTCCGGTGTAAATTTCAAGGCGTTAGACAAAAGATTAATCAAAATCTGATTCAGGCGCACACTGTCACAATATACCTCTTCTGTATGAATCTCCTGAATAAATATATCAAAATGCTGATTCTTCTCCCGAATCTGGGGCTGTACTATATTAACCAGACTGTCCATGGTATCCCTGAGAGAAACAGCATCCATATTCAGCGACAACTTGCCGCTCTCAATCTTAGACATATCCAGAACGTCGTTAATCAATCCCAGAAGATGTTTGCTCGACAAGGTAATCTTCTTTAAGCAATTCTCCACTCTTGCCGTATCGTTTATGTTCGTCATAGCGATGGCGGTCATCCCCACAATTCCGTTCATCGGCGTACGAATATCATGACTCATATTAGACAAAAATTCACTCTTTGCCCGATTAGCATGAACGGCTTCTCTCTCAGCCCTCTCCAGCTTCTTTAACTGTTGCTGGGACATTCTGAAATAGAGCATAAAGATAACTCCTACCGCAGCCAAAATCACACCTACGGCCCTTATCATCATCGACTGTCTGTCGTCACTCAACTGAGCAACCGCGTCATTTAACGCACCATGAGGCATAACAGATACCAGATACCATTCTGAACCCGGCAGAGGCGAACAATACTGCTGACTAAATTCTCCGTTCGCCTTAACCATGGCTGAATATACCTCTTCCTTCGACATAGCCTCCTCCAGTTCTTTTGCATACTCTTCCGGCGTTCTGCCTGCAAACTCTGAAAAAACTTCATTAATTCTGGTAAAATAATTATCCCTGTATGCGGTGCCGCTTCGAACCACAAAACTTCCATCCTCACGAATAATGTGCGAATAAGCCACCGCTCCATCCTCGTCCAGAACAAGGGCCTCCTCAATATATGACATCAGAATACCAGCCACAAGCAATGTGCTCTGTTTCCCATCCTTCATCGGATATTCTACATCCAGCGTCAGAAGAAAGACTTTATCGCCATCTGGAAAATATCCGCTGGTCACACTCTTATCTTTATTCCGTACAATATCATCGAACTCATCTTCGTCGTACATCTTAATCGGATCGCCAAGAATCACCTCGCACTCTCCGTCGCTGGAATAAAGAGCAAGATAAGAAAACTTACGCACGCTTGCGCTCAGTTTCAACTCTTCCAACAGTTCCTCTCCATAGCCGACTGTTTCCGGCGGAGTTCTCTCCACAATCCCTTCAAGCTGCGTCATCTGAAGATTCACAATCGCCACAAACTTTTGCTGAATTTGCCGGTTCAATTCCGACATATAGATTGTACCCACCTGACTGATTGCCTTCTGGCTCTTCTCGCCCATAACGTCACTCAACCATATAAATACTGTAATACACAAAGCCACCAGACAAACCAGGCTGGCAAACAAAAATTTCTTCGTTTGTCTAAACATATATCTTGCTCCCCTTTAAAATTTCAGATAGTACTTCCGTTAAACATTACTAAAGCGTGACAATAACAAATATGCCACGCTTCTATTATAAACAATCTTTTAATTTAAATCAATTCATTTTCAGTATTCTGGGAGAACATCGGGTCATTTCTTATTTCAACAGACTATAATCCTTGCTTAAAACAAACTGTTTCCCAATTACAAATGACTGCAAACAGTCTGAAAATTATTGTTATCATAATTATTTTCCTGTATACTATACCTTGTGAAATGGCCGAATGGCCATAATGGGGTACCCGGAGGGTATACCTTGTGAAACGGCCGAATGGACATAATGGGGTACCCGGAGGGTATACCTTGTGAAACGGCCGAATGGACATAATGGGGTACCCGGAGGGTATACCTTGTGAAACGGCCGAATGGCCATGATGGGATACCCGAAGGGTGTGAACTGGTGTACTGACATAAGGAGGGAGCACATCTTGTTAGAGATTAATATGAACCGCAACATGAATCCGTTAGATTTAGAAATTCACAACCGCATTGTTGCCGAATGCAAATCAAACAACTCTCTGACTATTACGGAGGCGGCCGGGTTATGTCATTGTTCTCCGTCCAAGATTTCCAAATTTGTCAAAAAACTCGGATTCAACAGCTACAAGCAATACCGGGATTATCTCTGCGGCAGAAAACTGGAAGCGAAGCCTTTTTCCGATGAGTTTGAGCGTATCAAACATTTTCTAGACACATTTGATATATCTGTTGTCGATAAATTTATTGATAAAATCCGCCCCTATAAAAAAATCGTTCTGTTAGGATACGGGCCTTCCAAGTACTGCGCCCAGTATCTTCAATTTAAGCTGCAGCTTTTTACCAGCCAGGCCATCATCCTGATTGACGACGAGCGTTCGGCTTCGTCTGTAATTGATAAAGAAACTATATTCATCATTTTCTCAGCTACCGGCGCCTACAACTCTTTCCGTCGCTTTCAGCAGATTGCCGAAGAAAAAAAGGCACAGTTTCTACTTATCGTGGAAGAGTATAACACGTCAATCATTCCCTCTTATGGTGAAATCATTTTTCTGACGGATACCTTCCAGACGCTTTCTTCTGTGCCTTACGAAAAATCACGTATTGTATTTTTTATATTTATAGAAGAAATTATCGCCCACATCATCAAAAACAAGGCTGTTTAACTATTCTTCTGTATCGGCAGGCAGCCTCTTTGATTCCAAAGGACGTCCCTGCTCATCGTAATCGCCTTTATGAACATCGTATTTTTGCGGATTCACACTAATCTTCCACAAACCGGCAAGCATCAGTATGATAACAAACAGCATTGGGAAGCCGCCAAGATTGGAAGCTGCCTTTATTCCGTCAATTCCTGCAAAGCTGATTACAATCCATGTCAGCAGTCCGATAGATATACCCCAGCACAGCTTCAGCCACGCCGGTGATTCCTGATTCTCTACCGTAATCCCCTTCACACATAAGCCGGCCATCGCATTTGTATTTGAATCTGCCGCCGTAACAAATGTGATATAGACAATAAACAAATAAAACGGTATTATAATCATTGAGAATGGAAGCTTCTTAAATACTTCATATACCACAGACTCCGTTCCATGCTCCAACAGGCTCGTATACAGCCCTGCCCCATTCATCTCATAATAAATAGACGCAGCAGAAAACAGTCCCATCCACAGCAAACTAAATATCGACGGAATAATAAAGTTACACTTAATCGCATCCCGAATCGTATATCCCCGCAGTATTTTTCCTAAGAATACTCCAGATATGGGCGCCCACGCCATCCAAACACACCAGTAAAATACCGGCCAGCTCTTCGCCCATCCGTCTCCGTCTGCGGCGCCTGTCAAAAGACTAATCTGAAAGAAATCCTGAAAATACGCTCCCAGCGATTCCACCGAAAAGTTCAGCATAAACGCCGTAGGTCCGAATATCAGAACAAATACCATCAAAAAGATGTATACCTGCCCGTTCAGTGAAGACAACATCCGAATACCTTTCATGACTCCGGATATGCTCGAAATAATAAACGTCGTAACAATAGCAAATATGATAACTCCCCAGGATACAGCCCCACTTTTTATTCCAAATACATTCTGTACTCCTCCAGCCATTGTCAATGTTCCGGTTCCCAGCGAAGCCGCCATCCCCAAGACCAATGCAAATAAACAGACAACGTCAACCGCGCCTTTATACCGCTCTGCTTTCTCTCCAAACACTGCCGCAAAGGCTGACCCAATGGAAAAGGAACGCCTCATATTATAGAACACAAATGCAAACAACACTGTTGCAACTGTATAGATTGCATAAGGCGACCATGTCCACTCCAGAAACATTGTTTTCATTGCAAACACAGCCGCTCCTGGACTTCCTGCTTCCACTCCTTCTGAGAGAGCAGGCGCATACAAGTGGTACATTGGTTCTGCACAACCCCAGAATAAAATACCAGAAGCTACCGTTGTACACAAAGTTATCCATGCCAAATCCCGGAATCGCATCATCGGTCTTGCATCTTTTCCGCCAATTCTCACTTTACCAAGCGGAGAGATATATACAAATATTACCGTTATCAGACAAACCAGAGTCGTAAGGTTAAAAGCCCATCCAAAATTATCCAGAATAAATCCTGTCGCCAGATTCATTCCATTCAAAAACTGCTCTTCACTCGCCAGGCTCACTCCAACCAATGCAATCAATAAAAGCCATGGCGGAAAAAATACCCATTTTCTTAAAGGCTGTCGTACCGTTTTTTCAGTTTCATTCGTCATATATCTGCTCCACTCCTTCCTTCTTTTCCAGAGCGTACACAAAGTCAGCTATGATAAATTCCATGTATTTCTTTCAGTACTTCATCTGTATAATCTGACATATTCTTATACGCCCGTTCATTTAACTTCCTATAGAGAATTACATTCTCTTCCTTTGGATAAAATGTATCCTTAACTCTTACCATATTTCTTACCGCGGTTTCATAATCCTCATAGATTCCCAACGCCGTCGCCGTATTAATCGCGGCCCCTAAGCTTGCTGATTCATTGATTACATTACGCTTTGTCGGCAGATTAAAAATATCCGCAAAAATCTGCATAAACAAATCACTGTTAGAACCTCCTCCAGAGATTACGATTTCCCGCAGCGGCTTGCCCAGCTCTTCACACATAGCGTCGCAGTTATTCTTCATGGTATAGGCAATTCCCTCCAATATAGAGCGGTACATAAACGCCTCGTTCATATGCGCGCCGAATCCAATCATAATTCCCCGCTTATATGGCTCCCAGGAATTTGCCAGCCAGTCCAGAACCGTCATTAGCCCGTCGCAGCCTGCCGGAACAGCCTCGCCTTTTTTGTTCAGAAGTTCCTCCGGAGACAGTCCCATCTCTGCCGCCTCCTTGATGAGTCCTTCTCCGAACAAATCTCTAAACCAGCTTACTGTCCACATGCCCCGCCGGATACCGTAACTCTCATACAGATACATCCATAACTTTTCGGAATTTCAATGAATGTGATTCTAACTGAAAATTGACAACTGAATATCGTGCAGGAAAAGAAATTTGAGAAAAATGGACATAAACATTGGACATAG
>CAJSZQ010000037.1 GCA_910574185.1 Lachnospiraceae bacterium
CGATATTTTCCATCTCAGAATCTCTGGGATGAAGAGTATATTTAATTTCTTCATAATAGTCGGTAAAAATTTTCTGTAATACGTTCATAAGACTATTATGAAGGAAAGAGACACAAAAAGAAAGCCCTAATCCCCTCAAGATTGAGGGGCAGGGGAGTTGAAGTGTCGAAGACACTTTTTTATGGAATAATTTGTCCAGCCAGGCAATATATATGATTTAAAGAGGTGGACAAAGGTGTATCAGAACGTATGGGACAGGGCAGATACAAATGCCGGAAAGAAAAAAAGTGTATTCAATATTCTTCCGCAGTCTATTAGAAAAAAGGTGGAAAAAGAACGGTTTGATTTTGACAGGATGCAGGAAATCCGGATGCGTACCGGTAAACCGCTGCTCTTTCGTTATGCCGGGCGGGAACGCAGGCTGTCAGATTTTTCCCATATTGTAACGGCGGAAGAGGTAAATGAAACCCTGCAATATGCAGCCAATTATTCTTTATATGCATATGAGCAGGAAATGAAACAGGGATATTTAACGATTGAGGGCGGACACCGGGTGGGTATGGCAGGACAGGTTATCATTGAAGGAGGGCGTGTTCGTAATTTGCGGCATGTGTCTTCTGTCAATATACGGATTGCCCATGAGATAAAGGGGTGTGGTAATGAAACGCTTCCATGGCTGTATAGCGACGGAAGGCTCTTAAGTACTCTGGTGATTGCGCCGCCAGGCTGTGGCAAGACAACCCTGCTGCGGGATTTGATTCGACAGATATCCAACGGAACAGACTGGTCCGAAGGTCAAAATGTAGGGGTTGTGGACGAGCGCTCAGAGCTTGGGGGAAGCTATATGGGGATTTGCCAGAATGATTTGGGAATCCGTACAGATTTGCTGGATGCCTGCCCAAAGGCGGAGGGAATGATGATGCTGGTTAGAAGTATGGGTCCCCAGGTGATTGCGGTTGACGAGATTGGCAGTATGGAAGAGGTGCGGATGCTACAGTATGCCATGTGTTGCGGCTGTCAGATGATAGCGACAGTCCATGGAGCGTCTTATCATGAAATCAGAGGAAAGCCCATGTTTGATTTGTTTTTTTCTGAGAAATTATTTCAGCGGTATGTGGTTATGGAATGGGGAAAAGGAGTCGGCCGGATAGAGGGAATTTACAATGAACAGGGTGTGAAACTATGTTGAAAGCGGCGGGCAGCCTTCTTGTGATTGGGGCATGTACACTTCTTGGAGCCAGCGCGGCATGGGAACTGGAAGCTTCCTATCAGGAACTATTGTATCTCAAACGGCTGATAGAGATACTGAGGGGAGAAATCCAGTATTCCAGAGCCGCACTGTCATATATATTTTTAAAAATTGCCCAGGAAGCCAGGAAACCTTATGACGAATGGTTTCGAGATATGTGTACAAGGATTGATTTGAAAAGAGGCGGTAATCTTGCCGACATTTGGAGGGAGAGCGTGACAGAAATGTTATGCAGTTCAAAACTTCCGCTGAGGGAAAGGCAGAAATTAAGTGAACTGGGAAGTCTTTTGGGGGATTCCGATCTTGAGACGCAGCTCAGTCAGTTAAAGGGATATCTGGAACAATTGGACGGTACAATTCAGGATGTAAAGTCAGAGATGGGGGAGAAAAAGAAATTATTCCGCTGTCTGGGAATCATTGGGGGAATGCTTTTGACAATTCTGCTGGTATGAGGAGGAATTTATGAGTGTAAATCTTATATTTAAAATAGCGGCGGTAGGGATACTTGTATCCGTACTCAGCCAGGTTCTAAAACATAGCGGAAGGGAAGAACAGGCATTCTTAACAAGTCTGGCAGGATTATTGCTGGTGCTTTTCTGGATTGTACCTTATATCTATGAACTGTTTGAATCAATTCAGGGATTATTTTCTCTGTGAGATAATGAGTGCGGAAGGGAAGAGACGAATGGGAATTATACAGGCAGGGCTTTTAGGAATCGCCGGCGCGCTTCTCGCAGTGCAGTTTAAAAGCGGCAAGTCAGAATACAGTATCTACATAGCCGTAGGAGTAAGCATATTAATATTTTTAGGGATTTTGGGACAGTTTTCTGTATTTCTGGATGTTGTTCATGAAATAGAAAGCTATATGAATCTGGATTCCTCTTATATACGCACTTTGGTTAAGATGATAGGTATTACTTATACTTCGGAGTTTGCATCCAGTATCTGCAAGGATGCAGGTTATCAGACAATTGCAGTGCAGATTGAAATTTTTGGGAAATTTATGATACTTTTGCTGAGTGTTCCGATTATACTGACCGTATTGGAAACCATAGGAGAATTTCTGTCATGAAGCCGGAGAATAAACGTTATAAAAGGAAAAGATTTTTATTCTTGATAATCCTGCAAGTTTTTCCTGCGCTAATCGTATTCGGAAGGATACAGGCGAAAGCAGAAGAACCGGATATGTCCGGAAGAATTTCTGCTGAAGAAGAGGAACGTTCTGTGACGGGGGGGCAGGAAAGCGGCGAAAACATTATGGTCGGCGAAGAATCAGAATCGGAAGAATTTGCGGCTTTGGGAGAAGAGATGGAGCAGGCGAGAAAGAGCGCCAGGGAAGAGCTATTGCAGGAAATGGATTTTTCAGAAATGGACCGGCTGCTTGCCGAGTTGTTTCCAGAGGAACGGATTGAATTTGGAGAAGTAATCTGGGCGGTTATGCAAGGAGAGACTAAGCTGGATGCAAAATTGTTGGGCAGGATGATTGGAGATAAGGTGTTTTACGCATTTCGGATTAACAGAGAAAGTGTAATTCATCTGATTGTAATTGCAGTGGGAGCCGCGATATTTTTGAATCTTTCTGGCGTATTTCAGACCAGGCAGGTATCGGAAATCAGTTTCTTTCTACTGTACATGCTTCTGATTGGAATCTGTCTGACCTCCTTTCAGGAAGCGGCAGACTGGGTTGGAGAGGGCATTGGGCAGCTGACAGGATTTATGAAGGTCTTGTACCCCATTTATTTTATAGCGGTTACGGCGGCAAAGGGAGGTGTGACATCCTCTGTATTTTATCATCTGGCGCTGCTTTTGATTCTGCTGATTGACGGACTGATTGTTCATGTGATGCTGCCGTTGATTCATGTTTATGTTATGGGAAGGGTGCTGAACAGTCTTCAGTCAGAAGACTATCTTTCCAAATTTTTGGAGCTTCTGGAGATGGTTATTAGCTGGATTTTAAAGAGTATGATTGGAGTCGTGGCAGGTCTTAATATTTTGCAGGGATTAGTGGCGCCGGCAATTGATTCTTTGAAACGGAGCATGGTTACAAGAGGGGTAGAAGCGATTCCAGGAGTTGGGGATGCCCTTGGCGGTACTGCGGAGGTAGTGCTTGGTACGGCCGTACTGATTAAAAACAGCATTGGCGTGACCGGAGCCCTGATTTGCTGTGCGCTTTGTATGATGCCGCTGATTCAAATCGGCGTGATTACGCTGGTATACAAAATGGCGGCTGCGGTTATTCAGCCGGTTTCGGATAAGCGGATTGTGGAGTGTGTAAGCGGTGTAGGGGAAGGGTGCAGACTGCTTCTTCGGGCAGTACTTACCAGCGGCGTATTATTTCTCTTTACAATTGCTATCGCCGCCTATACAACCAATGGAGCATGAGGTGAAACATGATAGATTATCTATATGAATGGGTCCGGGGAATTGCATATTATATGGTTCTGGTTACTGTCGTTATGCAGATGATTGCAGCGGAGAGTTACCGCAAATATATCCGGTTGTTTACGGGAATTATTCTGGTTCTTATGATACTGGCTCCGGTTATGCGGATATTTGGAATCAATGGGGAAGAGATTTGGATGCAGGAAAAGGGATATGAAGAGCTGGCGCAAAATATTGAGAAAAAGATAGAGGAAATGGAGCGGGAGATTTTGCCGGAAATGGAGGAAGGATTGGCAGCGGGAAGCGGGGGAGACGCCGGCGCCTTGGATGGCGGGACGGCAGAAGGGCAGCAGGGAGAGGAAGCAGGCAGAATAGAAGTGGAGGAGATTCGCATTGGAAGGTAAATTGGGAGGACAGATACATGTTCCAGAGAATTTGACAGGAAAAATTCGGACGCTGTTGAAGAAAAAAGACCGGTTGATTATCCTTTTGCTGGGGGGAATCCTGCTTCTGATTATTGCGCTTCCGGTATCCGATGACGGGAATGAAAAATATGACGGACAGACCGGACTGACAGAAAGGATATCAGAGAATACGGCAAGTGAATCAGATACCGAAGATTATGCTTTTTATCTGGAGAAAAAACTGGAGAATGTCCTGTCTGAAGTGGAGGGGGTGGGAAGGGTAAAGGTAATGGTAACCTTAGAAGCTTCTTCAGAGCGTATTATTGGGAAGGATGTGAACAGCGAGAGCGAATCTGTTCAGGAGACAGACAGCCAGGGCGGAAACAGGAATACGATGAACCGTTCCAGTTCTCAGACTACCATATATGAGGGCGGGAAAAGCGCGTCTTCTGGAACGCCATATGTCACAAAAGAACTGACGCCGGTGGTGGGCGGAATTATTATTATAGCCCAGGGCGGAGGCGATGCAGTGACAGTTCAGAATATAACTGAGGCTGTGCAAGCATTATTTGAAATAGACACGCATAAAATAAAGGTAATGAAGAGCAATTAAATCTATCTCAAGGAGGATGAACAGTGAAACGAATATTTCGTAGGAATCAGGTAATTATTGCAGCGTTGGCTGTTATGATTGCGGTTGCAGGGTATCTGAATTACTCCGGACGTATTTTCGGAGGAGATAAGGATGCGGCGGAGGCCAACAGTGAGCTGGCTAACATGGAGCTTCTGGATATTTCAGAGGAGGATTTAGCAGAGACAGACGGAGAGATTGCAAGCAATGACAGCGAAGAGACCGACGGAACAGTAGAAGGGACGCCGGGGGAAGCGGTTCTTACCAGCGGAGAAGCCAGTGCAGTTGTGGCGGAAGCTAAGGTCACAAGAGAGCAAGTGCGGGCGAAGAATAAAGAATCCCTGATGGAGATTATTGACAATCAGAATTTAAGCGATGAGCAGAAACAGGACGCGGTCAATCAACTGCTGGTGCTGACCGAACTTACCGAGAAGGAAGCGGCGGCAGAGACACTTCTTGCTTCTAAAGGATTTGATCAGGCTGTGGTCAGCTTGACGCAGGAAGGCGCGGACATTGTAGTCAGCGCGGCAGAACTTTCGGATGCGAACCGGGCGCAGATTGAGGATATCGTGACCAGGAAGACTGGAATAGCAGCAGAAAATATTGTGATAACACCCATTAATTCCGAAGGGAAATAAGGGACCCATCTGTACATAATCTTGCATTTAATGGCCGGCTGTGCTAAATTATAATTGTGAAAGAAAAAACGGATTCAGACACCGGAAAGGATTGGAAAGAGAGAAGATGGCAAGATATGTGAGAGAAGTGGTTTTGAATAAACCGGGGGATTTTGTACAATTTATTATGGACGATTATCTACGGAAGAATGGTTTCGTTATGTCTGACTGGAAGGGGGAGCCGGCATTTCGGACGGGTGACGCTGCGATAGAAGGATATAAGTATTTGAAATGGGGATACATGAACGGTGTCTTTCATCTGGAGGCATGGATGAAGGGGACTTTTGGGGGCGAGTGGAACCTGGATGGATTTGTAGGCTCACTCCAGAAGAAGCCTTACAGAGAAAGTCTGGAACAGTTATTGGTATTACTTGGGCAGCCGCTTCCACAGGGCGGTCAGATGCAGCAGATGCCCGGCGGGTATCCGATTCCGGTTCAGACGTCGGATAATACCGGAGCTGCTACAATGGCGCTGGTATTCGGAATTTTGTCGGTGGTAACCGGATTTTTTATTCCGATTCTTGGCATACTGTTTGGGTGCCTTGGATTTTCAAGGGCGAGAATGGGAGGAGGCTCCACCAAAGCAGGTATGGCGACAGTCGGGAAGGTATTGAGTATCATTGGTATTATTGTTTCGATTGGTATGTGGGCGCTGAACTTTATTATTGCGATGGGGATGCTGTACTAAGTAGAAATACATATACTAAGAGAAAGATGTTGTATGAAAAGTGAAGCCAAGGTGGGATTAGAATTTCTTCGAAAAGGGGCTATCGGTATTAGTCGACAGACAATCATGAAAGAATCTTACCCTAATAAATGAAAACTGGATATTGGCTGTGTTCTATGTAGTGGTATACTGAAGGCGCCGAATAAGGCAGGAAGGGGATTGGTGATTCCAAGCCCATGCGACAGACGGATTTTTGGCTCCTTAGGTATACCACATTTTGTTTCCATTGGGTTTTGATGAGAGCGCAGGACAGCCACCAATTAAGCAGGGAGCTGCATCGGCTTATGCGAAGGCGGCTAAGGCCGCCAAAGGACTGGGAGTGACCAAGAATGTTTTCGTATGAAGAAATACAAAAGTACAGCGAAACAGATATTCGTATTTATAAATATATTGTTTCTGATATGAAACGAAGAGGTGATTCTATGACTGAATTAGAAAAGTGTATGGCAGGAGAAGATTATAACTGCCATGATAAAGTCTTTCTGGATTTTAAAAGCAATGCGAGAAAATTATTGCAGGAATACAATGCCCTTGGATATGAACAGAAAGAGGAAAAAGAAAAAATTCTAAAGGAGCTATTTGGAAAAATCGGCGCAAAGGTATCTGTTGCGTCACCGTTCATATGCGATTATGGACGAAATATTTTTGTAGGAAATAACGTATCTGTCAACATGAATTGTACCTTTGTAGATTGTAATAAAATTATCATTGGGGATAATGTGTTGATTGCTTCAAACGTACAGCTTTATACGGCAGCGCATCCTGTTGAATTAGCTGAAAGATATGTTCAAGATTCTGAAACAGGTCAGTTAGTCCGACATACTTACGCATTACCAATAAAAATTGGAAATGGATGTTGGTTAGGAGGCGGCGTTATTGTTCTTCCGGGCGTAACGATAGGCGACGGTTCTGTTATAGGAGCTGGAAGTGTTGTCACAAAAGATATACCGGAAAATTCACTGGCAGTGGGCAACCCCTGTCGTGTAATCCGGAAGATTAACGGAGAAAATATGTAATGTTTAAATGAGAAAAATGACCTAGAGGGGCTATCGGAAAATAGATAGCTCCTTATTATATTGCAGCTTAGAGAGAAACGATGTCAGTACTTTAGAGGTAAATCATAGAACATAAAGGGAAATCTATAAATATTTTTTTTAGAAACTACACCTTTTTGGAGAAACAAGTCAGTGAAAAGAATAGAAAATTTAGAAAAAAGATAGTTCTAATAATTGACAAAAAGTTTAATAAGAGTATAATTAACTCAGCCTATAAGTTTAGTAAAAAATGATTTTTAGTTTAGAAACATTGTGAATCGGAAGGAAGGGAATAGGGAAGCTTATGGAGATTGATTATGTGAATGAGAATATTGGAAAGAAAATCAGAGATTTGAGAAACAGGAACGGATTTACCCAGCAAGAGTTGGCGGATCGAACAGAGCTTACTAAGGGGTTCATTTCACAGCTTGAGAGGGGGCAGGTGTCTCCTTCGGTGGTGACCCTTCTGGATTTGATAGAATGTCTTGGAACAACCGCCTCCGAGTTTTTTAAGGAGGCAGAGGAAGAGCATGTTGTATTTTCAGAGGAAGGTTTTTTTGAGAAGGTGGACGAGGCGGGGAACAGCATTCAGTGGATTGTTCCCACTGCCCAGAGGTACCAGATGGAGCCCCTTCTGGTGGTAGTACAGCCTTATCAGAGTCTTTTTGAGGATAAACCCCATGACGGGGAAGAATTTGGATATGTGATATCTGGCAGACTTACGCTCTATTTAGGGGATAAGGTTTATCAGGTGAAGACAGGAGAGAGCTTTTACTATCCGGCAAAGCGAAAGCATCGGATTGAGAATCCAGACAACAGGCCGGCGAAGTTTATCTGGGTTAGTACGCCTCCTACGTTTTAAGGCGTATGTTTCTCTGTGCAAGAGAGTTGGTGAGGCTGATTGCATAGGGAGGGCGAGATGCCAAAAGGCGCCCCATCATAGCCATTCGGCCATTTAAAAAGGTATCGAGGAGGATGAGAAATGGATAAAAGAACGAACATTATTGAATTAAAGCATATTACAAAGACATATGAAGATGGTTTCTCCGCAGTGACGGATTTTAATCTGGAGGTAAAACAGGGGGAATTTATTACCTTTCTGGGGCCGTCCGGCTGTGGGAAGACGACAACTCTGCGGATGATTGCGGGATTTGATATTCCTACGGAAGGGGAGATTCTGTTAAACGGGGAGCCGATTACCAGCCTTCCGCCCAATAAGAGACCGATTAATACGGTATTTCAGAGGTATGCGCTATTTCCCCATATGAATATATTTGACAATATTGCTTTTGGTTTGAAACAGAGGAAGATGCCAAAGCGTTTGATTGAGAAAAAGGTGAAGAAAGCGCTGGAGCTGGTAGATTTGGAAGGTTTTGAGAATCGGAAGACGGACACCTTGTCCGGCGGGCAGCAGCAGAGGGTAGCCATTGCGAGAGCGGTAGTTAATGAGCCTCAGATTCTGCTTTTGGATGAGCCTTTGGGGGCGCTGGATTTGAAGATGCGCAAGGAAATGCAGCTTGAGTTAAAGGAAATGCACAGGGAGCTGGGGATTACCTTTATTTATGTTACTCACGACCAGGAAGAGGCGCTTACTATGTCGGATAAAATTGTGGTCATGTCCGAGGGGAAGATGCAGCAGATTGGCACGCCGGAGGATATCTATAATGAGCCGATTAATGCATTTGTGGCAGACTTCATCGGAGATAGTAATATTTTCAACGGAATTATGACTGGGAAGCTGAAGGCCAGATTTTGCGGCGGGGAATTTGTCTGCGTGGACGATGTGGAAGAAGGAACCCATATTACAGCTGTGGTGCGGCCGGAGGATGTACTTTTGACTTCGCCGGACAGAGGGATAATTCGAGGAATCGTAACTTCTGTGATTTTTAAGGGAATGCACTATGAGATTATAGTAGAATCGGGGAAAAATGAAATTGTTGCTCAGTCGGTAAATTCTGCGTCGGTAGGGGAACGGGTAGGCGTTGTGGTGGAGCCGGACAATATTCATATTATGATTGCGGAGGACCACACCAATATTTTTAAGGCCGAAATTAATAAAAATTATGAGCTGGAGTATAACGGAAGAATCCTGAATGCCAGGATAACTGACATAATTAAAGGCAGTAGGATGGATGAGGACGGAACTCTTCTGGATGTCAACGGACTGGAGATTGACAGACAGAAAATCAGGGTTATGGCGTCTATCCAGCCTCAGGATATCCGGATGACTGATGAGATAGAAGAGGGACTGGTACAGGGATATATCAGTAACCTGATTTACAAGGGCGACCATTACAGTTATGTGATTCATACGGATTTGGAGCAGGATTTTGTCGTAGACGACGAATACCTGTGGAATATGGAGGACCAGGTAGGTCTTCTGATGCCGGAAGAGAAGATGAACTTTACAGTAAAAAGATAGGAGGAGACCATGAAGAAAATGAAGTTTTCCAGAAAAATTCTGGGAATCCCATACGCAGCCTTTTTACTACTATTTGTAGCGGCGCCGTTATTTGTCCTGATATACTATGCTTTTACCAATGGCCAGGGACAGTTTACTACAGCGAATTTAACAGGGTTCTTTTCCGATCCAAATACCCTTGGAACTTTACTTTACAGCTTTGGGATTGCAGTGGTTACTACTGGGGTATGCCTGCTTCTTGCTTACCCGACAGCCTATATTCTTGCAACCAGCAGGCTGAAGGCAAAATCGGTGCTTGTAATGCTTTTTATTATTCCTATGTGGATTAATTTTTCACTGCGGATTACGGCGCTTAAGGAGATTCTTACCTGGCTGGAAGGCAATCTGGCCTATCATCCTTTTTTGAATACAGTGATAGGTATGAGCTATGATTTTCTTCCCTTTATGATTCTTCCGATTTATACGACGATTTCCCGTCTGGACGGAGCGTTGCTTGAGGCGGCCAGGGATTTGGGAGCGGATGAGGCGCAGGCGTTTCTTAAAGTGACGCTGCCTTTGTCTTTACCTGGAATCATAAGCGGAGTATCCATGGTATTTTTGCCGGCTATGACGAATTATGTGGTGTTGGATATGCTGTACAACAGTACTTATATTATGGGAAGTTTGATTGGAAGTTATTTTGCGGCTTATAACTGGCATGGCGGCTCTATGATTGCGCTGATTCTGCTGGCGATTATCTGTCTGTTTACACTGTTTACCAGTGGAATGGAAGAGGAAAATACGAGGGGAGGGACATTGCTGTGATGCGTAAGATATGGAAAAGTGTGGTAATGATTGTTGTCCTTCTGTTCTTGTATCTGCCGATTCTGGTACTTTCAGCGTACAGCTTTACAGACGCCTCGAATATCGGGTCGTTTCGGGAGTTTTCGATAGAAAATTATGTGACGCTTTTTACGACGCCGGAGTTGGTACATATGATTTTAGGAACGATTGTGCTGGCCTTATCTGCCGCAGTTCTGGCAACGATTTTGGGTACGCTGGGCGCGATTGGCGCATTTTATTCAAAAAAGGGAATGACTTCGGCAATTACAACGATGAATCAGGTGCCGGTTGTCAATGCGGACGTGGTGACTGGATTTTCAATCTGTATTCTGCTGGTAGTGGTGCTGGGGGTCAGTAAAGATACCTTTGTTCCACTTATTGCAGGACATGTAACGCTCTGTGCGCCTTTTGTGTTTCTGTCGGTGATTCCGAAGTTAAAACAGATGGATTCCAGTATATATGAGGCGGCGCTGGATCTTGGCGCCACGCCGGCGGTAGCGCTGGTGAAGGTGGTTATCCCGCAGATTCTGCCAGGAATTGTGTCGGGCTTTGCACTGGCGGTTACGTTATCCCTGGACGATTATTTTGTGGCTACTTATACGAAACCGGCAACTTTTGATACCATCAGCACTTATGTGGTCAATGCGACCAAAGGAGCACAGACGACAATCAAAACAGCTTTGTGGGCGTTATCTGCGATGTTATTTCTGGTGGTTACACTGTTCGTGGTGATAATGAATGTGCGGGCAGAAAAAAGGAATAAGGAGAGGAATGGCGTATGATGAGTGAAAAGAAAAGAAGACGTGTAATCAGCGGCTTTGTGTGTGGTATGCTGGCGTTCCTGTTTCCTTTTTTGTGGCTTCAGATGGATGCGGATGCTGAAAGCGACAAGGCAAAAGAGGTTATCTTAAGGGTCTGCAACTGGGAAGAATACATTGATTTGGGGGATTGGGATGAGGAAGAGACCATTGATTTGGACAGTGGGAATGTGATAGGGGAATCTTCTATGATAGAGGATTTTGAAAGATGGTATTATGAAACTTACGGAGTTCGGGTGAAGGTGGAGTATTCTACTTTTGGAACCAATGAGGATTTGTACAATATGCTGACGCTGGGAGATACCTATGATTTGGTGTGTCCATCGGAATATATGATTATGAAGCTGATGACGGAAGAAAAGCTTGTGCCTCTGTCGGAAGAGTTTTTTGATAAGTCGGATAAGAATAACTATTATATTAATGGCGTATCGCCTTATATCCGCTCTATTTTTGACAATAATGAGATGAACGGAAAGAAATGGGGGGATTATGCGGCGGGATATATGTGGGGGATTACCGGAATTGTATATAACCCGGAGGAAGTCAGCGAAAAGGAAGCGTCAAGCTGGAAAGTTCTGAGTAACCCCGCGCACCGCAGACAGATTACAATCAAGGATAATGTGCGGGATTCTTATTTTGCGGCGGTGGGCGCTATTAAATCGGATTTACTTACTTCGGAGGAGTTTGTAAGCCGCTCGGATTATAAAGATAATTTGGAAATGGAGATGAACGACACCGCTCCTGAAACGATTGATAAAGTGCAGGAATATCTGCAGGATGTGAAGGATAACTGTTATTCTTTTGAAACAGATTCAGGAAAGGCGGATATGATTACCGGCAAGGTGGTGGCGAATTACCAGTGGTCTGGAGATGCGGTTTACACCATGGACCAGGCAGATGAGGATGATTTTACACTGGCATTTGCGGTGCCGGAGGAATCAACGAATATCTATTTTGACGGATGGGTGATGTTAAAAGACGGGATTGGGAAGGATGCAGCGAAGCAACATGCGGCGGAAGCGTTTGTTAACTTTAATTCCAGGGCGGACAATGTAATTCGCAATATGTATTACATTGGCTATACTTCCGTAATTTCCGGAGGAGACGACGGACGTATTCTGGAATATGCAGACTGGTGTTATGGCGCGGAGGAAGGAGAAGAAGAGGTTACGGATTATGATTTGAGCTATTTTTTCTCCGAGGACGAAAAAGAGGGGGAGTATATTATTACTGCGCCTACAGAGCAGGTGTACCGTCAGCTTTTTGCTCAGTATCCGACTAAGGAAGCGATTTCAAGGTCTTCGATTATGGTGTGTTTTGATGAAGAACAGACCAAAGCGATTAATCAGATGTGGATTAATGTCCGGTGTTATAATATCCATGATATACCGGGATGGGTGTGGGCGCTCGTTGGGGCGGCGGGCTGTATCGGAGCGGTACTCAGTATCAGGAAGTGGAAGGCTTCCTATCGGGGATAAGGGCGGAATTGGATTGACGAATCGTGAAACAGTATTTTCTGGATTGTAGATTCCATTTAGCTATGCTATAATGTCTACCAGCGTGTGAATACGGATATACTATATAGAAATAACATAAATGATTGATTCACATACCACCATTCAATCAATTTAGGAATTTACGAAACAGCAGGAGTGTTATAGATATGTCAGAACTTACGAATGAAATCAGGGAGCAGATAAAAAAGAGAAGAACCTTTGCTATTATTTCCCATCCAGATGCGGGAAAAACTACTCTTACAGAGAAGTTTCTTCTGTATGGCGGAGCGATTAATCAGGCGGGAAGTGTGAAGGGAAAGGCGACTGCCAGACATGCGGTGTCTGACTGGATGGAGATTGAGAAGGAGAGGGGTATCTCGGTTACGTCTTCGGTTCTGCAGTTTAATTATGGAGGATACTGTATTAATATTTTGGACACGCCGGGGCATCAGGATTTTTCGGAGGATACGTATCGTACCCTGATGGCGGCAGACTCGGCGGTGATGGTGATTGACGCGTCCAAAGGTGTGGAGGCTCAGACGAGGAAGCTGTTTAAGGTGTGTACCATGCGTCATATTCCGATTTTTACTTTTATCAATAAGATGGACAGGGAGGCGCTGGATACTTTTGAGCTTCTGGACGATATTGAGAATGAACTGGGAATTGCGACCTGTCCGGTGAATTGGCCCATTGGTTCGGGCAAGAGATTTAAGGGTGTCTATGACCGGAATAAGAAAGAGATTGAACTGTTTTCAGATACCAGAAAAGGTACAACTCAGGGGAAGGTAAGAACGATTGCCGTCGATGATCCCGAAGTCGATACGCTTCTCGAAGACGGGCAGAAGGAGCAGCTCATGGAGGAAATCGAGCTTCAGGATGGCGCCGGGGCGGAATTTAATCAGGAACTGGTAAGCCGCGGAGAATTGTCGCCGGTATTTTTCGGCTCTGCGCTGACAAATTTTGGTGTGGAGACGTTTCTTAAGCATTTTCTACAGATGACCACTTCGCCGCTGCCTAGAAAATCCGATCAGGGAGCGATTGATCCGATGGAAGAGCCGGATTTCTCTGCTTTTGTATTTAAGATACAGGCGAACATGAACAAGGCCCACAGAGACCGAATTGCCTTTATGCGAATCTGTTCCGGCGCTTTTGACGCGGGGATGGAGGTACATCATATTCAGGGCGGGAAAAAGGTACGTTTGTCACAGCCTCAGCAGCTTATGGCCAGTGAGAGGAAGATGATTGAGAATGCATACGGCGGAGACATTATCGGCGTATTTGACCCAGGTATTTTTTCTATTGGGGATACGCTGACTGCGTCCCAGAAGAAATATGCCTATGAAGGGATTCCCACCTTTGCCCCGGAGCATTTTGCAAGGGTTCGACAGATGGATACCATGAAACGGAAGCAGTTTATCAAAGGTATCAATCAGATTGCACAGGAGGGTGCGATTCAGATTTTTCAGGAATACAATACAGGGATGGAAGAAATTATTGTGGGCGTAGTAGGAGTACTGCAGTTTGACGTTCTCAAGTACCGTTTGGAGAATGAATATAACGTAGATATCCGTCTGGACAATCTGCCGTATGAACACATCCGCTGGATTGAGAACGAGGACATTGATTTAGAAAAGATTAAAGGAACCTCGGATATGAAGAAAATTAAGGATTTGAAAGACAGGCCTCTGCTGCTTTTTGTGAATGATTGGAGTATCCGTATGGTTCTTGAGCGCAACGAGGGGCTGAAGCTCTCGGAATTTGGACGGTCATAATAATGTAGTTTATTATTTGCATTTGCGGATAAATTTGTTATAATCATAATATGAGTTTTGATAACAGCCAGCAAACAGGAGGTTTAGATATGGGAAAAGAAGAAAAAAGCACATACACAATTCAAAAAGAAGAGAGTGTAGGTGAGGTGAAGATTGCCGATGAAGTAGTGGCTTCCATTGCTGCTTTTGCAACAATGGACGTGGAGGGAGTCGGCTCTATGGGCGGTAATGTGAAAGAGAAGGGCAGACTTAGCATGAAGTCGCCGTCTAAGGGCGTGAAGCTTGATGTGTTAGAGGGCGTTGTCACAGTAACGCTGACACTGAACCTGGTATATGGCTACAGTCTAATTGACGTGTCAAGCCGGATTCAGGAGAAGGTGAAGACTTCTATTGAAAGTATGACAGGGCTTAAGGTTGCCGATGTGAATATCCGTGTTGCAGGAGTGGATGTGCCGGAGGAAGTATAAGTGAAGAGGACAGAACTAAGAGAGCATATATTCAAGTTGGTGTTCGGCGTAGAATTTAATCCTCCGGAAGAACTCCAGGAACAGATTCAGCTTTACCTTGATCAGGAAGAGATTGCGGGAGAAGCGGACCGGGAATATATAACCGAGAAGACGAAGGCCGTTGCGGCTCATGCGGAAGAGATTGACAGTCTGATTAATAAGCAGAGCGCCAGATGGAAGACAAAGCGCATGAATAAGGCCGATTTGTCTATTCTTCGTCTTGCGGTTTATGAGATGAAGATGGATGAGGATGTGCCGGTTTCTGTAGCAATTAACGAGGCGGTTGAGCTTGCGAAGAGATTCGGCGGAGAGGACAGTTCTTCCTTTATCAATGGTGTTCTTGCCAAGCTTGTGGATTAGACGGGGGATGAGCTATGGCGAATAATGTGTATACGGTGAGACAGGTCAATACCTACATTAAGAACATGTTTACCCAGGACTTTATGTTGAATCGGATTTACGTCAAAGGAGAGGTCTCTAACTGTAAATACCATACGTCGGGACATATATATTTTTCGTTAAAGGATGAGTCTGGAACGATTGCCTGTGTTATGTTTGCAGGGCAGCGCGGCGGGCTCTCTTTTCGTATGAAGGAAGGGCAGCAGGTCATAGTGTTTGGGGCGGTAAGCGTTTATGAGAGAAGCGGCGCTTATCAACTCTACGCCAGGGAAATCCGGCTGGACGGAGAGGGCGCGCTTTATGAGAAATTCCAAGCTCTCAAGAGAGAAATGGAAGAGATGGGAATGTTTGCCCCAGAATATAAACAGCCGATTCCAAAGTTTGCAAAAGTCGTAGGCATTGTAACCGCGCCTACAGGGGCGGCTATTCGCGATATTATGAATATCAGCGCCAGAAGGAACCCTTATGTGCAGTTGATTCTCTGCCCGGCCCAGGTGCAGGGAGAAGGGGCGAAGGAAAGTATTGTCCGGGGAATTCAAATGTTGGAAGACAGTGGCGTGGATGTTATCATTGTGGGACGGGGCGGCGGTTCGATAGAAGATTTATGGGCTTTTAATGAGGAAGAAGTGGCAAGGGCAATTTTTGAGTGCCGGATTCCGATTATTTCGGCAGTAGGGCATGAAACGGATACTACCATTGCTGATTATGCGGCGGATTTGCGGGCGCCAACCCCGTCTGCGGCGGCTGAGCTTGCAGTCTGGGATTATGGACAGCATGCAGAGATTTTTTTCAGTATCAGACAAAAACTGTTCCGTCTGGTGAATCAGAAGTTGGAGCTTCATCGAATGAAAGAAAAGGAATTTCGGGTAAGATTGTCTTACCTGCATCCAGAAGTTATACTTCGGGAACGCAGAAACAGGGCGGTAGAGATGGAAGATAAGTTAAGACGGATGATGGAATCCCGGCTGCAGTTAAAGAAACATCAGTTTGCGATTATGATTGAGAGGCTGAAAGGAATATCGCCTCTTGAAAAACTGAGTCAAGGTTATGCGTTTCTTGAGCGGGAAACGAGAGGAAAAACTGCCGCAGTGAGAAGTGTGAAGCAGGTGCAGGAGGGAGAACAGTTGTCTGTCTATGTGGCGGATGGCAGGATTCAGGCGGTGGTAACCGACATCAGGGAGGAAAGATATGAGTAAGAATCAGATAGAAGAGCAGCAGAAAGCAGGGATGGAAGACCCAAAAGATTGTACCTTAGAGCAGGTATTTGAACGATTGGAGCAGATAATCGTGAATATGGAAGAAGAGGCTTCGTTAGAGAAATCATTTCAGATGTATCATCAGGGAATGGAGCTTTTAAAGACTTGCAATGAGAAGATAGACCGGGTTGAAAAACGGATACAGATGCTGGACGAGGAGGGCAGGCTCCATGATTTTTAAGGAAACGGCAGAGAATATGATAGATTACAAGACGTTGCAGAGGAAAAAGACGGAAGAGATTGAAGAACTTCTGGTATCTTATCTTCCGAAGGAGGAAGGATACCAGAAGATTATCATGGAAGCAATGGCATACAGTCTGACGGCAGGCGGCAAGCGGCTGCGTCCCATGCTGATGCAGGAGACTTACCGGCTGTTTGGCGGGATGGGTAAAGTTGTGGAGCCCTTTATGGCGGCGCTTGAGATGATTCACACCTATTCGCTGGTCCATGATGATTTGCCGGCAATGGATGACGATGAGCTGCGCAGGGGAAGGAAGACAACTCACGTGGTGTACGGAGAGGATATGGCGATTCTTGCGGGCGACGCGCTGCTGAATTATGCTTTTGAGACAGCGTCATCAGCCTTTGAGGCGTACCCAAAAGAGAGCCTTAAGATTGGTAAGGCAATCGGAATCCTTGGAAAGAAGGCTGGAATTTACGGCATGTTAGGCGGTCAGGTTGTGGATGTGAAAGAGACCGGACATGCAGTTGAGAAGGAAGTTTTGGACTTTATCTATGCTTTGAAGACCGGGGCTTTGTTAGAGAGCGCGATGATGATTGGCGCCGTACTTGCAGGGGCAGAGGAAGAAGAGCTCCGGGTAATCGAGCGTGCGGGAGGAAAGATTGGTCTGGCATTTCAGGTACAGGATGACATTCTGGACGTAACAAGTACGGCAGAGGTGCTTGGCAAACCAATTCACAGCGACGAGAAGAATGAAAAAACCACTTATGTGACGCTTCTTGGCATCCAGGAGGCGGAGAAGGTGGTGGAGAAAGAGTCGACAGAGGCGCTTGAGCTGATTCGGAGTCTTTCAGGGGTGAACCCATATCTGGAATGGCTGATTGGCGAGCTGATACACAGAAAGAAATAGTAAATATAACAAAGTCGAAATTCGTAAGTACAGATTCAGGAGTGATTATGAAAGAACGGTTAGATGTGTTACTGGTAAAACGGGGTCTTGCTGAATCGAGGGAAAAAGCAAAGGCGATTATTATGTCCGGTAATGTGTTTGTAGAAGGACAGAGAGAGGATAAGGCGGGGACTTCATTTGCGGAAACAGTTTCTATTGAAGTAAAGGGCCATGTACTTCCCTATGTCAGCCGGGGTGGTTTAAAGCTTGAGAAGGCGATGCGCCGGTTTCATGTTTCTATAGAGGGCAAGACTTGTACGGATGTGGGGTCTTCTACAGGCGGCTTTACAGATTGTATGCTTCAGAACGGAGCCGGTAAGGTATATGCAATTGACGTGGGCAGAGGACAGCTTGCCTGGAAGCTTCGGCAGGATGAACGGGTAATCTGCATGGAGAAAACAAATATCCGGTACGTGACGCCAAAAGATTTGGGGGAACCGATAGATTTCTCTTCTATTGACGTGTCATTTATTTCTCTGACCAAGGTACTTCTTCCCATTCGGAATTATCTTCGGGATATGGGGCAGATTGTGGCATTGATTAAGCCGCAGTTTGAGGCAGGCAGAGACAAGGTAGGAAAAAAGGGCGTTGTCCGGGAGCAAAGTACCCATGTGGAAGTGATAGAGACGGTAAAAGAATACGCTTTGTCTATTGGATTTGATATATTGAATCTGGAATATTCGCCCATTCGGGGACCGGAGGGTAATATTGAATATCTGATTCATTTAGAGAAGTCGGGAAAAGAGACCGGGGAACTAAAGTGGACGGCGGATGTAGAGCGGACGGTGGAATCTGCATTTGCAGAGCTTACAAAATAAGGGAATGACAGATATGAATATGGAGCGTTTTTTTGTAGTAACCAATGATGGCAAAGATAAAGACGGGCAGATTACAAAGAAGATAAAAGAGCTGTTGGAGAGCAGGGGAAAGCGTTGTGTGCTCTGTAAAAAGGACGAGCAGAAGAATATTGTTGCAGAGAGCATACCGGATGACATAGACTGTGCCGTTGTGATAGGCGGGGACGGTTCTCTGATTGAGGTAGCAAGGCTGCTGAGACGAAGGATTCCGCTTCTCGGCGTTAATATGGGGACTTTGGGTTATCTGGCGGAAGTAGAGGTGGAGCGTCTTACAGAGGCCTTTGAGCAGATTCTTGCAGGGAAGTATATGACGGAAGACCGGATGATGCTGGAGGGGGATTTTACGGACGGAACGAAGGACGTTGCGCTGAATGATATTGTGCTTTCCAGGAAGGGAGCGCTGCGCATTATACATTTTAACTTATATGTAAATGGAGCGCTTTTAAATTCTTATGAAGCGGACGGAATTATTCTGTCTACGCCGACCGGTTCTACTGCATATAATCTGTCTGCCGGTGGGCCGATTGTTGAGCCTACGGCTGAAATGATTGTCGTCACGCCAATTTGTTCACATGCGCTGAATACCAGCAGTATTGTATTGTCTGCGGATGACGAGATTAGAATTGAGATTGGGGAAGGCAGACATGGAAGGTCAGAGGAGGTATATATTTCTTTTGACGGAACCAATAACCGAGAACTGAGAACCGGGCAGACTGTCAGCATCCGGCGCTCAGAGATGAGTACAACATTGATGAAATTAAGCGAGATCAGCTTTTTGGAGATACTAAGCAGAAAGATGAAAGGAAAATAGCGGAATGAAGATAAACAGGCATGCAAAGATTGTAGAGTTGATTAACAAATATCACGTTGAGACTCAGGAGGAGCTGGCAGAATATTTAAACCGGGAAGGATTTAAGGTGACGCAGGCGACGGTGTCCAGAGATATCAGAGATTTAAAGCTCACCAAGGTGCCGACAAAAGAAGGAAAGCAAAAATATGCAGTCCATCAGACGATGGAGACGGAGATGAACGAGAAATATATCCGAATCTTGAGAGACGGTTATATCTCGATGGATTTGGCACAGAATATTCTGGTGATTAAGACAGTATCCGGTATGGCGATGGCCGTCTGCGCGGCGATTGACGCGATGAGATGGAATGAAGTTGTGGGAAGCATTGCCGGGGACGATACCATCATGTGCGCGATTCGCAGCGTGGACGATACGATTAAGGTGATGGATAAGATTAGCAAAATTGTTTTGTAAGAAATTGTTTGCGTAAAGTTTCTGAATATTAGGAGGATGTATGCTGCAGAATTTACATGTGAAGAATCTTGCTCTGATTGATGAAATCGAAGTGGAGTTTTGTCAGGGGCTTAATATACTGTCCGGCGAGACAGGAGCCGGTAAATCAATCATACTGGGGTCGGTAAATCTTGCCCTGGGCGGAAGATACAGCAGGGATATCTTAAGGAAGGGCGCGCAGTATGGGCTGGTGGAGTTAACCTTTGCGCCGGAGAATCAGGGATTACTTGAGAAACTTAAAGAGCTGGACATCTTTCCGGAAGACGGGGTAATTGTGCTCAGCAGACGTCTGATGGACGGGAGGAGCGCCAGCAGGATTAATGGAGAGACGGTTACCATGGCTAAGTTAAAGGAGGTCGCCGGAATCCTGATTGATATTCATGGACAGCATGAGCATCAGTCGCTGTTATATAAGAAGAACCAGCTTCAGATTCTGGACGCCTTTGCAGGCGGGGCGTTAAAGGAAACCGCGGGAAACGTAAAGAATTCCTATCAGGCGTACAAAAAATGTCTGGATGAATGGGAGAAATCTCGCTTAGATGAGTCGGAGCGGGCGAAGGAGGCTTCTTTTCTGGAATTTGAGATTCAGGAAATCGAAGAAGCGGAACTTGTATCCGGTGAGGACGAACAGTTAGAGAATGATTACCGGCGCATGAATCATGCCAGGAATATTGCTGAGAATGCGGCGGAGGCTTATGGGTATACCGGAGGCATGTCAGGAGACGGAGCGAGCGAGCAGATTAGCAGAGCCATCCGCTGTATGAGCGATGCGGCCAGATATGATGAAAAGGCAGAGGAGTTATATGAACAGTTATCAGAGATTGACGGACTTCTCAATGATTTTAACAGAGAATTGTCGGTTTATCAGGAGTCGCTTCAGTTTTCAGAGGAAGAATATCATGAGACGGAGGAACGGCTGAATGTTCTCAATCATTTAAAAACGAAGTATGGAAATTCGTTGGAAGAGGTTCTGGCATACTGTCAGGAAAAAAAGGAACGCTTACAGGTGCTGGAGGATTATGATAATTACCTTCAGTCTCTGGAAGAAGAACTGAAAAAGAATGAAAAGGTACTGAAAAAGGCTGCAAAGGAGCTTAGCAAAATCAGGAAAGAGCATGGAAAGCTTCTTGCAGAGCAGATTGAAAGAGCGCTTAAGGATTTGAATTTCGCAGACGTCCAGTTTGAAATTCAGTTCAGTGAGCTTGCAGATTATACCGTAAATGGTCGGGACGATGTGGAATTTTTGATTTCTATGAACCCTGGAGAACCTGTAAAGCCTTTGTCAGAAGTGGCTTCCGGCGGCGAACTTTCCCGGATGATGCTTGCGATTAAGGCTGTTATGGCAGACAGGGACGAGATAGAGACTTTGATTTTTGATGAGATTGATGTGGGAATCAGCGGAAGAACCGCCCAGAAGGTTTCGGAGAAAATGGCCGTAATCGGCAGAGGACATCAGGTCATCTGTATTACACATCTTGCACAGATTGCCGCGATGGCAGACGCGCATTATGTCATTGAAAAGACAGTTGCAGAAGGGAAGACAACAACCGGAATCCGGCTGCTTGAAGAGGAGGAGACCACAGAAGAATTGGCGAGAATCCTCGGCGGCGCAGAGATTACGGATACGGTTCGTGAAAATGCAAGAGAGATGAAGATGCTGGCAGAGAATCATAAGAAGACTGGATAAAAATAAGAGTATGGTATTCAAGTAGATTTAATGGATAAAGGCGTGCCGAAAGGACACGCCTTTATCCATTGTTTCCTGGCAGTTAAAATTTTATAATGATTTTATGTTTGCATATATGAAGATTAACTATGGGATAATTACAGAAGAACAATTAAATAGCAAAAGACTTAGGACCGCATGGGAAATCCTTTTGATGTTGATGATTCTTTGCGTTCTGGCAGGCGAACAGGCTTCGGAATTGTCGGTAATTAAGAACGTGTCAAGAAATGCTGACAAAGATGTTTCAGGCAGCGTATTGGATAATTCAGAAATCATAACCGAAGCCAGTGAGGGCGGCGGATTGTGGGAAGAGTTTGAGCGATTCGAGGAGATGCGTCTGGGGAAAATAGCTGAACGGCCGGAAATTCCAGAATCAGCCAACGAGCCGTATATACAGGTGAATGAAATGCAGGCGGCTGTTAAACAGAATTATGAATGTACAGTTATACAATCAGTGCCTCCTGTAGAAAAGTCGTCTGTTTCAGTTTCCAAGATTAGTTATGTAACAAAAGAAGAAACAGTACCGGTTTCAAATATTTCGGATTTCATAGATTATTCTGGGGAATCAGACTTCGTAAAGGATGTACAGACAGTTACTGCAGGTAAGCCCCAAATTTTAATTGAAGATATCGAGAAGATAGAGCAGACGCCTTCCATAGAAGATTCAGAGGAGACGGAGCAGGAGGGGTCCTCTGACAGTACGATTAAGGAAGAGGAGACAGAATCTTCTGATAATTCAGGAGAGACAAATTCTTCAGAAAAGGACGGGGCAGATTCCGAAGATTTAGAAGAGACGGATGAGACAGGTTCTTCTGAAGATACAGAAGAGAACGGGCAGACATTTTTCTGCGGCGGCTTTCTTTGCAATGAATCGGGAATGATTATTGGCTGTCCGGATATATTTATAACAGACGGCGTGCTTTGCTTGCCTTCCAGTATAGAATGTACAGGCGTTGCAGCGGGCGCATTGGATTCTTTAAGTTCTGAAGTATACGAATTGTATATTCCGGCGAACATTATTTTGATTGAAGATGGGGCGTTGGAAGGCTTGACCGAACTTTTTTATATTCAGGTTCATCCCGATAATCCGATTTATAAAAGCAGCAATGGAATACTCGACAAAAAATAAATCTCAGGTGTAAAAATAAAATAATTGCACATAATAAGGCAGGTACATAGGTATCTGCCTTATTGTATTTTATTACATAGGAAGGACTATGCGCACTTTTATTCTTTTACAGCCTACATTTATTTCGGAGGAGACAATAATGAGAAAATTCTGGTATAGACGTATCCTGATAATGATTCTTACATTAACAGTCAGTGTTGGAGGAAGTTATTTTCTTTTGGAGGCACAGAAGAATAAGCTGGAGCAGGAGGTTTCGGCAGGGACTTCTGGGGAACTGGTAATCCCCGGAGGAATGCCGATTGGTATTTATCTTGAGACAGACGGGGTTCTGGTGCTGGGTACAGAAGCAATTGAAGGAATGGACGGTGAAACTTACGAGCCGGCTGCGCATCTTGTAAAAGAAGGAGATTATATTATTGGATTGAATGAAAAAGAGACCAGAGATAAATCAGAGTTGATTGCGGCTGTGAAGTCATTGAATCATGATGATGTGATACTTAAGGTGATGCGCAATGAGCAGGCCATTGATATTCGGGTGAAGGCAGTTCAGTGCGGAGTAGATGATTATAAGCTGGGAATCTGGGTAAGGGACAATGAACAGGGACTCGGCACAATTACGTATCTGACAGCAGATAGCGAATTTGGGGCGTTAGGGCATGGGATTCACGATACAGATACAGGAGAGCTTCTGAATATTTCCAAAGGGCGTCTGTATGCAACCAGCATCCGGGATGTGCAGAGAGGGGAGAGCGGCGCGCCTGGAGGAATGGAAGGGATAATCGTCTATAACAATTATAATGTTCTGGGAAGTATTACGAAGAACAGTGAAGAAGGCATTTACGGGAGGCTTGACAGGGTAGATACGTTGTTTAAAAATGCTGAGCCGGTGGAGGCGGCCTCTTCAGAGGAAATAAAAGAAGGGAAGGCAATTATTCGATGTAGTGTTGAAGGTCAGGTCGAAGAATATGAGGTTGAGATTACCGGTATAAATCCTAATGCAAGAGAAATTAATAAAACGATTGAATTAGAGGTGACCGATTCACGTCTTTTGGAACTGACCGGAGGGATTGTGCAGGGGATGAGCGGAAGCCCTATTCTGCAGGATGGGAAGCTTGTAGGGGCGGTGACTCACGTATTTGTAAATGACCCGGCGAAAGGGTACGGAATCTTAATCGAAGAGATGATGAAGGATTGATATATTGTAGAACGTTGAATTATTTTATGTGATTCTGTATAATTCATTTCAACAGGTATTTATAGACGATTCATGTGGGTTGTCCACTGAAGCAGGGGTTAATCAAAGATTTAGAAGATTTTCAGGAAACGGCAGATGCGAGAAGTCTGACTGTGGAGGAAAACAATGCATTACGTAAAAGCAAAAGGAATCCTGTCGGCAAAAAATGGAATGAACTTATACCGCGGCTGTACGCATGGATGTATCTATTGTGATTCCAGAAGTAAATGTTATCACATGGACCATGCGTTTGAAGATATTGAAGTTAAAGAAAATGCCATTGAACTGCTGGAAATTGCATTGAAGCATAAGCGGAAAAAATGTATGATTGGAACAGGCTCCATGACAGACCCTTATATTCCATTAGAGATGGAACTTGGTTATGTAAGAAAAGCGCTGGAATTAATAGACACATATGGGTTTGGTTTTACTGTAATAACGAAGTCTGACCGGATTTTAAGAGACCTTGATTTATTACAGAGAATCCATGAGAAGACAAAATGTGTGGTGCAGATGACGCTGACCACTTGTGATGAGACTCTTTGCAGAAAGATTGAGCCGAATGTAAGTACGACAAATGAACGCTTTGAGACTCTGAAAATACTGCGGGACGCCGGAATTCCGACTGTGGTGTGGCTGTCCCCAATTCTTCCGTTTATCAATGATACGGAAGAGAATATTTCCGGAATTATGGACATGTGCATCGAAGCGAAGGTTTACGGGGTTCTCTGTTTTGGTATGGGGCTGACGCTCCGGGAGGGAAACCGGGAATATTTTTACAGACAGCTTGACTGTTTGTTCCCTGGGATGAAAGAAGAATACATACGGTCTTATCGGAATCAGTATAGTATCGGGAGTACGCGCAGTTCCGAATTAATGAAGCTGTTCCATGACAAATGCGAAAAGAATGGTATCTTACATAACAATGAACGTATCTTCTCATATTTGTCAGAGTTTCCGGAAGGAAGAGAGGAACAGTTAACGCTTTGGGATATATTTTCCCAAAGCAAACCACCTGGCCTGTAATACGTATTCTGGTGGTAGGTCTAGTAGGAGTAAACCGAGTTTAAGAGGTGTATTGTTTACAGTTATTTGTTAAAGAGCGGATTGAATCAGGAGCATATCCCTACAGCGAAAAAGTAAAGGCTTATTTAAGGAGAGGAGCAAAGCCATTGCCGGGATTTGATGTGTATCCTAACCCTCAGGTGGGGTATGGGGCGTTGTGTGTCGAAAACAGTCTGCCGATGTAGGATTAGGGGAGACTTTTTGGGGAAGATTGGTTAATTTCTGCTATGCTAAAATTAAGAATAGGATACCTGTACCGCTTTAATTGGTATGTGTAGGTATCCTTTTTCCATATGTTTGCCTGTTGATACATAAAATGTTACTGTTCACACATCGCCTGCCGGACGCGGATTGAATCAGGAGCAGGTCTCTGAGCAGACGGAGTAACATTCCATTGAACTATCAGCTAACGCAGACTAAGCCGCTCAGGAAAGCCTTCGCGCCTAAGTCTGCATAAGCTGCTATTTCAATTCCATGAAAAGCACTCCTGGATTGTCTGCTCAGAGACCAGCTCCTGATTCAACCCGCTGTATACCAAATGACCTGTGACCTGTAACCATAAAATTGTGTAAATACACATAAAATAGCAATTGATGTTGACTTAAAAATTATTTAGTGATACGATAATATTACTTGGAAATGTGTTAATACACAAAAATAAGGAGCGAAAGCATGGAGATTAAAAGAGATTTTTATCTTGAACAGTTAAAAATAAGAAAAGATAACGGAATGATCAAAATTATTACGGGAATCAGAAGATGCGGAAAATCTTTCCTGTTATTTGTGCTATATAAGAAATATTTATTGGAAAGTGGAGTGGATAGTAACCACATCATTGAGATAGCACTAGATGGAATTGAAAATGAGGAGTTGAGAGATCCAAAAAGATGTTATCAGTATATCAAGAATGTAATGAAGGACGAAGGGAAATATTATTTGTTTTTGGATGAAGTGCAGTTTATGCCCAGATTTGAAGAAGTACTGAACAGTCTGCTTCGCATAAGTAATATTGATGTATATATAATCGGAAGCAACTCTAAATTTTTATCCAGCGATATTATAACTGAGTTTAGGGGCAGAGGTGATGAAATTAGAATTTATCCTTTGTCCTTTGCTGAATTTTACGCAGTTTTTGACAGGGATTATGATGATGCGTGGAATGAATATATAATATATGGCGGACTTCCGCAAGTGGTACAATTTTCAGTGGAACGTCAAAAGGCAGAGTATCTGAAAAATATTTTTGCAAATGTTTATCTCAAGGATGTAGTTGAGCGAAACAAGATTCAGAATGTGGATGAGATTGGAACTTTAGTGAATATACTTGCTTCTGCCATAGGAGCGCCTACAAATCCGACAAAAATATCACATACATTCAAATCAGAATGTGGTATCAATTATAGCAACAAAACTATTTCCAACCATATTGATTATTTAACACAAAGTTTTCTGATCTCTAAAGCCAGTCGATACGATATTAAAGGTAGAAAATATGTGGGTGCAAATCTAAAATATTACTTTACGGATGTAGGACTTAGAAATGCCAGATTGAATTTTAGACAACAGGAGCCTATTCATATTATGGAGAACATTGTTTATAATGAGTTACTTGTACGAGGTTATAATGTGGATGTTGGTATTGTAGAAGTGTATGCAAAGAGTAGCGAAGGAAAAACCATTCGTAAGCAGTTGGAGGTTGATTTTGTAGTAAATCAGAGCAGTCAGAGATATTACATTCAGGTAGCTTATGATATGGCTTCTGAGGAAAAGCAGATACAAGAGCTTAATTCACTTCGAAATATTCCAGATTCATTCAAGAAGATTGTTATCGTGAATGGTACAAAAAAGCCGTGGAGAAATGATGAGGGATTTGTGATTATGGGGATGAAATATTTCCTTCTCAATGCGGATAGTTTGGAGTTTTAATAAGAGACTGGTTCCTGAATAACGATATCTTGACTTTGGTGATCCGGCAGAAAATTACTTCCGATCAAGAGTGTTTCCGGAAGATTTTATAGACAGCAAAGAAGTACTGGGAAATGTAGTCCGGTATTTCGCATCCTTTGGTGAAGCGATTCGTGATTTTACTGTTGAAGAATTTTGTCAGGAAGATGAAAGGGATGCGGGAAAAAGCTATAAGATTAATGATTTTCATAAAATGGCAGACAATCAGGAGAGGGAATTAATTCCATTGAAACTGGAACCAAGTGGTACTCTAAAGATGTTTGCACTCTATCCATCCTTAAAAGATGTGCTGGTGGATCACGGGGGTACATTGTTTCTTGATGAATTAAATTGTTTCATTATGGGGAAAAGGTGAAGGCTTATCCAAGGAACCTGGCAAGGAATATAATAGTCTGTTAAGATTGGTCCAAGAAGCAGAGATGACGGTCGGGAGACCCAAATTAGAAAGAATAATTAAACAGTACCAGATATGGAATATGCACCCTCTAAATTGTATGCAAAATTAATGGAAATGCCGTGGAAGGATATATATTTACTACTTCGTTTGTTGATAGATATCCACAATGCCATACAGATGCTCCAGGGGGAGAAATGGAGGGCGAAGCGGAATCATCCGGCCTTACATCTAACGAAGCAGCCCGCCCGATAGCTGCACAACATTTCTTTTCCAATCCTCACAAGGAAGTAAGAAATCCTTTGTCAGTACAGTTGTCCCGTATCAGTTCCCGTTCCTGCAAATGGGGCTGTTCCTCTTTGTGCTGTTTGGCATGGAGGTAATCCTGTCAGTCTGGATGGTACGCAGGCAGAAAAAACAATCCCTGGTAGAACAGATGCGGGCGATGGAGGGATTGATAGATTTTTATTCAGCATTTCACAGCAACAGATAAACATTTCACAGCAATCAAATTGTTTTGGCATTTCCGACAGGCTATAATAAAATATCTGTCTATGGCAGCGGCAAAAGCTAAACTTCTTATACTGCGTGGTCTGCTTTGGATATCTGACGGAAAGAATGGAAACAGGAAAAGCTGTTTCTTTGGCATAACCGCCGTTGTGATAGGAATCATCATGTTCATAACTGTGTTTTTACAGGTTCTGTAAAGCGGGATATAGATTCAGAAGGTTCT
Source organism: Lachnospiraceae bacterium (assembly GCA_910574185.1). Lineage (GTDB taxonomy): Bacteria > Bacillota > Clostridia > Lachnospirales > Lachnospiraceae > Claveliimonas. The sequence goes on from CAJSZQ010000037.1 coordinate 28,133, forward strand.
GAATTTATGTAATTATTAGAGAGGAGAATGGCAATGAGTAAATACAACGCTTTGTGGGAATATGTGCAGAAAAGTGGAAAAGAATCATTTCAGTTGACCTTTGAGGAGATTCAGAAGATTGCGGGGGTGCCGATTGACCACTCATTCCTGAAATACAAAAAAGAATTGGCGGACTATGGTTATCAGGTCGGGAAAATATCTATGAAAGAGCAGACGGTATGTTTCCATAAGGTTGACTGACAATTTCCGTGTTGTTAAAACATGAACATAGGAACAAGGAATGCAGGAGGAACGCAAAATGGACTTATGGGAAAAATTCGGGATGAGCGAAGGGATTGCCGAACTTTGGCAGGAACTGGGGATCAGCGCAGGAACGGCAATTGTTGTTTTGATTGCATTGTATTTTGTAATCAAATGGGCTGTTAAAAACGGGATGATGGAAGCCTATAAGAAGATAGAAGAAAAGAAAGCACAGCACAATTTAAAAGAAGATAAAACCGTCAGCGATTTAAAGCCAGGAAATGAAGAATCCTGAGTTATATGATATGCAATCGGCGCCATGGCACACAGGCATTTTGTATTATGGTATATTTACGATAGATTTTTTGATAATAGCCATTATCATAAAGCTGTTCTTTTGGAGAAAGTTAAAACAGAAAAAGGAAGAGGAATGAAAAGAGGTAACTGAATGGGAAGAAACATAAAATGCAAACCAGATCATTTGTGCATTGCAATATTCACGCTTTGTTTGTCTGTGAGGTTTGCAGAATATTTTCTGATTGAAACAGATAAAACGGCTATTGGAGAAAATGTGCTTCATAAAGTAGTTGGAATTATCTTATTGGGATTGGTATTAAAAAGGGTAAATCTTTCATGGAGCGATATTGGATTTCATAGAAACAGTTTTGTAAGCGGTATTTTGAAAGGATTGTTATTGGGAAGCTTTTGCTTTATTATTTCATATGGTTTGGAATTAGCAATTTTAACTTTGCAAGGCAATCCTGCACATTTAGAAATGTATATCAGCAGTTTTTCGTTAACGGGCTCTCAAATAAATCATACGGATTTCGTTTTCTTTCTGTTATGCGTACTATTCAATGTTATCAATGTATGGATGGAGGAGGGGGTTTTTCGCGGTTTGTTTCTGAAAACGCTCTCTGAAACAAAGTCATTTATGAAAGCGAATTATACTGCCGCATTTTTGTTTGGTGCTTGGCACATTGTAATGCCAATCAGAAGCTATATAAATGGTGAAATGTCATTCGCGGCAATGCTTCTAATGGGTATCGGTTATATGATTCTTTCCGGGATTATGGGAATCAAATGGGGGCTTCTTTACCGCATAACAGGAAATCTATGGGCAGGGCTTGGCGACCATTTATTCAATAATACCGTTGTTACAAACATGCTGCATGTCGTTTCGCTAACTGGCGCAGACGAATTACAAATTGTCCGGATTATGGCTGCACAAATTATTTCCTTTGCATTTGTGTTGGTAATTCATACTTATCGAACTACTAGAGTTCGATAAGGTATTATTGCAGGAACAGAAGCGGAAATAGACGGAAGTTTGGAGGGAATGCTTTAAACGCTTGAATTCAAGCGCCAGTATTTACTTTTATCACAAAGGATTAATGAAATATGTTGGCGTTATGTTAAAAGGCAAAATGGAAGTCTTGACAGACCAGGAAACTAAAAACATGATTTGGGAAAAGGGCGATACAATGTTTTACAAAAAAGGTGTAACCAACCCAGATTATTGTGTTTTAAAGTTTACTGCTGCAAGTGGCAGATATTATTGCGATTTGAAAACAGAAAATTTTGATATTAAGTAGCTGCTAAATTTCCGTTGTGGGACAAAGGGAGGAAAGGTTCATTGAACGATTTAAAAGAATTAGGGAAGCTGATGAAAGAGCATCCTGTCATTATTGTTGTAACATTGGCGGCGATGGCTGTAGGCGCAATTTTGGGAGCGGTCGCGTTTTATCAGGGGTGGTTAGGATCATGTAGGAATTGTGGAAAGCTGTGATGGAACGACGGTACATATGGTGGAAGGAAATAGTGGAGATAGAGTGAAGCAGAATAGTTATTCAATCAATTCACCGTCTATTTTGGGATATGGATTTGTTTATAATTGAAAAAGAAATCCGCAGGTATTACATTGAACTGACCTGCGGATTTTGAAAATATTTGTCTATTCTGCAAACTCCTGCATTTTCAGTAAGAATTTTTCGGCAGCTTTGGGAAATACTTGATATTTTTTCCAAATAATATGCATTTCTTCCGTAAGTTCTGGTATCAAAGGGCGAAAACATAAATTACTATTATCTGTAATATTGATGATTTTATCGAAGCACAATGCATATCCCATTCCGTCCTTTACCATGAGAGAGCCATTAAACAGGAGATTATAGGTTCCTGTAATATTCAGTTCTTCAGGATTTTTACCCAGCCATTTTATTAGGGAGGATTTGCTGGAACGCTGCCGAGAGATAATGAGAGGCTTATCCCACAAATCTTCTGCTGTAATAACCTCTTTTTGAGCCAATTCTGCATCAGTACGCATGAGAATGCCCCAGGTATCTTTATATGGAACTTTTAATTTATGGTATTTGCTGGTATCTACTTCACCAAATACTAACCCGAAATCAATCAGTCCGCGATCAAGATTTTCGAGGACACTGGCGCCGTCTCCACTTATAATGTGGAAATGGATATCAGGAAACTCTTCCTGCAATGCTCGTGCGGCGGATGTGAGAAAGCGGACACCGTCAGTTTCGCCTGCGCCAAGTGTAATATCCCCGGTAAGATAGTCATTAGATAAAGTGATTTCGTTTTCTGTCTTTTTTACTAATTCCATGATTTCTTCAGCTCTTTTACGAAGGAGCATTCCCTCATCAGTCAAGGTAATACGACGATTGCCGCGAATCATCAATTGTGTACCCAATTCCTCTTCCATTTCTCTTAATTGCCGCGAAAGTGTTGGCTGTGACAAATGAAGTGCTTCGGCAGCTCCTGAAATACTCTGTTCTCGTGTAACAGCCAGGAAATATTGTAAAACACGTAATTCCATGAAATTCACCTCACAAATTAATATGTTAGAGTAAATTATCTTATCGAGCTTCAATAATGAAGATATTGTACCATGTTTTGATATGCCTATCAAGTATGGAAGCATATCCGATATAAGTATTTGCTGGAGAAAAAGAATAAAGTTAAAATATAAATATGAAATATAAAATGTTTTCGTGAATATGGAAGGGGAATAGCCGAATGAAGAAAAGTAAAATAAAATCGGTAATTGAAAATTTAAAAGATGCAGGATGTAATAAAACAACGATAGAAAAATTTATAGTGTGCTTTGAAAATAACAGAAAAGAGGAACAACTGGAAATATTAGAAAAACAACGAACAAATCTTTTGAATCGGGTTCATAAGGATGAAAAAAGAATTTCTTGTTTAGATTATCTTGCTTACCAAATTAAGCGGGAAAATTGCTGTTGTAGATGATTCAAAAGAGGATGTACAGATCAGTTATCAGATACTTTTATGGAAGGGGCAAAAGAAGCCGGGCATCAAGTGGTAAAAGTGTTTGACAGATTGTATGCGGTCAGTAAAGAAGACCAATTGTTATGGTAACTGCCAAGAAAGAGGATATTGATAAGATTCGAGGCTTGGGATTAGGTGCAGATGATTATATTGTGAAACCTTTTAGTCCTGCTGAATTGGCAGCGAGAGTGAAATCTCATATTCAGATACATAAATTATTGTTAGAACGGCAGGAGACAAAAGAAGAGACAGGTATTACATACGGAAAATTAACAGTATATCCAAAATCAAGAAGAGTGCTGATTAGTGGTGAGGAAGTGATTTTGGTGAACAAGGAATTTGAACTTTTATTGTTTTTAGCTGACAACCCGAACATTGTATTTTCAAAAGATACATTATTTGACCGTATTTGGGGTATGGACGCTATGGGAGATACCGCTACGGTAACGGTACATATTAACCGATTGAGGGATAAATTAGAAAAAGTCGATAAAGACTGTCAATTTATTGATACGGTGTGGGATGCAGGATACAGATTTACAGTACGTTAAGGAGCAGGCAGGAAATAACCATTGAAGAAATAGAATAAGGGGGAAGATACAATGTCACAAACAGAATTTTTAAATCAGTTAAAAAATCCGGAAGGATGTTTATTAGGGCAAGGAACAGCTCTGTGTGCGAAGAGCATGAAATATCACAAGAGGCAATCAGGATTTCAGCAGAAATCAATACAGGCTATCATCCGCCGGAAGAACTCAGACAGTTGTTAGAAAAGCTGACAGGACATGAGATTGATGAAAGTGTGAATTTATTTCCGCCTTTCAATTCAGATTTTGGAAAAAATATTACCCTTGGGAAGTATGTTTTTATCAATAGTGGGTGTAAGTTTCAGGATCAGGGAGGCATCACCATTGGAGACGGCGCTTTGATTGGCCATAATGTGGTACTTGCTACTATAAATCATGATTTAGAACCAGAACATCGGGCAGATTTATGGCTGAAGCCGATACATATCGGGAAAAATGTGTGGATTGGTGCGAATGCCACGATACTTGCAGGGGTATCTATTGGGGAAAATGCAGTTGTTGCCGCGGGCGCCGTAGTGACAAAAGATGTGCCGGATGGCGTGGTGGTCGGCGGTGTACCGGCAAAAATCATAAAAACAATAATATAAAAGAGAAGAAGAATGAACATGAGTGAGCACATTTTAGAACTGAGCAGTAACGTAGAAAGAAAAAGGGTTGTTTATTGCAATCGTTATGGGTTAGAGATTCAGGCGAGTTGTATTACAGCAAAGGGGCAGATTTGAATCAAAAACATCCAGCATTAATTGTAGGCGCGCCTTATGGCGGTGTGAAAGAGCAAGGACCTTGTGTATATGGAAACGAACTGGCACAGAAAGGGTTTATTGTGCTGACCTTTCCAATTTTGTTTGTGATAGGTGACAGAGCGCATTCTCGTTTCTTTAGCGAAGATGCTTATCAGGCAGCTTTAGAACTAAAGGAGATGTATGTGGTGGAAGATGCAGAGCATATCGACCTGTACGATAGAAGGGAGCGGCTCCCATTTGAGAAACTGGCGGAATTTTTTGGAACAAATATGTAAAAGCAATTTGGTAAATAGTCAAGAGTTATTTTAAAAAGATTTTCAGGGAAAAGGGTAACCTTAATAAACCTACGGCTTGTTTCTCAAAAAAGACGTAAGTTAGGA
>CAJSZQ010000038.1 GCA_910574185.1 Lachnospiraceae bacterium
AAAAAGCATTGGAATACGGTTCAGCAGCTGCATGAATGTTATTTTATGAGTTAAGGTATTGATTTTTCAAGGTGCAAATCCCATTTTTTATGTGGGAAGTTTGAGTTATATGTAATGTAATTCACAGCGGTCGGCCTGTGTACATTGAACAACTGATTGATTTGTGCCATGTCAGCCGTAATACGGTGTTTGGAGATATCAAAATAGCGGTTGGCCGGCTGCAGGAATATAATCTGGAATTGAATTATGAGTCAAAATGCGGTTATTATATTGTGGGAGATCCCATACAGATTCGGGCATTATTTATTCTTTATTATGAAGAATTGCGTTCTTTTAGTATGGGCGGCCTGATACCATTTTTAAACCGCTCATCTGTACAGGAATACTACGATAAATTATGTGCGTTAAAGGACGAGCTTCGGATTGAATATGTAGAGGGAAGTCTGGACGCTCTCGCTCTGCTTTTGCCGGTTATGTACAGGAGTACGGACCATTTGGAATTTACCGGGCTGAAAAGGACCGAGCTGTTTGATTCGCTGGAATATCAGATGGTTTGCAAATATTTTCCGGATTTGAGAAAAGAGGAGCAAATTTATCTGAGTCTGCATCTGCTGGGGTCGCGACTTTCCATCGCAACGGATGAAATATTTGAGAAGAGAAGCGACCAGTCTGTTTATGTTATGACGAAAGCGCTGGTAACGGAATTTGAGAAAACAGCCTGTATTAATTTTATAAAGAGAGACGAGCTGGAACGGGCGTTATTTCTCCACATCTGCGCGTCTATGTACCGGTATCAGTATGGTATTCAGTTCGGGAATCCCATGTGTGAAGATGTTGTCAGGGAATATCCTCATCTGTTTGAAATTACAAAATATGTATCGGTTTATTTAGAGCAGATGATTGGACTTCCGATTCCGGATAGCGAAGTGGCATATCTGGCTTTACATTTTGGGGCGTTTATGAAGCCGGCAGAGGATATGAAGAATCATTTACGGATATTAATTGTATGTACGAATGGAGTCTCAACCGGAAATATGTTGAAACATGAAATCGGGAATCTTTTGCCGAATGCCGAGATTGTAGGCGTTGCGGCAGCGCCGGAATTTATGAATGTAAAAGAGGAATGTGATTTAATCATCTCTACAGTTAAAATCCGCAGTATGGTTCCGGTTCTTGTGGTTCACCCGATACTGACAGATGAGGACAGGATGTATATCCTGAGCAATTCTCTGGTAAACAGTTGTCAGACGATTGGAGCCGCAGAAGAGTTGTTTGACAGGATGAAGAAGTATGTGGATGTATCTCAGTACGACAGCCTGAGAAAGGATATTAATAGTTATATAGAAAATACAAGAGGGGTATCGGGAGGTTTTGCAGGCAGAAAGGATTGCGGTATTGTAGAAATACTGGACGCTTCCCGGGTTTGCGTATATAATGAACAGATTGCCTGGGTAGACGCTATTTACCGGGCGGGAGAGATACTGGTTCGGAATGCAAGTATCAGAAAGTCATATTTGGATGCAATTGTGTCTCAGATTATGTATTATGGGCCGTATATGTTCATTACGGAACATATGGTGCTGGCTCATGCCAAAGCAGAGGACGGTGTGAACAGACGGGATTTGTCGCTGGCTGTATTTGCAGAACCAGTGCAGTTTCCCAAGCAGAAAATAGCAAAGGTCATTTTTGTGCTCAGCGCGGAAGATAATGAGAAGCATTTGAAGATTTTGAATGATATTTTGAATTTTGCAAAAGAAGAAGAGAACCTGAAAGCTCTGGAACATGCGGCGAGCGTTCCGGAGATACTGGATTTGTTCCGGAATACATTGCAGGAATAAAATAAATGTAAGGATAATTGCGCGCGGCCTGTTCTGAAAATAGAAGAGGTTGTGCGCAAAATAGTTCCGCCTGTACAGCTTGCAGCTGCACAGGCGGAATTATTTTGTCATACAGGTAGTTTTCACTGGTAATTTGAATTGCACAATAAGTTGCAGGAAGCTGGACTTCCATATGAGTAACAGGTCATGGTAAAGTAAATGCATCGAAAGAAACAACCGGTTGTAAAAAACTGCCGCAAATGACAGCGGCGGCAAACGATGAAATTCAATAAAAGGAATGAAAGGAGTCAGTCATGAATCTAATCAAGGAATCAAATGTACAGATCCTGGAAGGAGCTTCTGACTGGAAAGAAGCGGTATGCCAGTCGGTGGCGCCGTTAGAAAGAGACGGGGCTGTAACAGAATCCTATAAAGAAGCAATTATAGAGAACGTTGAACAATTAGGCCCGTATATCTGTATAGCGCCTCATGTGGCTCTGCCTCATGCCAGGCCGGAACAGGGAGCTGTAAAAAGCCAGATTGCGGTGACCTTGTTTCGCAGGGAGGTTGATTTTAACAGAGAAGATGCAAAGGCCAGTTTGTTTATCTCGCTGGCAGCGGCAGATTCGGAAAGTCATCTGGATGCGTTGATGCAGATTACAGATATTTTGCAGGATGAAGAGAGAACTGCAAAGATACTGCAGGCAAGAAATGTGTTAGAACTTTACCAATATTTTAAATAGAGAGGAAAACAGACATGACAATATTACTATTTATTCAGGAGGTTTTATCTACTCCGGCAATTTTTGTAGGGCTTGTTGCAATGCTTGGCCTGCTGCTCCAGAAATCTGGCACGCAGACCGTTGTGAAGGGAACAATTATGACAATTCTTGGATTTGTGGTGCTGAACGCAGGCGCCAGCGTGGTACAGGATGCGATTATTCCATTTGGAAACCTGTTCCAGATTGCTTTTGGCGTGGAAGGGGTTGTCCCCAATAACGAGGCGGTGGTTTCCCTTGGGTTATCACAGTTTGCGGTAGAGACAGCGTCCATATTTGCGCTGGGTATGGTGGCAAATATTTTGCTTGCAAGATTTTCCAGCCTGAAATACATCTTTCTTACCGGGCATCATTCGTTATATATGGCCTGTCTGATAACCTGTATTCTGAAAATTGCGGGTATGGACGGATGGCAGCTTTATCTGGCTGGAGCATTGATTCTTGGATTTGTGATGGCATTTTTCCCATGGCTTATGAATCCAATCATAAAAGAAGTGGTAGGGGACGATTCGGTGGCTCTTGGCCATTTTGGAAGCGCCTGTTACTGGCTTAGCGGAATGGTGGGAAGGCTGTTTGGAGGAAAGGACGGCAGCAGGAAGGGAACTACCACAGAGGATGTGAGTTTCCCACAGGGGCTTGCTTTCCTGAGAAATAATAATATCTCCATTGCGCTGGTTATGTTCGTCTGCTATTTTGTCGTAGCGGCCGTAGCGGTGGTCAAAGTGCCGGCGGAAGCAGCAGAGATATTCGGGGAGGGGAATTGGGTGCTGTATGCCATAACACAGTCCATCACCTTCTCGGCAGGTATATACATCGTTCTGTCAGGCGTACGTCTGCTGATTAATGAGATTGTACCGGCATTCAAAGGTATTTCAGAGAAGCTGGTGCCCAATGCAAAGCCTGCGCTGGACTGCCCGATTATCTTTACCTTTGCGCCGAATGCGGTTTTGATGGGATTTGCAAGTTCTTTTATCGGCGGTATTGTAGCTTTGATTGTTCTGATTGCCATGAACCATGCCGGATTGGCAGCGGCATTGATTCTGCCCGGTGCGGTCGTACATTTCTTCTGCGGAGCGACTGCCGGTGTTTGCGGAAATGCAACGGGAGGAGTAAAGGGGTGCGTAGTTGGTTCTTTTATTCATGGAGTGGTGGTAACCTTTCTGGCGGCAGGCTTGTATCCAATCATGGGAGCCCTTGGCTTTGTGGGGACGACTTTCTCGGATGCGGATTTTACTCTGGTAGGATTTCTATTTGGAATGCTTTCACAGGTGGTAAACCAGACCGTACTTCTTGCGGTAGCAGCGGCGCTGTTTGTCCTTCCAATCGTCATCTACTATGCAACTGGTAAGAATAAGGCAAAGACAGACGCCTAGATTATCAGGAGCGCACAGGGCATGCAGTAAGTATGCCCCTGGGTATAAATGTTAACACTATTTTAAATTTTATTTCAAATCAGGAGGATGAATAATCATGGAAAACATTAAAAAAATTATGTGCTTTTGCGGCTCAGGGCTTGGCTCTTCATTTATGATGGAGATGAATTGTAAGAAGGCGTTAAAAAGCCTTGGAATCGAGGGAGTGTCGGTAGAGCATACGACGCTGGCGGATATCATGCCGGGAATGGCCGACCTGTTTGTGTGCGGGGAAGATCTCCTGCCTCAGGCTCAGAAGGCCGGAAAAGCAATCGGCTTAAAGAATCTGGTTTCGCTGCCGGAAATGACGGATAAGCTGAAAGGGGCGTTTGGAATTTAATATCCAGGTATCCTATTATGGCCATTCGGCCGTTTCGTAAGGAATTGAAAGACAGCATACACTTCTGGAAGTTTGTTTTGCAATGATATGGAAAGAAAATTCCGGGAGTGTATTTAAATCATTGGGAGGTTTCATATGAATAAAGAACGAAAAAAGGAATTGCAGATGTATGCAGTGGAGGTAAGGGAACTGATATTGAGGGCTACGAACAGCTCCGGTACAGGCCATCCGGGCGGGAGTCTTTCTTCGGCAGATTATTTTACCTATCTGTATAATGAAGAAATCAGGGTGAACCCAAAAGAGCCGAAGGCGCCGGAGAGGGACCGTTTTGTCTTATCTAAGGGCCATGTGGCGCCGGCGCTGTATGCGGTACTGGCGTTAAAAGGCTATTTTCCGGCAGAGGATCTGCTTACCCTGCGCAAGATTGATTCTCATTTACAGGGTCATCCGAATATGAATACAACGCCGGGCGTTGATATGTCTACCGGTTCTCTTGGACAGGGAATTTCTGCTGCAGCCGGTATGGCAAAGGGCGCAAAGCATCTTGGCAGAGATATCCATGTATATACCCTTCTTGGCGATGGAGAAACGGGAGAAGGAGAGGTGTGGGAAGCGGTGATGTTTGCGGCCCACTATGGACTGGATAATCTGTGCATAGCCGTAGATGTGAACGGCTTGCAGATTGACGGCTACACAAAAGAGGTTATGAATGTAGAGCCTCTGGATAAGAAATTTGAAGCCTTTGGCTGCGACGTGATTACAGTGCAGGGTCATGATTTCTGCGAACTGGAGAAAGCATTTCAAAGATTTCATGGGAATAAGGGCAGCAAAAAGCCTACGGTTATTCTGATGAAAACGATAAAGGGCAAAGGAGTTTCTTTTATGGAAGACATGGCCGGATGGCATGGCAAGGCCCCGAATGACGAGCAGTTATCTCAAGCGTTAAAAGAGTTGGAAGCAGAACGAGTGAAGATAAGGGAGGAGTAAGAGCATGGCAGAGACAAAGAAAATAGCGACGAGGGAGAGCTACGGCAACGCATTGAAGGAGCTGGGAGCTAAGACGGAGAACGTAGTTGTAATGGACGCGGATTTGGCTGGAGCGACAAAAACAGGAGTGTTTAAGGCTGCGTATCCGGACCGTTTCTTCGATTGTGGGATTGCTGAGGCGAATATGGCAGGAGTGGCGGCAGGGCTTTCTACCATGGGGCTGGTGCCCTTTATCTCCACCTTTGCCATGTTTTCGGCCGGGAGGTGCTTTGAGCAGATTCGCAACAGCATTGGATATCCGCATCTGAATGTAAAAATCGGGGCGACACATGGAGGAATCTCTGTAGGGGAGGACGGGGCGTCTCATCAGTGCTGCGAGGATTTTGCCCTGATGAGAAGTATTCCCGGCATGGTGGTGATGTGCCCGGCAGACGATGTAGAAGCCAGACAGATGGTGCAGGCGGCTTATGAGTATGAGGGACCCTGTTATATGCGCTTTGGGCGTGCGGCAACGCCGGTTTTTCATGGAGAAGATTATAAATTTCAAATAGGCAGGGCAGAAATCGTTCGCCCCGGCGGAGATGTTGCTTTGATTGCAACAGGGATTATGGTTTCAGAGGCCATAGCGGCGGCAGATATACTGGCAGAACAGGGGATTTCGGCTAGAGTAATCAACATGCCGACAATTAAGCCGCTGGATGAAAAGGTCGTATTAGAAGCGGCAAAGGAATGTGGGAAAATTGTAACGGTAGAGGAACATAATATACTGGGCGGACTGGGAGAAGCAGTCTGCGGCGTGGTTACAGAGCAGCGCCCGGTTTTGGTTCACCGCATCGGCGTGAGGGATAAGTTCGGTCGTTCCGGTTCTGCGGCAGAATTGCTGAGGCAGTTCGGGTTATGTGCGGAGAATATTGCAGCGGAGATTAGAACATTGGACTGCATGAAATGATTTGTTTTTGATATGATACTTCGCGTGCCAGAAAGAGAGTTTCACATTGACTTGGCGTGTGTGAACAGTAACAGACATCGTCAGTGCAGAATTGAGAAGCATACGGATTGTTGACAGAGCAAGCTTCTGAAATTATAATGAATAGTATGAAGAGCAGTTGCGAATTATATTTTTATAGTTTGCAGCCGCTTTTTTTGCTTAACCGGCGTTATAAGAAAAGTATTTCAGGAGGTCTAGGATGAAAAACTATAGTTTTAAAGAATTTTGTATGGATATTCTGGTGGATGCGGCAGGTGGTATGATGATAGCCGTAGGAGTGTATAATTTTGCCCTGCATGCTGACTTTCCTGTAGCGGGATTTTCGGGGATTGCGATTATTCTCTATCATCTTCTGGGACTTCCGGTGGGAATCGGAACGATTTTTCTAAATATTCCGGTGGCGGTGTTGTGCTATAAATTTCTTGGCAGGATGTTTTTTTTGAAATCCTTAAAATCTGTAATAATAACGTCTGTGCTGACAGATTATGTGGCGCCGCTTTTTCCGGTGTACGAGGGAAACAGACTTTTAGCTGCTCTTTGCATGGGAGTACTCTGCGGAGCAGGTTTTGCTTTGATTTTTATGCGAGGTTCATCTACCGGAGGACAGGACTTTATTACTCTGTCGGTGAAAAAAGTTTATCCTCATTTCAGTCTGGGATCCATTACGTTCGCCTTGGATATTGTGACGATTGTGATGGGGAGCGTTCTGGTGTTTCGGGAGGTGGACGGATTCATTTATGGTATTATCGTGACTTATCTGTTAGCAAATGTGATGGACCGAATTATGTATGGCATTTATGAGGGAAAGATGACTCTGATTGTGACAGAACATGGGGCGGAAGTGGCCGCTCAAATTGACGAATATTCGGGCAGAGGGTCTACGATTTTGCAGGGCCGGGGAAGCTATTCCGGCAGGAAAAAAGATGTTGTAATGTGTGCCTGCAACAATAAGCAGATGTATGCTATTAAAAAAATGGTCCATGAAATTGATTCGAAGGCATTTACCATAATTATGGAGTCGAACGAGGTGGTTGGGGAAGGTTTTAAAGATTCTGTTTAAAAAATTCGGAAACTACTTTTATTCTTAAAAAGATATGATACAATAGGAATTATGGTGTAAGAGATAGAATGATTGATAAAGGAGTAGTTGCATAATTATGGAATTTCGAGAGAGGGAATTTATTCCTGTGCTGCTTGGCGGCGATATTAATACCTATAGTGTGGCGCGGGCGTTTTATGAACAATATCAGGTAAAGTCATACGTATTTGGAAAATATCAGACGGGCCCAAGCTTTAACAGTGAACTTACAATATATGAAGGGAATCCGGCTATTGATACAGACGAGTATTTTCTAAACCGGATTACAAAGTTTGCAGAAGAGCATACAGAGAAGAAGATTTTGCTTATTGGCTGCGGAGACAGCTATGTCGCCCTTGCAAGCAAGCACAAGGCGGAGCTTCCGGCGAATGTGATTGCGCCGTACATTGATTTTGGTCTGATGGATAGTCTGCAGCAAAAAGAACGATTTTACGAGTTGTGTGAAAAGCATGGCGTGGCATATCCGAAGACGATTGTATACAAGAGAGAGATGGGACTTGATTTTGCCTGTGAATTTCCCTATCCGTTGATATTAAAGCCGTCTAACAGTATTGCTTACTGGGAGCATCCTTTTGAGACTCAGAATAAGATTTACAAGATTAAGGACAGGAAAGAGCTTGAGAAGGTAATTACCGAGATTTACGGTGCGGGATATGATGATGATTTGATTATTCAGGATATGATTCCCGGCAATGACGAATATATGCGTGTGCTGACTTCTTATTCTGACAGGAACGGCAAAGTAAAGATGATGTGTCTGGGACATGTGCTGCTGGAGGAACATACTCCTCATGGGCTGGGGAATCATGCTGTAATTATTACGGAGCCGAATAAAGAACTGATGGGACGGGTGAAGAATCTGCTGGAGGATCTCCATTATGTGGGCTTTTCTAATTTTGATATTAAGTATGACAGCAGGGATAATACCTACCGGTTTTTTGAGATTAATACCAGACAGGGGCGGAGTAACTATTATGTGACTGGTTCAGGATTTAATGTTGCGAAATATTTTGTGGAGGATTATATTTATAACAGGGAACTTCCCTATGAGGAAGCAAAGCAGGAGCATCTCTGGATGACCGTTCCGAAGGGAGTGGCTTATAAGTATGTGAAGAATCCGGAATATGTGGCGAAGATGAAGAAGTTAGTTTCCGAAGGTAAGGTTGTGAACCCGGTGTTTAAGAAGGGGGACTTAAAGCCAAATCGTTTCCTGCGCATGGTAAAGACGCATTTGAAACAGTACAAGTACTTTGATATGTATTATAAATAAGGGGAAGATATGGAGCAGAAGAGAAAGACTCTTGGCGTAATCGGCGGTATGGGGCCGGAGGCTACCAGCTATTATTATGAGAATGTAATTGTTCATACGAAGGCGTCCAGAGACCAGGAGCACATTGACATGGTGATTTTAAGTCACGCAGCTATACCGGACCGGACGGAGGCGATTATTTCGGGAAACAGCAGGCGCTTGATTAATATGTTGTGTAACGATGCACGAACGCTGGAGACACTGGGTGTGTCGAATATTGCCATAACATGTAATACTTCTCATTATTTTTATGACCATATCCAGAGAGCCGCAAGGGTGCCTGTTATCAATATGATTGAGGAAAGCGTTTCATATGCGGTCAGAGATTTTGAGGATGTAAAACGTGTGGGAATTATGGCGACGGACGGGACGATTAATTCTAAGATTTATCACAAAGCCTGCAGAAAGGCTGGGGTTACGCCGGTGAAGCTATCAGAGGAGAGGCAGAAAGATGTAATGTCTCTGATTTATGATGATGTTAAGGCAGGAAAGCCAGGAGACAGGAGGAAATTCGACCGGGTGGTCAGTGAATTTATGAGGAAAGGCTGCGATGTGATTATATTGGCATGTACAGAACTGTCGGTATTTAAAGGAAAGCATGATGTGCCATCCATCTGTCTGGATGCGATGGACGTGCTGGTGAAAGAATCTATCCTTCGTTCGGATGCAGATTATATTTAGAGGGGAGAGCTTAAGATGAATGATGTGAGATATGATACGTTACCGGGCGAAGTCAGCCTGACCAAAGGACATGAATTGCGGCATGCTCCTGAATATACAATCGGGGAATTTGCAGAGCTTTTGCAGAGCCGGGATATGTTGGCAGAGTGTGAGTTTTACGGAAAAGAGAAGTCGCTCATTCGTTTTCTTACCTATGATTCCAGAGAAGTGGAAGCGGATACGATGTTTATCTGTAAAGGCGCGGCCTTTAAGCCGGTGTATCTGCGAAATTCTGTTAATCAGGGAGCTGTCTGTTATGTTAGTGAGAAGAAGTATGAACTGGAGCAGGCGATACCGTATCTTGTGGTGAAGGATATTCGTGAAGCGATGCCGGTTCTGGCAGATTGTTTCTATCATTCTCCATGGAAAGAATTGAAGGTAACAGGCGTGGGCGGAACGAAGGGAAAATCCACTTCTGTATATTATATGAAGGCCATTGTGGACGATTATCTTGCGGCGCAGAATAAGAAAGACAGCGCGGTGATTTCTTCCATTGATATCTATGACGGCAAGTCTAAAGTAGAGTCGCACATTACCACGCCAGAGGCAGTGGAGCTGCAGCGCCATTTCCGAAACGCGTTAGACTGCGGTATGGAGTATGTACAGATGGAGATTTCTTCTCAGGCGTTGAAATACAACAGAGTAGATGGTATAATATTTGATGTGGCTGTTTTTCTGAATATTTCAGAGGATCACATCAGCCCGATTGAACATGTGGATTTTGAGGATTATTTTTCATCTAAGATGCGAATGTTTGCACAGACAAAGACGGCGGTGGTGAATCTTGACGCGGATTATAGAGAAAGGATTCTTAAAGCGGCTGAAGCATCGGAAGAAGTAATTACATTCAGCACAAAGGATGAACGGGCGGATTACTATGCTTATGAGATACATAAGGATGGACAGGCCGTCAGATTTAAGGTGAGATGTAAGGCTTTTGACGAGGAATTTATGCTGACGATGCCGGGCCTCTTTAATGTGGAGAATGCTCTTGGCATGATTGCTGCGGCAGTGAAAATGGGGATTCCAAAGGAATTTATTCACTCCGGACTTTTAAGGGCTCGTTCCAGCGGAAGGATGGAGCTTTATGGAAGCGAGGATAAGAAGATTCTTGCGATTGTCGATTATGCGCATAACAAGCTTAGTTTTGAGAAGTTGTTTTCTTCTATGAAAGAGGAATATCCAGATTACGAGATTGTATCCATCTTTGGCTGTCCTGGTAAGAAAGCGCTGACAAGAAGACGGGATTTGGGAACTGTGGCGGGAAGATATTCAAAGAAAGTGTATCTGGTAGCTGAGGACCCAGGGTATGAGCCGGTGGAGGATATTTCTAAAGACATCGCTCAGTATATTGAGGAGCAGAGCTGCCCGTATGAAATGATAGAGGACCGGGGAGAGGCGATTAAAGCGGCGATTGAATCTGCCGAGGGCAAGACGCTTCTTCTGGTTACAGGGAAAGGCGGAGAGACCAGGCAGAAGTATGGAAGCGATTATATTGACTGTCCGTCGGATGTGGAGTATGTGTTGAGATATTTGAAGGAGTATGACAGAAGGGGTAATGTGTAAGGACTTTATCTGCATGCAGGCGAGACAGGCTGTGGGACATATCGCCTGCAGATAATCAGTAATCAGGGATTTGACGCAGTGTGCGCGAATCATAGATTATAATGAAACAGGGAGGAACATGCTATGAAGAAATTAGTAGCAGCCGCTTTGGCGGGAGTAATGGTGCTGTCAATGGCAGCATGTGGCGCGGAGGATTTCGACGCGAAAGGGTATGTGCAGGGAGCGTTGGACGCTCAGTTTAAAGGAGAATACGCAGCACATGCAGAGGACATCGGACAAACAGAGGAAGAAGTTAAGGAACAGATTGAGGGCGAGACTCTACAGGAAGCACAGACAGCTGTTACCATGTATGGGATTCCGGCAACCGATGAAGAGATTCAGGCTTATGTGGATTTGATTATGGGCGGAGTTAAGAAGGTTGAGTACGAAGTAAAGGATGCGGTTAAGGACGACGACGATAACTTTACAGTAGATGTTGTGATTACACCGGTCGGACTTCTTGATAAGCTGGAAGAGATTTTCACCGCCAAGATTCAGGAAGCAGCGGGCGGCGAGAACTTTGACGAGAGCCAGTATATGGGAATATTTAATGAAGCTGTGAAAGAGAGTATTGACCAGGCAGAGACCTATGACCCGGAGACGATTACTCTGAACGTAACTTATACAGAAGAAGGAAATAACCGGATATATAGTGTGAATGAAGACGATATCAATAATCTGATTCTTGCAGCAACACATCAGGGATAAAAGAAGATTGCGCGAAAGCGCAATCTTCTTTCGTCATTTTATCATTTTTTGGCAGATGGAAACTGTTGACGCTGCCCTTTATTTATGTGAAAATAATAGATAAGGCTTATTCTTAAGGAGCTGTCGGAATGAAACTTTCACAACTTCTGAGACAGGTTACTTATCAAGTGGTGAAGGGTACGAAAGACAGGGAAATTCAAGGACTTAAGTGTGATTCGAGACTGGTGGAAAAGGGGGATGTGTTTGTCTGTATTAAAGGATATGAGACAGACGGACACCGGTTTCTAACGGAGGCGCTTAAGCGGGGAGCGGCGGCTGTGATTGTGCAGGAGAGCTGCCCAAAGTGCAGGGAACAGAAAAGATGTTTTGGGTGTTTTGTACCGGCAAAAGGGGTTACAGTAGTCAGCGTGTCGGATACCCGCTATGCTCTTGCAGTCATGGCGGCGGCTTATTATGGATATCCGGCCAGAGAACTCCAGATTATTGGCATTACAGGAACCAAGGGGAAGACTACGACGGCCTATATGGTTCGGGAAGGGCTTCTTGCTGCAGGACGTCAGGCGGGGCTTATTGGTACGGTAGAGATTGATACTGGTAAGCGTGTATTGGGCTGCAGCAATACGACGCCGGAGTCCTTACAGATTCAGGAATATCTGCGGGAGATGGTAGATAACGGATGTGACAGTGTTGTGATGGAGGTGTCTTCCCAGGCGTTGAAGCTGCACCGGACAGCAGGGATATTTTTTAAGGTTGGCGTTTTTACCAATCTGGGAAGGGATCATATTGGACCGGGAGAACACGCGGATATGGAGGAATATCTGCAGTGCAAACGGCGGTTGTTTTTTCAGTGTGAAATCGCAGTGGGCAACGCAGATGATCCCTGTCTGGCCAGAATATGGAGAGGCGCCCCCTGTAGGAAGGTGACATATGGCACAGTTCAAAACGGATGGAAGAATCAAAGCCAGAGAAGCGGTTTTATCCAGTCAGATGCAAGGCGGCTGAATTATAGGGCGTGGGACTTAAAATATACGGATATGGAGAATATATTGGGAGTCGCATGTCGGGTAGCGGGATGTATAATGGGGGAATTGAAACTGGGGATGCCAGGGGTGTTTAATATCTCCAATGGATTAGCAGCGACGGCAGTGTTAAAAGTATTGGAGATACCAGAAGCCAGGATTTTTCCGGCGATTGAAAAGGTTCGCGTGCCTGGAAGAATGGAGGCGGTGCCCGCGCCTGTGGATTGCCGTATTCTGGTTGATTATGCCCATAATGCCATGAGTTTAAAGCAGAGTCTTCAGACCCTTCGGGATTATCATCCCGCTCGTCTGGTTGTGATTTTTGGATGTGGGGGAAACCGCTCCAAAGAACGAAGATTTACAATGGGAGAAGTGGCTGGAAGGTATGCAGATTTTACGATTATCACGACGGATAATCCCAGATTTGAACGGCCGGAAGCCATTATGATGGATATAGAATGTGGAATAAAGCGGACAAATGGCGGATATGTCATGATAGAAGACCGGCCGGAAGCGATAAGATACGCGCTTAGAATGCGGGAACCAGGGGATATCATTCTGATTGCAGGCAAAGGTCATGAAACTTATCAGGAAATACAAGGGATTCGGTATTCCATGGACGACAGAGAATTGGTGAGAAGATGTACGCAGATATAATTATAGATATTACACATGAAAAATTAGATAAAGTCTTTCAATATATCATTCCCGAATTTTTGAAGGGAAGATTGGAAGTTGGTATGGAAGTAATTGTTCCATTTGGAAGAAGTTCTAAAGAAACCCGTGGATATTTGGTTGGATTTTCGGAGACACCGGGAGTTGCTGCGGATAAGATGAAAGAGATTCTTCAGATTGCAGAAGACAGCGTCGCCATTGAGGCCAGACTGGTGAAGTTGGCGGCGTGGATGCGGGAAGCATATGGTGGGACGATGATACAGGCGCTTAAAACGGTTCTGCCTGTGAAGCGTAAGAGTAAGGAACAGCAGAAAAGGAAGCTTGTCTGTCTTTTGGGGGAGACAGAGGGACGCAAGCGATTGGATTTTTACTTAAGCAAGAATCAGAAGGCAAGAGCCAGGCTCATGGCGGCTCTTTTGGATGAAAGAGAGCTGGATTATGGATTGGCGACGAAAAAGCTTCATATTACAGCAGATGTAATCGGAGCGTTGGAGGAGCAGGGCGTGCTTGCGGTGGAGTCGAAGCGGGTTTATCGGAACCCGGCGATTAGTCTTGAGGATTCAGATAAAGAAATATCTTACACTCCGCAGCAGCATCGGGCGATTGATAGGTTTGTTCAGGATTATAGGCAGGAACGCTATCAGATTTATCTGATTCATGGTATTACCGGAAGCGGCAAGACAGAAGTTTATATGGAGATGATACGGAATGTGGTGGATAGAGGCAGGCAGGCCATTGTGCTGATTCCGGAAATAGCCCTGACTTATCAGACGGTCATGCGGTTTTATCGTAAATTTGGCGGCCGGGTTTCCATCATTCATTCCAGAATGTCTGCCGGGGAGCGCTATGATCAGATGCAGCGTGCGTCAGAAGGGAAGATTGATGTGATGATTGGTCCCAGGTCTGCGCTGTTTACGCCATTTCCAAATCTCGGTCTGATTGTAATTGACGAGGAACATGAAAATACGTATAAAAGCGAGCAGACGCCCAGATATCATGCCAGAGAAACGGCGGCTGCAAGGGCAAAACTGGAGCATGCAAGTCTTGTGCTTGGTTCTGCGACTCCGTCTCTGGAAAGCTATTACAGATGTCAGACAGGGGAATACTGTTTGCTTGAACTTACCAGACGGGCGCACAATCAGCCGCTGCCGGCTGTATATACGGCAGATATGAGGCGGGAGTTGGCGAGAGGAAACCGTTCTGTGTTCAGCGATATTCTTCATGATAAGCTGAAAGAGCGGCTGGAGAGAAATGAACAGAGTATGTTGTTTTTGAACCGCAGGGGTTACGCAGGATTTATTTCCTGCCGGTCCTGCGGTTATGTAATCAAATGTCCCCACTGTGACGTATCTCTGTCGGCTCATAATAATGGGAAGCTGGTCTGTCATTACTGCGGACATGAAGAACAAAGTGTCCGGGTGTGTCCTTCCTGCGGCTCAAAGCATATCGGTGGTTTTAAGGCGGGAACTCAGCAGATTGAAGAACTGGTAAAGCGAGAGTTTCCTTCGGCGAGAGTGCTTCGGATGGATTTGGATACTACCAGAAAGAAAGACGGATATGAGAAGATACTGTCTGCTTTTTCCCATGGGGAAGCGGATATTTTAATTGGGACGCAAATGATTGTAAAAGGACATGATTTTCCGAGGGTTACGCTGGTCGGTATCCTGGCGGCGGATATGTCGCTGTATTCCAGCGATTATCGGGCGGGTGAGAGAACGTTCCAGCTTCTGGTGCAGGCGGCGGGCAGGGCTGGACGCGGCGTCCAGGAGGGGGAAGTAGTAATTCAGACCTATAATCCGGAACACTACAGCATTCAGGCGGCGTCTAAACAGGATTATGCCGCGTTTTATGAAGAAGAGATTGCCTTCCGGAAATTAATGGGATATCCGCCCGCGGACAATCTGCTTGCGATACTTATGACAGGAGAGGATGAGAAACATTTAGAGACAGCGGCAGGGTATTTGAAGGAGTATACAATGCGCGTAAGTGGGGAACAGATAGAAATAATCGGGCCCGCCACACCCTATGTAAGCAGGATTCATGATGTTTACCGCAAGATTCTCTACCTAAAATGTCCGAAATATGGTATGCTGATAGATGTGAAAAATTATCTGGAGCAGTACATCCAGATTAATTCGGGTTTTCTAACGCTTAAGATTCAGTTTGATTTTAATCCGATGAATATATTTTAACGCCGGAGCGTGTTTGAAAATTGCAGAGATGTATTTTCAAATATGTTTTGGGAGGAGAGGAGATTTTGCGTAATGGCACTGAGAGAAATTCGATTAATGGGAGATGATATTCTTACCAAACCCTGCAAAGAGGTAACAAAGATGACAATCCGAAACAGGATATTGATTAATGATATGCTGGATACTATGTATGAGGCGCAGGGGGTAGGTCTTGCGGCTCCCCAGGTGGGAATACTGAAGCGGATTGTGGTAATTGATGTGGGAGACGGACCGGTTGTTATGGTGAATCCTGAGATTTTGGAGAGTTCCGGGGAGCAGACTGGTAACGAGGGATGTTTAAGCCTTCCAGGCAAAGCCGGTACGGTTACCCGTCCCATGTATGTGAAAGTTAAAGCGTTTGACCAGAATATGAACCCGGTAATTCTTGAGGGGGAGGATTTACTTGCCAGGGCTATGTGTCATGAGATTGATCATTTGGAGGGGCACATGTATGTGGAGCTTGCAGAGGGTCCGCTCTTTGATGCAGAGAATGAGGAGGAAGAATAGATGAAGGTTATTTTTATGGGAACCCCGGATTTCTCAGTGGGGACCTTAGAAGCGCTGGTACGGGCCGGACATGAAGTGGTTCTTGCGGTAACCCAGCCAGATAAGCCGAAGGGAAGAGGAAAGGAAGTTTCGTTTTCTCCGGTGAAGGAAAAGGCGCTGGAATTGGGAATCCCAGTATTTCAACCCCGGAAGATTCGGGATAAAGAATCTGTTCTGGAACTTGGAAAATATGAGGCAGACGTTATGGTAGTCATTGCGTTTGGACAGATACTGCCGAAGGAAATTCTTACGATGACCAGGTACGGCTGCATTAACGTGCATGCGTCCCTGCTTCCGAAGTATCGCGGGGCCGCGCCTATTCAGTGGGCTGTCATAGAAGGCGAGACAGTGAGCGGTGTAACTACCATGCAGATGGACGAGGGATTGGATACCGGGGATATGATTGAAAAGGCGGAGGTTGTGCTTGACGCGAAAGAAACCGGAGGAAGTTTGCATGATAAACTGGCGGCAGAGGGAGCAAAGCTCTGTGTATCCACACTTGATAAGATTGAGAAGGGAACGGCAGTATTTACCAGCCAGGGGGAAAGTCCCACAGCCTATGCTAAACAGCTAGACAAGAAATTGGGAGAGATTGACTGGACCTGGCCCGCGGATAAGATTGAACGGTTAATCAGAGGTTTGAATCCCTGGCCCAGTGCATATACTATGTGGGAAGATAAGGTGATGAAGCTCTGGGAGGCGGAAGTGGTGTGGGAGGATTCCGAACTGGCGCCGGGAACGATTGTCAGAGTAGATAAGAAAGCGTTCTGTGTACAGACCGGAAAAGGAATGCTTCGAGCGCTTGCGGTTCAGATTCCAGGAAAGAAGCGGATGGAAACGGGCGCGTTCTTAAGGGGGTATCATCTGGAAGAGGGAAGCAATCTGGGGAACACCCTGCGGAAATAAAAGATTGATTGTGGAGGTGCAAAAGGATGTATTATGGATTTGGGTTTGACCCTACGTATATACTTGTTTTAATCGGCGTCGTTATCTGTTTGATTGCTTCGTCGAAGATGAATGCAACATTTCGGAAATATGCAGGAGTTCAGAGTCATAACATGCTGACTGGTCATGAGGCGGCGGAGAAAATTCTGAGAAGTCAGGGAATCTATGACGTCAGAGTGGACAGAATAGCCGGGAACCTGACAGATCACTATGATCCGAGGAATAAAGTACTTCGCCTGTCCGACGCCACATATAACGCCACGTCAGTCGCGGCTATCGGAGTTGCCGCGCATGAGTGCGGACATGCACTGCAGCACGCAAAAGGCTATGCGCCGTTGTCGATTCGCAGTTCGTTAGTTCCGGTGGCGAATTTCGGGAGCAGAATTGCCTGGCCGCTGATACTAATCGGACTTTTTATGCGGGGGGATATGTCGATGCTGCTTTTAAATCTGGGAATCCTTGCATTTTCTTTTGCAGTGCTGTTCCAGATTGTTACGCTTCCGGTGGAGTTCAACGCGTCCAGTCGGGCGTTAAAACTTCTTGGTAATACGGGAATGCTATATGAATCTGAGGTAAAGGATGTAAGGAAGGTGTTGACGGCTGCTGCTCTTACCTATGTGGCCGGCGCGGCGTCGGCAATTCTGCAGCTTCTTAGAATTTTGATTCTTACCGGCGGAAGACGTGATGATTAAGAGAGGTTTTGTATGGGAAGCGGCGTAAATGACAGAGAGCTGATTTTAGAGATTCTCCTTGCGGTAACCAGGGACGGTGAATACAGCCATATTGCGCTTCGTAATGTGCTGGAAAACTATCAGTATCTGGATAAGCCGGAGCGGGCTTTTATTACGAGGGTTACAGAAGGTACGCTGGAGCATATGATAGAGTTGGATTACATCATCAACCAGTTTTCTAAAGTTAAGGCGGCGAAGATGAAGCCTGTTATCCGTAATATCATTCGCAGCGGCGTATATCAGCTAAAATATATGGACAGCGTTCCAGCTTCCGCAGCCTGCAACGAGGCGGTGAAGCTGGCGGAAAAAAGAGGATTTGCAGGACTGAGAGGTTTTGTAAACGGAGTCTTAAGAAATATCAGCCGTAATTTGGGACAGATTACTTATCCAGATAAGAAGGATGTCGTAAGATGGCTTTCCGTAGTTTATTCTATGCCGGAGTGGATACTGGTTGAATGGCTGAAAGAATATGATGTAGAAATTGTGGAAGGGATGCTCCAGGATTTTCTGAAGGAAAAGCCGGTATCGGTTCGCTGCAATTTAAGCAAAATCAGCAGGGATGAACTTGCAGTACGTCTTGGGAGGGAAGGCGTAAAGGTGACGCTGCATTCGGAGATTCCCTGCGCTTTATATATATCGGATTATGATTATCTGGGAGCGCTGGAAACTTTTCAGGAAGGGCTGTTTTGCGTACAGGATGTCAGCTCTATGCAGGTGGCGCAGTGGGCGTCGCCGAAGGAGGGGGATTTCGTGATTGACGTCTGCGCGGCGCCGGGAGGGAAAGCCCTTCATATGGCAGACAGGCTCCAGGGGACTGGCCGCGTGGAGGCAAGGGACCTCACAGTGTATAAGACAGATTTAATTTGGGATAATATTAGAAGATGCGGGATGTCCAATATAGAGGCGGTGTGTCAGAACGCCACAATCTATGACGAGACGTCCAAAGAGAAAGCAGATATTCTGATTGCGGACCTGCCATGTTCCGGTCTGGGAGTGTTAGGCAGAAAGACCGATTTAAAGTACAAGATTACACAGGAAACACAGAAGAGTCTTATTAGCCTTCAAAGAGAGATTCTGTCAGTGGTTCACCGATATGTGAAACCAGGCGGTAAGCTCCTCTACAGTACATGTACGGTTCACAGGCGGGAGAATGAAGACAATGCAAGGTGGTTTATTCGTGTATTTCCTGAATTTGAGATAATTCGGGAGAAGCAGTTTCTTCCAGGAGATAATGGAGGAGACGGATTCTATATAGCAATGTTCAGGAAAAAAACATAGTATGCAATGTATTTTTTAGAATAAAACGCAATGTAATGGGATTTGGAAAGGATGATGGATTCGCTGTAAAATCTGCGGAAGAGTGCAAATTCACAAAGAGCGTCATGTTTATAAAAGGAGAAACTGATGGATAAAAAAGATATTTGTTCATATACATATATGGAATTGCAGGAAGAGATGCAGAACTTCGGGGAAAAATCATTTCGTGCGAGGCAGATTTACGAATGGCTTCATGTAAAGCTTGTGGAGAACTTTGATGAGATGACGAATCTCTCCAGAGATTTAAGAAGGAGACTTTGGGAGAATTATGAAATTCGGAAGCTGTCTGTGGCAGAGCGGCAGATTTCAAAGAAAGATCCTACGGAGAAGTATCTGTTTGAATTGTGGGATGGAAATTTGGTGGAAAGCGTTCTTATGAAGTATTCTTATGGCAATTCAGTTTGTATATCCTCGCAGGCGGGATGTCGCATGGGATGTAAGTTCTGTGCGTCAACCATTGGCGGACTGGCGCGGAATTTGAACGTTTCGGAGATGCTTGGTCAGATTTATCGGATTCAGAAGCTTATTGGGGAACGGATTTCTAATATTGTGGTTATGGGAACGGGAGAACCGTTAGATAATTATGATAATTTCTTGAAATTTATTCAAATAATCAGCGACGAGCATGGACTGCATATCAGCCAGAGGAATATTACGGTTTCTACCTGCGGTATTGTACCGAATATGAAAAGGCTTGCGCAGGAGAGGCTTCAGATTACGCTTGCGCTTTCTCTTCATGGCTCTACTCAGGAAAAGAGGAGAAGATTAATGCCGGTGGCAGATAAATATCAGCTTTCGGAAGTGCTTGCGGCATGCGACTATTATTTTAGGAAAACGGGCAGAAGAGTAACGTTTGAATATAGTCTGGTACAGGGAGTGAATGATACGGACGAGGACGCGAGGGAGCTTGCTCTTATACTTGGCGGCAGAAATTGTCATATGAATTTGATTCCGGTGAATCAGATTAAAGAGAGGGATTTTCAGAAGCCCTGCCGTAAAAATACTCTTGATTTTAAAAATAAACTTGAACATCATAAAATTAATGTTACAATAAGAAGGGAAAGAGGCTCCGACATCGACGGAGCATGCGGACAACTGAGGCGGCGGCATACAATTTCCAAAAAGGAGAACTAGATGAAATATTATGCAATGACTGATGTCGGAAGACGACGAGAAGTAAATCAGGATTATGTATATGCGACGGACCAGCCGGTCGGTCCATTTCCGAATCTGCTCGTAGTTGCAGACGGAATGGGCGGACATAAGGCGGGTGATTTTGCATCTAAGTTTACGGTGGAAGTTGTGAGAAGAGAATTAGAGGCAAGCCGAAAAGGGAAGCCGGAGACGATTTTAAAGAGAATTATTCAGACGGCTAATGAGGAATTGATTGAGGCCGCGAGCCAGGATGTGAAACTGGAAGGTATGGGCACTACGCTGGTGGCGGCAACGGTTATCGGCAATACTTTGCATTTTGCTAATATCGGAGACAGTCGGCTGTACCTAATCGACGATAATATCAGACAGTTGTCGAAGGACCATTCCCTTGTGGAAGAGATGGTAAGACTTGGCGGAATCAAAGCAGAAGATGCGAGAAACCATCCGGATAAGAATATTATCACAAGAGCCATGGGTGTAAAAACGGAAGCGGAAGCGGATTTTTACGAGTTCCGCATTAAACGGGGAGACGTGATTTTAATGTGCACCGATGGTCTTAGCAATATGGTAGAAGACGAGGATATGTTTGGGCTGGTTAAGGGGGCAAGAGATATTGTAGAAGCGGTCCAGATGCTGATAGACAGGGCGAACAGCAACGGCGGAAGAGATAATATCGGTGTTGTGCTTGCTGAGCCTATTGCAAGTGAGGAGAGTATATTGTGAATGAGAATAAGATAAAAGACGGTATTTTTTTAGGAAAAAGGTATGAAGTATTAAGTAAGATTGGCGCAGGCGGTATGGCAGACGTCTATAAGGGGAAAGACCATATGCTGAACCGTTATGTGGCCGTTAAAGTATTGAAGAGAGAATTTCGTGAAGATTCTACATTTGTAAGAAAGTTCCGTTCTGAAGCGCAGGCAGCGGCGGGGCTTATACATCCGAATATCGTGAATGTTTACGATGTGGGCGAGGACCGCGGTTTATACTATATGGTCATGGAACTGGTAGAAGGAATCACGTTAAAAGAATATATCGACAGGAAGAAAAACTTGTCGTCAAAAGAAGTTATCAGTATTGCGATTCAGATGTGCAACGGTATTGAGGCGGCTCATGAGCGCCAGATTGTGCACCGGGATATTAAGCCTCATAATGTGATGATATCCAAAGACGGCAAGGTGAAGGTGACGGATTTCGGTATTGCGAAAGCAACGACTTCCACTACGGTCAGCACGTCGGCGATGGGTTCTGTACATTATACTTCTCCCGAGCAGGCGAGAGGCGGATATGTGGATATTAAGAGTGATATATACTCTGTGGGTATAACGCTCTATGAGATGGTAACCGGACATGTTCCTTTTAACGGCGAGACGGCGGTTGAAGTTGCAGTGAAGCATCTGCAGGATGAGATTACGCCGCCCTCTGAGTTGGTTCCGGATATTCCTTATAGCCTGGAGCAGATTATTTTAAAATGTACACAAAAGAACTCTGAGAGACGTTATGAGAATATGAACGCCTTAATTCAGGATTTGAAACACTCGCTGGTGGACCCGGAGGGTGATTTTGTGCAGATGATTCCTTTGAATAATGCGGATACAGTAATTATTACAGAGGACGATTTGAATGATATCCGGGGAGTATATACGGAAGAAGACTCTGATGACGATTACGATTATGAAGATGATGAATACGACGACGGATATTCCGATGACGACGATTATGACGACAGTGATGAATATGACCGGTATGGCGACGAGGTAAATCCGCGCATGAACAAAGTTATGCGGGTTCTTACCATTGTGGTTGCAGTTTTGATTCTGATTGTTCTTGGCGTGGTTGTGGGAAGAGCAAGCGGTATCTTAAAGTTTGGTCATGGAATTTCAGCAGTGGATTCGGAAGGAGGCTTAAAGGTTCCGTCTGTTACAGGTATGAAGGAAGGGGAAGCGAAGACCATTCTGGAAGATGCGGGCCTTAGCTGTAAGGTTGCGGCAAGGAGACAGTCGAAGGAATTTGACGAAGGATGTGTAATCGAGCAGAATCCCAAAGAAGGAAAACGGGTGAAGAAAGGCGCGGAGGTAGAGATTGTGGTGAGCTCCGGGCGTGTCGCTGAGGAAGAGACGGTTCCGGACGTTGCCGGAATGGATGAAGCGTCGGCACAGAAGACGTTAAATGATAAAGGATTTTCTCAAGTTATTACCGAGGCGGTATACAGTGAGGAAACCCAGGGGACGGTTATCGGGACGGAACCGGTGGCGGGAACTGTAACGGCCAAGAATACGGAGATTAAGATGCTGGTTAGTAAGGGTTCGGAGAAGATTACTGTGCCGAATGTGGTCGGCATGTCGGAGAACGATGCGAAAAGTGAGATTACCAATGCGGGGCTTCAGGTTTCCAGTGTTGATACAGAATACAATGAGAGCTATGAGGCGGGACTTGTAACCAGGCAGGAGCCTTCCGGCGGCAAGGTTGAGAAGGGCACAAGCGTAAGTCTTGTTGTGAGTCTGGGCAAGAAGCCTGAAGAGAAACCAAAGGTTCCAAGCGTGATAGGAACATCAGAGAGCAATGCAATGCAGATGATTATCAACGCCGGACTTACTCCTTCTGATACGACTACCTACGAGGCCAGCGAGAGCGTTCCGGCCGGGTGTGTGATAAGCTGCAGTCCGGGGGTCGGTACGGAATTGTCCAAGGGCGACGTGGTAAGTCTGGTGGTGAGCACAGGCTGGCCGTCTGCACCGCCGGCAGAGGAACCGGGAGGCTCATATGGCTCAGAGGAAGAACAATAGCATATGCAGGGAAAGATTGTAAAAGGAATTGCCGGATTCTACTATGTTCACATAGCAGAATTCGGTATTTACGAATGTAAGGCGAAGGGAATTTTCCGTAAAGAGGGAAAGAAACCATTGGTAGGGGACAATGTAGAAGTTGATATATTGAGTGAAGGGGATAAAGAGGGAAGTATCAGAGAGATTCTTCCCAGAAAGAATGAGCTTGTACGGCCTGCGGTAGCCAACGTGGACCAGGCGCTGATAGTGTTTGCAATGCAGAAGCCAAAGCCACATTTTAATCTTTTGGACCGTTTTCTGGTTATGATGGAACGAAAAGAAATTCCGGTAATTTTATGTTTTAATAAACGGGATATTGCCGCAGAAGATGATATGGACAGACTGCGGGAGATTTACAGGCCGTCGGGGTATCGGGTGACGTTTATCAGCGCGCGGATGGAAGAACATATTGACGATATCAGGGAGATTCTTCAAAAGAAAACCACTGCAGTTGCGGGACCTTCCGGCGTAGGAAAGTCTTCGTTGATTAATTGCTTGCAGAAGAACATAAAGATGGAAACGGGAGACATCAGCAGAAAGATAGACCGGGGTAAACATACCACAAGACATTCGGAACTGATTACGGTTGATGAAGATACTTATATTATGGATACTCCGGGGTTTAGTTCTCTCTATGTGAATGATTTTGAGAAAGAAAATTTGAAATATTATTTTCCGGAATTTGCCTCTTATGAAGGAACGTGTAAGTTTAACGGATGCGATCATGTTCATGAACCGGGCTGCGCGGTAAAGACGGCGCTTTCGGAGGAGAAAATTCATGCGGTCAGATATCAGAGTTATCTGGAGTTATATAAAGAATTAAAAGATAAAAGGAGATTTTAAAGATGAAGTACGTAATTGCACCCTCTATTCTTTCGGCGGATTTTACAAAGCTCGGCAGCGAGATTAAAGAAACGGAGGATAACGGAGCCGCTTATTTGCATTTTGACGTCATGGATGGAATGTTTGTTTCAAATATTTCTTTTGGAATACCAGTCATGAAATCCATCAGAAAAGCTACCAGACAAATGATGGACGCTCATTTAATGGTACAGGACCCGATTCGTTATGTGGAAGCATTCCGCGATGCAGGAGCGGATTTGATTACGGTACATTATGAGGCCTGTCCAGACGTGAGAAAGGCTCTGGTCAAGATTAAAGATATGGGGCTTAAGGCAGGACTTTCCATTAATCCGAATACGCCTGTAGAAGCAGTGCGGGAATATTTAGAAATTGTGGACATGATTCTTATTATGTCGGTATATCCAGGGGCCGGCGGACAGAAATTTATCCCGGAATCACTGGAAAGAATTCGAGATGCAAGGAAAATGATACGGGAGACGGGCCGGGAGATTGATTTGGAAGTAGACGGCGGAGTAACGCTGGATAACATGCCGGAGATTATGGAAGCCGGAGCGAATATCCTGGTTGCAGGTTCCGCAGTATTTGGTGGAGACATTGGTGAGAATGTGAGAAAATGTATGGAGATATTCAGAAAAAATGAGTAAAAATACAGTTATTATAAGCGGCGGGATACTGGACGAGCTTATGGTGTGTGATGTATTGGAAAAGATGGATGGCTCCTGTATTATTGGCGTAGACAGAGGCGTGGAATTTTTGTATCGTCACAAAATATTGCCAAGTTATATTGTGGGTGATTTTGACAGCATTCCGGAGGAGATTATAAGTTATTATAGAGAGCGGGGAGATGTGCCTATTCGGGCATATAACCCGGTAAAAGACGCTTCGGATACAGAGATAGCGGTGCGTCTTGGAGTAACTCTTGGCAGTGAGCATATAGTAATTCTTGGCGCTACAGGAGGAAGGATTGATCATTTATGGGCGAACGTACAGAGCCTGATGATTCCATTTATGGCGGGGGTAGAGGCGTTTATACTGGACCCTCAGAATCGAATCCGTTTGATTGGAGAAGAGATTCGTCTGCGGAAGGAGAATGCATACGGGCCTTTTTTCAGCGTGTTTCCGTTAGGGGAAACGGTAAGGGGATTGAATATACGCGGAGCAAAATATCCTTTAAGGAATCATACCCTGATGCCTTGCGACAGTCTGTGTGTGAGTAATGAATTTGAAGAGGACGAGGTTGTAATTGACTTTTCTAACGGTACGGTAATACTGATGGAAACTCGTGACAGGGATTGATGTGATAAGATATGGAATAGATGATAAAACCCAGTAGAATCAAGGCTTTTGAGGAGGTATTTAGAAAATATGAAACTAGGGATTGTTGGATTACCAAATGTGGGTAAAAGTACGTTATTTAATTCTTTGACAAAAGCGGGGGCAGAATCAGCTAATTATCCGTTTTGTACCATTGATCCGAATGTGGGAGTGGTTACGGTGCCGGATGAACGGCTGAATGTTCTCGGAGAGATGTATCATACGAAAAAGATAATTCCGGCGGCGATTGAATTTGTGGATATTGCAGGTCTGGTTAAGGGGGCGTCTAAAGGAGAAGGACTTGGAAATCAGTTTCTGGCCAATATCCGCGAGGTAGACGCCATTGTTCATGTGGTGCGGTGTTTTGAGGACGGTAACATCGTTCATGTCGATGGAAGTATTAATCCAATGCGGGATGTGGAGACGATTAATCTGGAGCTTATTTTTTCTGACCTTGAGGCGCTGGATAGAAGAATTGCCAAGACAGCAAGGTCGGCGAAAAACGATAAGGCGGCGGCAAAGGAGCTGAAGCTTCTGGAGCGAGTAAAAGATTATTTGGAAGATGGTAAGCTTGCTAAGAATTTTGAAGGTTTTGACGATGAAGAAGAGGAGGCGTTGTTCCACAGCCTGAACCTTCTTACAGCGAAACCAGTGATATTTGCAGCGAATGTTACAGAAGACGAACTTGCAGATGACGGAGAGGCTAACGCAGGGGTACAGGCTGTGCGGGAGTATGCGAATGCAGAACACTGTGAAGTGTTTGTGGTATGCGCTCAGATTGAGCAGGAGATTGCCGAGCTTGAAGATGATGAGAGGAAGATGTTTTTGGAGGATTTGGGGCTTTCAGAGTCGGGTCTGGAGAAACTGATTAAGGCAAGTTATAGTCTTCTTGGACTCATCAGTTATCTGACAGCCGGAGAACCAGAAGTACGGGCGTGGACCATTACAAAAGGCACAAAGGCTCCGCAGGCGGCGGGGAAAATTCATACGGATTTTGAACGGGGATTTATCCGGGCAGAGGTTGTAGCATATGATGACTTAATGGCCTGTGGTTCACACAATGCGGCAAAAGAAAAGGGGCTTGTCCGACTGGAAGGTAAAGAGTACGTAGTTCAGGACGGAGATATTATGCTTTTCCGATTTAATGTGTAGGATAAGGATATGGAAAGGAAGAGAACAACATGCATAAGACAATAGACTTTCCGAATCTTGGGATTCATCTTAAGAATGTAGGGAAAGCAATCTCTGTTTTTGGCTTTGATATAGCTTTTTATGGAATCATAATTGGACTTGGTATTTTGGCGGGTATTTTTATGGCGATGCTTTGGGCAAAGCGGACGAAACAGAATCCAGAGGTTTATATTGATCTTGCAATTTATGCGGTGATTTTTGGGATTATTGGCGCGAGGATTTACTATGTGATATTCTCCTGGGATATGTATAAGAATGATCTGCTTAGTATTCTGAATATCCGGCAGGGAGGTCTTGCTATATACGGTGGAGTAATCGGCGCGGTTATTACAGTATTTATATTTGCAAAGAAGAGAGAACTTGCGGTGGGAAAGCTTCTTGATACGGCTTGTTTTGGATTGGTGCTGGGGCAGGCAATTGGACGCTGGGGAAATTTTTTTAACAGAGAGGCTTTTGGTGAATATACGAACGGGTTATTTGCAATGAAGCTTCCCTTAGATGCGGTAAGAAGCTCCGATGTGACACAGTTCATGCGGGATCATATGGAAATGGCGGACGGGGTGGGATATATTCAGGTACATCCTACGTTTTTGTACGAATCTGTCTGGTGTTTGCTGGTCTTGATTTTTATGACGTTTTACAGCAGAAGGCAGATGTTTAAAGGAGAGATGTTCCTTGTGTATTTGGCGGGTTATGGATTTGGAAGATTCTGGATTGAAGGACTCCGGACGGATCAGCTTCTGATACCGGGAATTGGATGGGCCGTATCCAGAGCGCTGGCAGCGCTTCTTACAGTAGTGTCTGTGATACTTATCGTGAAGGTCAGAAAGAATATTGAACGAAGAAGAACGATGCATAGACGGAAGACGCGTTACAGAGAAGAGTATCCACAGCAGGAGGAGCGTGTGGAATCAGGGCTTACAGCAGATGCTGCGGAGAGTAATTTTGATGATTTCGATGATTTTATAGAGAGTTGACAAAGAGGCTGTGCAGAGCACAGTCTCTTTACGATTCGCAGTCAGACTGGCGGACGCGGGTTGAATCAGGAGTAAAACACGCCCGAATTGTCTGCATAAAGATGCGCTCCCGATTCAATCCGCCGTTTATCAGACACCCTGTGAATTGTGGTTTTTGTATGGAAAAAGGAACAAAAATTAGCTGGTAATGTCTGGACTTTTTTTATACCACAGGATATAATAACTACATACGTCGAAAATTCTTTATACCCTTTGGGTATACCGGAGTGGAGGGTCAATTTGGACAGGCATTCCGGCAAGTATAACATTTTCTAATTTAAGGAGGAACAAGAAAAATGGCGAGAAAAATGAAGACCATGGATGGTAATCATGCAGCGGCTCACGCTTCTTATGCTTATACTGATGTTGCAGCGATTTACCCAATTACACCTTCGTCTGTTATGGCAGAGGCTACAGACGAGTGGGCGACTCAGGGCAGGAAAAACATCTTTGGGAGAGAAGTACAGGTTACAGAGATGCAGTCAGAGGCGGGAGCGGCAGGTACTGTTCACGGCTCACTGGCAGCAGGAGCTTTGACTACTACGTACACAGCTTCACAGGGTCTGCTTCTCATGATTCCTAATCTTTACAAAGTTGCAGGCGAGCAGCTTCCGGGCGTATTTAATGTATCCGCACGTGCGCTTGCCAGCCATGCATTATCTATTTTCGGAGACCACTCAGACGTATACGCATGCCGTCAGACAGGCTGTGCGATGCTCTGCGAATCCAGCGTACAGGAGGTTATGGATTTGACGCCGGTTGCACACTGTGCGGCAATCAAGGGACGTATTCCATTTATTAACTTCTTTGACGGTTTCCGTACCTCTCATGAGATTCAGAAGATTGAGACATGGGATTATGAAGATTTGAAAGAGATTGTGGATATGGATGCAATCGATGCATTCAGAAAGCATGCGCTGAATCCGAATCATCCTTGCCAGAGAGGTTCCGCACAGAATCCGGATATCTTCTTCCAGGCAAGAGAGGCATGCAATTCCTATTATGACGCTATGCCGGCAATTGTTCAGGAATACATGGACAAGGTTAACGCGAAGATTGGTACGGATTACAAGCTGTTTAACTACTATGGAGCCGCTGATGCAGAGAGAGTTATCATTGCTATGGGTTCTGTATGCGATACCATTGACGAGACGGTTGATTACCTGATGGCGGCAGGCGAGAAGGTTGGTGTAGTTAAGGTTCGTCTTTACAGACCGTTCAGCGCATCTGCATTGATTGATGCAATTCCGGATACCGTTAAGACTATCAACGTATTAGACAGAACCAAAGAGCCGGGAGCGCTTGGAGAGCCATTATATCTGGACGTTGTTGCAGCTCTTAAGGGCACTAAGTTCGATGCAGTTCCGATTCTTTCCGGACGTTACGGCTTGGGCTCGAAAGATACTACGCCGGCAGAGATTGTAGCAGTATTCAAGAACACAGAGAAGAAAGTGTTCACCATCGGTATTGTGGATGATGTTACGAATCTTTCTCTGGATTCCGGCGCACCGCTTGTTACTACGCCGGAGGGAACCATCAACTGTAAGTTCTGGGGACTGGGAGCAGACGGTACGGTTGGAGCCAACAAGAACTCCATCAAGATTATCGGCGATAATACCGACATGTATGCACAGGCATATTTTGATTATGACTCTAAGAAATCCGGCGGTGTTACCATGTCTCACCTGCGTTTCGGAAAGAGTCCGATTAAGTCCACTTATCTGATTCATAAGGCTAACTTTGTGGCTTGCCACAATCCTTCTTATGTGAATAAGTATAATATGGTTCAGGAGTTAGTAGACGGAGGAACCTTCCTTCTGAACTGTCCATGGGATATGGAAGGACTTGAGAAGCATCTTCCGGGACAGGTAAAGGCATTTATTGCAAATCATGACATTAAACTTTATACAATCGACGGTATTAAGATTGGTAAAGAGATTGGACTTGGCGGACGTATCAATACCGTTCTTCAGTCTGCATTCTTCAAGCTGGCTGCCATCATTCCGGAGGAAGAGGCAATTGATTTGATGAAGAAGGCTGCAAAGGCTACTTATGGCAAGAAGGGCGATAAGATTGTACAGATGAACTACGATGCAATCGACGCCGGAGCTAAGCAGGTAGTTGCAGTAGACGTTCCGGCAGAGTGGAAGAACTGTGAGGACGAAGGCCTGTTTACGCCAGAAGTTAAGGGCGGAAGAGAAGATGTTGTCGCATTTGTTAAGAATATTCAGTCAAAGGTCAATGCACAGGAAGGTAATTCACTTCCGGTATCTGCATTTACGGATTATGTAGACGGCTCTACTCCGTCTGGTTCTGCAGCATACGAGAAGCGCGGCATTGCTGTAGATATTCCGGTATGGAAGGAAGAGAACTGTATTCAGTGTAACCGCTGCGCTTATGTATGTCCGCATGCAGTTATCCGTCCGGTAGCGCTTACAGAGGAAGAGGCTGCAAAGGCTCCGGAAGGACTTAAGACTATCGATATGATCGGTATGCCTGGCATGAAGTTTGCTATAACAGTATCTGCCTACGATTGTACAGGCTGCGGTTCCTGTGCAAATGTATGTCCTGGCAAGAAGGGCGAGAAAGCGCTTGTTATGGAGAACATGGAAGCAAATGCCGGCTCACAGGTTTACTTCGATTTTGGAAGAGAGATTCCAGTTAAGCCAGAGGTGGTTGCGAAGTATAAAGAGAATACCGTTAAGGGAAGTCAGTTCAAACAGCCGCTCCTTGAGTTCTCAGGCGCATGTGCAGGCTGCGGAGAGACGCCTTATGCGAAGTTAATTACACAGTTGTTCGGAGACAGAATGTACATCGCTAATGCGACGGGATGTTCTTCGATTTGGGGTAACTCATCACCGTCTACGCCTTACACCGTAACTCCAGAAGGTAAGGGACCGGCATGGTGCAACTCTTTATTTGAGGATAACGCTGAGTTTGGTTACGGTATGCTGTTGGCACAGAATGCTCTGAGAGAAGGTCTGAAGGCTAAGGTTGAGCAGGTGGCTGCTTCTGAGGAGGCTTCCGATGAAGTAAAGGCTGCATGCGGCGAATGGCTTGATACCTATGGAAGCGGCGTTACAAACGGAACGGCTACAGATAAGCTGGTTGCAGCATTAGAGGGCTGTGACTGCGAGACCTGCAAAGATATCGTGAAGAATAAAGATTTCCTCGCTAAGAAGTCCCAGTGGGTATTCGGCGGCGACGGATGGGCTTATGACATCGGTTTCGGCGGCGTTGACCATGTGCTTGCAAGCGGTAAGGATATCAACGTTATGGTATTCGATACCGAGGTTTACTCCAACACAGGCGGACAGTCTTCTAAGGCTACCAAGACAGGTGCAATTGCTCAGTTCGCGGCAGGCGGTAAAGAGATTAAGAAGAAAGACCTTGCAGGGATTGCCATGAGCTATGGTTATGTATATGTTGCACAGATTGCAATGGGCGCTGACTATAACCAGACTGTTAAGGCAATCGCAGAGGCGGAAGCCTATCCGGGACCATCGCTCATCATTGCATACGCTCCATGTATCAACCATGGTATTAAGAAAGGTATGAGCAAGGCTCAGACCGAGGAGCAGTTAGCGGTAGAGTGCGGTTACTGGAACAACTTCCGGTTTAGTCCTGCGGCAGAGGGCGGCAAGTTTACGCTTGACAGCAAAGAGCCTAAGATGGAAGGCTATAAAGACTTCCTGAACGGAGAGGTTCGTTACAACGCTCTTGCAAGATTCAATCCTGAGAAGGCTGAAGTGATGTTTGCTCAGAACGAGAAGGAAGCGAAGGAAAGATACGAGTATCTGAAGAAGCTTGTTACTCTGTACGGAGCAGAATAAGCAGAATCTATTAAGATAAAATACTGTAATAATCTGGCCCGCTGGCGAAAGCCGGCGGGCTTTTAAAAAGGGGAAAATTATGATTTTCGCAGTTCTTAGGTCAGAGTAGGTGCTGTGGGAACCATAACGGGAGAAATAAGATGCTTTTGTTGCAGCAAATGATTGTGTTATTTATCTATATGATTTTAGGATACTATGGAAGCAGAGCGGGAGCGTTGGATGCAAGAGCAGGCAAAGTTTTGTCATGGATAGTCATCCATATTGCCAATCCGGCGCTGATTCTTAATTCGGCGGTTGGAAGCGACGGGAAAGCGGCGGGAAGAGAGCTTGTGAGTACGGCAGTGATTGCGGTGCTGATGTTTGCGGTTCTTCTGATACTGGCATGGTTTACTCCGATTGTATTCCGGGCGTCCGAGGATGAAAAGGGAATATATAAGTTGATGACAACTTTTAATAATATAGGATTTATGGGATTTCCAGTAATTGCTGCCGTATATGGGAACGAGGCGTTGCTGTATGCGGCTATATTTACGCTGCCTTTTAATGTGTTGATTTATACTTATGGAATTGCCATGGTGCGTGGGAAAGACGCGGAAGGAGAAAAATTCCAATGGAAACGCATCTTGAATATAGGCGTGGTTTCTTGTCTGATTGCGGTTGTTTTGTATCTGTCATCAGCGTCAGTTCCGGGATTTATCCGGACAGCAATCACTGGGCTTAGCGGTCTGACCGGGCCTTTGAGTATGATGGTGATTGGGATTTCTTTATCGGCTATCAGCCTGAGGGAGCTATTTTTGGACGGGAAGCTGTTAATCTATTCAGCGGTGAAACTGCTGGCGATACCGATAATAGGAACTTTGGTAATCCGACAGTTTATTACCAATGAACTTCTGGTGGCGGTCTGTATGATTATGCTTGCAACACCGGTGGCAAGTATGGCGGTTATGCTTGCAGGTCAGTATGATAGAAATGTGGAGCTGGCGTCAAAGGGTGTAGCGATTACTACCATTTTGTCGGTCATTACAATACCCGTCGTGTCTTGGGTTGTGTTGTAGAAGATTTATTTTATGGTCTGTAAAATACCAATTTGAGTAGGTAGTGTCAAATAGTTTATGAAAACAGAGCTTGAAAAATATAGGCTCAAATGAACCTTGAAAAATGCAAATATATCAATCGGCAGGCCCTTCGGGGACTTAGGGCTTTGCCCTAAGAATCCACAAGGGACCTGTCCCTTGACCCATTTTCGGG
>CAJSZQ010000039.1 GCA_910574185.1 Lachnospiraceae bacterium
ATATTTTCAGTACAACTATATCTTGTATCTTATAGATGGCCCCCAAGCATTAAAATCAGGACGGATTTTGGGTGGCTCTCAAGCTTTAAATTGGTGGCTCCCAAGCATTAGAATAATCAGAACTGTTACATTTTAAGCGGAAAAATAGTAAAAAATAATTGACAA
Source organism: Lachnospiraceae bacterium (assembly GCA_910574185.1). Taxonomy (GTDB): domain Bacteria; phylum Bacillota; class Clostridia; order Lachnospirales; family Lachnospiraceae; genus Claveliimonas. The sequence goes on from CAJSZQ010000039.1 coordinate 166, forward strand.
AAAAATAACGAAGTGATATTATCGACTTGGTTATAAATTTAACAAAGTGTTTTATGTCTGGCAAAAACAGCGCCGGACAGGAAAGGAAGTATCATGAAAGAAATCGTATTTGTTGTAACAAACCCTCGTGGAGTTCATGCACGTCCATGCGCTCTGTTGGCTCAGAGCTGCGTGGCCTATAGCAGTATTGTGACTGTAAATGCGAACGGGAAAACGGCAGACGGAAGAAATGTATTGGAGCTTCTGGAACTGGCAGTAAAGAAGGGGGATACACTGACGATTCAGATAACAGGCCAGGATGAAGAGCAGGCGAAGGAAGCTCTTGAAGAGGTGTTGAAGGGAGAATTTAATGAGAAAAAAGAAGTAAATCTGCTTAAGATTGCATTCTTTGGAACGAAAGACTATGACAGAACTTTCTTTAGTGAACTGGTTCGGGATAAGGGAGAAGGGACTTATAATTCGGATATCCGGTATTTCAGTTCCAATATGGGACCTGAGACGGTGAATCTGGCAGAAGGATTCGACGCAGTCTGTGTGTTTGTAAATGATAATGTGTCCAGACCTGTTGTCGAAAAGCTGCATAAGTATGGAGTCCGGCTGATTCTGTTGCGCTGCGCCGGATTTAACAATGTAGATCTGGAGGCTGCGAGGGACTGTGGTATTACGGTGTTGCGTGTACCGGCCTACTCTCCCTATGCAGTAGCAGAGCATGCCATGGCGATTCTGCAGGAGGCTAACCGCCATCTGCACAAGGCGTATAATAAAGTAAAAGAAAATAATTTTGCCCTGAGCGGTCTGCTTGGACTTGACCTTCACAATAAAGTGGCCGGTATTGTAGGTACTGGGAAAATCGGGGTCTGCATGGCAAGAATATGTAAAGGATATGGTATGACTGTATTGGGATGGGATGCATATCCGAATCATGAGCTGCAGGAGGAAGGACTTCTTACCTATGTGGAGAAAGAGGAACTGTTTGAGAGGGCGGATCTGATTTCGCTTCACGCTCCGCTGTTTCCGAGTACCCGCCATATTATCAATGAGAAAAGTATTGCCAGGATGAAAGACATGGTGATGCTGGTAAATACGGCAAGAGGAGGTCTGATTGATACGGAAGCCCTGATTAATGCTCTGAAGAAAGGAAAATTCCATGCGGTTGCCCTGGACGTATATGAGGGAGAAGACGATAATGTGTATACAGACCGAAGCGACAAAGCTATTACGGACGATATTACAGCCCGTCTTTTGATGTTCCCGCAGGTAGTTCTGACCAGCCATCAGGCTTTCTTTACCAGAGAAGCTCTGCAGGCAATCGCAGTTGTAACGATGGAAAACGCCCGTAACTTTAATGAGGGAAATGATTATGGAAATGCGGAGATAAAGGCATGATGCAGTCGATACAGTTGGCGGCCCGATTCGGGAAGGAGAGGGAGAAAAGGTGTTATTATTAAAATTTATTATTGCAATGCTGCCGATTATCTGGCTGATTGCTGCCTTAAGCGGGCTTAAGATGGCCGGGCACAAGGCCTGTGCTGTGGCTCTTCTGATAACCATGACGCTGGCAGTCGGATTCTGGAAATCAGACCCTCTAAGCGCGGTGACAGCGGTATTGGAGGGAACCTTAAATGCGCTGTGGCCAATCTGCCTGGTTATTATAGCGGCTCTGTTCACTTATAATCTGATGCTGCGAACCGGAGCAATGGAGCTGGTTAAGAAAATGCTGATGGGGGTATCTCGGGATAAGCGTGTACTGGCTCTGTTGATAGGCTGGGGATTCGGAAATTTCATGGAAGGGATGGCCGGTTTCGGTACGGCTGTCGCCATACCGGCTTCGATGCTGGTGGGAATCGGGCTGAATCCTGTCAGCGCGGTACTTGGTTGTCTGGTTGTAAATTCAACGCCGACAGCCTTTGGTTCGGTAGGGGTTCCTACTGTTACGCTTTCATCTGTAACTGGACTGGAGACGCTTGCTCTGTCCGGAAATGCTGCAGTGATTCAACTGATTTTGACGTGTATTTCCCCTTTTTTGCTGGTGTGTATTTGTGGAAATGGAATCAAAGCATTAAAGGGAATGATTCCGGTTACGATTATTTCGGCGTTTTCTTTTACTATACCCTGGTTTTTTACAGCAAAGTTTATTGGACCGGAGCTTCCGAATATTGTCGGCTCTATCTGCTCTATGGGAGCGATTATTGCCGCGGCTAAGATGTTCAACATGGATACGGATTCCGAGTATGCGGTTCTGGTTTCAGGGGAAAGCAAAGGGGAAGAGTTGATATCGGCCAGAGAAGGATTAAAGGCCTGGAGCTCTTTTATTCTGATTTTTCTTTTTCTGATGCTGACTTCCACTCTATGTCCTCCGATTCATGACGCTATTGCGGGAATTAAGAGTACGGTTACTGTGTATGTGGGAGAAGGTGGAAATGCGTTAAGTTTTAGCTGGATTAATACGCCGGGAGTGATGATTTTCCTTGCGGGAATTTTGGGAGGATTGCTCCAGGGGGCCGGCGTTAAAGACATGACCGAAATACTTGCAGAAACGTTGAAGAAATACTGGAAGACCGTTCTCACGATTTGTGCCGTAATGTCAACGGCAAAAATTATGAGTTACAGTGGAATGATTTCGGATATTGCAGGATTCTTAGTAGCGGCGGCGGGGCCTTTCTATCCATTGATTGCTCCGTTAATCGGAGCGCTGGGAGGATTTGTTACCGGTTCGGGAACGTCAACCTGCGTACTGTTCGGAGGGCTGCAGAGCGAGACGGCGCAGGCGCTGGGGCTCGATGCGATGTGGATGGCTTCCGCGAATGTTATGGGAGCGGGAATCGGCAAGATGATTTGTCCTCAGAGTATTGCAATCGGCACAGGCGCAATCAATGCGATGGGCTCGGAGAGCAGGATATTAAGCGCAGTATTTAAATATTTTCTTTTCTATGTAGCGGCATCAGGGATTATTTGTTATGTAGGCGTACTGGTTTGCTCATAAACAGTGAAGCCGGAAGGCTGAACCGTTACGAAAAGGTGTTGTTACAGTTCACAGGTCATTTGGTAAACAGCGGGTTGAATCAGGAGCATGTCTCAAAGCAGACAATTCAGGAGTGTTTTTCATGGAATTGAAATAACAGCTTATGCAGACTTAGACGCGAAGGCTTTCCTGAGCGGCTTAGTCTGCGTTAGCTGATAGTTCAATGGAATGTTACTCCGTCTGCTTTGAGACATGTTCCTGATTCAACCCGCGTCCGGCAGGCGACGTGTGAACAGTAATAAGGTGTTATGAAAAATTCAATAAATGGAAAATATCTCTTGCAATTTGTACATACTTCTGATACAATCAATTATGTTGTGGGTCTGGAGAACAGACTATTTCGGAGTGTTAGGAGGTGCAGTCATGGCTAGATGTGCTATTTGTGATAAGGGTGCTCACTTTGGAAATAATGTAAGTCACTCACATAGAAAGACACCCAAAATGTGGAAATCAAATGTTAAATCAGTTCGGGTAAAGACTGAGGGCGGAGCTACAAAGAGAATGTATGTATGTACTTCTTGTTTGAGATCTGGAAAAGTTGAGCGTGCATAATATGGGAAATAAAGGCCTGAGTTCTTATGGATTCAGGTTCTTTTTTTGTATGCAGCAGTTCAGACACGTTGTCCTGTTATATGCAATAATCCATGTAAAATTGCTTTGCGATGGAATTTTACACTCCTAAATCACTTTCTTACAGTCAGTGTAACCTGTTTGATTTGTCATTTTGTTTTGTCAAATGTTAGTAACAGTTCAGCCTGCAACTGCGCATTTGCTGCGCAGTTAGCAGCCAATGAACCTGAGTAGCCAGGAATCCGCCCCTTTGCCGCAGGCGAACTTTAAAATAGGCGGATTCCGTAACAGTGAAGCCGGAAGGCTGAACTGTTACAATTCACACAAAAAGAACGGGTTGTAAATATAAAGAAAACAGAGTATAATACTCATGTTAACTAAATTTTTGATTATTACAGACTGAATTCATAAAGAGAATTGGAGGATATAATATGAAGGGAAGTATGAGTACGGATCATGGCATAATTACAGTAAGCTCTGACGTAATTGCAAAGTATGCCGGTACGGTGGCGGTAGAGTGCTTTGGAATTGTAGGTATGGCGGCTGTCAATGTGAAGGATGGCATTTATCGTTTGCTGAAGAAAGAGAGACTGACCCATGGAATCCAGGTTTCTATCTCGGATGATAACCGAATCAAAATCAGTTTTCATGTAATTGTATCTTATGGCGTTAGCATTTCTGCCGTAACGGATAATCTGATTAGCAATGTAAAGTATAAAGTAGAAGAATTTTCCGGGATGCCGGTGGATAAGATTAAAATATATGTCGAAGGCGTGAGAGTGATCGATTAGTTTAAGGAGGACCTTTGAAAGTGGCTACAAAGACGATTAATGCGGATATGCTTGCTAAAATGTTTTTGGCGGGCGCACAGAATATCGAGGCGAAGAAGGAATATATTAATGAACTGAACGTGTTTCCGGTTCCGGATGGGGATACGGGAACGAATATGTCAATGACCATTATGTCGGCAGCGAAGGAGGTCACCGCACTGGAACACCCGGATATGAAGACTCTTGCCAAAGCAATTTCATCCGGTTCTTTACGCGGCGCCAGAGGTAATTCAGGCGTAATTCTCTCGCAGCTTTTGAGAGGTTTTACCAAAGCGGTAAGAGAAGAGAAAGAGATTGACGTATCGATTCTTGCAGCTGCCTGTGAACGGGCGAAAGATACGGCCTATAAGGCGGTTATGAAGCCGAAGGAGGGAACGATTCTTACGGTTGCAAGAGGAATTGCCGAGAAGGCCGAACAGATGCAGATGGAGACGGATGATTTGGAGGTATTTATACCTGCAGTTATTCAGTATGCGGAAGAGGTGCTTGCAAAGACTCCGGAGATGCTTCCGGTTCTGAAGGAAGCGGGAGTCGTAGATTCCGGCGGACAGGGACTTGTGGAGGTTTTAAAGGGCGCTTATGACGCTTTCCTGGGTAAAGAGGTGGATTATTCTGCTATTGAAGCCGGAGCGGCGGTTAAGGTAACGAAAGTCTCTGCGGAAGCTGCGGCGGATATCAAGTTTGGATATTGTACAGAATTTATTATTCTTGTGGAAAAGGAATTTTCGGACAACGATGAACATGAATTCAAAGGTTATCTGGAGTCGATTGGAGATTCTATCGTATGTGTCGCAGATGACGACGTGGTGAAAATTCACGTACACACGAACGATCCGGGACTTGCCATTCAAAAGGCGCTGACCTACGGACAGCTTTCCCGCATGAAGATTGATAATATGAGGGAAGAGCATCAGGAGAAGCTGATTAAGGACGCTGAGAAACTTGCGAAGCAGCAGAAGGAAGAAAAGAAGAAGGCGGAACCGAGAAAGGCTATGGGATTTATTACCGTATCCATCGGAGAGGGATTGAATAATATTTTCCGGGAGCTTGGCGCAGATTATATTATTGAAGGCGGCCAGACGATGAATCCAAGTACTGAGGATATGCTGAACGCTATTGAGCAGGTGAATGCGGATACCATATTTATTCTTCCAAATAATAAGAATATTGTTCTGGCGGCGAACCAGGCAAAGGCACTTGTGGAGGATAAGCAGATTATTGTGATTCCTACCAAGACAGTTCCACAGGGGATTACGGCGATTATAAACTTTATGCCGGATGCGGATGCCGCCGCCAATGAGGAGGCTATGCTGGAGAATATTCAGAATGTGAAGACCGGGCAGGTTACCTATGCGGTTCGGGATACGAAGATTGACGATAAGGAGATTCATGAAGGTAATATCATGGGTATCGGAGATGCGGGAATCCTTGCAGTAGGCTCTGATATTCATGAGACTGCCAAGGAGATGCTTGCAGCTTTGGTAGATGAGGAATCTGAGTTAATCAGTATCTATTACGGCGCTGAGGTGGAAGAAGAGGAAGCAGCCGAATTTGCGGCAGAGATTGAAGAACTTTACCCGGACATGGATGTTGACGCACAGTTCGGCGGGCAGCCAATTTATTATTACGTACTTGCGGTAGAATAAAGAAGCAACAGTTCAGCCTGCAGCTGCGCGCTTGCCGCGCGGTTAGCAGCCAGGGAAGTGTTACAGAAAGAATACCATCCGCGGATGAATATTGAACAAAATGGGATTGTAGCAATCATGAATGAGAGAACTGGAATTACGGAATTAAAAGGGATTGGCGAGAAGACCGGGGCGTTGTTTCATAAACTGGGGATTTCTACAGTGGGAGAGCTTCTTCGTTATTATCCGAGAGGATATGACGTATACGAGGAGCCTGTGCCAATTAGTGAACTGGAAGAAGGCAGGGTGCAGACGATTACAGGCGCTATATGGGGAAAGGTTCAGGTATCGCCCAATCGCAGAATGCCGGTTACAACTGTACAGATTAAGGATATTTCCGGAACCATAAAGGCTATGTGGTTCCGGATGCCTTTTTTAAGGAGTACTTTTGCGGCGGGAGGAAGCGTAACTCTGCGAGGGCAGGTTTTGCGCAAGGGAAGAGAACTTGTGCTGGAACATCCTGAGATTTTTTACCCTGGCGGTAAATATGAGGAAAAGCTTGGAACACTGCAGCCAAGATATCCGTTAACAAACGGCCTTACGAATAATATGGTAACGAAGGCGGTAAAGCAGGCGATAGAGCATTTGGAATTGTGTGTGGACAGGTTTCCGGAAGAACTGCGCTTAAAATATGAGCTGGCAGAGTACAATTATGCGCTGCGGGGGATTCATTTCCCTGAGGATAAGGAAGTCTTTTATCATGCGAGGGAGAGACTGGTGTTCGATGAATTTCTGGAATTTATCCTATCTTTAAGGAAGCTCCGAAAGGAGAGCGGACGACTGAAAAATGATTTTCGGCTGGAAGGCTGTGCCGAGACGGACAGGCTTTTGAAAAAACTCCCTTATGAACTGACGAAAGCCCAGCAGAAGGTGTGGAAGGAAATTGAAAGCGATATGCAGAGCGGTTTTGTTATGTCCAGGCTGATTCAGGGGGATGTAGGTTCCGGCAAGACGATTATTGCTGTGTTGGCGCTTATGGCGGCGGCCTGCCAGGGATATCAGGGGGCTATGATGGCTCCCACTGAAGTTTTGGCGAAGCAGCACTATGATTCTATAACAGAACTTTTTAAAGAATATCAGATTCCGGTTCAAACGGAGCTTCTTACCGGTTCCATGACAGCTAAAGCAAAGAAAGAGGCTTATGACAGGATTGCAGAAGGCAAGTCGCAGATTATCCTTGGAACCCATGCGTTAATTCAGAGTAAGGTGAATTATAAAAATCTGGCGCTTGTAATTACGGATGAACAGCACCGGTTTGGAGTGCGGCAGCGGGAAATATTTGCAGAAAAGGGCAGCGCGCCACATATTTTGGTTATGAGCGCTACGCCGATTCCCCGGACTCTTGCCATTATTTTGTATGGAGATTTGGATATTTCGGTAATTGACGAACTGCCGGCTGAAAGACTTCCGATTAAGAATTGCGTGGTAGATACCGGATACCGGCAGACTGCCTACCGATTTATAGAGAAACAGGTTATGGCGGGCAGGCAGTGTTATATTATCTGTCCGATGGTGGAAGAGAGCGAGCATCTTGAGGCGGAGAATGTGATTGATTATACCGCCATGTTAAGAGAAGAGCTTGGGGGCCGGATTCAGGCAGAGTATCTTCATGGGAAGATGAAGCAGAGCGAAAAGGACAGGATTATGAGCCGGTTTGCGGCAGGAGAAATTCAAGTGCTGGTTTCTACAACTGTAATTGAGGTTGGCATCAACGTTCCCAATGCTACGGTCATGATGGTGGAGAATGCGGAGCGGTTCGGACTCGCGCAGCTTCATCAGCTTCGAGGCCGGGTAGGAAGAGGAAAGTATCAGTCCTATTGCATTTTTATGAGCGGCTCAAAAACAAAAGAAACCAAAAAGCGGTTAGAAATCCTAAATCAGACGAACGACGGTTTTCGGATTGCAAGCGAAGATTTGAAGCTTAGAGGACCGGGAGATTTGTTCGGCATCAGACAGAGTGGTTTGATGGATTTTCGGTTGGGAGATGTATTCCAGGATGCATCGATTCTGAAACACGCTTCGGAGGCGGCGGACTGGCTTCTTGTAAATCAATATGAAAGCATACAAAATATGGAAAAGAACGAAAAAACTGCCAGTGTAATATTGTAAATCCTTCATATACTATGGTTGTAACTTAAGACAAGAGTTACACAGAGAAAAGAATGTAAAAGATACAAGAAGGAGGAAATTAAAATGGCAAGTCGTTCATCTAACAGAACAGCAGTACCGGAAGCAAAGGGTGCATTAGACAAATTCAAATATGAGGTAGCAAGCGAGCTTGGAGTACCTCTCACAGACGGTTACAACGGAGACCTGACATCCAGACAGAACGGTTCTGTCGGCGGATATATGGTTAAGAAGATGATTGAAGAGCAGGAAAGAAAGATGGCAGGAAACAAATAAATATTTGCAGCCAAACAACCCCCGGAATATCTACCGGGGGTTTTGCGTTGCTGTTCGCATGTAACAGCTCACAGGTCATTTGGTAAACAGTGGGTTGAATCAGGAGCATGTCTCTGAGCAGACAATTCAGGAGTGTTTTTCATGGAATTGAAATAGCAGCTTATGCAGACTTAGGCGCGAAGGCTTTCCTGAGCGGCTTAGTCTGCGTTAGCTGATAGTTCAATGGAATGTTACTCCGTCTGCTCAGAGACATGCTCCTGATTCAATCCGCGTCCGGCAAGCGATGTGTGAACAGTAACGAACTGTTACGGTTACATAGAATGAATCATATAAAATAATTGACATTTTTAAGAGAGGTCTTTATAATGAATGAAGAAAGGTATTATGTATACAAGGAGCGTGCAAAAATGCGTGTGATTGCCGGAAGTGCGAAGAGAATACAGCTAAAGACTCTGGAGGGTTTTGAGACGAGGCCTACTACAGACCGGATTAAGGAGACTTTATTTAATATGATTGACCCCTGGATTGGGGATTGCCTGTTTCTGGATTTGTTTGCAGGGAGCGGCAGTATCGGGATTGAGGCTTTAAGCCGGGGAGCGGGGGAAGCGGTCTTTATTGAGAAGAACCGGGCGGCTATGGAAGTAATTCGTGATAATATAAGGCGTACCGGGTTGGGAGAGAGCGCGGAGCTGATTCAGGAGGATGTGTTCGCGGGGCTTCGCAGGCTGACAGGCAGGAAGTTTGATTATATTTTTATGGACCCGCCCTATCAGGGAGAGTTGGAATATAGTACCTTAAAGCTGATTGAAGAGCTGGGCCTGATTGCAGAAGATGGAATGATAATTGTAGAGGCGGCGCTGAAGACGGATTTTGGGTATCTGAGTTCGCTTGGCTATCGAATTGTGAAGGAAAAGAAGTACAAGACGAATAAGCATATTTTTATAGAGTCTGTTTCAACGATACCTGGGGACAGCAAAGAGTGAGATTTTTGATTTTTTAAATGTTTTGTTATATGATTGGAGAATAAAGTTGGAGGAATCGCGATGAGGGCAGTTTATCCTGGGAGCTTTGATCCGGTAACTTATGGTCATTTGGATATCATCGGCCGCGCTGCACATCTTGCAGATGAGTTAATTATCGGAGTATTGAAGAATAATGCGAAAAGTCCGTTGTTTTCATTAGAAGAACGTGTTAGAATGTTAGAAGAGGTCACAAAGAATTATCATAATGTGAAAGTAGAGGCCTTTGAAGGTCTTTTAGTAGATTTTGCAGAAAGAAGGAAAGCTGATGTGATTGTCCGGGGGCTGCGCGCAGTTACGGATTTTGAGAGCGAGCTGCAGATGGCACAGACGAATCACAAGCTGAAGGAAAGCGTGGAGACTATTTTCCTTACTACCAGACTTGAATATTCCTATTTGAGTTCTACGATAGTGCGGGAGGTGGCGGCTTTTGGAGGGGACATTTCACAGTTCGTGCCGGAGATGGTAGAACAGAGAATACAAGCGAAAATGGATGAAAGAAGGAGAGTGTAAATTATGAGCAGCCGTATTGAACAGATTATTGAGGAGATTGAGGAGTATATTGATTCATGCAAATTTCAGCCTTTGTCTACGTCGAAGATTATTGTGAATAAGGATCAGTTGGACGAGCTTCTCCGGGAGCTTCGGATGAAGGCGCCAGATGAGATTAAGCGTTACCAGAAGATTATTGCAAACAAGGACGCCATTCTTGCCGATGCGCAGGCGAAGGCTGACAATATGATACAGGAAGCGCAGATTCATACCAATGAACTGGTGAGTGAGCATGAGATTATGCAGCAGGCTTATGCACAGGCCAATGAGATTGTAACTGCCGCTACAGAGCAGGCGCAGCAGATTCTTGACAGCGCTACAAGCGACGCCAATGATATTCGTATCGGAGCAGTTCAGTATACGGATGAGCTTTTGGCGAATGCAGAGAATATTATCGGACATACGTTGGATAATTATACGACCAAGTATGACGGGCTATTGACTACTCTGCAGGAGTGTTATGATATGGTACGCAATAATCGCTCTGAACTGGAGATTCCTGAGCAGCCAGTCAATGAGATGGAAGCAGATTTTGGCATGACTGGAGAGCTGGAATTCCCGGAAGAGGAATTGGAGCGGGTATAGAGTTTCTATAAGTTTGCTTTATTAGGAGAGCGCCGCGGTATAGAATCTGCACAAATATAGATAGGTTAACAGGCTGGTTATCGCTGCGGTAATCAGCTTTTGTGCGATGTATGGAAGAATTTTAAGGCCGGATTCCTGAATCATCGAAGAAGTCTGGAAGATTGCACAGAAGCCGCCGAAGGAGGTTTCCGCCATAAGCAGGATATAGCGAAATGCGGCCGGAACCTCCAGTTCTGCCAGCAGGGACAGGCCCGTCGTGATTTCTAAGGAAGAGAGGAAAAGGGATTTTGTCAGACTATGGCCTGGGAGTAAGGCTGTGGACAGCTTAATGAATATGGAGAAAAGCATCATGTACAGACCCACCTTTACAATCGCATAGAAGCTGTCCATGAGACAGGCGTCCAGCGTTTTGGAGAAATCATTCTGTCTGCGGGAGAGAGGACTTTTTACAGGGAAGATTTTTGCAGCGAATGTGCCGGAAGATTCGCGCATATAATAGATACGAAAGAGTTGTCCGCATAGGAGCGGCGTCAGGAAAAGTATCAGAAAAAATGGAAGATGAAGTTCTTTTTCCGGAATGAATTTTAATAACAGAATGCTCAAAACGAACATGGGACTGGTGTTATTGCAGAAAGACAACAGATAAGAGCCTTCGGCATAGGAAATCTGATTTCCCGTCACCAAATCGGCAGATACCTTCGCCCCCATAGGATAGCCGCACAGGAAACCGGAAAGAACCGCGAAAGAACCTTTTGGGGATACTCCTGGAACGTATTTCATCAGAGGCCCGGTAAGATTCGCAAGAAGAGAAATCGTGTCTGTATGTATCATAACATTGACAAGAATCATAAAGGGAAGCAGGGAGGGAAGTACAAAACGGTACCATAGAAGCAGCCCCTCAGCGGCGCCGGTAACGACTTCATTTTTATAAATCAGGAAAATGAGGAATAGTAATATCATCAAACAAGGGGAAAACCATTTGCGCATAGAGGCTCCTTATAAGTAGATTTCTTTATTAATCTACGCGGGCCGGTCTGTGTTTATGATAGATTCTTTTTGTTTTGACGAAGCAGGAGACCACCCCGTAATTATTGAATGATTCGAGTATTTAAATGACCTTTTTGAAGGGTTTATTATTATAAAATAAAAATATTACAGAGTGAAAAGGAGAGTTTTATAATGGCAGTATTAAGTGAATTAGAGCCGAAACGGGTGTTTCATTATTTTGAGGAAATCTGTAAAATCCCCCATGGTTCCCACAATACGAAGGAAATCAGTGATTATTGCGTGAACTTTGCCAGAGAGCGGAACCTTTCTGTGATTCAGGATGAGGCGAATAATGTAATCATACGAAAGCCGGGAACAGAGGGCTGCGAGGATTCGGAAACCTTGATTTTACAGGGGCATTTAGATATGGTGTGTGAGAAGACGCCGGATTCTTCTCATGATTTCGAGAAGGACGGGCTTAAGCTTTGGATTCAGGACGGATATGTTACGGCTAAAGATACTACGCTTGGCGGTGACGACGGAATTGCTGTAGCTATGATGCTTGCGGTTCTTGACAGCGACGAGATTGTGCACCCACCGCTTGAAGCGCTATTTACTTCGGATGAGGAAGTGGGAATGGGCGGCGCGGGCGCTCTCAATATGGATGACTTGAGAGGAAAGATGCTGATTAATATTGATTCTGAGGAGGAGGGGATTCTGACTGCAGGCTGCGCCGGAGGATTTCGGTTTGATACGGTGATTCCGGTTTCTTATGAGAAAGCAGAGGGGGAAGCGCTCTCCATAGTAATCGGCGGACTGACCGGCGGACATTCCGGCTGTGAGATTCATAAGCAGAGGGGAAACGCTCACGCTCTCATGGGACGTCTTCTGAATCATTTACGCAGACAGACGCCGCTTCGGCTGGCGGAGATTGTCGGAGGAAAAGGGGATAATGTGATTGCCGTAAAAAGCGAGGCTAAGATTGCGGTATCCCCTAAGGATAAAGAGACGTGTATGAATGCGGTTCGTAAGATGGAACGGGTTTGGAAGGACGAATTTGGCGAAGATGAACCGGGCCTTTATGTGGAAGTAACAGAGGATAAGGCTGACCGGGTCTTTGCGCAGGCGGATACAAACCGGGTTATTTCTTATCTCAGTACTATGCAAAACGGCGTCATCTGTTATGAGCGGCAGGTAGAAGGGCAGGTGGAGACTTCTCTTAATGTCGGGATTATTCAGACTTCGGAGCGGGAGGTGATTATCTCGCATCTGGTGAGAAGCTCTATGGAATCAAAAAAATGGGATTTAAAGGAGCGTCTGTTTGCGCTTGCGGAGCTTGCGGGAGGCAAGGGAGAAGCCAGAGACGAATACCCTGCCTGGAATTATCGGAAGGATTCTAAACTTCGGGAACTGATGGTGAGGGTTTATCAGGAAATGTATGGAGAGAAACCGCAGGTTTTGACTATTCATGCAGGGTTGGAGTGCGGATTGTTTGTGGGGAAAAATCCGGAGCTGGACTGCATTTCCTTTGGACCGGAGATTCTGGATGTTCATTCTGTTAACGAGCGCATGAATATCAAATCGGTGGAACGGAGCTATAAGTATCTTCTGGAGGTTCTGAAAGCGGCTAAGTAATTCATATAGTAGTACAAAAACAGGAGGAAGTTACAGTTCATACGCCTTTTGTCCTTGTCTGTTATGTTGTGGTTACCGGGCAAGAACAAGGGACGTGTGAACTGTAACAGGAAAATATGAGACATTTGAGGAACTACCTGGTTCTTGTACTGCTGTTTTCGTTGTTTAGCGTTTTATTTCAGCATAAAATTTATGAGGCGGCTCTGAAGAATCGGCTTTCGGCGGAAAGTACCGACAATGAGAAATTCCGGGCGGAATTTTACAGTGACGCTATGAGAAAAGACAGGGAGCTTCTATCTGAATCCTGTCTTTCTTTTCTGTCTGCGGTGGAGCGGGATATCCGGTATTTTCCCATTCCCTTATCGGAGGCCGACTCATCTCTTGGGACTTCCTATGTGGATTCCTGGATGGGCGCGCGGGAGTATAAGGGGAAAGGAGTTCATGAGGGAACGGATATTATGGCGGACAAAAACGAACGAGGGATTTATCCGGTTGTCAGTATCAGCGACGGGACGGTGACCAATTTAGGGTGGCTGGAAAAGGGCGGATACCGGATTGGAATTACCTCTCCCTCAGGAGCGTATTTTTATTATGCACATTTGGATTCTTATGCGGATATTAAGGAGGGCGATACGGTGATAGCCGGACAGTTTCTGGGATTTATGGGAGATTCCGGTTACGGGGAGGAAGGGACGGTGGGGCAGTTTCCGGTCCATCTCCACCTTGGGATATACAGCTTTGAAGAGGGGAAGGAAATCAGTGTAAATCCATATTATGTGCTGCTTGCACTGGAAGACAAAAAGTTGAAATATTATTATATATAAGGTATAATAGAAATATTGCAAAGAATAATCGTATGGAGGAATACTCATGTACCTGCCAGATGAATTTGAAGATGAGATGCGAAGGCTTTTAGGCGATGAATATGAAGCGTATCTTGCCTGCTATGAAAAGCCCCGATATTATGGGCTGCGTGTGAATACGAAGAAAATATCGGTTGAAGAGTTCGTCCGAATCTGTCCCTTTGAAATCCGGCCTGTTCCCTGGATTGAGAACGGTTTTTATTATGACGGGGAAAGGATAGCTCCTGCAAAGCATCCCTATTATTATGCCGGCCTCTATTATCTTCAGGAGCCAAGCGCTATGACTCCTGCGAATCGTCTTCCTATAGAGCCGGGAGACCGGGTTTTGGATTTGTGCGCGGCGCCCGGCGGCAAAGCGACGGAACTTGGAGCAAGGCTTGGGGGCCGGGGACTTTTGGCGGCTAATGATATCAGCAGTTCCAGAGCAAAGGGACTGCTCAAGAATGTGGAGCTCTTCGGTATCAGCAATGTGATGGTACTCAGTGAGGAACCCGGAAAGCTCGTGGGATATTTTCCGGAATATTTTGATAAAATTTTGATTGACGCTCCTTGTTCCGGGGAAGGGATGTTTCGGAAGGACAGGAAGATGATAAAGGCCTGGGAAGAGCATGGACCGGAGTTTTTCTCAAAGCTGCAGAAAAATATTGTTCTTAAGGCGGCGAAGATGCTGCGGCCGGGAGGATATCTTCTATATTCAACCTGTACCTTTAACGGCTTGGAGAATGAGGGAACAATCGGATATCTGCTTGAGGAATATCCGGAATTTACGATAGAGGAGATGACGCCCTACGAAGGTTTTACCGGCGGCAGACCGGAGGAATTTTCGGAAAGGGAACTTATGAGTTTAGAGAGGACGGTCCGGATTTTTCCGCATAAGATGCAGGGAGAAGGGCATTTTATTGCGCTATTGAAAAAGGGCGTCGGCACAAAAGAAAAGGAGATTCCTTTTGGAAAGCAGGGGAAGAAAAAACTTCCGGATGAGCTGACTGGATTTTTAGAGAAGATTCATTGGCATGGGATGGGCGGAAGTTTTGACGTTAGCCGGGTAGAGTTGCATGGAGAGCGGGTTTATTATATGCCGGAGGGGCTGCCGGATTTGAAAGGACTCCGTTTCCTGCGGACCGGGCTGCTTCTTGGGGAATTGAAGAAGAACCGATTCGAGCCGAGTCAGGCGCTGGCCATGTGTATGGATGCAGAAGCATATCCGGAAGTTATTGCGTTCGCTCCGGAGGATGAACGTGTTCTTCGCTATTTAAGAGGAGAGACTCTGGATGTGGACGAACTGGCGCCCAGGAAAGCGAAAGGATGGTATCTGGTCTGTGTGGACTGCTATCCCTTAGGCTGGGGGAAGGTTTCTTCGGGGGTTTTGAAGAATAAGTATCTCCCCGGTTGGCGGATGCAGTCATAGAGTTATGAAAGGAGCCGAAGGCAGGCCATTTTGTAAAGAATGCGTGCGGAAACGGAAAGGTTCGGTTATGATTCGATTGGATAAATATCTGGCTGATATGGGCGTAGGAACCAGAACAGAGGTAAAGCGTCTGATACGTCAGGGTAAGGTAAGGGTGGACGGTGCTGTAGAAAAGAGTGCGGATAAGAAGGTTGATGAGTGCAGGTCTCTTGTCAAGGTTGGAGAGAAAGAGATTTCCTATGTACGGTATGAGTACTATATGCTGAATAAACCAGCCGGGGTGGTGTCTGCGACAGACGACAGGCGGGACAGAACCGTACTGGATTTGATAGAAGGCAGGAAGAGAAAGGATTTGTTCCCGGTTGGGCGGCTAGACAAGGATACGGAAGGATTGCTGTTGATTACCAATGACGGTGGGCTTGCTCACCGGCTTCTTTCGCCAAAAAGGCATGTGGATAAGACTTATTATGCAGAGGTGAAAGGGCGTGTAACGGCAGAGACGGTACGGCAGTTTGCCGCCGGGATGGATATTGGAGAAGGGCGGGAGGAATGGACCATGCCTGCAAAGCTTAAGGTTGTGCAGGAGGGAGAAGTTTCCAGAGTCCGGCTGACCCTACAGGAAGGGAAATATCATCAGGTGAAGCGGATGTTTCGGGCTGTAGGAATGGAAGTTTTGTATCTGCGGCGGGAAGTCTTCGGCACGCTGACCCTGGATGAGTCGCTTTCTTTGGGAGACTTTCGGAAATTGACAGAGGAAGAATTGGAGCTTTTATTATGACAGAAAAACAGACAGAGATGCTTACAGGCATCGACGCGATTATTTTTGATATGGACGGAACGCTGATTGATTCCATGTGGGTCTGGGAGGCGGTGGACAGGGATTTCTATAAAAAATATAATTTAGAGGAGCCGCCGGAAGAATTTTATCTGAAGCTAGAAGGGATGAGTTATACCGAGTCGGCGCAGCTATTCCTGGATTATTTCCCGACTCTGACCCATTCCTTGGATGAGATAAAGGAAGAATGGACTAAAATGGCGTCTGAAAAATATACCACTGAGGTGACCCTAAAACAGGGAATCAGAGGCTTTTTAGAAGAGCAGAGGATTAAGGGGGTTAAGCTTGGAATCGCCACCAGTAATGGAATAGAACTTGTGGAGGCCACTTTGAAGGCGCTGGATATCAAGAAATATTTTGATTCGATTCATACTTCCTGCGAGGTAGAACGGGGGAAGCCCGCGCCGGATATTTATCTGCTGGTTGCAAGGGAGCTGGATGTGAAGCCGGAACGGTGTCTGGTATTTGAAGACGTACCGATGGGGATTTTGGCCGGAAAGAATGCGGGGATGCGTACCTGTGCCGTAGACGATGAGTTCTCCAGAGCGCAGGATGATAAGAAAAGAAGTATGGCGGATTATTATATACATAATTATGATGAATTAAGGATAAATTAGGAAGTTTCATTGTAGAAGTAACTTTGGCTAAAGGGGCGGCAGCAGGAATATGAGTCAGGATTTTTTACCAGTCTGCAAAAAGGATATGGAGAAACGGGGATGGAAAGAAGTGGATTTTGTCTATATTTCCGGAGACGCCTACGTAGATCATCCATCTTTTGGACATGCAATCATCACCCGTATGCTGGAAGCCCATGGCTATAAAGTAGGAATGATTGCTCAGCCAGACTGGAAAAATTCGGACAGTATTACAATTTTTGGAGAACCAAGATTGGGATTTCTTGTGTCGGCGGGCAATATGGATTCTATGGTAAATCATTACACTGTATCCAAGAGAAGGCGGACTGGCGACGCTTATACGCCGGGCGGTGCAAGCGGCAGAAGGCCGGATTACGCGGCGGTGGTATATGGGAATTTAATCCGGCAGGTATATAAGCATACGCCGGTGATTCTCGGAGGAATCGAGGCCAGTCTCCGGAGAATGGCTCATTACGATTACTGGTCGAATAAGCTGAAGCGCTCCATTTTGCTGGATTCCGGGGCGGATTTGATTTCCTATGGAATGGGGGAACGGTCTGTACTTGAGATAGCGGAGGCGCTGGATTCGGGAATTGCCGTCGGTGATTTGACTTACATTGACGGTACGGTATATAAGACAAAAGACGCAGAAAGCGTCTATGATGGAATCCGGCTGCCATCGTTTGATGAGCTGAAGGCAGATAAGAGAAATTACGCTGAGAGTTTCTATATGCAGTACTGCAACACAGATCCGTATGCGGGAAAGCGGCTGATTGAGCCTTATGGGGAACATTTATATGTGGTGCAGAATCCACCGGCAAAGCCGCTGACTACGAAGGAGATGGATGAGGTCTATGATTATCCATATCAGAGGACGTATCATCCGGTTTATGAAAAAGATGGCGGGGTTCCCGCTATTCAGGAAGTGAAATTTAGTCTGGTCAGCAGCCGGGGATGTTTTGGAGGCTGCAGTTTCTGCGCTCTGACATTCCATCAGGGCAGGATTATTCAGGCGAGAAGTCATGAATCGCTTTTGAAGGAAGCGGAGCGGATGACAGAGGATAAAGACTTTAAGGGATATATCCATGACGTGGGCGGACCTACGGCTAATTTCAGAGAACCTTCCTGTAAAAAGCAGTTGACAGAAGGGGTATGTAAAAACAGACAATGTCTGTTTCCAAAGCCTTGCAAAAATCTTACGATAAGTCATAAAGACTACATAAATCTTTTATGTAAATTAAGAAACCTAAAAGGGATTAAGAAAGTATTTATCCGCTCAGGAATCCGTTTTGACTATGTGATGGCGGATGACGACGACAGATTTTTAAGAGAGCTGTGCGAATATCATGTGAGCGGCCAGCTTAAAGTAGCGCCGGAACATGTATCCGACGTTGTTCTTAGACGGATGGGGAAGCCGGAGTATAAGGTGTATGAGCAATTTGCGGCAAAGTACAGACGGATGAATCAGAGATTAAAAAAGAATCAGTACTTGGTGCCTTATTTAATGTCTTCTCATCCCGGCGCTACGTTAAAGGAAGCGGTTGGACTTTCGGAGCATCTGCGGGATTTCGGGTATATGCCGGAGCAGGTGCAGGACTTTTATCCCACGCCTTCTACTCTGTCTACCTGTATGTATTATACAGGATTGGACCCAAGGGATATGTCTTCCGTTTATGTCCCAAAGAATCCGCATGAGAAAGCGATGCAGCGCGCCTTGATTCAGTACCGGGATTCAAAGAATTACGATTTGGTATTTGAAGCTTTAAAACGTACAAACCGGATGGATTTAGTGGGATTTGGCAAAGATTGCCTGATTCGTCCGAGGAAAGATTCGACAGAGAGAAAATCCGGCGGGGAAGGCAACCGGTATTCGGAACGCAGACAGGAGAAGAAAGAGACTAAGGAAGGCAGAAACGGGAAAAAGAAGAGGACAATCCGTAATGTCCATAAAAAGAAAATCCGCTGACATTCAGAAATTTCTTATATTTTAAAGAATGTTCGCAGCATTTGGTCTGCGGCGGACGAGACAATCTGCTAGGGATTGCATTTAGGAGAGTAGTTATGAAAATAAAAAAAGGACAGGCAGGGTATCTGTCTGCGAGAAAAAAGTCGCTGCAAGTTCAGGTTCTTCTTGGATTTGGGATTGTAGGGGCGCTTTTGCTTATGGGGTATCTGAAAACCCATTCCAGAACGAGTCTGTTTACAGTGCTTGCGGTACTGGGCTGTCTCCCTTCCGCAAAGGCGCTGACGGAATGGATTGCAGTGCTTCCCTATCCGACGATTGACGTAAAGCTTATGGAAGAGATTAGAGAAAAGAGTTCGCTCCTTACGACGGCTTATGATTTGGTGATTACAAGCAGGGAGAAGATTATGCCGGTGGATGCAATCGTCATATCGAATCATACTGTGTTCGGGTATGCCCATAATCCAAAGACGGATACAGAGACAGCCGCTAAGCATATCAAAAATATTCTGGCGGAAAATCATTACACGAAGGTAACCGTTAAGATTTTCTCTGAATATGTTCCGTTTTTATCCAGGGTGGAGGGGCTAAATAATATGATTGAAGTGGATCATTCTGCGGATAAGGAGCTGGAAGAAGCTATCCGGCAGATTATTTTGAATATATCGATGTAATGCGTGGTGTGACATGAAAGAACTTATCATTTCAGACAGAGAAGCGAATCAGCGGCTGGATAAATTCTTAGGGAAATATATGGATAAAGCTCCTGCGGGATTCTTCTATAAGATGATGCGCAAAAAAAATATCGTATTAAATGGAAAAAAAGTTTCAGGGAAAGAAAAGCTCCAGCCGGGCGATGAGATTAAGTTGTTCTTATCCGACGAGACGATTGATAAATTCACCGGATTGGAGCGGACTGTAAGAGCGCCGGTTTGGAATCAGAAATTGGAGGTTATCTATGAGGATGAACATGTGCTGCTTGTAAATAAGCCGGTGGATATGCTGTCCCAAAAGGCGAAGCCTGGAGACGTATCTTTGGTGGAGGCAGTTACAGATTATCTTGTGCAGACCGGAAGTCTTACGCAGGAGGAGCTGCGTATCTTCCGGCCCGGTATCTGCAATCGGCTGGACCGTAATACTTCTGGTATCGTTACCGCGGGAAAAAGCCTGGCAGGTCTGCAGGCATTGAGTCGTGGCTTTAAGGAGCGGAGATTTGGAAAATATTACCGCTGTCTCGTAAAGGGCGAGATTCCGGAGAAAAAGCTGGTCAGCGGCTATTTGACTAAAGACGGCAGGAAAAATCAGGTGACGATAAGGAAAAGTCCGGTGGAAGGGGCGGCATGGATTGAGACCGAATACCGGCCTGTAAGAATAGCAGACGGCTATACCCTTCTTGAGATTCATCTGATTACCGGAAAACCCCATCAGATTCGGGCGCATCTTGCCTCTGAAGGATATCCGATTATCGGGGATTATAAGTATGGAAATAAGAAAATAAACGATTTGTTTCGGAGGGATTATGGACTGACTTCACAGCTTCTGCATGCATATCGGCTGGAATTTCCCCAGATGGAGTCGACGCTTCGGGCGCTGTCTGGTAAAGTGTTTTATGCAGAAGAGCCGGAATTATTTCAGCAGATTCAGGAGGATGTGACGGGGAAGGCTGCGGGAAGAGACGACAGGAAAAACTGGCGGGGACAGGGCTTTTGAGGAAGAAGAAAAGACGGAGGGATAGATGGGTACCTGGAATACAAGAGGACTTCGGGGTTCTACTTTAGAGGACATGATTAACAGAACGAATGAGCGCTATTTAGAGCAGAAGCTTGCCCTGATTCAGAAGATTCCTACGCCGATAACGCCGGTTCGCATGGATAAGGAGCACAGGCAGATTACGCTGGCTTATTTTGAGCAGCGCAGTACGGTGGATTACATCGGAGCGGTACAGGGGATTCCGGTGTGCTTTGATGCGAAGGAATGTAATACGGATACTTTTCCGATTCACAATATCCATGAACATCAGGTGGTTTTTATGGAGAATTTCGAGAGGCAAAAGGGGATTGCGTTTCTTCTTATCTCTTATACGGCCAGGAACCAGCTTTATTATATGCGCTTTCAGGAAGTAAAGAAGTTCTGGAACCGGGCGATGGAGGGCGGGAGAAAGAGCTTTCGTATAGAAGAGTTGAATCCTAAGTTTTTTCTGGAGATAAAAGGGGGATGTTTTATTCCCTATTTGGACGGGATGAATTTGGATTTGCAGGAGCGGGAGTGAAAGGGTGAGTTTCCCCCCTGCCGAAAGGCTGCCAGAAACTTGGATGTCGGGGCAGGGAAAGACAACATTCCAGCAAACTAACTGCTAACATAATCTAAGAAGCTCAGGAATGCCTTCGCTCCTAAGATTATGTAAGCAGTGGATTTTGCTTTCATTAAAAGCGTCTTTTTATTCCCTGCCCCTGGCGTCCAAGTTTCTGGCAGCCTTTCGGCAGGGGGGAAACGCGGAGTGTGTCGGTGAAGAGGGCGACGTGGAAATGTGGAGTGTGTCGATGAAGAGGGCGGCGTGGAAATGTGAAGTGGGTTGTGGGACTTGACAGAGTAGGGAAAAATGCGTATAATTCAATAAGTTTTATTGTGGTAGCGAGATAAAGTGCAGGGAGAATTTGAGATGAAACAGTTACAACATACACCGGAAGGGGTTCGGGATATTTATAATATAGAATGTGGAAAGAAGCTGGCTTTGGAGCTTCGGCTTCATAAAGTGCTTCAGATGTATGGTTATCGGGATATTCAGACTCCGACTTTTGAGTTTTTTGATGTGTTTCGGAAAGAAATCGGTACGATTCCGTCTAAGGAATTGTATAAGTTTTTTGATAAGGAAGGAAATACGCTGGTGCTTCGTCCGGATTTTACTCCGTCGATTGCAAGAGCGGCGGCGACTTTATTTCCAGATAACGGGATGCCGGTCAGACTGTGCTATTCGGGCAATACGTTCTTAAATTATACCGGAAGCTATCAGGGAAGGATGCGTGAGGCTACCCAGATGGGAGCTGAGCTGATTGGCGTTGATTCGGTTGAGGCGGATGCGGAGATGCTTGCTATGGTGTTGGACTGCTTTGCCACGATTGGACTTCGGGATTTCCAGCTTAGTGTGGGAATTGTGGATTATATCCAGAGTCTGATTGAAGATGCATCTTTGGATGAAGAAGCGGAAGCGAGGGTCAGAGAACTGATTGGGAATCGGAATTTCTTTGGCGTAGAGGAGTATCTTGAGAGCGTCAGAGTCAGGAGAAGCGCCAAGGAAGCGTTTGTTGCGCTGGAGGACATGTATGGCGGAAGAGAAGTGCTGGTTCAGGCGAAGAATATTGCTCCTAATTCCAGAGCGGTTCAGGCGGTCAGAAGGCTGGAGAGAATCTATGATATTCTTAAAATTTATGGCGTGGAAGAGAATATTACTTTCGATTTCAGTATGGGCGGAGGATATGGATATTATACGGGTATTATTTTCCGGGGATATACGCATGGTACAGGGGACGCGGTTGTGAAAGGCGGAAGGTATGATCGGCTTCTTGAGAAATTTGGCCGGAAATCTCCGTCGATTGGATTTGCGCTGGTAATTGACCAGCTTATGAATGCCTTAACAAGACAGCATATTCGTATCTCTTATGCAAGAAAGAATACGTTGATTCTCTACGATGAGGGAAAACAAAAAAAAGCGATTAAGCTTGCCAGAGATTTTCGGGAGAAGTGCAAGAATACGGAACTGGTATGCCGTTCCAGTGAAAAATCGCTGGAAGATTATATGGAATATGGAAAAGAGAATTATGCCGGCAATCTGATTTACATACAGGAAAATCATCAGATTGTGATGATTAATCTAATGACTGGCGAGAAAAAACTGATTAATTAAGAAAGATAGGTTTTACGGTTATGAGATATCTTACATTTGCCCTTGGAAAAGGGCGTCTGGCGGAGCAGACGCTGGACTTGCTGGAACAGATTGGAATTACCTGCGAAGAAATGAGAGATAAGAGCTCCAGGAAGCTGATTTTTGTGAATGAAGAGCTGAAACTTCGGTTTTTCCTTTCCAAAGGACCGGATGTGCCAACTTATGTGGAATACGGAGCCGCCGATATCGGCGTGGCAGGACGGGATACTATTCTGGAAGAGGGGCGTAAGGTTCATGAGGTTTTAGACTTGGGATACGGGAGATGCCGGATGTGTATCTGCGGACCAAGAGGGGCCGGCGAATATTTGAAACATCACGAGCTGATTCGGGTGGCAACCAAATATCCCAATATTGCGAAGGATTACTTCTATAATATAAAGCATCAGACGGTAGAGATTATTAAGCTGAACGGCTCTATTGAGCTTGCGCCGATTGTAGGCTTGTCGGAAGTAATCTGCGATATTGTAGAGACTGGGTCCACACTGAGGGAGAACGGGCTGTCTGTGCTGGAGGAAGTATGTCCTCTGTCGGCGAGAATGATTGTAAATCCGGTAAGTATGCGTATGGAAAGCGAACGGATTAAAGATTTGATTCAGCGGCTGAGAGTTGTAATCTGAAAAGGGAAGTGTAATGATGAGAATAAAAAAGCTGGATAAAAACACAAGAGAGAATCTTCTGGAGAATTTGCTGAAACGAAGTCCGGAAAACTACGGGGAGTATGAAGATATTGTTGCAGAGATTCTGACAAAGGTAAAAACAGAAAAAGACAAAGCATTATTTGAATATACCGCCCAATTTGACCATGCGGAAATTGATGCGCAGAATATACGGGTGACGGAAGAGGAAATGAAAGAAGCGTATGAGGAAGCCGGAGAGGAATTGGTGCGTATTATCCGAAGAGCGCTTGACAATATTCGCAAGTTTCATGAGAAGCAGAGGCAGTATAGTTGGTTTGACAGTAAGCCGGACGGGACAATTCTGGGACAGAAGGTAACCGCTCTTCACCGGGCGGGGGTTTATGTGCCGGGAGGAAAAGCGGCGTATCCTTCTTCTGTTCTGATGAATATTGTGCCGGCGAAAGTGGCCGGTGTGGAGGAGATTATTATGGTGACGCCTCCGGGAAGGGATGGGAAGATTAATCCACATACCCTGGTTGCAGCCAATGAGGCGGGGGCAGACGTCATCTACAAGGCAGGCGGCGCTCAGGCTGTGGGCGCGCTGGCCTACGGTACGGAGAGTATTCCGAAGGTAGATAAGATTGTAGGGCCCGGCAATATTTTTGTGGCGCTGGCAAAAAGGGCGGTTTATGGACATGTGAGCATTGACGCTATCGCAGGTCCCAGTGAGATAATGGTAATTGCAGACGAGACGGCCAATCCCAGATACGTGGCGGCGGATCTTCTGTCGCAGGCGGAACACGACGAGCTGGCATCGGCAATCCTGGTGACTACCAGCGAAGCGCTTGCCAGAGCGGTATCGGAACAGGTAGAGGACTTCTTACAGGAACTTTCAAGAGCGGAGATTATACGGAAATCTCTGGATAATTATGGTTATATCCTAATTGCTGATACGATGGAAGAGGCGATTGATATCGCCAACGAGATTGCTTCGGAGCATTTGGAAATTATGACGAAGAATCCTTATGATACGATGACCAGAATCCGGAATGCAGGCGCAATCTTTATCGGAGAATATGCAAGCGAACCTTTGGGAGATTATTTTGCAGGGCCGAATCATGTACTGCCAACCAACGGCACCGCGAAATTCTTCTCGCCGCTGTCTGTGGATGATTTTATAAAAAAATCAAGTATTGTCGGTTATTCCAGAGAGGCGCTTTTGGAAATACATAAAGATATAGAAGCATTTGCAGAGGCAGAGCATCTGACGGCTCATGCCAATTCTGTGAGAGTCAGATTTGAGTAACAAGTACAGCGTTCATCGTTAATTCGGTTAATCTGTACAAGATATATCATACGGTAAGGGAGGGATACCGGTGGACAGGACAGCGTCCTTAAGACGTACAACAAAGGAAACGGATATTTCCGTAACAATCAATCTGGATGGACAGGGAAACAGTGAGATTCATACCGGAATCGGATTTTTTGACCATATGTTGAATGGTTTCGCCCGTCATGGTCTGTTTGATTTAAAAGTAGAGGCAGAAGGAGATTTGTGTGTAGACTGTCATCATACCATTGAAGACACAGGCATCGTACTTGGGACCGCGCTTGGTAAGGCGTTGGGGGACAAGGCGGGAATTAAGCGTTATGGAAGTTTTCTGCTCCCCATGGATGAAACTTTGGCGCTGTGCGCCATTGATTTGTCCGGCAGGCCTTATCTGAATTATCAGGCGGAATTTACCTGCGAGAAGCTGGGAGAGATGGATACAGAGATGATAAAAGAATTTTTCTATGCCGTATCCTACAGCGCCGCTATGAATCTGCATTTAAAGATTATGGATGCAGGAAATAATCATCATATGGCGGAAGCGTTATTTAAGGCATTTGGAAAAGCATTGGACATTGCAACATCAGAGGAACCTAGAATGAAAGAAGCGTGGACCACCAAGGGAACGCTGCAGAGGACGGAGACATGATTTATAAGAGAGTAATTCCATGTATATTCATTGATTCAGGGAAGGCGGTAAAATGGTTTGATGATAAAACAGTACTTACAAAGGATGTGATTTCCCTTGCAAGATACTACAGCGAACATGGGGCGGACGAGCTGCTGGTTTTTGATTTGTCGGATACGGATGAGGAACATGACGAGGCTATTGTGCTGATGAAGAAGATTAACCGGGTAATCCGAATTCCTATGATTGCCGGCGGCAATATCAGACGTCAGGAGGATGTAAAGAAGATTCTGTATACAGGAGCCAAACGGGTATTAATTAATTTCTCAAAAAGAAACAGTGTGGAGATGATGGAGGAGGCGGCTCTTCGGTTTGGCAAAGAAAAGATTGCGGTTTCGCTGAATGATTTTGATTCTCTGTTTAAGCACCAGCATTCCATCAATGACAACTGCAGCGAAATTGTATTTATGCACCGGCTGGATTTGGATTCCGTTATGAATACGACGGAGCTCCCCAGTGTGATTGTAACGGATACGATGGAAGAAACGGAGTTATTTAAGATTCTGAAATGTCCGGGAGTCAGAGGAGTATCCGGGAAGTACGTAAGCCGAACGGATATGGACTTTACGAAATTCAAAGAGAAGTGCGAACAGGAGGAGATTGCCATGACCTCCTTTGAGAGCATGATGGAGTTTTCTGAATTTAAGTTAAATGCCGACGGTCTGATTCCGGTTATTGTACAGAATTTTAAGACCCAGGAAGTTCTTATGATGGCATACATGAATAAAGAGGCGTTTTATTCGACGATTAAGACCGGGAAAATGACCTATTACAGCCGCAGCAGAAAGTGTCAGTGGGTAAAAGGGGAAACCAGCGGCCATTTCCAGTACGTAAAATCCCTTACGATAGACTGTGATAAGGATACGCTGCTTGCTAAAGTAGAGCAGATAGGAGCCGCCTGTCATACAGGAAATGAGACCTGCTTTTTTCAGCCGATTGTGGGAACAGATTTTGACGAGACGAATCCTCTTCGGGTGTTTGAGTCGGTTTATGAGACGATTGAAGACCGCAGGATAAATCCAAGGGAAGGTTCTTATACCAATTATCTGTTTGACAAGGGAATCGATAAGATTTTAAAGAAAGTGGGGGAAGAGGCGACAGAGATTATTATCGCAGCTAAGAACCCGAATCCGGAAGAGATTAAGTATGAGATGGCAGATTTTCTGTACCATGCCATGGTGCTCATGGTTGAGCGGGGAGTGGACTGGAAAGATATCATCAGAGAGCTTGCGGATAGATAGAAGGAATATATGGGTAAGTTCCGACATAGATTAGTAATACAAGGGTAGATATTACAGGAGGGGCATATCCGTGAATCAGTCTGAGAAGAGAAGGAAAGAATTGTTAGAATCCACCAGGGCGCTTTACAGAGACAGCCGTATTCCGCCGGCGGTGCATCCCAGATATGGCAATGTTTATTCTGATTTATACGGGGAGGAAGCGCCGGCGGGAAGTCTGGGGTTACGTGTGGTGTTGTGCTGTATCCTGTTTGCGGCGTTTGTAATGATGGATTATAAAGACGTAAAGATTGCTCAGGTAAGCAGTCAGATGGTAACACAGACGATTGAGTCGGATTCCGACCTTGCAGAAGTGTGGAAGGACTTATAAAAACGATTTTTTTACGTCGACGGGAAGTGTAAAAAAGAGCAGAAAAGCATAAAAAGAGAAAATGAGGTTAGACCAATGAAAAAGAGAGGATTAAGCCTGTTGTTCTGCATGATGTTGATTGCTGCAGTGTTTGCGGGCGGATGTGAGAAGAAGGAAACTGCAGATGATTATCTTGGACGGCAGATTACCAAGGCAAAGGAATCAGAAGGAGAATTGTTAAAGGTTCTTGAGGATGGGATTGTTAAGGTGAAGGACAAGGAGTCCTTTGTGATTGATTTCCCGGAGGATTTAAAAGAACCCTATGAGGCGTTTCTCCAGAAGGCTCTCAAACAGGTGCAGTTTGAACTGAATAAGGCTGATAAGGAATCTGAGGACACCTATCTGGTAAGGGTGGCTTATGAGCCGTTGGATATTGCTTCTGTGACAGAGGCAATGAATGAAGAATATGCGAAGAATATTGCTTCCACAAATTTGACTACAGAAGTTCAATCGTTGATTGAGAAGGATATGGAGCTGTTAGAATCTGCCGAGAAACAGCAGAAGAAAACCGAAACGATTCAAGTGAAAAAATCAGGCGACGGCTTCTCTATCAAAGAAGAGGATGTGAAAAAGCTCCTTGAATCAGCGCTTCCTGGATATATGGCGCCTTATACGGCTGTTGCCGACGTATTTGACATGCGCGATTTTATACAGGCCTATTTAGACGCCAGTTTAAAGGGAGAGACGGAGCGCTATCAGCTGCATACCGGCATGACGAAAGAGGAAGCGACGGCATGGTACGAGGAGTCTTTTAAGAATTTTGAGATGGATGGTTTTTCGGAAGAGCAGAGCAAGCGATTTGTGAATGCCATGAAAGGAATCTTTAAGAATTGCAAATACTCAGTGGGTATCACCAAAAGGAATACCATGACAGAATATGTATTTGATTTGACAACAACGCCGAATACCAGTGTATTAAGCGCGACGGAAGAGCTGAACGCCGGGGTTTACTACAGTCAGGATGCGGTGAATGCGGCTTGTCTGGATATCTATGACAAATACGCGGCCGAATCGACCTATGGGGAAGAAAAAATCGTTACGGTAACCTGGAACGCGTTTAGTTTGATGAATGATCAGATGGAGGACGCGGAATATAATAAGCTGATGGATGCTGTTATTCCGGTTGAGTAGTTTATACAATTTTGAAAAGGCTAAAAAACTCAAAAACTTTAAAAAATCGCAATAAAAATACCCGGAGAAAAACTCCGGGTATTTTTATGCTTATTTTTAAGGAGCGGGGACAAGCCTGCTAACGTCTGTTCATGCCCTCTTTTAATTTAAATCTTCCAACGAGACTCTTCATAATCTGTGACTGGCTGGACAATTCTTCACTTGCAGCGGCGCTTTCCTCAGCGGTTGCAGAGTTGGTCTGCACAACGCTTGAGATTTGGTCGATTCCCATAGTAATCTGGGAGATAGCGGAAGCCTGATTACTGCTGGCTTCTGAAATCTGTCCGATAATATTCGTCATCTCATTTACATCGTCAACAGCCTGAAGCAGAGACTGCGCGGTCTCATCGGCAATTTGCGTACCGTTTTCTACTGCCTTCAGGGAATTTTCAATTAATACAGATGTATTCTTGGAAGCCTCTGCACTCTTACTTGCTAAATTACGAACTTCATCTGCAACTACGGCAAAGCCTTTACCCGCGGTTCCTGCGCGGGCGGCTTCTACAGCGGCGTTAAGGGCAAGAATATTAGTCTGGAATGCAATATCTTCAATTGTTTTAATAATTTTGCCGATTTCGCTGGAGCAGTTGCTGATATCGCTCATTGCTTGTATCATCTGCTGCATTTTCTCATTACTGGTGTTCATCTCTGTGCTGACAGTACCGGCCATTGTATTGGCTTGTTTTGCGCTGTCTGCATTCTGATTGACCTTATCGGAGATTTCATTAATCGTAGCGGCAAGCTCCTGTACGGAACTGGCTTGTTCGGTTGCTCCCTGAGAAAGCGCCTGAGCGCCGTTGGATACCTGTTCAGATCCGTTAGCAACCTGTGCTGAACTTTGGCTAATCTGAATCATGGTGTCATTTAACTTTTCTGCAATGCCGCGGAAGGAAACCAGAAGCGGATAAAAGCCGCCGGTATATTCATCCTCACAAATGGAATCGACGGTAAAATCTCCGGCAGCCATTTTGGCAAGGAATTTATTCTCATCGTCAATGATAATCTGAAGCTTACGGATTAAATTCCGCATCTGTGTGGACAAAACGCCCAGCTCATCTTTGGAGGTGTAGGAAATCTCCACATTCAAATCACCTTCAGCCATTCTGGTAGCAGCCTGTTCAATTTCGGAAATCGGAAATTTAATGAGGCGAATGACTACAAAAGAGAAAAAGACGCCAATCAATATAATAGCGATAATAACTGCCGCCATAAGGAAGATTGCGCTTCGATAAAGGGAATCGCTTTCGTCTGTCGCGGCATTGCTTCCTTCGGTATTGTAGGCGATAATGTCATTGAATGCGCTGTTTAAGGAATTGTATAGTTCCACACATTTGCCTTCCAGAATAGCCCGGGCTTCTTCCTCGCGGCCTTCTTTTGCCAATGCTATCATATCTTCATCTGCCTCATTGTACTGTAACCACAGATTCATTGAAGTATCATAGAAACTTCTTTCTTCCTCGTCGATTAATCCCTCGTAGGTAGCTAAGAGTTCATTCATCTCTTCTTTTTCTTTTTGAAGGAACTGCAGGCTGGATTCTTCGACTTCATCAGAGAGCGCGGTAAGATATCCCAATTCATTGAGGCGGATATTTGATAGGGTGTTGCTCATGTCTCTAGCTGTGTCTATACTGGGAAGCCAGCTTTTTGAGATATCGTTCGTCATGTCATTGAGCCGTCCCATTTGGAAAAAGGACATGCCTCCGATGATGAGCATACCAATCAGCGCAACTCCAATAAGAATATAAAGTTTTAGTCTGATTCTTAGATTTCGTATGTAGTTTATCATAGTCTAGGTCTCCTTTTTTTCTCGTCCGTTACGTTTTATTGTGTTGAATAATAAAATTATTTGACACAGATTTGCAGCGGCACAGCATTTCAGATTTTATATCGACTTTTCTCTTTAGTTTGATAAGTATGGTAAAATAAAAATAATGAAAAAGTAAGGACAAAATATGTCGGCAGGTATAAGAATTGTTTTTCCTTCTTGATACAGGGGTAACAGTTCAGCCTTCCGGCTTCACTGTTACGGAATCCGCCCATTTTAAAGTTTGCCTACGGCAAAGGGGCGGATTCCCGGCTGCTCAGGTTCATTGGCTGCTAACTGCGCAGTTGCAGGCTGAACTGTTGTTACTGCTTACACGTCGCCTGCCGGACGCGGGTTGAATCAGGAGCATGTCTCTAAGCAGACGGAGTAACATTCCATTGAACTATCAGCTCACGCAGACTAAGCCGCTCAGGAAAGCCTTCGCGTCTAAGCCTGCATAAGCTGTTATTTCAATTCCATGAAAAACACTCCTGAATTGTCTGCTTAGAGACATGCTCCTGATTCAACCCGCTGTTTACCAAATGACCTGTGAACTGTTACGAACAGGGTTTAATATTATGCTGTAAGGGTTGTAAAACCTGAGAGTGTATATTATAATTTGTCTCAATGACAGTAGATTATTTCAAAAAAATAAAGAAATACGACGCTCTTATGTCACATTTCAGATGATAAAATGGAATGAAACAAAGGAGGACTTGGATATGCCATTTACGGAAATATGTATTTATCAGGTCAAACCACAAAAGGTGGAAGAATTTGAAGCGCTGATGCTTGAAGCAAAAAGCTTTTTGGAAAAACAGGAGGGGCTGATTTCAATTCGGTTTATCAAAAGAGGGTATCGTATAGACATGGAGCAGATTAAAGAGGGACTTCCGCCTCTTAAGATTACCCGTATTGTAAAAAGTGTTAAGTACATGCTATATTGGGAGTTTCATACGAAAGAAAAATATGGAGCGGCAGAAAAGAAACTTTACGACAGCTATTGGAAGTCTATTGAAAAGTGCTTGGCAGTTCCACATGACAAATATTTAGGAGAGGCGTTGTTTTGAAGTTGGGATATTGCGGATTGAATTGCAGAGCATGTTCAATGAACAAAATAAAATGAGTGTATGCAGATAGACAGATTGATTCAAATTGTTTTTCTCTTACTAAGCTATGAGAATATAACGGCAAAACGACTGGCAGAAGAACTTTGTGTTTCTACCCGCACAATATACAGAGACATCAATGTACTTTCGATTGCGGGCATTCCAATTTTATCAAAAAAAGGATATAGGGGAGGGCTGTCTTTATTGCAGGGGTTCTCACTGGATAAGTCTTATTTTACACTGGAGGAGCAAAGCAATATTGTACAGGCTCTGCAAATCCTGAAGTCGTCAAATTACCCTGATGCGGATAAAACATTAAGCAAGGTTGCCGGATTATTTAGTCACCATCTACAATCCGAATGGTTGGAAATTGATTTTTCATATTGGGGAAGTCCCGAAAAGGAGCGGAACAATATTACGGCTTTAGAGCGAGCAATCATCAATAAATATGTGATTACATTCACTTATTTTAATACAGAGCTGACTATTACGAATCAAATCGTCGAGCCTCTGAAAATGATGTTTAAATCACACGCATGGTATCTTATCGGCTATTCTCAGCAAAAGAATGATATTCGTACCTATAAGATGTCCCGGATAAGGGAACTTCAAATAACAGACCGGTTATTTGAACGTGAATTGCCGGAAGGTTTTTCGATTACACCTGCCTACAAGGAAGAATACAATGCGCCAATATTTATATTGCATTTTTCAGAAAAGATAGCTTATAAAGTATATGATGAATTTCAGGAGAAGTACATTAAAAAGCTAGACGACGGTACGCTGGAGGTAACGTTTAGATACCAGCTAAGTGACTGGACTTTCCTCTATCTACTGTCTTTTGGCGAGTATGTTGAAATAATTGAGCCTGTTGAAGCAAGAAATATTTTAAAGGAAAAGGTACAGAAGATACTCGCTATGTACTAGTGTGCTGACCGCATTATATTTAAATTAATTTTACTGCCATTATTTACCGCCTTATGATATACTAAAAAGAAATGGCGGTGGATGGTATGGCAAGACCTAAAACATATATTATTAA
>CAJSZQ010000040.1 GCA_910574185.1 Lachnospiraceae bacterium
TGAGCCGACACTGGAAGAATTAAAATTACAGAAAATTGCAGAAATGAACCAGATACAACAGGAAACCATACAGAATGGCGTTGAGGTAACGCTTTCTAATGGAACAGTGGAAAGATTTGAACTGAAAGACCAAGACCAAATGTCATTGATGGGATTGCAGACGTTGGCTGTACAAGGAATAGAAAAAATCCCATGGCATGAATCAAATAATGCAGAACATTGCAAATATTACAGCGCAGAGGATATGAATAAGATTACCAGTGCAGCTCTCAGCTTCATCAGTTTTCAGGTAACTTATTTCAGGGATTTACGAATTTACATTAACAGTATGCAGGATAAAGAAAGTATACAGGAAGTTGAATACGGTATGTATATTCCCGAAGAATATCAGTCTGAAGTGCTTGCGGACTTCTATTCCGCACAGAGTAATGCGTAAAACAGGACAAGGTAAGAATATAAGGACAAGTATTCAGAGTCGTAGTGTTGGCTTCTACGACTCTGAGTAGTGCTTCAGAACAAATAGAGAAATAAATATAAATAATATTGTCATTAAAAAATAATTAGTGGAGAGTGATTATTTTTGAAGAAGGAAAAATTGCAGAGTACAGCGATAAATATTAAAAGTATACAAGCAGATAGTTTATATCGTGTAAATAATGGATATAGCAATGCTGTTTTGGATTGCGGAAAAGCTGTCATTAATAATAGTATATTCTCAGAATATATGTGCAGACATGGAGTTACGGTTAATAGAAAAGGTAACAGTAATGATTTTATCATGATGAAATTTGATTATGGCGTAAAATCAGAAAAAATGAATGAGAAAGAATTACCCAGTGTAAAAGCAAAAAAGTTACGAGAATATTATTATAATAATAGTGCAACAATTAATAAAAACTTACTGGACAGAAAAGAAGAATCGAAAGATATATCATATAGAATGTTGATGCGTAGTCCTGGAAAAGCTAAATCAGGAGATTGTATCTTTATTCGGGAGGATTTGCATAAGAAAGCATTGAACTATATTACAATGGGTTTATGGGACAAGATGTCTTATGATAATGCGAAAATCGTTGAATTGTCGGCATACAGTACATTAATAACTGCGACTGCAATGGATTATATTGTTTTGTCATTAGATAATATTTTTGTTGTAGAAGATGAAGTTGTTACAGCGATGAAAAAAGCATTAACCGTTAAAGATAAAGATGTACTATATCAAAAAACAGAAATAGATTATAAGAAGACAGAAGAATATATTAATAAGCTTGGATTCACATTTTATAAAAAGAAAGCGAAAAAGAGTCCTCAATTCACATACATAACAAAATCAAAAAATGGATTAAGGTCTAATGGAATAAATATAGATAATTGTCCAGTGAAAGAAGTGTTGTATTCAAGAAAAGAATGCTATGTGGATAGAAATAATGGAGTATCTGAAGTAAGCAATGTACTATGGGATGGTATGGGGCTGATTGACAAATCAATTTTTCCTGAAAATATGGAAGGTTTTATATATTGTCGAAGCCATTTCTTTAAATCCTGTTTGTTCAGAGGTAATATTCAGCGGTATTTTAAAGATTATTATGGAGAAGACTATACTCAGGCGGTAGCGACAGATATGATTGGCAGAAAAATGAAAGTGGCAGATATCAAAGTAATTATTACACAGAACTCGCTTAAATGGATGAAGTTTATTGATATTATGGGTGGTACATTGTCGAACGCTTTTGGCTATTATGAAAAATTCATGAAAAAGCATGGAGAAAAATTTGCTATTGTAAAAACTGCGCACAGTAGCAAATGGGGAGAATTGCAGAGAAGTTCATATCAGATTAATGGAAGTTTACCAATTACAGATGAAAATGTTTTGAGGAATATTGCAAAGACCAGTATTGATTACTGCAATAGATTAAAACTAAGCAATAATGCATTTATGGAGCATTTAAGAATTACTGGTTCTGCAAGGTTTAGTGTGAATAATGTTTTACTTGCTTTAAATGAATGGAATGACCAATTTCAATATACACAGTTCTTTAAGGACAGGAAAACCGATATTATTAGTCGATTTAAAAAAGAAAGATTACAGCTTGGGAAGTTACTGCAAAATGGGGATAACCTTACTATTTGCGGCAATCCTGTAGCCCTTTTAATGAAAGTTACAAGACAGGATTTTTTAAAGGAACCATGTTTTGAACAGATAGAAGATGGTATCCAGTGTTATACTGCCAGATTTAAGAACGGCGAAAAATTAGCTGGATTTAGAAGTCCTCATAATAGTCCGAGTAATATTGTTTACTTAGAAAATGTTTATTCCGAATCTATACAAAAGTATTTTTCTCATTTAGGGAAGAATGTAATTATTATCAATGGAATCGGAACAGATGTACAACAACGATTAAACGGGCAGGATTTAGACAGCGATGCAGTATATGTGACTAATCAAAAAGATATAGTTGAATTGGCAAGGAAAGCTTATAGAGAGTATCCTACGATTATAAATGGGATTGGTGTTCTCAAGAACAGCGAATATAAAAAGAGCATGAGTGATTATGCTAAGATGGATAACAATATTTCATCTTCTCAATACGCAATAGGAAGGGCAAGCAATATAGCGCAGTTAGCATTGAGTTACTATTATCATGAAGGAAATAGAAATCAGGAGTTGGAAGATGTTTTTATTATATGCTCTGTATTAGCGCAAGTGGCCATAGACTCTGCTAAACGTAATTTTGTCATAAAGGTTAGTCCAGAACTTTTCAGGATTAATAATCTTGAGTGTATGAAGCGTAATCCACAATACCCTAGATTTTATGCAGATATCCAGAAATTAAAGCAAAGAAAATCGAAAAAGAAAAGGGCAGTTATTAAAAAAGAAGACATTACGGATTTTAATTGTCCAATGGATATCATATATAGGATTATTGATAATGGCATAATAGATTTGAGGAAATATAAATATCTTAGTGTACCGACAGTTAATTTGAGGAGGGTATTTGATTATGATTTGCAGAAAATAAAAAATAGGGATCGCAAACAACATCTTAAAGTTATTTCAATTGTGAAAGAATATGATAAAACCATTAATAAATTTAACAAAGAGGATAAAGAATATCATGAACAGGTTATGAGAGAATTTGAACTGTGTATGACGAAATTAAACAGAATGACAATAAAGAGTAATACGATGTATTCCCTGATAGCATATGCATTTTTTGCTGGTGGAAGTATATGTGACAGATTGTTAACAGCGTTGTATGATAAGGATTCACAAGCATTTTTAAATTGCTTCAAAAAGTCCACAAAATCTCCACGCAAAAGTCTAGAAACGGCTTGTTTTCAAGGGTTTTCAAAATCTGCCTATGAAGAGGGGCATGGAAGGAACGTAAGCTGAGTAGTGTCTTTCTTCATTATATATTGGTATGCTGTAAAAAGTATACCGATTATTCGTGTCTACTCCACTAGACACACAATGACAATATAAATCTTTATCGTAAGCCAACATGCGGTAAAGTCCATCTGGTTGTGATATAGGACATGACCAGATGGTAACAAAAAATATGAATAAGAATTTGTTTATACGTAAAAAAGGAGTTGAATAAGGTGACACAAGAAGAATTGCGAGAGATGTATATTGAACGATTAAAGAGGGAAAAGCAATGCTGGATAAGTTCAATGACTGGAATTAATCCAAACGTACTTAGTAAATTTAAACATGGGAAAATTGATCTGTATCCATACTTGTTCGTAAAATTAGAAGCATATCTGTTAAATAATTAAATTCAAAATATCTAATAAGTAACTATCAACATCTTAATTTCAATCAAATCATGGTTATCGGCAATTCGGCCGAAATAACAATCCAACAAATTAAAAACTGAATATAGCAAAGAACGAGAGAAGGTGTGAATATAGGTAAGTATACATCAATGTCCGCACTTAAAAACGCACTAAGAAAAGAGATGTTTGTAGCGTTGAATGAAACAGTGGAAATGTCTTACCAAGATTTAAAAACAAATGTAAACCATTTTTATGATTCAGAAGAAGGAAACTATAAGAGAACTTATCAACTTATGAATGCACCACAAGCAAAAGAGATTAGTTGTAGTGGGGATTCTGCTATGGGGGAAATTTGTATTGACACAGATAGTCCTAATTATGACCCGGCAGGTAGAAGTGTTCAAACGATATATAATTATGCCGAAGCAGGCGGCCTACGTGGCAACGGGAATTTTTGGAGTAAAACAGAAGAAGATATTCCCAAAAATATTGAGAAATCATTTGGAAAACATTTTAAATAAAAGGAGAAATATTTAATGGAAAGAAACAAAAATAATCAGTTACTTAAATTAGGCGAGATATGTATGCTCAAATTAACATCGGGAGCTGTGATTAGCGGTGTACTTATAGGGAAGGCTGAAAACGTAATTAAAGACAAAATTGAAGTATGTTATAGATTCGTAATCAGTAGAAGACAGCATATTGATTTGCTTGAGGACGAGATAGAACAAGTAATGTATTCATCAGGGCAATTAGAAAAGATTGAATATTTCAAAGAATTTGAAAAGAAATATGGCGTTAAATGTTTTGATAGTGATGATACTTTGCTGCCTGCATCTGTAATTATGGGAGATGTGTTAATCGGTAATGATGTTTGGGACAAACTTACTGAAACAGAGAGAATAGAATATATAAGCAAGCTTGAATTAGAGGATAAAGATGTTGTTGAATTGATTAAAGCATGTGTAATGATAAGAAAAGAGAATGAGAAGTTATATAAAGATAAAGAAAAGATTTTAAATGCAACTTTGGAACTTACGGAGAAGTATAGGGAATATACGAGTACAAATTCATATGCAGAGAGTATATATGAATTGATTTTCAAAGAACTTGGAATAGGAAAGTTTATTAAAGAGATTTGTTAGATTAGGAAAAGGATATTTGTTATTTGGTTGCTGTGGTTTACTGGATGTGGTAAAATATGGATAAGCAAATGAGGGGTTGGAGGTGCTGGTATGGATAAAGAGAAGAGAGAGTGGAGTACATATTTGGTTGGAGCAGGCTTTACTATTATGATTATATTCTTATTATTAAGTATGTTTGGTAACAAAGGGTCTTTTATAGCATTCTGCGGAATTATTGTAGGTGCCATATTAGGAACGATTGGACTGATTATTAATAAGATGGAACAAGTAAATGATAAGGAAAAAGTAAGAAAGAATCAAAAAGAAATGTCTGAATGGTTTGAGTCTAGAATTGTAGGATTCGGATTATGTGTGGATGATATTATTTCTATAAAGAAAAAAGAATACTCTATATACATATCACAAAAATATTATTATTGGATAAAAGACAAAAAAATATTTTTCTTTCCACAAAAGGAAGACTTTATTAGATGGCATGTGAATATTAATAATTCTGTAGATTATTGTGAAGAGAATGCAAAGCTGATAAGTATTAACATTTCAGATATTGTATATTTTAAAGTTATTGGCGATATTTCATATGTTACGAATGTAGAAAGCAGTGGTATCAATGTAAAAGGAGCAGCAATCGGAGCAGTTGTTGCAGGTGATGCAGGTGCTATCATAGGAAGCAGACCAAAGATTACATCAAAAGTAGAGGAAAAAGACAATCGGTTTGTTGAATTAAAATATAAAGATGATGAAACGATAAAGACACTGAAATTTGATTATACCGCTCTGGATATTTTCAGAGAAATCATCCCTGAAAAAGAATACGAATACGCCGGATTTACCACAGAAAAAGTAACAGAACAGGCTCAGGAAGACACAGCAAATTCTTATACTATTGAAGAAAGATTCAAGAAATTAAATGACCTGAAACACGCAGGACTGATTACAGAAGAAGAGTTTGCAAACAAGAAAAAAGAATTATTGGAACAAATATAATTGAATAATGTTTGAAAAAGGGAGTTTACTGAAAATGTAAACTCTCTTTTATAATACAAAAAAATACAACAAAAGGAGAACTATAATGAGCGATTTTATTGCAAAAATTGTAGCAGAATTGGACACAAAAAATTTAGAGAAAAAATTAAATAACTTGGCAAAAAGAAAACATAAAATAAAATTAGATGTTGATGATTCAAAAGTTGATCAAGCGATTAAGAAAACTGATAAACTAAATAATAAGAAGGTAAAAGTAAACACACAGGTAGACGGAAAAGAAAGTGTAAATAAGTTATCTGGAAGTTTTAAGGAAGCAGAGAAAAGTGCATCTGGTTTTGGGAATACCCTTAAGGGATTAGCTAAGGCCAGTGTAGCAAATGTAGTGTTCAGACAGATTGAGCAGAGTGCAAAACAGGCTGTAGTAGCAGTAAAAGAGATTGACAAGGCTATTGTTGACCTGCAAATGGCTACTGGTGATTCCTATACTAATATCAGGCAGTTGGTCAGTGGTTATAATGATTTTGCAAAACAATTAGGAGCAACTACAACAGAAGTTACCTCTGGAGCATCTGACTGGCTGAGACAGGGAAAAAGTATTGCAGAAACAAATAAACTGATTCAGGATTCCATGGTGCTATCTAAGGTGGCAAATATTGGTTCTGAAGATGCAACAAGCTACCTCACAGCTATGATGAAAGGCTATAAGAAAAGCGTCGAGGAAGTAAGTGACATAAATGATTCGTTGACAAGTATAGATTTGGCGGCTGCGGTCGATGCCGGGGGACTGGCCGAAGCTACAAGTCGTGTTGCTGCATCTGCTGATTTGGCCGGGGTATCTTTAAATAAACTGTTGGGATATGAAGCGGCAATAGGTGAAGCTTCACAAGAATCTATGTCGGTTATCGGAAATTCACTCAAAACACTTTTTTCACGTATGAGCGATATCAAGGCAGGAAATCTTGAGTTAATTGATGAAGATGGAACAACGGAAACATTGTCAGACGTAGAAACAGTTTTAAATAACGTTGGCATCCAGCTTAGAGATTCTACAAATGAATTTCGTAGTTTCGATGATGTCTTAGACGATACTGCTAAGAAATGGGATAATCTTTCGTCTGTACAGCAGGCGGCAGTAAGTAAGGCATTTGCCGGACAAAGACAGGCAAACAGATTTAAACTATTAATGGAGAACTATAATACTGCATTAGATTATGAAAAGATTGCAGATAAGTCTTCTGGAACAGCCATGCAGAAATTTAATGATGCGTACTTAAATTCTATAGAAGCTAAACAAAAAAGTCTACAATCATCTTTTGAGGGATTGTCAGTAAATTTGATCAGCAGGGATTCTATCGGTGGAATTATGGAAGCTACACAGGCTCTTGTGGAGTTTTTAGATAAAACTAATTTGTTAAAAGGTGCTTTAGCTGGATTTGCAACGGGTGGCTTGTTAAAAGGATTTGTTACATTAACAGCTTCTATTACTCAGGCAGCTATGAAAATGCAGAACTTTCGGGAGGCAAAGAATTTGCTGAAAGCTGGAGATATCGGAGGTACTGAACTCCAGAGATTAACAGTATTGGTTGATGGACTTTCGACTAGTCAATTAAAAGCAGTTTTGTCTTCTAAAGAACTGAAAACCGCTCAAAGACTAACTATCTTAAGTTCAATGGGAATGACAGATGCACAAGCACAAGCTACATTAGCTACTATGGGGTTAGCATCCGCAGAAGGAGCAGCAACAGCAAGTACCCTCTCATTAGGTGCAGCGTTTAAAGGGTTGTGGAGTACATTAAAGGCAAATCCTATAGTAGCAATTTCAACCGCTATATCTGCAATAATTATGGGATGGAGCATATATAAACAATCTATCGAAGAATCCATTCAAAAAGCTACTGACGCTACGTCCGCATGGAGAGAATCCAACAATGTACTGGATGAACAGATTTCTAAATACAAAGAATTGAAATCACAATTAGATTCCGGCACCCTTACCCAATCTGAGGAATATGAGGCCCGCCAGCAGATTCTTGATATTCAATCACAGATTACTGAGCAATACGGACAACAGGCATCGGGTATTGATTTGGTAAATGGAAGTTTACAGACACAGCTTGCTTTATTGCAGCAGATATCAGCAGAAAATGCAAAAGAAATACTTAATGAAAACCGGAAAGAATATAAAGATGCTTCAAAAGAAATGGCAAAAGAACGTAAATATAATCTTGGAATTGCCACAGGAGCATTATCAGATGCCAACAATCTGGGAAGAACGACAGAGTTTGGAGAAGAGTTAAAAAAGATTGTCGATTCATATGAAAATTTAAAATTGATTACAGATGGTTATGGAACGCATATTGAATTTACAGGAGATGCTTCACAGGCAGAAGAAGTAATCAATCGCTTTATGAATGATGTAAAAG
Organism: Lachnospiraceae bacterium; assembly: GCA_910574185.1. Taxonomy (GTDB): domain Bacteria; phylum Bacillota; class Clostridia; order Lachnospirales; family Lachnospiraceae; genus Claveliimonas. The sequence goes on from CAJSZQ010000040.1 coordinate 8,336, forward strand.
AAGCGTCTGAACTGGACGGAGGAAGTTTTGCGGCAACGATTCTTGATTCTTCATCAAAAGCATTATCCAAAAATCAGGAGGTACTTGACAACTATCAGGAAAATTACAAGTCATTCCTACAAATGGATATGCTATCAGAAGGAACGGGCAAAGGTTCCGTTGCAGATACCTTTAACAGATATACGGAAGCGGTAGAGAAATATAACAACGCACTGTCAAGCGGAGATACAGACAATATTAATGAAGCACGTTCCAATTTTGCATTCTTAAATGAAGAAGTAAATTCCCTTTTATCCATAGACGGTAATGACAGGTTTACTTCATTATTTAATGATGTAGCAGAACAGTTAAACACAGCAGGAATTAAAGTATTTGATTTTCAGGAAGCATTATCTGGTAAAGCCGGGGATAAAAACCAGTTTGGGAAGATATCAGATGATATTAAAAGTACATCAGACGATCTTAAAAGTCTAAAATTAGATGCTGTCGATGCAATGAATACGCTTCTAACGGAAGGCGAACAGGCTGGAGAAAATGAGTTATGGAGTCTTGCTAAGGCATGGGGACTGAGTGCAGAATCTTCCAAAGAAGAGGTGGCAGAATTTGTGGATGTCTTATCGCAGGCAGGTTTAGTCAGTGGCCAGGTTGGTGACTCCATGGAAATAGCATCAAAATCATTTGATGTATTTTCCTCCGCTGCACAAAAAGCAATTACTGATATCGGGTTGTTAAAGACGATTCTGTCAGAGTCGGTCTCCGGCGCAGGTATATCTGCTGAAAATGTAACTGCTTTCAGAGACATGTTCGGGGATGATGCAGAGAAAGCTTTAGAGAAAACAGCAAACGGCTACCATATTAATAAAAAGGCAATGGCAGAATTACAGTCGCAAATGGACGCAATGACAAAGACCAATTATTTGTCAGCCTTAAGCGACCAGTATACAGAACTTCAAAATATGGAAGGTAAAATTGCTGCCGCAGAAATTCTGGGTCAGGATACTTCTGGCTTGGAAGCATCGCGAAACGGGATTCTTGATAATATTTCTTCATTGCAGGATTTACAGTCACAATATGAAGCTGCTACCTCTGCTTATCAACAGTGGCAGGCCGCTATGTCTGGCGGTGAAGAAGGGGATATGTACGATTCCATATATGGAAACATTGAAAAAGCCACAGAATTATATAATAAGGGACTTACAGGTACGAATGCTTTTCATGAATTTGCAGATTTGATGTCTAATAAAGATTTATCATCTGCATCAAATGAAGAAATAATAGCTGCATATGAAGAAGCAATGCCTAAAATCAAACGATATTTTACCGAGGGACAGGAAGGTGCGCAAAATTTCCTGACAGATATTCAGAATATCAATTCAGAATGGGCGCGTATGAATGAGGATGGATCATGGGATATCAATTTTGGCAAGGGAAATGATCAGGAAATAGCAGATGCGCTTAAAATAGATGTTGAAGCTGTTCAGGCAATTATGAGAAAGCTTAGTGATTATGGTTTTGAAATTAATCTGGATGAACCAGTTGCATCATTAGAAGAATTAAAAAGCCAGGCCGAGTCTGCAAGTGAAACATTAAGCAGTTTGGGCGATGATTTAAAGATAGATTTTGAAGTTGACACATTTGAGGGTGTGGAAGATCAGATTTCTTCATTAAAAGAATATATCGGTAAGATAGAAAATTCAGATTTAGACCTTGATATTAAAACAGATAAATTAAATGCGGCTAATTCGATTTTAGAATATCTCGTTACAAGAAAAGAAGAGATCGGAAAAAATGAGGACATAGACGTTTCCATTAATGTTGATGAGAGTGAACTTCAGGCAGGTTACGACACATTAAGTCAGCTAAAAAGCAGTTTGGAAAATATGCTGGGAAGCGTTGGGCTTGATATGTCTGGAGCGCAGGCAGAGATCGACAGTTGTGTTTCTCAAATCGAAGCAATGTCTCCTGAAATGAAAGTCGCACTCGGTATTAATGGAATGTCAATTGAACAAATTAAATCAGGGTTGATGGACGGTTCTATTAAAGTTCCGGTAAGTGCAGATACAGCACAGGCAAATAGTAACGTTGACAGCGTGGAAAAGAAAAAGATAAATGATAAAAAGTTTAATGTTATAGCTAATACAACGCAGGCAACGTCAGCCTTAGCATATGTAAAGAGTTACTTGTCTGGTATTACAAGCAAAACAGTTACAGTAACAGTCAATAAAGTTACAAATGAAACAACAAACAAAACAACGAATAATTCATCCAAAAAATCCAAGAGTGGCGGTCAGGATGTTCAGGGAACAGCACATGCTCAAGGAACAGCATATGTCGGTGGAAATTGGGGTAATCCTGAAAGCGGTGAAAAGCTGGTAGGAGAACTCGGACGTGAAATAATTGTGAATCCGCATACCGGACGGTGGTATACGGTGGGTGATAATGGGGCTGAGTTTGTAGAGGTTCCGAAAGATGCGATTGTCTTTAATCATTTACAATCAGAAAATTTGTTGAAGAATGGATATGTTACAGGACGTGGAAAAGCATTGGTAAGCGGAACTGCGTATTCTTCTGGTTCTGGCAGGTTTAATATTGGTGGTAGTGGAAGTAAATCTTCATCAGCAAGCTCTTCTAAAAAGAAGAAGCCAGCCTCCAGCAACAACTCATCCCCAACCCCCGACAACTCCTCTTCCGACTCCGCAAAAGACTTTAAAGAAACCATCGACTACATAGAAATGGCAATCGACCGGATTGAACGCCAGATTAAAAATATCGAACGTATTGCCGGAAGTGCCTACAATACATTTGCAAAAAGAAATAATGCATTAAAAGACCAGTTATCATCCATCAATGAAGAACTGGACATCCAACAGGCAGGATACGACCGCTATATACAGGAAGCCGATTCTGTATCCTTATCGGAGGACTATAAAGAGCAGGTAAGAAACGGCACGATTGACATTAGCACAATCACAGATGAATCTCTTGCTGAGAATATCAAAGATTTTCAACAGTGGTACGAAAAAGCTCTGGACTGCCGCGACGCAGTTGAAGAGTTAAAAGAATCCGTAAGAGATTTATACAAAGAAGCATTCGACAATGTAGTCAAACTATATGATGGAATGCTCGGACAGATTGAACACAGACAAAATATCCTGGAAGGTTTTATTGACCAGACAGAAACACAAGGGTACATTGTAAGCACGAAATACTATGATGCTTTAATTAACAACGAACAGGGAAAACTTGAAAAGCTAAACAAACAGCGTCAGGACTCCATTGCCGCTATGAACGACGCTATCATTAATGGCAATATCGAAGTTAATTCAGAGCAGTGGTATGAATTTCAGGAAGACATTAACAAGGTAAATGAAGAAATTCAGGACGCCGAGACAAGTCTTATCAAATTCAATAATTCCATTCGTGAACTAAAATGGGATGTATTTGATAAAATACAGGACAGAATCTCCGGCATCACCGACGAAGCTGATTTCCTTATTAAACTAATGTCTGATGAAGATATGTATGACGACGAGGGGAACGTGACTAAACAGGGAACCGCGACCTACGGCCTTCATGGGGTTAATTACAATGTCTATATGTCGCAGGCAGACCAGTATAAAAAGGAAATGGAATCCATTCAGGAAGAACTCTCCAAAGACCCTTACAATGAAACGCTGATCGAACGCAGGAAAGAGCTTCTTGAGTTACAGCAGGAATCTATTCTTGCGGCAGAAGAAGAAAAAGAAGCAATCAAGAGTCTCGTAGAAGACGGAATTGAAAAGCAGTTGGAAGCATTGGACAAACTGATTGATAAATATCTGGATGCCATAGATTCCGAGAAGGATATGCGCGACTATCAGAAAAAGGTAGAAAGCCAGCAAAGCGAAGTAAGTTCTCTCGAAAAGCAATTATCCGCTTACACCGGGGATGATTCTGAGGAGGGAAACGCAAAACGTCAGCAATTACAAAATGATTTAAAAGAAGCAAGAGAAAATCTGGAAGAAACCCAGTACGAAAAATCTATTTCAGACCAGAAAAAGCTACTGGATGAACTGTACTCGGAATATGAAACCGTTCTGAATATGCGTCTTGACAATATTGACCAGCTCATCGCATCCGTTATTGAAAACGTCAATTTACAGGCAGACGAAATCCGCGAGACCTTAGCGACCGAAACCGGAAAAGTCGGTTATCAGATCACCGATTCCATGAACACCATATGGGGAACAAACGGCACATTTGCCAATATATTAACCACATATGGAAACAATTTCACTTCCATACTGACTTCCGTACAGACAGCCATCAACGACATTAAGCTGTTAATACAGAATGCGGTAACTCAGTCCGATGCTTCTGCGGAGAGCAATATCACTGCGACAAATGAACAGCAGGCAGAACAGACCACAGTTCCGGCCGAACCTCCGGCACCAGAACCTCCCGCTCCTGAGTCTCACAACGGTGGAGACGGCGTACCAAGAATCGGAGATGCAGTAACCTTTGCTTCCGGGCGGTACTACTATGACTCAGAAGGAGCCAATCCATCCGGTAACCAGATGTTAGGCCAGCAGGTTTATATTACAAGCATCAATAACGCATCATGGGCGAGAAAACAGTATCACATATCCAAAGGTTCCCGGTTAGGATCGGAGGATTTAGGATGGGTTTCCCTCGACCAGCTAGAAGGTTATAAGACAGGTAAGAACTACATCAATAAAGACCAGCTTGCATGGACGCAGGAAGATGGCCCCGAATTAGTTGTAAGCCGTTCCGACGGAGCTATACTCACGCCGTTGAAACAGGGAGACGCAGTTATCAACAATTCAGAAACGGAGAGGCTTTTGAGGCTGGCTAATGACCCTACCGATTATTTCCATCAGAACTTGAAAAAACTGATGCCGGGTATATCTACAGTGGTTAATGACAATTCCTCTGTCCAAAACAATATTAATGTAAACATAGAGATAGAAAGAGTAATGGATTATAATGACTTCATAACACAGTTTCAGAATGATAAGAAAACGGAAAGGCTTGTTCAGGCTATGACGATTGACCGTCTGGCAGGAAAAAACAGTCTGAACAAATACAATGTAAGACTTGGGTAAGATTCATTTCACAGTGGCACTCTGCAAGAACATCTGGCAGGGTGCCATTATAAAATATATCAAACAATATGTTAAAGGAGACGTAAAACATGAGCGATACAAGGAAAATGGATGTACTAAGAAAAAGAAACGCACAGATACAGGAAGAGCTTGACAGGTTGAAAGAGATAAATCGTAATTGTCAGAATCATGCAGAAGAAAAGAAAGTATCAGAATTAATAGCAGATTTGGAAAACATCAAAAGAGAATGGCTTCATGCTCTGGAAGCTCTGAACGGACAGAGAAAAGAATATGCAGAGCTGATTGAAGAAGTAAGGCAGATGAGAGAGACGTTTGTGTCTATATAAAAATAAAGAAATATAGTAACCAGTATAAAGGAACCCGACAACTATTTACATACAGAACAATTAAGAGAATATTTGGAATAGACAGGGCTGAAGGATACCCTGTATGAAGAAATTTAAAGGCTTGCTGAACGCTTTGTTTGGTGAGCCTATTATAATAGATATAGGGAGTTGATGTAACCATAGAAGAAAAACTTAAACCGGAAATCTTGCAGTATGTACTGGATAATAATATAATTGACTTATCATACGTGCAAGAGAAAATTGAGATGGCTAAAAGAGAGGAGATATTAAAACAACATACTCATAAAATATGGGAAGGAAAAGACGGATATTGGCACTCGTATTTATATGATGAAACAAAACCCAAGAATAGAAAACCAATAAAGAAAAAACGATTAACAGATTTGGAAGATGCTATTATAGCCGCTTATCATGAAAGACAGGAAGGAAACAATAAACATTTGGATAATAAGAATATAACTTTAAAAGATGTTTATCCCGAATGGTTACAATATAAAAGCCTGCATACAAACGCATCTTCTTATATTAAAAGACTGACTACGGATTGGAAAAAATATTATATGGGGACTCCGATTATTGACACACCGATAAACAGATTTACAAAATCATCATTAGACATATGGGCGCACAGTATGGTTAAGAAGTTTAATTTAACAAAAAAGCAGTATATGAATATGTCTCATATAATGCGTGATAGCTTGAATTATGCAGAATCGGTTGGATATATTGAAGAGAATCTATTTCTAAAGATTCATATAAATTCTAAACTTTTCCGTAAAGTAAAAAAGAAAGATTCCAGAACACAGGTATATACGGAAGAAGAACAAACCTTGATTCTAGAAGAAGCGTGGAAGGATTTTCAGAAGAATATAAGCGATACAACACCTCTTGCTGTTATGCTGGCATTTTTCATAGGTACAAGACCTGGGGAAACTGTAGCGGTAAGAGAAGAAGATATATCGGACAATTATCTTGATATACAGAGAATGGAATCAGGAGTTTTTGAAACAAAAGATGGTATTGAATACAGTCGTGTTGCAGTAGAAGTGGTTGAATATACGAAATCGGAAGCTGGTGAAAGACGTATAATAGTTCCAACATATGGTATGCGCTTAATAGAGATTGTCAGAGAAATAAACCGTCGTAATCATACAAGCGGAGGATACCTTTTTAATAAAGAAGGGGAACCCATTAAGGAGACGGCGGTATCGTGGCGTTTACAGAAATATTGTAAGCATTCGGGAATTTTATATAAAAGTCCACACAAGATTAGAAAGACATATATTTCTACTTTAATTGATGATGGATTAAATATTGATACGATTCGGAGGCTGGCAGGTCACGAAGATGAACGGACAACCTATGGTAGTTACTGCTATGACAGGCATTCAAGTAAACAGGTTGAGGCGCAGTTAGAAAATGCTCTTTGCATGAAAAGAAGTATTGCATTTAATAAAGTGGAAGATTTAGCAGTATAAAGAGTGTAATCACAAAGATGAAAAATCGTAATCACCGTAATCACTGTTAGTGATAACGTTCCATACTGTAAAAATAAAAGAACCCCTAAAAAATAAGGATTCTTAAACCTCATACTTAATGCGGAGAAAGGGACTTGAACCCTCACAGGATAAACTCCCACTAGAACCTGAATCTAGCGCGTCTGCCATTCCGCCATCTCCGCTCGCAAATGTTATTCTAGCATATACTTCTAAGTTTTGCAAACATTTTTTTCTTTTTTGTTATTTTTTTGTATTTTGACGTTTAGATTCCTCTGTTTTTGAAGTATAATGATAAAATAGATGGAAGGGGGCGTCGCATGAGAAGGCCATAAAAGGGATTGGGGGATTGCGGCAGGACTTCTGAGGATGAATCTTACTGTGAACGAAGTATGAGACGTTGAAACAGATTACAACTTATTATGTGAGGAGAGTGGAATATGTACGAACAGGAGATAAAGAAATTACAGGAAATTATAGATGACAGCAGTCGCATTGTATTTTTTGGTGGAGCAGGAGTATCAACAGAGAGTAATATTCCGGATTTTCGCAGTGCGGACGGTTTGTATCAGCAGGATTATAAATATTCTCCGGAACAGATTGTAAGTCATAGCTTCTTCATGAGGAATACAGAAGGATTTTATGAATTTTATAAGGATAAGATGATGTTTCTGGATGCGAAGCCAAATGCGGCTCATAGGAAGCTGGCCGAGCTGGAGAAAAAGGGGAAGCTTACGGCTGTGATTACTCAGAATATTGACGGTCTTCATCAGATGGCGGGAAGCAGGAATGTATTAGAACTGCATGGCAGTATACATCGAAATTATTGCAGAAAATGCGGCGAATTTTATGAAGCGCATTATGTAAAAAACCATGAAGGAACGCCGAGATGTAAATGTGGTGGAATAATTAAACCAGACGTGGTATTATATGAAGAAGGTCTGGATTCCGGGATTATACAGAAAAGTATCCTTGCAATCAGTGAAGCGGATACATTGATTATCGGCGGTACGTCGCTGGTGGTGTATCCGGCGGCCGGATTTATTGATTATTTTCGAGGGAAACATCTGGTTGTAATCAATAAGAGCCAAACAGCAAGAGAAGTGGGGGCAGAGTTAAGCATTGCTGCGCCGATTGGAGAAATTCTGGAGCAGATTAGAGTATGACAGAGGAGCGAAAGACGAAGTGGGCAGATGGATAGATTTTAATGAAATGAAAATGATATGGAAAGACAAAAGAAAGAGAAAGCCATATTTGGTGGCATTTCTTCTTGCGGTATTATACATTGGAGATATTTTCTTCTTAAGTAATATTCTGGGACAATACCTGGGAGTTGCCGGCACAGTTGTCCATGAAGTGATTCTCGCGGGCATGGGCGTGGCCGTATTTCTGATTTTCAGAGGAAAGCTTAAGGTTATTTTCCCGTTTAAGAAGCCGCAGTGGTCGAAGCTTGCCGGTACAGTTGTGCTATGGCTTGGAACGTATCTTTTTACACTTCTTGTTACGTTAATTGTGACCTTTTTCTTTCCGAATCAGGTTATGGGAGCAAGTGAAGGCGTGAATTATCTGGTTAATCATATATCGGTGCTGTTTGGGATGCTGGTAATTGCTTTAACGCCGGCAATCTGTGAAGAACTTGCTTTTCGGGGCGCTCTCCTTAGCTGTTTTCGCGGGACAAAGAGTAAATGGACTGGAATAATTATTGTATCGTTGTTTTTCGGGGCTTGTCATGGGAGTATTTGGAGGATGATACCTACGGCAATGCTTGGCGTGGCGATGGGATATATTTTGCTGGAAACGGAGAATATGCTCTATAATATGTTGTTCCATTTTATAAATAATGCCGTTCCGGTATTGATGCTTGGAGCGATGACTGCTTTGTTAAAACTCTTTGACGGAGAAGATATGTGGGAGATGACAGAAAGTATGGAGATGGCAGGGGATGTGAGAATACCATTAGCGTCTGTCGGTATGTATTTGATGCTTGCAGGAGGCGCTCCTCTGCTGATTTATATTGGAAGATATCTTCTGCACAGAGGACAGCCGGGGTATGATAAGGGACTGTTTCCACCTGAGAAGAAGAATGTGTTGACGGTAATGGTCGGAACCGGAGTGGGAAGCATGCTGCTCGGATTTATGCTGATGTTTGTATCCGTTGGGCTTGCGGCGGCTGCAGCTACGCGTTATATGTTTTAACGGTATTACAGTTCGCTGGGATATTGTATCGTCTTTCTGTCTGTGTATGGCTGCGGCAATGCTTTTGTTCTTGCCTTTCTGGGTACAATTGCTATAATGGCATTAGTAATTAAATACAAAATATATAAAGTATAAATGGTTTATGCTTGCGGAGGATGAAATGAAGATATTAATTGCAGGGGACGGAAAGGTTGGAGCCTTCCTGACCCGGGAGCTTAGTGCGGCCGGATATGATATCACACTGATTGATTCCAAACAGAATGTATTGGAGAGCAGTATAGAGCGTTACGATGTGATGGCAATTCGGGGAAACTGTGCGTCTATGGATATTTTGCAGCAGGCGGGCGTGAAGGATGCAGATTTGATGATTGCGGCGACCAGCGCTGATGAGATTAATCTGCTTAGTTGTCTGACGGCGCACAGTATGAATCGGGATATCCATACTATAGCGAGGATTCGCAATCCCGAATATTCGGATCAGATTTACAGGATGCGGGGGAGATTCGGGCTGTCGCTGGCAGTTAATCCAGAGAAACAGGCGGCGATTGAGATAGAACATTTACTGAAATACCCAGGCTTCCTAAAGAGGGATACATTTGCCAAAGGCCGGGTTGAGATTGTAGAGCTGAGAATAAATGGCGAGAGCAAGCTAAAAGATGTGGCGCTGAATGATTTGAATACAATTGCAGGCTGCAAAGTACTGGTGTGTATTGTTTTGCGAAAAGGACAGGCTATTGCGCCGGATGGTAATTTTATTCTTCGGGAAGGGGATCGCATTTTTGTTACGGCGCCGACAGATAATATGACGATACTTTTAAAGAACTTAGGAATTATTACCCATAAGGTAAAGCGCGTTATGATCTGCGGCGGCGGCAGAATTAGTTTTTACCTGGCCTATCAGCTTAAGAAAAGCGGTATCAAGGTTCAGATTATAGAGAGAAATTATGAGCGATGCGTCGAGCTTACGTCCAAGCTTCCTGATGTGTGCGTGGTGCATGGAGACGCCAGCAGTCAAAGTCTTCTGGAAAGCGAGGGGATTGAGGAGTGCGACGCGCTGGTTACCATGACAGGTATGGATGAGCAGAATATCATTATTTCGTTGTATGGAAATGGCTGCGGAGTTCCGCAGGTGATTACCAAAATTGCACATTTGGAACATGCGCAGATTATAGAGAATCTGCCTCTCGGAAGCATTATCAGTCCCAAGGAACTCTGTACGAATGCAATTGTTCGATATGTTCGCGCTATGCATAATCAGACGGGAGCTGCCATTACGGTGCATGGTATTGCGGATGGACATGCAGAAGCTCTGGAATTTCTGGTGGAGCAAACTACCAGATACTGCGGCGTACCTCTGAAAGATGTGCAGGTGAAGCGGAATGTTCTGATTGCGGGTATCTCGCACAAGGCAAAAACGGAAGTTCCGGACGGAGAGTCCACGTTTGACGTGGGAGATACTGTAATTGTGGTATCGAGCAGAGAAGAAGTTATCTATCAGTTAAATGATATATTTGAATAAAGTTGAGGAGACGTCATTATGAATTATAAAATGGTAGGGCGTTTTCTCGCCCAGATTTTAGCTGTTGAAGGGATATTTATGATTCCTGCGGCGGTGATTTCTTTTGTAAATGGAGAGATTCATGCGTTTCAAGCTTTTTTGTGGAGCCTTTTTGCTATTTGTTTGGTGGTAATTTTACTGTTTTTGGTTTGCAGAGATACGAAGACTCGTTTTTACGCAAAGGAAGGTTTGGTTTGCGTGGGAATTAGCTGGATTGTTCTTGGACTCCTTGGATGTCTTCCGTTTTTTTTGTCCGGCGAGATTCCGAAGTTTCTGGACGCGTTATTTGAGATTGTATCCGGATTTACGACCACTGGTGCGTCAATTCTTCCAGAGGTGGAAAGCATGTCCAAGGGACTTTTGTATTGGAGAAGTTTCAGCCATTGGCTGGGCGGAATGGGAGTACTGGTATTTCTTCTTGCAATCATACCGGCGGGGGGAAGAGGAAGCGGTTATACCATGCACATTTTGCGGGCGGAAAGTCCGGGACCCAACGTAGGTAAACTGGTGCCGAAGATGAAGGATACTGCAAAGATTTTGTATCTGATTTACGTGCTCCTTACCGTTTTTAATATTATATTTTTGCTGGCCGGGAAAATGCCTGTATTTGACGCGGTTTGTACGGCGTTTGGAACTGCCGGGACTGGAGGTTTTGGCATACGAAATGACAGTATTGCCAGTTACAGTCCTTATTTACAGAATGTATGCACCGTATTTATGTTGTTGTTTGGTGTGAATTTCAGTTGTTATTATCTGTTGTTAATGCGGAATTTTAAAAATGTGTTTCATGACGAAGAACTCCGGATGTATCTGGGCGTTGTGCTGGGGAGTATTGCGTTGATTGTATGGAATCTGAGAGGATTTTATGGCGGTCTGGGAGAGACAATCCGGCATGCGGCGTTTCAGGTGGCTAGTATTATGACTACCACAGGATTTGCGACTACAGACTTTGATTTGTGGCCTAGCTTTTCTAAGTCAATCCTTCTGTCGTTAATGGTGATAGGCGCCTGTGCGGGAAGCACTGGCGGCGGATTAAAATGTGGTCGCGCATTGCTTCTTTTGAAGAGTCTTCGCAGAAATATCCGCAAGGTTCTGCATCCGCAGAAAGTGCAGATTGTGCGGAATAACGGTCAGATGGTGGATGAGAAAGTACTGGAGAATACCAATGCGTATCTGGCGGCTTATGTTGTAATCATTTTGATAAGCTTCATTGTGATATCTCTGGATGGATACTCTGTTACAACAAATATATCGGCAGTATTTGCGTGCTTCAACAATATTGGACCGGGATTTGATGCGGTAGGACCTACCTGCAATTTTGCCGGGTACAGTCCGCTGTCTAAGCTGATACTGATTGCGGACATGCTGGCGGGACGACTTGAGATATTTCCTATATTGATATTATTTTCGCGCAGTACCTGGAGGCATGGATAGAATGAATATAAAATGTTGCCGTTTATTCGCCGCTTGCCCTGTTAAATCGCAGTTTGCGAATCAAAACAGGTCGCGGATGAATAGCGACGTTCCGTAGTACGCAGTGGCTGAAAGCAAGAAGTTGTTGTATATTTTGTAGTAACACGATACAATATAAAAGATACTTTTGATTAAGGAGCGTATAAGATTATGAAATATTTTGGAACCGACGGTTTTCGCGGAGAAGCGAACGAAGTATTAACAGTGGAGCATGCGTTTAAGGTGGGACGGTATCTGGGATGGTATTACGGACAGGAGCACAGGGCGAGAGTTGTAATCGGCAAGGATACCAGACGCAGCAGCTATATGTTCGAGTACTCGTTGGTGGCAGGGCTGACTGCCTCCGGCGCGGATGTTTGCCTGCTTCATGTAACAACAACGCCCAGCGTATCTTATGTGACAAGAACGGAGGATTTTGACTGTGGCATTATGATTTCTGCAAGTCACAATCCTTTTTATGATAATGGAATTAAGATTATTAATGGCAAAGGTCATAAGATGGAAGCAGAAGTGGAAGAGAAGATAGAAAGCTATATTGACGGGGAGATTCCGGAATTGCCGTTGGCAAAGAAAGATAAAATCGGTCGAACCACAGATTATTCCGCGGGGAGGAACCGTTATATCGGCTATTTGATTTCACTTGCAACCAGGTCCTTTGAGGGAAAGCGTGTAGGACTGGACTGCTCGAACGGCAGCGCGTTTATGATTGCCAAGAGTGTGTTTGATGCGTTGGGCGCTAAGACTTATGTGATTAACAATGAGCCAGACGGGACCAATATCAACACGAATTGTGGTTCCACCCACATTGAAGTGCTGCAGGAATTTGTAAAGGAAAAGAAGCTGGATGTGGGCTTTGCTTACGACGGGGATGCAGATCGCTGTATCGCAATTGACGAGAACGGCAGTGTGGTGGACGGTGATTTGATTCTCTATATCTGTGGGAAATATTTAAAAGAGACGGGACGTCTGAATCAGGATACCATCGTTACAACCATCATGTCGAATCTGGGGCTTTATAAGGCTTGTGACAAGGCGGGACTCCGATATGAGAAAACGGCTGTGGGAGATAAATATGTATATGAGAATATGGTAAAGAATAATTATTCTCTCGGCGGCGAACAGTCCGGACATATTATTTTCAGCAAGCATGCTACTACAGGCGACGGTATCTTAACCTCTCTGATGCTTATGGAAGTTATTCTGGAGAAGAAGATGAGTCTTGGGAAACTGACTGAGCCAGTGAAGATATATCCGCAGCTTTTGAAGAATGTACGCGTTGTGGATAAGAAAACGGCAAGGGAAAACGCGGCGGTAAATGCAGCGGTGAATGCGGTGGCGGAAGCGCTTGGAGAGGACGGCCGTATTCTGGTAAGAGAGAGCGGTACAGAGCCGGTTATTCGTGTGATGGTAGAGGCGGTTTCGGATGAGTTGTGTGAGAAGTATGTGAATCAGGTGATTGCAGTTATCCGGGAAGAAGGATTAGTTATCGAATAAAGTACGCCAAAGAATGAATTTTTAGACAAACAAGGATGTGCTAACACATTGCTGTTCACGCAAACAGTAACATTTTCCAGTTGAAGTGAGTTTTTGGATAGAATGAAGAAATGGTTTTTGGCAATAATACCTCCTGTAAAGGGAGGTATTATTTTTATGTATGGATTTATGCCGATTACAGATGTATACGCGAGAGAAATTCTTGATTCCAGAGGGAATCCGACGATAGAAGTAGAAGTACTGGCAGGAGAAAGGGTTACCGGACGGGCAAGCGTTCCGTCGGGAGCATCCACCGGACAGTTTGAAGCAGTGGAGCTTCGTGACCGAGATAAACGATATAACGGACTGGGAGTGGAGACGGCAGTGGATCATGTCAACGCAAAGATTGCCCCTGAAATCATCGGCATGAATGTGTTTGAACAAAGAGCGCTGGATGATGTGCTGATTCGGCTGGATGGAAGTGAAAATAAAAAGAACCTGGGAGCCAATGCAATCCTTGGCGTTTCCATGGCGGCGGCGAGGGCGGCGGCGGCGGCTCTTGGGATTCCGCTTTATTCTTATCTGGGAGGCGTAAGTACAGGACGAATGCCGGTTCCTATGATGAATATAATGAATGGGGGAAGACATGCAGATAATACCATTGATATTCAGGAATTTATGATTATGCCGATAGGAGCCTGTTGTTTTAAAGAGGGGCTGCGCATGTGCGCAGAGGTATACCATGCGTTGAAAGAACGATTGAAAAGTCAGGGACACAGTACGGCAGTGGGCGATGAGGGCGGCTTTGCTCCTAATCTTCCTGATGCAGAATCAGTACTGAAATTCATCGTAGACGCAGTAAAAACGGCAGGGTATGAGTCGGGAAAAGATATCGTTATCGCGCTGGATGTGGCGGCATCAGAATTATATGATGAGAAGTTGAAGAAATATGTATTTGAAGGGGAAAGCCGGATGCATGGGCGCAAGGTTGTCCGTTCAGCAGAGGAGTTGATTGAATACTATGAGGAACTGGCAGAGAAATTTCCGGTTGTTTCCATCGAAGACCCTCTGGATGAGGAGGACTGGGACGGTTGGGAACTTCTGACTACCAGGCTGGGGCGGGACATCCAGCTAGTGGGAGACGACTTGTTTGTAACCAATACAAAACGGTTAAAAAAGGGAATTGAAAAAGGCGTTGCCAATGCGATTCTGGTTAAAGTCAATCAAATCGGAACTTTGAGCGAAGCATTTGAGGCAATTGAGATGGCGAAAAGCGCCGGTTACCGGGCAGTGATATCCCACCGCTCAGGGGAAACGGCAGATACCATGATTGCAGATATTGCAGTTGCATTTCACACCGGACAGATAAAGACAGGAGCTCCATGCCGCTCCGAAAGGGTAGAGAAATATAACCAGCTTCTGCGTATTGAAGAGAAGCTAGGAAGAGCATCAGTGTATGGTAAAAGCAGGTAACAGCCTGCAAATGCGCACTTGCTGCGCAGTAAGCAGCCAATGAACCTGAGCAGCCGGGAATCCGCCCCTTTGCCGTAGGCAAACTTTAAAATGGGCGGATTCCGTAATAGTAGAGAGGCGCCGTAGAATTTGCTTGCTATCCTGGGGTTCCTGTGGTAGAATAAATATGTTTAATCCGCAGGAGGTGTGAATCGTGGAAACATTGAAGATGGTATTGATGGTTATTTTTGCATTAGATTGTATTGCTTTGACAGTAATTGTGTTATTACAGGAAGGTAAATCCGCAGGGCTCGGAACAATTGGCGGTATGGGCGACACATTCTGGAGCCAGAATAAGAGCCGTTCCATGGAAGGGACGTTGGTGAAGATTACCAGAGTACTGGCAGTATTATTTATTGTACTTGCCCTGGTATTGAACCTGAAAGTGTTTGCATAAGGGAATGATTTAGAAGATGATGGGGACACTCTTGTAATAAGGGTGTCCTTTTAACTTTATGTGGGGAAATATTTGTAACGCAAAGGAGGCGGCAGAATGGATGATACATTTGAAAAGCGAAAGAAGATTATTTATGAATTTATGTGCGACGACCTGTATGTGCCAATGAAGCTAAAGGAACTTGCCATTTTGCTGCAGGTCCCAAGGGAGCAAAAAGGAGAGCTGAAAAGCGTTCTGGATGCTCTTGAAGCAGAAGGCAGGATACATGTAACAAAGAAAGGTAAATATATGAAGGGTGAGTCTGCGATACTTAGAGGAATTTACCAGGCGCATCCAAAGGGGTTTGGCTTTGTGTCGACCGAGGGGGAGAAGGAAGATATCTTCATCCCAGAAGAATCAGCGGCCGGCGCATTTCAGGGAGATACTGTTGAAGTTACGCTTACAGGAGTTACATCAGGTAAACGCAGAGAAGGAAAGATTGTACGAATTGTGTCCCATGGAATTACGAGTGTAGTGGGATTGTTTCGGATTCGAGAGAATAAGAACTATGGCTTTGTGATTCCCGATAATCAGAAAATTTTACAGGATATATTTGTTCCGATGGAACGGGCAAAAGGAGCGGTAAACGGGCATAAGGTTGTTGTGGAACTTACATCTTATGGGACGGACAGAGAGAAACCGGAAGGCCGGATTGTAGAGATTCTTGGGC
Organism: Lachnospiraceae bacterium; assembly: GCA_910574185.1. Classification (GTDB taxonomy): domain Bacteria; phylum Bacillota; class Clostridia; order Lachnospirales; family Lachnospiraceae; genus Claveliimonas. The sequence continues at coordinate 24,623 of CAJSZQ010000040.1, forward strand.
ATGTGAATGATCCGGGAGTGGATATTCTTTCAATTATTAAGGACTATGATTTGCCGACAGAATTTCCGGAGCGAGTGATGAATCAGGCGGAGCGGACGCCGAATTTTGTCAGTGAGGCGGACAGGAACGGAAGGAAAGATATTCGGGATTGGAGAATGGTTACCATTGACGGAGAGGATGCAAAGGATTTGGATGATGCTATCTCGATTACCAGAACCGAAGATGGGAAAGGATTTGTGCTTGGGGTGCATATTGCAGATGTGACGAATTATGTGCAGGAACGAAGCGCTCTTGACCGAGAAGCTCTTGAACGGGGGACCAGTGTGTATCTTGCAGACAGAGTGATACCTATGCTTCCGCATAAGTTGTCGAACGGCGTCTGCTCTTTGAACGCAGGTGAGGATCGTCTGGCATTGAGCTGTATTATGACGTTGGATTCAAAAGGGGTAATAGTCGAACATGAGATATGTGAGACGGTTATCCAGGTAGACCAGCGGATGTCCTATACCAGTGTGAAAAAGATTCTGGCAGACAAAGACAGGGAGGAAATCCGCCGGTATGAGGATTTTGTTCCCATGTTTGAGCTAATGGAGGAATTGTCAGAGATTTTAAGAAAGAGGAGACAGAAAAGAGGGTCGATTGACTTTGATTTTCCAGAAAGCAAACTGATATTGGATGAGGATGGAACGCCGTTAGAAGTCAAAGCATATGACCGGAATGTAGCGACAAAGATAATCGAAGACTTTATGCTTCTCGCTAATGAGACGGTGGCGGAAGAATATTATTGGCTGGAAATTCCCTTTGTTTATCGTGTTCACGAGTCGCCCGACGAGGATAAATTAAAGAAACTGGCAGCGTTTATTCATAATTTTGGGTATACGATGCATCTTGGGGGAGATGAGGTGAGGCCGGGAGAGATTCAAAAGCTCCTGGCAAAAATCGAAGGCACGCCTCAGGAGAATCTGATAAGCAGGCTGGCGCTTCGCTCCATGAGACGGGCTCAGTATGCTCCGGATAACGCAGGTCACTTTGGACTGGCGGCCCAATATTATACGCATTTTACCTCACCGATTAGACGGTATCCGGATTTGCAGATTCATCGAATTATCAAGGACCATTTACGGGGGCGGATGAATGAAGAAAAGATACAGCATTATCGGAATATCCTGCCAGACGTAACAAAACAGGCAAGCGATACAGAGCGCCGGGCGGAAGAAGCTGAGAGAGAGACGATTAAGCTTAAGAAGGCTGAGTATATGTCCCGACGGATTGGAAGAGTGTTTGAAGGCGTGATTTCCGGTATTACCGCATGGGGAATTTATGTGGAGCTTCCCAATACAATTGAAGGTATGGTGCATGTGGCAAATATGCAGGATGACCACTATGATTACTATGACGACCGATATGAAATGGCAGGCGCTCATACGGGAAAGGTCTATAAACTTGGCCAGACAGTGTATGTAAGGGTAATTGGAGCAGATTCGCTGACGAGAACCATAGATTTTGAGATGGCAGAAAAAGGAGACATGGAAGATGGCGAAGAGTAATGGAAAGATGATTGCCAATAATAAAAAGGCATATCACGATTACTTTATATTGGATAATTATGAGACGGGGATTTCTCTTGCAGGGACGGAGGTAAAGTCCCTGCGGATGGGGAAGTGCAGCATTAAAGAAGCGTTTGTACGGATTGAAAATGGAGAAGTGTATATCTATGGTATGCATATCAGCCCCTATGAGAAAGGGAATATTTTCAATAAAGATCCATTAAGGCCGAGGAAGCTTTTGCTTCACAGAGCAGAGATTAATAAACTTCTTGGAAAAACCAAGGAAAAGGGTATTGCAATTGTTCCATTGAAGGTATATTTTAAAGGGAGCTTGGTAAAAGTGGAAATCGGTCTTGCCAAAGGTAAGAAATTATACGACAAGAGGCAGGATATTGCGAAGAAAGATCAGCAGAGAGAGGCGAGCCGGGATTTCAAGGTTCGCAATCTCGGATAGGAGGGGCATGGAATGACTTATTGTGTAAAATGTGGAGCACAGGTTGAAGATGGAATCGGTATCTGTCCACAGTGCGGAGCTGTGATTCCGGGGGCGTTTGATACGCCAGATCCGCAGTATTCATACGGAGGAGAAGAAACATATCGTGATCAGACATATGAGGGGCGGGATGCATTTAACGGTCAGACATATGGATATCAGAATACGTATAACGACCAGGTATATGGAGAGCAGAATACATATAACGGCCAGACATATGGTCAGGAGGACGCTCATAGCAGTCAGGCATATGAGCAGCAGTATACGTACAACCAGCAGGGGTATGGCTGCGAACAGAATATGACTTATGATTATAATCCGGATTATTTCCCACAGGGTGAAGTCAGGGCGAATAAAGTCATGGGAATCCTTTCATATCTGGGAATCTTAGTATTGATACCGGTTATTGCGGGAGATAAAAATTCTGACTACTTAAAACAGCATGTGAATCAGGGTTTCGTATTGTTTATAGTAGAGACGGCGTTTAATCTAATTGAAAGAATCGTTGATCATGTGATATTTGTCGGGGGAGCATTGTCATGGGCAATTGATATTGCGGATTTTGCATTTCTGATTCTGGCGATTATGGGAATTGTGTCCGCTGCAAAGGGGACGAGGAAACTTCTGCCGACAATAGGAAATATAAAGATATTTAAATAAGCAGAGTTACTAATTTGAGAGTTGAGGGTTATTTATGAAGAGAGAAGGTTTTCAGTCTAGGTTAGGGTTTATTCTGGTCAGCGCAGGCTGTGCGATTGGAATTGGAAATGTATGGAGATTTCCATATGTGGCAGGGCAGAACGGAGGCGGTATTTTTGTGCTGCTGTATCTTATTTTCCTGCTTGGCATGGGTGTGCCGGTGCTGACTATGGAACTAGCAGTGGGACGCGCCAGCAGAAAAAGCGCGGTGCTGGGGTATCAGGCGTTGGAGAAGCCGGGAAGTAAGTGGCATATCCATGGCTGGTTCTGTATTTTGGGATGCTACATGTTAATGATGTATTATACGACGGTGTCCGGATGGATGGTCAGTTATTTCTTTAAATTTGCGGCAGGAGTTTTCCGGCCGGGGATGAGTGCGGAAGAATCTGGGGCGGTATTTTCTGAGTTACTGGCGTCTCCGGGGGAGATGGGGATATGGATGGCGCTGACGGTTATTCTGGGATTTCTTGTGTGTTCCATGGGATTGAGAAAGGGGCTTGAAAGAATCAGTAAGATTATGATGTCGGCGCTCCTTATTTTGATTGTCGTGCTGGCGGTTCACAGTATTCTGTTGTCTGGAGCGTCAGAAGGAATCAGCTTCTATCTGGTTCCCAGTCTGGAGAAGGTAAAATCTGTGGGAATCACAACAGTAGTTACCGAAGCTATGAACCAGTCGTTTTTTACACTGAGTCTGGGCATTGCTGCTATGGAAATTTTCGGAAGCTATATGACGAAAGACAATTCCCTTCCAGGAGAAGCGGTCAGAATTTGTGCGTTGGATACCTTCGTGGCTATTATGTCGGGACTGATTATTTTTCCGGCCTGCTTTTCTTATGGGGTACAGCCGGACGCGGGGCCGTCGCTGATTTTTATTACGCTGCCGAATGTATTTGTAAATATGGCGGGAGGAAGAATCTGGGGGGCATTGTTCTTCCTATTCATGACTTTTGCCAGTTTCTCTACGGTTATGGCTGTGTTTGAGAATCTAATCTCCTTCTGTGTAGATATGTTTGGACTGGAACGTAAAAGTGCGGTATTGATTAACGGGGCGATTGTACTGATAGCAAGTCTTCCCTGTGTGCTTGGATATAATATCTGGAGTAATCTGCATCTGATAGGCGGCAGGGATGTGCTGGACAGTGAGGATTTTATCGTGAGCAACCTGCTGCTGCCAATCGGTTCCCTGATTTATCTGCTGTTCTGTGTGACCAAATTTGGATGGGGATTTGACCGATATATGGAAGAATGTAATCAGGGAGAAGGGCTTACATTTTCCAAAAAGCTGAAGCCCTATTTCCAGTTTGTACTTCCTGTGCTGATTATTGTAATTATCATTCAGGGGCTGATTGGATAGGATTGGAGAATAAAAGATGGGAAAGATAAAAGTGGTTCTTTGGGATATTGACGGCACGCTGCTGGATTTTCAGGTGGCGGAAAAGCATGCCATATATGCCTGTTTTGAGAAGCTTGGTTTAGGACAATGCACCGATGAAATGTTGGAGGATTATATAGAAATCAACGCGGGATACTGGAGGCGTCTTGAGAGAGGGGAACTTACAAAGCAGCAGGTGTTAGTGGGCAGGTTTGAAGAGTTTTTTGGGAAATATGGAATCGACGCAGCGAAAGCTCCGGCATTTAACGAGGAGTATCAGCTCCGGCTTGGCGATACGATTTGCTTTTGTGAAAACGGATTAGAGACCGTAAAAGCATTGAAGGGACAGGCGCTGCAGTATGCGGTTACGAATGGAACAAAGACTGCTCAGGAGAGAAAGCTTGCAGGTTCGGGACTTGATAAGCTGCTGGATGGGGTATTTATCTCAGAAATTATCGGAATTGAGAAGCCCATGAAAGGATTTTTTGAAAAGACATTTCAGGAAATCGGGGCCTTTTGTAAAGAGGAGATGATGATAGTGGGAGATTCCCTCACCAGCGATATACAGGGAGGCAATAACGCGGGGATTGTGACCTGCTGGTATAATCCGGCCGGGAAGGAACGGCCTGCGGACCTTCGTATAGACTATGATATCCGGGATATAGGCGAGGTTGCGGATATTGTAGGGCGATAAGAAATGCGGACGATAAGGGAGTTATGGGGCAGGTATGGATTATGGACTGTTGCTTCATCATGTATTTTTCGGATAGAAAAAGAGAGGAGACGGGGAATGCTTTCGTTTGAATGTGATTATAACAGAGGCGCTCATCCAAAGATACTTAAGCAGCTTGTGGAGACAAACGAAGAACCTTTGGGAGGGTATGGCGCTGATAAATATTGCGTCATGGCTAAAGAGAAGATATTAAAGCATTGTGAGAATCCCGAAGCGGAGGTTCACTTCCTGACAGGGGGTACGCAGACCAATCAGATAGTGATTGATTCGCTGCTCACAAAATATCAGGGTGTGATAGCGGCGGAGACCGGACATGTGAGTCTGCATGAGGCGGGAGCAATTGAATTTACAGGACATAAGGTAATTACGCTGCCTCAGAGAGAAGGAAAACTTTCGGCGGAAACAGTAAAGAAGTATCTGGAAGATTTTTATAGCGATGAGAATTATGAACATATGGTATTTCCGGGAATGGTCTACATTTCGCATCCTACGGAATATGGAACCCTTTATTCACTGAATGAGTTAGAAGAGCTATCTTGCCTGTGCAGAAGCTATGAGATTCCTCTTTATATGGACGGCGCAAGACTGGGATATGGACTGGCGGCCAGAGAGACAGATGTAACGCTGCCGGATATAGCGCGGCTTCTGGATGTTTTCTATATTGGAGGAACAAAGGTGGGCGCGTTATGCGGAGAGGCGGTCGTCTTTACCCATAGGAATACGCCGAAGCATTTCCTGACAACGATAAAGCAGCATGGAGCGCTACTGGCAAAGGGGAGGCTTTTGGGCGTACAGTTTGATACTCTTTTTACAGACAATCTGTATATGGAAATTAGCCGGAATGCGATAGAGACGGCAGAGGAATTAAAGAGGATTTTTCGAGAAAAGGGATATCGATTCTTTATTGATTCCCCTACCAATCAGATTTTTATTGCGCTGGAAAATGAGAAGATGGAGAACTTAAAGCGGCAGGTTAAATTCAGCTTTTGGGAAAAAGAGGATTTGGAGCGTACCGTAGTGCGATTTGCAACGAGCTGGGCGACAACGATGGAAGAAATAGAGGAGCTTGGAAGAATTCTATAAAGAATGATATCGCAAAATGAAAATAGAATGAAATATGAAGAAATTCAGATAATGGAATAGAAAAATCGCTGTTGTTCTTAGCAATGAGTTGTAAGAACAACAGCGATTTTTAAAGCCTTTCTCGTCAATCCGTTCCAATATTCGGCTGACAATGCTTTGAGTGGACCTGGCGGGAATCGAACCCGCGTCCGAAAGCTCTTCCATTCAGGCATCTCCCATTACAGTCATTATACGTTCATTCCCTCCGCCGTCCGCCTAATGACAGGCTGAAGGCATCGGTAGCTTCATAAAATCTTCCATTCCCTCAAAGCTTTGGAAACGAAGTGCTCCGTCTGGTCGAAGCCGGTTACTTAGGCGACGGATGACCTAAGGCCGACTGCAGCCAAATTAGGCTGCGTACGCTAACTCTCTATTGTCTGCGTTTATATTTAATTAGAACTTTTAACGTAGTGTCCTGCTACGAATGGCTTCCCAAACTTCTAAACCCCCGTCGAAACCAGTACAAGCCCGAAAAATTGGTCTATTGCTGGTTTGCAGAAATTGTTTTGCGTATTATGATTATATGTAGAAGTATCTGGAATGTCAAGAGGGGAATTTTTTAATGCTATAGGAAACTTCGTTCCCTATAGCATTAAAACCCTCCGGGGGATGCGCAGCTGCGCGCGCGGAACAAAAGCTGCGCTGCCAGAAATATAATAACGCGGGAGTGTGCGAAGCGCACTTTTGTTCTATACAGAATTTTATGAAAGTAGTAAAATGGCAGTATAAGAAATTACTTGGAATATTTAAAAACGAAAGATAAACAGTACACTGGGAAACTTAAAAGAGAGGATTCGTTAAATGAGATTGAAAAATGTATTAATTGTTGTAAATGATATGGAGAAATCGATTGCTTTCTATAAAGATTTATTTGGCTTAGAGGTTATTCTTGATAATGATGGAAATGTTATCATGACGGAAGGGCTTGTGCTTCAGGATAGAACAATCTGGGAGAAATTTACCGGGCGGGAGGTTATACCAATGAATCATTCTTCAGAACTATATTTTGAAGAACGGAACTTGGAGGATTTTGCAAAAAAACTGGAGAACTATCATGAGCCGATTCGATATGTAAATAAGTTTATGGAGCATTCATGGGGGCAGAAGGTAATTCGTTTGTACGATCCGGACGGCAACATGATAGAAGTCGGTACGCCAATCAGATAATATGAGCATAAGCAGTTGGTCTTTGACGACTAGTGTGCTGACCGCATCGCCTGTGTTTGTGAAGCAGCACTCTCAGAAAAATATTCTGCGTCAAACTATCCAAAACTTAATTTTCGTTGTACTAGTGTGCTGACCGCATTATATTTATACTAATTATTTTGCCGCTGTTTCATCGAATTTGGGATAAAGCGATACCAGTTTGGTTCTGGCTTTATCGGTAGTAAATTGCCATTGGATACATGCCGCATGCCCATTACGATCCTGTTCCCACGCAGAGAGTTCTTGACGAAGCTTTTCTATATCGCTAATTCGCCGGGATAGACACTGGCGCGTCATTACATTAAGCTCTATTTCTGCAATATTCAACCAGCTTCCATGCTTCGGAGTATAGTGGATTTCCAATTTTCTGGCG
>CAJSZQ010000041.1 GCA_910574185.1 Lachnospiraceae bacterium
ATAAACACATCTTAAAAGAGGGGTCTTATCTTAAGCAATATATTTGGATGACCACAATATATAGTGGTGGCTCCCAAGCTTTAAAATACACTGGATTCAGGTGGCTCTCAAGCTTTAAATAGATGGCTCCCAAGCATTAGAATAATCAGGGCCGCCGGATTATCTGGAAATTCCGGAGGAAAAGCTTCTATTGTTAATGTAGTTTCTGGTAGCATTATCCTGGAAGCGAAAGTAATCCGGCCGGTGGCGGGACTGGGTGTACTCAAACTTAAGCCGGAAATATGTTAAGCTTTGTCGTCTGTATGGTGATTGCGGCGGCTCAGCCAAGAGTCGTCTCCCGGCTGGGGAATACTGGAAAATGCCAGAAAGAATCCGCTAAAATGCTTGCCACATGCATCCATATGCTGCGAGGGACGCCCTATGCCTATTAGGGTGAAAGAGATTGGAACGACAAATGCAGGCCATGGATTGGGATTCCGGACAACTATTGTAGAAAAAGAAGCAGTTGAGCAGCTGCATCTTTATCTGCTAAACCAATGCGTCATTCCGCAATGTTTCATTCAAGTCACACTGCAAAAGACGCTTTCCGCCAATATAATAGGCAAGCGCAACAAACAATACAATCACAGCCGCAAATATCAAAATAGGAAGAATCGGGGCTTCCGACCAGAATACCATCGGCTCTAAATAGCTTGCTGTTACAGCGAACTGCACAAAAAGTACAGTAAGCGGCAATGTAATCAAAAGAGGTTTCCCTGCTATCACAAACGCCTCGATACAGAACATTTTCTTCATTTCCTGCGGTGTCAAACCAATGGACATATACCTCGCAAATTCCCGCCTCCTTTGTCGGAGAAATCCTAACGTATTTGAAAAGACATTCGCAATTCCAATCATGGCAAGCAATACGCAAAAAGCTCCCAAAATCGTTACCATGCCTTGGATTAAACGGTCATTAGACAATCTTTCCTGTACCCGGTTTTCACTTTCAATTTCATACTGCTTGGATACATGCCGCGCAATTTCCTGTTCCAGACCGTTTAAATCCGTAAGATTTGCATCCCCGTTTGAAAGAATACGGATATAACTGTCAGATTCCGCTTCAATTACCTCCTCTAAAGTTTTATTCCACATAGTAAGCGGGATGAAATGTACAAGGGCGTAATTATCATATTCTTCCCTCAATGTGGGGGCTTCCTGTGTATAAGATAAAACAGGGATTTCTACGGTTTTGCCGTTTTTATATAGTGTTGTTGTCCGGTTATCTTCCCTCACAAAAGGAACATATTCTTTATAGCGGAAATTGCTGTTTATACTGTCCCAAATCTGATTTAATATGATTGCGCCGTCATGACCTGGCGTAATCCCAATCTGTGAGCAGAAGTCTGAAAAGCTTGTGTCATCAAAAACGACAATCGGTGCAGATACTTGAAACTGCCCATTGGTCCCTGGCGTTCCCGCAACTGGCTCAAGCCCGCCAAGGGATGACAGTTCATCGCTCTGTAATCCTTCTGGCAGGAATGTCATTGCTTCTGCTTTTTGATATACCGTGGCGTCTTGTATCCCCGAAATACCCTGCAATTCATCTGTTAAGCCAAAATCTGATATATCTGTGTCTTTTAAGGTTATCATAATATCCCACGCATCCTGGTACCGTTCAAAATAAGTATATCTGGTACTGATATCTGCAAGGGCAGTAAAGCAAATCATGATAGAAAAACCCAGAAATGACAGAGATAATGATAATGTGGATATTCTTAAAGATTTCTTTTGGGCTTTTAACGCGTTTCCTGCCAGTTCCCCTTCTATGCCAAAAATACAAGATAAAAACCGGGAATGTTTCGTTTTCTTTAACAATAAACCGGTTGTATTTCTGATTGCTTCAAGCGGCGTCATCCTGCTTAAGTTTCTTGCGGGAATCCACGCAGAAAAAATTACGGTTAAGAAGGAAATGAAAACAGTAGCCGCAAATATAGACGGATGATACTGAAAAACAGCTTCGTGGCGTCCAGATACATCCGAAGCAAAATAATTAACTGTTTTTATAACCCCATAGCTTATTAAAATCCCCGACATACTTCCAATTAGCATTGGCAGTATGCTTAAAGCCATCGCTTCCTGCAGCAGACAGGTTCTAATCTGTCTCGGTGTAGCCCCAATACTCGAAAAAATACCAAATTGATGGATTCTGGCATTCATGGATAATTCAAAAGAGCCTCGGATAATTAGGATTAACGACACTGCCACAAGAATCAGTACCGCCACATACAGCGTTAAAAGCATTGGCGGCGTCTCATCCTCTGGGTCGTGTATAAAATAGCGGGACAGGAGCAATGAGTTGTACCTGATGGAATCTTCATTTAGTCCAAGCTGCGCTGCAATGCATGGCATATCATGATAAATCGTTCTGGCATTCTTAAAATAAACATCCACCACTGTACCTTTTTTTTCAGATAATTCCTTTCCTGCGATTGCTTTTTCTACATTTGCAAATTGACATATCGTAGATAAATCATCGGAACCTAGTGTTTCACAAACAATGCGTCCCTGCCAGTCGCCCTCCTCCAATATGATTTGTTCCACATCATAAGCCCAAAAATTGTAAGCTATGCTGCAAACACAAGACAAAAACATGGTAGCAGCAAGAACAGCCGCCATAATTGATATGCTGGATGCAGGGTTATTTTTTATATAACTTTTGGAGTAGTCCTTCCACATGCTGTTCACCTCCGCTTTTCCACAGGGATACTGCTATACCCTCTGGGGCGCGCGTGCCTTTCGGCAGTATCAACGAAATGGTCGCTGACAATCTGTCCGTCTTCGATGGTCACTATTCGGTCAGCTTCCAATGCAATTTTTTCATCATGGGTAATCAGGAGTATTGTCTGCTTTAAATTTCGATTTGAAAGCTTTAAGAGGTCAATAATTTCCTTTGAATTTTTTTGGTCAAGGTTTCCGGTCGGTTCATCAGCGAAAAGGATGGCAGGGCGGTAAATCAAAGACCTTGCGATTGCGACCCGCTGCTGCTGTCCTCCAGATAGCTGACTTGGCAGGCTATCCAGTTTATCCTCGATTCCCAATGTCTTTACAATCATTTTAAAGTATTCCAAATTTGGCTTTCTTTTGTCAAGCAGCATCGGCATAAGGATGTTTTTTTCTGCCGTCAGAGTGGGAATCAGATTGTAAAACTGGTAAACCAATCCAACCTTTCTCCTTCTGAAAATTGCAGCATCTGTAGCATTTAGTCCGCTGAGGTCAACACCGTCTATTGTTACTGTACCTTTTGTCGGTTTGTCCACGCTGCCCAGAATATGCAAAAGCGTTGATTTTCCAGAGCCAGATGCTCCAATCATTGCGACAAATTCGCCTTTTTCAATAGATAGGCTGATTCCGTTTAAAGCGGTAACTTGATTATCGCCTTTTCCATACACTTTTTCGATTCCGTTGCATCTTAGTATTTCCTTATTGTTGGCGTGTCCTTCACACCATAAAGGTATATTCTTGAGTGTTTCCATGCTGCCAAATCCCCCTGTTTGTTATTCGGCCGAATGGCCATTAGGTGTGCCTGTAAGATTAAGATATAGTATAACAAATGAAAGTGACATCTGAGTGACTGCGCCCCAGGCACGCTATATTTTATATGATTCGCATTATTTGTACGAGGTATAAAAACGAACCTCAAAGCACGCTCCGCCGTTCGGAAGATTGAATGCGCGGATGATTCCGTTCTGCATTTCTATGATTGCTTTTGAAAGGGAAAGCCCTATTCCGATTCCAGAATTTTTTGCTTCCCCACGATAGAACCGCTCAAACAGACGGGGTAAATCCTCTTTTGCAAATCCTTCACCCTCGTCCCATATCCGTATCTGTACATAAAGCGGATTTTTTTCATAGGAACAATGGACAGCAGCGCCCGCCCCTGCTGCTTCCATACAATTTTTCATCAGATTCATGACTGCTTCCATCGTCCAGTTTAAATCTACATTGATATTTATCTCACCCATTTCTGGAATATCAATCAGAACGCCCTTCTGCATGAACAATTCATATAAATTGTCCGATGCCAGAGAAAGGATTGTAAAAACATCTGTCGGTTTCCTGTCAAATGAAAGCGTTCCTGCATCAATGCGGGACAATAACAATAACGCTTCTTCTAAATGCAAGAGTCTGTTTATCTGCCGTTCTATTTCCTTAATCTTGGCGTGCATTTTTATATGCCATAGAGGAATTTCCTCTGTTTGCCGGTTCTTTGGCGTAGAGGGATGCCCCCGCGGCGTTTCTGCGGCACGAGTATCTCCCAAATATTCTTTCGCCATCTGGACAGTTAAGGAAATAGACGTAATCGGCGTTTTAAGCTGATGGGCAATATTAGAAAGATTTTCAGCAAAATTATTTCGTGCTGTCAGGGCTTCTTCCCTTGTCTGGTAAAGTTCAGTTACTGTTTTGTATATTTCATCCTGCAATTTTGAAAATTCATCATCCGAAGATTCTAAAACCAATCCTTGAACGCCTGTGTTGATTCTTTCCAAATATCCCGTCAATGCTTGGATGCGGGCGTCCGATTTCCTATGCCAATACCAGAAAGAAAACAGGAACAGCATGCCGCCTGTCAAAAAACCGAAAGCGGCAATCCAAAGGGCTGTCGTGTCCATAATCCCTAAATTCGATGGATTATAACCAAAGTTTGACAGTACATGATTATCAAATTTGTTTGATATTACATGATTATCAAACTTGTTTGATAATATATTTTCGCCTGTCCTATGGAAATCCTGTGTCTTCAGTAATTCCAAAACAGCCTGTCGGGAATCTGGATTTTTTTCAATCAGATTTTCACAAAATCCACTCAATAGATGAAAACATACCTGACTATAGTGGATGGTAAGAAGGTATGTAGTCATCGCCGCTACAATCAGACCAGCCGACAGTACAAACAGAATTGTTATTTTTATATTTGATTTTTTGTTCATGTTTCATCCTCCATACGGTAGCCAAAGCTCCGTATTGTTTTTAAACAGGACGGATGATGGAGTTTTTCCCTGAGCCGTTTCATTGTCACAGTCAACGTATTGTCATTGACATAGTTCCCGTTGGTGTCCCAGATTTGAGTCAGCAGACGTTCTCTTGTGACGGTTTTCCCCTTATTTTCCATCAAAAGCTGCAAAAGCTGATATTCTGCCTGGCTGACAGTAATTTCTTCTTCGCCATAAAATACTGCCGTTTTGTTTTTATCAATTGAAATAGAACCGCAGGAAAGATACTGGCTCTGTACATTCCCTGCCCTGCGCAGCAGTGCGTGGATGCGGGAATGCAGCACTTCTAGCTCAAAGGGTTTTGTCACATAATCATCTGCCCCATATTCAAAGCCAGAAATAATATCGCGTGTATCATTTCGGACAGTCAGAATAATAACTGGAAGTTCTTTCCACCTTGAGCGTATCCATCTGCAAAAGCTGTTTCCCTCGCCGTCTGGCATATTCCAGTCAATTAGCGCAATGCTCGGAATATGGTGTTCCAATGCTTTTTTTCCGCTTTCCAACGTCCCAAATAAAGAAACTGCATACCCTTTCTGGCTCAGATATTCTTTTACGGCCATTGCAATATTCGCGTCATCTTCAATATAATAGATTTCTGTCATTTTTCCATCTCCACTAGATTTTTCCGGCGCATATCCGCCGGCTTTTCTGTGTCCCTTGGGATAAGCCATACACGGGTCAGGCGGATAACTCCCTCAATACGATTTGCCTTGCATAATTTCTGGACTTGCCGTTCTGATATCCCCCATAATTTTGCAGTTTCCTGCACTGTCATATAATCAAACATAAGATACCTCCCAATATCAATCAAAAGTTATCCTTTATTATAGTCGGTTAAACGAACTAAAGCAAGCCAATAAAAAATTATGTCCATATAAAAAGTGACGATTTAGACAGAGCAACGGTAGTTTATACATGGCATATCGGGAAATGGCAGAAGCCTGTTCAATTCAGATTGGAGTATCAGGGTATCGTCCTGCTTGTGCCAAGAAAATACGGAGAGAAAAATCGAACGAGAGCAAACGCAGGAGCAGGGAGTGCTATAGTTCACAGGTCATTTGGTAAACAGCGGGTTGAATCAGGAGCATGTCTCTGAGCAGACAATTCAGGAGTGTTTTTAATGGAATTGAAATGGCAGCTTATGCAGACTTAGGCGCGAAGGCTTTCCTGAGCGGCTTAGTCTGCGTTAGCTGCCAGTTCAATGGAATGTTACTCCGTCTGCTCAGAGACATGCTCCTGATTCAATCCGCGTCCGGCAGGCGATGTGTGAACAGTAACCAGGGAGTAAGCGCTATTTTTACCGCATGGAAATAATTTTGACATTTTATATAATCGATAATATAATTATAATTGGTACCAGTCAGATTCTCTGTTTGTTGGGTTTAATGCCGAAAAAAAGAAACTGTTTATTTTCATGCGGCAGTAGTTTATATTGGCTGCAGGGCGCATAATTGTATATGTACTTTTATTGTGCTTGGTGTTTTAAGAAGATAATATTACCAAATATTAATTGTAAATATATTCAACTGGCTGTGTTATTGTAATTGTTTTTGCTGTCAATTACTAAAAATTTGCGGTTTCTGGAGAATGGGGAACGGGAAAAAGTGATTTAAATAAACTGGAGAGTGAATATGAGAAGAAAAGATAGAGAAATAGTGGATTATAAAAAAATATTAGAGATTGTAAATGCATGTGATTGCTGTCGGATTGGACTGGTGGATAGAGAGGGAGCTTACATAGTGCCTTTGAATTTTGGATATGAGAATCAGAATGGTACGCTGATTCTGTACTTTCATGGCGCGGGAGAGGGCAGGAAAATTGATTTGATTCGAGAAGGAAAACATGCAAGTTTTGAGATGGATACGAATCATAAACTTATTGAAAAAGATTCAGGGTGCGCTTATTCCTATCTTTTCCAGAGCGTAATGGGAAGAGGAAGGATTGAACTTCTGCAGGATAGTGATGAGAAGATTCATGGACTGAAACGGGTGATGGAACATTATTCGGACAAGACTGAATGGACATTTCCTGAGAAAATGGTGAACGGAACGGCAGTGATAAAACTTACGGTGACGGAGTTGAGCTGTAAGGAACATAAATAGTCGCAGAAAAAAGAAAGCAAATTTTAAGACACTTCAATATAAGACCAGCGGGGCGCTTTGGCGCCTTTCGCTGGTCTAAAGTTTTATAATGCTTTATGTACAATCTGTAATACTTCATACAGAGAATCTACGCCAATCTGTCCCGGTGCGGAAGCCATAGAGCCAGAACCGAAGGTTAAGCAGGAGCCGAATGCTTCGCAGGAAAGACGGCTGATACTTCCCATACCCGCCATGGACATGGTAATAATCGGGCGGTCTGCGTAATCGGTTGCCATCTCCTCTGTAGCGGCAAGAAGTGTGAGCACATCCTTTTTGCTCTGGGGCATAACGGCAATCTTTGGAATATCTGCATCCATGTCCTGCATCTTGCGCAGACGATATACGATATCGGATTGAGCCGGCGTTTTGTCAAAGTCGTGATTGGAGGCAACGACTTTTGTATTTGCCGCGTGAATTGCTGTAATCATGTCCGTAACGACCTCGTCGCCTGTAAATATCTCTACGTCAATCAAATCTGCCATTCCGGTTGCAGCGACAGCTTTGTTAAGCTTAGCGTAAGATTCGGTACTCATCTCGTGAACGCCGCCTTCGTTCTTGGTGCGGAAGGTAAATAAAAGCGGTGTATCTCCCAATGCAGCGCGTACTTCTGCAAGAACAGCCTTTACAGCTTCGATATCCTCTACGCCTTCAAACCAGTCGACGCGCCATTCCATTATGTCCATGTGCATGTCGGTATACTGTTTGGTGAGAGAGATGATTTCATCCTTAGTTTTCCCAACGTTAGGGATACAGATTGCAGGGATTCCTGCACCAAGCTCTAGGTTTCTTACCTTTACTGTGTTCATGATAATCCTCCTTAAAATGCGTACTTGACTGCAGGCGTATGCCGGGGTGTGACTGGTCGCCCCGAAGCATTACAGCCTGCTATGTTTTTATTTTAACAAAATCTTCCTATGGATACAAATATAAAATACAGTCGGAACCGATAGTATTCATGCATAGAAATTACTCACAGGAATTAACCGTACGTTTCACTTCTCTAAATTTCCATCTGCTGCGTTGTCGTCAATCGCCGCGGCCGCCGCTGCGCCTTATTCCTCCGCCTTGCAGGCTGAAAATTTACCCTGCGTGAATCGTATCGGCAATTCGTGTGGGTTATACTAAATTCTCTACTCATAAATATCTGCGGCCCGGCATATATTTTAACAGCATATACGAAAAGGGGCTGGAAAGAGGATGGATTCGAATCATTTATACAAGGATATACAGGCAAGGACAAACGGCGAAATATACATAGGAGTAGTTGGTCCGGTCAGAACTGGAAAATCAACATTTATCAAACGTTTTATGGAGATTCTGGTGCTGCCTCATATGGAAGATGAACCGGGAAAGGAACGTACCAGAGATGAGTTGCCTCAGTCGGCTTCGGGAAAAACGATTATGACTACGGAGCCGAAATTTATTCCAAAGGAAGCGGCAGAAATCCACTTGATGGAGGATGTGCCGGTGAAGGTGCGCCTGATTGACTGTGTGGGTTATATGGTGGAAGGCGCCGCGGGTCATGTGGAAGGCGGCGAGGAGCGTCAGGTGAAGACGCCTTGGTTTGATTATGAGATTCCATTTACCAAAGCGGCCGGAATCGGAACCAGAAAGGTCATTCACGATCATGCAACGATAGGCATTGTGATTACTACAGACGGAAGCATTGGAGAACTCTCCAGAGGAAGCTATATGGAGGCGGAAGAAAAGACAATCCGGGAATTGCAGAGTATTGGCAAGCCGTTTATTGTACTGGTAAATTCTGTAAGGCCATTTGGGGAAGAGGCAAAGGAAGTAGTTAGAGAAATCGAAGAAAAATACAATGTCCGGTGTATGGCTGTCAACTGTGAGCAGTTGAAAGAGGAGGATATTCACAGAATCTTAGAAGGAGTGCTTTCCACATTTCCAATATCAGAAATTGAATTTTACATACCAAAATGGGTGGAAATGCTTCCCGTCGACCACAAAATCAAACAAGATTTATTGGAGCATATCCGGGAAATTCTGGATGGAGTAGACGAGATGGGGGACGCTTCCGGCAGGATTGCAAAGCCGGAGAGTCCGTTTATTGAAGATTTGCGGGTGGAGCAGATTGGGATGGATACCGGCTGCGTGAAAATCCGTATCGAAGTAGCACAGAAATATTACTATGAGATGCTGAGCGAGCTTACAGGGACCGAGATTGCCGGAGAGTATGAGCTGATTTCTGAGCTGAAGAATCTATCCCAGCTTAAGACAGAATATGAAGGCGTGAAAGATGCCTTTAGCAGTGTAAGAATGCGGGGATATGGAGTGGTGAGTCCTACAAGGGATGAAATTACGCTGGATGAGCCGACGGTAATTAAACAGGGCAGCAAATATGGAGTGAAAATTCATTCTACGGCGCCGTCTATTCATTTAATTCGGGCGAATATTGAGACCGAGATTGCCCCGATTGTAGGAAATGAACAGCAGGCGGAAGATTTGATTGCGTATATTAAGGAGACGGAAAATCAGGAAGGCGGTATCTGGAAGACTAATATTTTCGGGAAGTCTATCGAAGAGCTTGTGATGGACGGAATGAGGAATAAGATGTCGGTGATTAACGATGAGAGTCAGTCAAAATTGCAGGATACCATGCAGAAAATTGTTAATGACAGTAACGGCGGATTGGTATGTATCATCATATAGACTTGCAATTACCGTTAAGAATTGTTATGATATAAAAAGGTTTGTTACTTGTTTGCCCTTTCCGGGCGTTTCGGTAACAGAGGCTACAAATGAGCAGAATATTGGAGGTACATCATGAGAGTTGCAATTATTACAGCAAGTACACCGATTTACAGAGGACATGAGGAAGATAAAAGCGGCAAAGTGATTCAGCATATTGTGGAGGAAGCGGGGCATAAGGTGGTATTTATGAAGCCGCTTCCCTGTGATAAGACCGTACTTTCTACCGTGATGCAGAGGATGGCGGACGGACATTTGGTAGATTTGATTCTGAGTACCGGAGGGAGCGGCTGTGCGGCGGGAGACTGTATGCCGGAAGCAACCCTGGAGATTTGCGACAGACCGGTTGTGGGGATTCCGGAGGCCATGCGCGCTTATACCATGCAGCTGACGAAACGTGCGATGTTGAACCGAAGCGCTGCAGGAATCAGGGGAGACGTATTGATTGTGAATCTTCCGGGCAAGCCCAATGCAGTAAAACAGTGCTTAGAGTATCTCCTTCCAGAGATTACACATGCGGTCGGCCTGATTCAGCAGGAGCAGGAAGAGTAGGAGATAAGACGGATGAAAGTTACCTATATACAGCATAGCGGATTTATGGTAGAACTTGAGGAGTGTGTGCTGGTATTTGATTACTATAAGGGATTGCTTCCTTCTGTCAGTAAGGATAAAAAGCTTTATGTATTTTCCAGCCATCATCATCATGATCATTTCGAGCATGCAATTTTTGAATGGGAAAGGGAATACCCTAAGGTCAGTTATATTCTGTCGGACGATATACAGGCGGAAGCAGCCGGGAACCGAATCTTTGTGGGACCGGATGCAGAACTGGAGCTTGAACAAATCAAAATAAAGACGCTTCGCTCTACGGATGAGGGCGTAGCGTTCTTTGTTTCTGTCAGAGAAGGGACTGACGGGCGGACAAGGCATATTTACCATGCCGGAGATTTGAACTGGTGGCATTGGGAAGAAGAGGGGCCGAATTATAACCGGGAGATGGAAAAGAGCTTTAAGGAGGCGCTGAAGCCGTTGGAAAATCTTCACATCGACGCAGCGTTTGTTCCGGCGGACCCAAGACTTGAGGAGGCATATTTCTGGGGACTTGACTGGTTTATGAGACACACGAATACGGATTTGGTCTATCCGATGCATCTGTGGAGAAGGTACTGGGTGATAGACAAGCTGATGGAACAGCCGGAGACGAAAGCTTATCGGGATAGAATTGTGCGGCTGGGAAAGGAAGACGAATGCAGGTAAAGATATATACGGACGGCGCGGCAAGAGGGAATCCGGACGGCCCCGGCGGATACGGAACGGTGCTGGAATATGTGGATACGAAGGGAGAGCTGCACACGAAAGAGCTCTCTCAGGGGTATGTGAAGACTACCAATAACCGGATGGAATTAATGGCGGTCATTGCAGGACTGGAAGCGTTAAACCGTCCCTGCGACGTAGACGTATATTCAGACTCTCAGTATGTGGTTCATGCGTTTAACCAGCGCTGGATTGAGGGATGGATAAAAAAGGGCTGGAAGCGGGGGAAAAATGAGCCGGTGAAGAACGCGGATTTGTGGAAGCGTCTGCTGAAGGCAAAGGAACCTCACCAGGTAATTTTTCACTGGGTAAAGGGACATGCCGGACATCCCCAGAATGAGAGATGCGATACCCTTGCCACTACGGCGGCGGACGGCGGGAATTTGATGGAAGATAAGGAAGGCGTCTGATGCAGTATACATGGGATGAACTGTTCTGGCTGTTTTTTGCATATTCGTTCTTAGGATGGGTTCTGGAAACAGCCGCAGCAGCGGTGAAGCAGAAAAAATTCGTTAACAGAGGGCTGATAAACGGCCCCTTTTGTATTATTTACGGAATGGCATCTGTGCTTATGAGTATCGGCCTTCATGAGGTGGACGGCCTGTGGCTGTTTCTGGGAAGCATGATTTATGCCACGTCGCTGGAATGGATTGCGGGACATCTGATTGAAAGGTATTATCATGAGAGATGGTGGGACTATTCAAAGCATCGCTGGAACCTGGACGGGTATGTGTGTCTGACGATGTCTCTTGTGTGGGGAATTCTTGGATTCGCCTGTGTAAAATGGGCTAACTGGCTGCTGGTCTCAGTATATGATGTTCTGCCCGGAGTTATCAGAACAGTTTGCCTGTGGGTATTATTGGCCATACTGGTTCTGGATGCAATGGCGTCTTACATAATAATCAGGGGAAGAAGCGGACGTCTGGAGCAGTGGGAGGCCGCAGATAATCAGTTTGCCAATGCAGCTGCCAGACTTGAAAAGTGGATTTCCGGAAAGGTGGAAAGACGAATCCATGACGCCTATCATGTAATTGAGCAGTTGGAGTTAGAAGAGGTATTCGGGGTTTTTGCGGAAGGCTGTGGCTTTTATAAGATTGTACTGCTGTTTTTTACAGGGGCGATTCTCGGAGATATCACAGAGACGATTTTCTGCCGCATTACAGCCGGAGTGTGGATGAGCCGGAGCAGTGTTGTGTGGGGTCCTTTTAGTATTGTGTGGGGGCTTGCTATTGCGCTGGTGACGGCTATGTTCTATAAGTATAGAAATCGTTCGGATATATTCTTATTCATGATGGGAACCTTTCTTGGAGGAGCCTATGAATATTTCTGCAGTGTATTTACAGAGATGGTATTCGGTACGGTATTCTGGGATTACAGCGAGATTCCATTCAATCTGGGAGGCAGAATCAATCTGCTTTACTGCTTTTTTTGGGGGATTGCGGCAGTGGTATGGTTTAAGTGCTGCTATCCATGGATTTCCGGGATGATTGAGAAACTGCCGGTGATATTTGGAAAAATATCCACTTGGGTATTGATTTTGTTTATGTGTTGTAATATTACGGTGTCCTGCATGGTATTGCTGCGCTATGGCCAGCGGCAGGAGCATATGGAGGCTGAGAAAGACTGGCAGGTATGGATTGACAAACATTTTGAGGATGCAAGGGTTGAGCGGATATATCCCAACGCGATTCCGGTAGAATAGACTTGCCATCAGAGATGGGATATGGTAGAATGTGAAAACGTGAGAATACAAGTATGACAAGTAATCGCAGCTGCGAATGCCGAAAGGCTGCAGATGAGGAAAGTCCGGGCTTCACAGGGCAGGATGCCGGATAACGTCCGGTGGAGGCGACTCCAAGGCCAGTGCAACAGAAATGTACCGCCTGAATTTTTGGATATATTCTGGAAAACAGGTAAGGGTGGAAGGGCAGTGTAAGAGACTACCGCCCTGCTGGTAACGGCAGGGGCACATGTAAACCCCATCCGAAGCAAGACCGAACAGAGACCATGCGGCTGCCCGTCGCGTTTCAGGTAGGTCGCTGGAGCCTGCTGGCGACAGCAGGCCTAGATAGATGATTACTCAACGACATAACCCGGCTTATCGTCATGCTTGTATTCTTTTTTATCGTCTGAGAAGAGATTTCCCATCCAGGAGGCCAGACAGCCGCGAAAGTATCCTTCCTTATGCAAAGCATTTCAGGGCGTTTTTAGCGGAAGCGAAATCCACTACTTCCTGCTGTGCCGCCCGTTGTATTTCTCTTCGCAGTATTTACAGCGGTAAATCTCCTTTTCTTCATCTGTCAGAATAAATACGTGTTCTAATCCCTGCTCAATCGAAGTGATGCAGCGGGGATTTCTGCAGTGGATGACATTCCGTATCTGTTTCGGAAGATGCAAGGCCTTTTTTTCAACAATCTTCTGATCTTTAATGATATTGATTGTGATGCTATGGTCGATAAATGCCAGCACATCTAAATCCATAAAGTCGATGGGGCATTCAATTTTCATAATATCTTTTTTACCCATTTTATTACTTTTAGCGTTTTTAATAATGGCAACGCAGCAGTCCAGCTTGTCTAAGTTCAGATATTTATAGATATCCATGCTTTTGCCGGCCTGAATATGATCCAATACAAATCCTTCGGAAATGCTTCCGACTGTTAAGGTGTTCTCTACCATCGTTATCCCCTCCTATACTTCGATTTCCAATAGTGTCAGAATCAGAGCCATACGAACATAGACGCCATATTGCACTTGTTTAAAATAGGCCGCTCTCGAATCTTTGTCCACTTCTACCGAAATCTCATTTACTCTTGGAAGCGGATGGAGAACCAGCATGTCCGGTCCTGCAAGTTCCATCTTTTTGGAATCCAGAATATAGAAATCCTTCATGCGCACATAATCTTCCTCGTTAAAGAAACGTTCCTTTTGTACTCTGGTCATATAGAGTAAATCGAGCATCGGAAGAGCGTCTTCTAAACGGACAACTTCCTCGTAGGGAATCTGGTTATTATCCAGTACATCGTGGCGGATGTAGCCGGGGAGCCGCAATTCTTCCGGAGAAATCAGTACAAATTCAATTCCCGGATAACGGACCAGCGCATGAATCAGAGAATGTACGGTACGTCCAAACTTCAAGTCTCCGCAGAGTCCGATTTTCATGTGGTCTAATCTTCCCTTTAAAGAGCGGATGGTTAATAAGTCTGTAAGCGTCTGAGTGGGATGTTGGTGTCCGCCGTCTCCGGCATTGATAACTGGAATGGATGAATGTTCTTTCGCAACCAGCGCGGAGCCTTCTTTGGGATGGCGCATAGCGCAGATGTCAGCGTAGCAGCTAATCATGCGAATGGTGTCGGCGACACTTTCTCCCTTCGTGGCGGAGCTGGATTCTGCGGAAGAAAATCCAAGAATGCTGCCGCCTAAGTTCAGCATAGCGGCTTCATGGCTTAGACGGGTTCTGGTGCTCGGCTCATAGAAAAGAGTTGCAAGTTTTTTCCCGTCGCAGGCATGGGCATACTTATCAGGGTTTGCCTCAATGTCGCCTGCCAAGTCTAACAACTGGTTTAATTCTTCCACTGTAAAATCCAGCGGACTCATCAAATGTCTCATAATAACCTCCTTCTGGTAATGAGAAAATGGCATAAAAAAAGAAGTTTTTAAGAAAGGTATCAAAAACTTAAGTTCTAAAAAATAGTTCCCTCCTGAAAAACTTCTGCATGGATTATTTGGTTACTTCCTTCTTATCATATAATAAAAGAGACAGATTTTCAATGGTAAGATTCTTACCAGTCATGAAATTCTTTGATAAACGCCCGGTCGATGGGCCGTAATGCATGCAGTCGGCTGGTTGCAAGAATAATTTCCCAATACCAGTTTGCGCTTACGTCGCGGACAAGCTTAATCCCGTCAATCAGAGAAGCGTTAGCGGGATTGCCCACATAGAATCCGATACCCCGGTTTTCCTTTACCATTTGATAGAGAATATTCATGTCGTCTACTTCCGCATAAAGAACCGGTTCAAATCCCACTTCTCTGCAATAATTCTTTAATGTATCGTGGCCTTTATTTCTGGCGCCAAATCCGATAAATTTCTCGTTGCGCATATCGTCGATGGATAATTCACTTTTTTCTGAAAGAGGATTTTGGGCGCTAATCATATAATGGGTATTTTCCCGATGCGTCTTGTGGAGCGTGAAAAGCTCTGGGGAAATCGGAGCAATGCAGAATCCGATATCTGCGTCTCCATTTAACAGGGCTTTTTCTACGCCAAGGTCGTCGGTTTGCGTAATCAGAAGCTGCGCGTTGTCAAAATGATTGTAAAAGTTCTGAAGCTGACCGCCGATTAGTTCCCATGTCATACCGCGGGGGATGGCAATCTTTAATTTCTCGTTATCTTTTGCAATGAAAGAATTCATACTGTCCATCATCGACTGATATTCGCCGCAGAGTTTCTTCGCCATTGGGTAAAGGTAAGAGCCATACTCCGTCAGGCGGAGTTTCGAGCGTTCCCGTACAAAGAGCGGTACGCCGAGAGAAGATTCCATCTGTTTGATAATCTTACTGATTCCCTGCTGGGAGAAGTGGAGCTTTTGTCCTGCTTTCGTGAAATTCATATATTTACAGACGGTTAGGAAACATTTTAAGTCCTGAATATCCATGATGTATTCTCCTTTTTGCTGTGTATTTTCTTGTGTTAAAGTTACCGGATATCGGGCCTGGCCGGAGTGCTTAAGTACCCGAAGAAGGGCATTTTAGAGACGTTTTTAATGGAAGGGAAATCAGCGTTTACATAGTCTTAGATGCGAAGGCATTCCTGAGATTCTTAGACTATGTTAGCGCTGAGTTCTCTGGAATGTTGTCTCGCCCTGCTTCGTGTACTTAAGCGTTCCGGTCAGGCCCGATATCCGGTAAACAGTCCTCTCACAACGTCTGGTTGTGAAGAGACAATGGTCTGTTCGTGTCATTTTCTTAACAATCTTGGTAGAATTTTATCATAGAAGACAGAAAAAGGGAAGGAGAATTGTCTATGTATAATATGAAATATCCGAATCTGTTCGCACCTTTAAAATTGGGGAATGTTGTGCTTCGGAACAGAATTATCAGCGCCCCCCAGGGGTTCCTTCATCTGGATGCAGAAAGCCTTCCAACGCAGGCGGCAGCGGCATTCTATGAGGAAAAGGCCAGAGGCGGAGCGGCGGTTGTGACCATTGGAGAGGGATATGTAGACTCCGTTCATGGCATTGATATACCGAAAGGGATTCATCTGGATACGGACGACTGTATCGGAGGGATTTCTCTTCTGGCAGACGCCATTACGAAGCATGGGGCGATTGCATCCATGGAACTCCAGCACGCAGGAATGTATGCTTCCGAGTCCTATGTAAATGGAAATGCAATTTATGCGCCGGTGGAGCGTATGGGAGAAGGCACGAAGGCGGGGGCGAGACTCCATGGAGTGCTGATTCCTGAAATGCCGGAGGAGGTAATTTTAGAGACGATTGAAAAGTTTGCAGAGGCGGCGCTTCGGTGTAAACAGGCAGGATTTGGCATGGTGTTGGTCCATGGAGGTCATGGATGGCTTCTGAATCAGATGATGTCGCCAGTGATTAATACCCGTACAGACAAATGGGGAGGAAGTCTGGAAAACAGAATGCGAATGCCGATTGCGGTCTGTGACAGAATCAGGGAAGTATGTGGAAGGGATTTCCTGATAGATTTCCGCTTCAGCGCGGCGGATGTGTGTAATCCGGGCGGTTATACGCCGGAGGACGGAATTGCGATGGCAGAGATGATAGACGGTCATGTGGATTTGATACATTGTTCGGTGGGAAATCATGAGGTAGAGGAATCTTTTGTGGTAGTTCATCCGTCCATGTTTCTGGAAGACGGGTGCAATTTAAAATATGCCGCCGAAGTGAAAAAGCACGTAAAAACACCGGTTGTGGCGGTAGGCGCGTTTTCGGATGCACAGCTTATGGAAGATACGCTGGCGGCGGGACAGGTTGACGCGATTGCTATGGCAAGAGGGCTGATTGCAGATCCGGATTTTCCGTTGAAGGCACGTTTGGGAAAAGATGAAGAGATTAACCGATGTCTAAGATGTTACCAGTGCTTTTCCGGTCTTCTGGATACCAGACAGTTTTGCTGTGCAATCAATCCGGTAATTGGACGGGAATTAGAGAATAAATTTGATACAGCAAGCTATAAGAGGAAAAAGGTACTGGTAGCAGGAGGAGGAATCGGAGGCATGGCGGCGGCGCTGGAAGCTGCAAAGAGAGGGCATCAGGTGGTGCTGGCTGAGAAATCCGGTAAATTAGGCGGAGCGCTTCTGTGTGAAGGAAAAGTTTCTTTTAAGAAGAATCTGGAGCGTTATCTGTCTTTGCAGGCAAAGCGCGTGACGGAGCATGAACATATTGAGGTTCACCTGAATACGCCGGCAACCAGGGAATTTGCAGAAAGAACAGAGCCGGATGTAATTATAGCAGCCCTTGGCGCCCGTCCGGTGGTTCCGGTATTTATCCCCGGATATGACAAGGCGAATGTTGTGGGGGCAGAGGAAGTATATTATGACTTACGGAAGGCCGGAAACAGGGTGGCGATTCTCGGAGGCGGGCTGGTAGGCTGTGAACTTGGGATTCATCTTGCAATTCACGACAGAGACGTTACGGTGATTGAAATGGCAGAAACGCCGAACTTTGCCGGAAATATGCTTCATGGCGAAGCGGTAATGGCGCAGATTGCGATTCATGGAATCCGGCTTCTGACCAGTACGAAGGCAGTGGAGATTACGGATAACGGCGTCTTGGCAAAAGGGCCGGAGGGAGAGATACAGATAGAAGCAGATACCGTAATCTATGCGGTAGGACAGAAAGCTCTTACAGAGGAAGTAGACCAGCTTCGATTCTGCGCGCCGGAATTTTACACCGTTGGAGACTGCAATCTGCCGGCAAATATCGCGAAAGCGACGAAAGAAGGATATTATGCGGCGAGGGATATCGGGCGTATTTGAAGTTTTGTGAAGGAATGAAAGGAGAAACATACAGATGAAGACAAATAAAAAATTGCTGACGTTAACGATTTTATTCATTTCTGCAACGGAAATGGGCGCTATGGGAATTGCGCCTTCACTGGCATCGATTGCGGCGGATTTTCCGGACCAGCCAATTACAACGATTATGAATATTAT
The DNA here is from genome assembly GCA_910574185.1 of Lachnospiraceae bacterium. GTDB lineage: Bacteria > Bacillota > Clostridia > Lachnospirales > Lachnospiraceae > Claveliimonas. Next base: position 18,387 of record CAJSZQ010000041.1, read on the forward strand.
GAATTTTCCGGGTATCGCTATGATTATTGTTGCGTTGATTACCCCGTCGCTGATTCAAGTGATACCGAAGAAAATCCTCTGTAATATTGGAGTATTCTGTTACGGTGCGGTAGGACTTTTGGGGTATTTTTTCAATTCCAGTATAACTCTTTTGTATGTGTGGGCCGGTCTGCTGGGAATTGGTTTCGGACTTTTGATGCCAACGTCCAACGGCCTGATTGCTGATTTTTATCCAGAAGAGGAGCGCGGAGGGATTATGGGAATGCAGACGGTATTTACCAATTTAGGCGGTATCTATCTTACCTATGTCGGCGGTATGCTGGCGGCTATTTCCTGGCATATGAACTATCTGGCTTACTGTATCGGGTTTGTTCCGTTTGTATTGGGCTGTGTTGTGATTCCGAAAGAAGACATGGAAATGACGAAAGAAGAGAGCAGGAAAGAAAAGGCCCGGATGAATCCGAAGGTATTTATGTATGGAATTTTTATCTTCATTTTTATTGCCACTTATGGAGTATTCAACAATAACATGTCCTTTTTGATTGAATCAAGAGGAATCGGAGACGCGGCTACATCAGGAACGGTTACAGCGCTTTTCTTAGTAGGCGGCGTTCTGGGAGGACTGATTTTTGGACCGTTAAATAAGAAATTAAATGATTATATGTATTGCGTTGGATTTGGATTCTTAGTAATCGGATATCTTCTGGTTTATGCTGCAAATGGCCTTCCGATTCTATTCCTTGGAGCGGTTATCTCAGGAATGTCAATCAGTCAGTGTATGCCACAGTCGCTTTTGGGCGCGACAAACTGCTCTAAAGTGGCGGCGGTTACCGCCGCCTGTATGGTAATCCATGTAGGAGGACAGCTCGGAACATTTCTTGGTACTTATTTCTATACGCCTGTTCCGTTACTGTTCAGTGATTCGGTGGATTTTAGGTATGTGTTTGCCGCGGCTATGGCGGCGATTATGGTGGTGGTGTGCGCGGTGTGCGTCACAATTGCAAATAAGAAAGAAAGTTCTGCGGCATAAATGTTCGTTCATTGTTGCACTGTTTTTGTGAGCAGAAATGCAATAATGCGCCAGGTATGCAGGGAGGAGATTAGGATGGCACAATTTCATCATTACAATTATATATTTGAACCAATAAAAATCGGCAACATGACAGTCAAAAACAGACTTCAGTTTTCGCCGCTGGTATGTTCTCTGTCCGGCACAAACGGAGGGGTGACAAGGGAATATCTGGAATTTATTAAAATGCAGGCGGCAACCGGGGTTGGCGTAGTCAATATCGGAGCGACATCCATTGACCATGATACCGGGACGGATTATGTGGGAGAGTTAGATATTACGGACGATAAAAATATCATTGAACTTCTGCGGCTGTCGGAGGCCGCCCACCGGTACGGGGCGAAGATTTCCATTGAACTGGTACATGCCGGGCGGGGAGCAAATCCGGAACTCTTGAAAGTTCCGGAGGCGATTGCACCCAGCCCGATACCTGTATCCGGGGGATATACTCATATCCGGGAAATGAATTATGCGGATATTGAGAAGATAAAGAAAGAATATGCGGACTGCGCCGAGCGTCTGGTAAAGGCAGAGTTTGACATGATTCTTCTGCACGCGGCTCATGGGAATCTGATTGCCCAGTTTTTGTCGCCCTTGTTTAATAAGAGAACGGACCAGTATGGAGGAAGCGAAGAAAACCGGTGGAGATTTGCCCTGGAGGTGCTGGAAGCCATCCGAAACCGGGTGGGAGACAAGCTGGCCATTGATATGCGTATCAGCGGGGACGAGATTATACCGGGCGGTATGAAGATTGAGGATACCATACGGTTTCTTAAGAGAGCACAGAATTATCTGGATACGGTACATGTGTCGCAGGGGTTAATTATTGAGCCGGATTACGCGTTCTATACCATGCCTCCGCTCTATCATCCCCACTGTCACAATGTGAAATATGCGGAAGCGATTAAGAAGGATTCAAAGATTCGGATTCCGGTTACGACGGTTGGTAGTATTATGACGATGGATGAAGCGGAAGAAATTCTTGCATCGGGGAAAGCGGACATGGTTGCTATGGCAAGACAGCTTCTCTGCGATTCCATGACGATTAAAAACGCGTATTATGGACAGAATGAAAAGACCAGGCCATGTTTACGATGCTATGAGTGTACGCCGGAGCGTATTTGTCATATCCGATGCGCAACAAATCCTATGCTCGGAAGAGAAGCGGAATTTACAGAGGTTCCCATTGCCCGGAAAAAGAAAAGGACGGTGGTTGTAGGAGGCGGAGTCGCCGGATGTATGGCTGCAAAGACGCTGACAGAACGGGGACATGAGGTCATACTTCTGGAAAAGAGCGACAGGCTTGGCGGAAAGCTTCATGAAATTAGCTGTCTGTCCTATAAAATTGATATGAGAAGGCATCTGGAGTGGCTGATTCACAGTACCATGTCCTGTGGGGCCGAAATCCGGCTGAATACAGAAGCCTTGTCAGAGGATATTCTGGCATTGAAACCGGACGCGGTATTTATCGCTACCGGTTCCGACAGATTAAAGCTTCCGATACCTGGTATCGACAGAGAAAACGTACACCATGTATTGGATGTGGACACAGGAAAGAAAAAGACCGGAAAAAGGGTGGTGGTCTGCGGCGGCGGACTGTCTGGTATGGAGTGCGCTCTTGGCCTGGCTATGGAGGGGAAACGGGTTACCGTTGTAGATATGATTCCGGCAGAACGGTTTGCTCATGAGGCGACGCCGCATACAAGAGGGATGCTGCTTTCGTTATTAGACAGTTATGGAGTAGAAAAGGTTGGCGATAGCAGGGTGTGCGCGTTTTGCGACGAGGGCGTGGAAATCGAAGACCGGAACTGGAGGAAAAGGATACTGAAAGCGGATGATGTGGTAACTGCGTTTGGCATGAAGAAAAACGACGCCTTGTACCAGGAAATGAAAGAGCTTTTGCCGGAGGTATACGCAATCGGCGACTGCGACCTGGTGCGCAATATCAAACGTGCAAATCAGCAGGCGTTTCATTTTGCTTTTGAATGTTAAGGGATTGGAGACGCACATTAAGAGGAGATGAGATATATGAGTAAGAATCAATCCACAAAGATGAGAACGATAATTGGCGTAGCCGTTCTTCTGTTTGCCAATTCGTCTGCCGGCGGAGCGGAATGGTGTACCTCCGCGCTTGCCGATATCGCGGCAAGATTTCCGGATGTGCCCTATAGTATCATTACTTTGGTTAATAATATTCCCAACCTTTGCGCGGTTATTTTTACAGTTGTGGCGGGCGTGCTGGTGAATCGAAGGATTCCGTTAAAGAAAATGCTTCTTTTGGGGATTGGCTGTCACTGTGTCGGAGGCGTTCTTCCCGCCATATTTGGAAATACAAGCATTGCGATGGTGTTTGCAGGGCGGTTTGCATTCGGCGTGGGTTATGGTCTGATGCAGGGAATCGGCGTGTCGGTGAGTTTTAAACTGGTTGCGGACGAGCGTCTGAGAGAACATGCAATGGGCTGGGCGGTTACGGCCCAGTATGCGATGAATATGCTGGCGCAGGTAATTGTGGGACATCTGTGTGCAATTCAGTGGAATTATTCTTTCTATGTTTATGCGTGGAGCGCCCTGTCCTTTTTGGTTGTATTCATTCTTTGTCCCGATTTTCCGCCTGATTGGAAAAGCGCTCCTATTATAAATAGTGAGAAGGGTAAACAAAAAAACAGAGATTCGGTTGTATGGTGGATACGGTCGCTTCCATCGGCCGTATGGATATTTACAGGTATGGCGGCAGTCTATATGTTCAGCTATTATCCGATGTTTCTGGTGATTGCGCCGATTGTAACCGGACGGGGATTCGGCGATTCAGTAAGCGTAGGATATGCGATGGTTTTCTATAGTGTAGCTACAATCTTTGGAGGCATTGTATTTGGATTTGTTGCAAAGTTCTGCAAACAGTGGACGCTCTGTATCTTTATGGCAGGGGCAGCCGTCAGTCTGCTGGGACTGTATTTTGCCGGCTCCTTTGCAATGGTCTGTGGGACTCTGGTTTTATCGGGAATTGCATCAACCGGAATCATTCCGGCATGTATCAATGTCCTCTATAAACAGGTGGAGGAAAATAAGTCGTTTCTGGCTACTGGTATTGCCGAGGCAGGGGTAAATGTAGGCGCATTCTTAGGAACGCCGTATATCGCCTTGTTAGAGGCGTTTGGTGCAGACGCCGTTGCAACTATGCTGATTTCACCGGTTATCCTGGTGGGGCTGGGGATTATATCTGTGAGATTTAGCAGGTGATGTTTTAACTATGAAAGCTACACAGTTCACAGGTCATTTGGTAAACAGCGGGTTGAATCAGGAGCATGTCTCAAAGCAGACAATTCAGGAGTGCTTATCATGGAATTGGAATAGCAGCTTATGCAGACTTAGGCGCGAAGGCTTTCCTGAGCGGCTTAGTCTGCGTTAGCTGATAGTTCAATGGAATGTTACTCCGTCTGCTTAGAGACATGCTCCTGATTTAATCAGCGTGGGAACGGTAACCTATGAAAGTTACAGTTCACAGGTCATTTGGTAAACAGCGGGTTGAATCAGGAGCATGTCTCTGAGCAGACAATTCAGGAGTGCTTATCATGGAATTGGAATAGCAGCTTATGCAGACTTAGGCGCGAAGGCTTTCCTGAGCGGCTTAGTCTGCGTTAGCTGATAGTTCAATGGAATGTTACTCCGTCTGCTTAAAGACATGCTCCTGATTCAATCCGCGTCTGGCAGGTGATGTGGGAACAGTAACTTATGAAATTCATTTATTTAATGTTTGTCGGTTGTAAGTGTGGATTTTCCCCGGAACGTGGTGTATAATAAAATATCGGAAACATAATTTTCTACCTGTGCAGAGAGCGGAGTTTTCCGCACAGGTGGAATTTTTTTGGTATAGAATTGAAAGAAGAATATGAATAACGAAAACCAAAGACAGGAGAGGCGGACAATGGAACGATTGGATGAACTGAGAGCGGAACTTGATGAGATTGACGCGCAGATGGTTGCTCTTTATGAAAAGAGGATGGCAGTCTGCGAGCAGGTAGGAGAGTTAAAGATTGAGGAAGGCAGGAAGGTATTTGATAAAAAAAGGGAGCGGGAAAAGCTAAACTGTGTAACAAAAAATGCTAAAGACGAATTTTTTAAAAAGGGGCTTACTGAGATGTTCGAGCAGCTTATGAGTCAGAGCAGGAAATTGCAGTATCAGCTTCTGACAAAGAGAGGAGCCCTAGGGCGGCTGCCGTTTATTGGTGTGGATGCTCTGGATTGGGAAAATTCAAGAATCGTATTTCAAGGGACGGACGGCGCCTATTCTCAGGCTGCTATGCAGCAGTATTTCAGAGAAGACGTAAACAGTTTTCATGTACAGACCTTCCGGGATGCGATGGAGGCGATTGAGGAAGGTTCGGCAGATTTTGCGGTGCTTCCCATTGAAAATTCTTCTGCGGGAGTGGTGAACGAGGTATATGATCTTCTGGTAGAATTTGAGAATTATATCGTGGGAGAGGTGGTTCTTCCGATTAACCATGCTCTGGTGGGGACGGAAAATACCGCGATAGAAACTATCGAGAAAGTATATTCTCATCCTCAGGCATTGATGCAGAGTTACAAGTATCTGGATGAGCATAGTGACTGGCAGCAAATTGGCGTAGCAAATACAGCAGTTGCCGCGAAGAAAGTTTTGGAAGAGAACCGGCCTTCCCAGGCGGCAATCTGCAGCGAGCATGCGGCGAAGATATATGGGCTTAAGATTCTTGAGAAGCAGATTAATCACAATCGGAACAATTCTACCCGGTTTATTGTGGTTACGAATCAGAAAATTTTTCTGAAGGATGCCGGGAAGATTAGTATCTGCTTCGAGGTGGCACACGAGAGCGGTTCTCTGTACCATCTGCTGGCACATTTTATATATAATGATTTGAATATGACCAGAATCGAATCCAGACCGGTGGAAGGAAAAGCATGGGAATACCGGTTTTTTGTGGATTTTGAGGGAAATATGAGCGAGCCGGCGGTAAAGAATGCGATTCGGGGCTTGAGAGAGGAATCCAAGAGTTTAAAAATACTGGGAAATTATTAAAGACGCTGCGCGAATTGACGGTAATGATAAATATATACGGTAGAAAGAATGTGAGAAGAAATGAGAGTAAACGAATTAATGCTGTACCGCCATATGGAGCAGGAGAAGATTCTGCATGATTTTGCATTTCTGGCGGGAAACTATGACAGTGATTATTATAATAAAGAAGATTTGAGAGGACTTTTGTTTGACTGTGCGAATGAGATACTGGAACTTGCAGTCAGTCATGGAATGGAGGGGAATCTGTGGCATAATTATCTGACCTTCCTTCTTGCCAGCGATGAGAATGCCTACAGTACTTCCTGTGAGATTGTGGGAGAGATTTCCGGAAGTATCAATCAGGCGGCGCTGCATGATTTTGGGATTTTTAAAGAGTTGTTTGAGTATGATTTTTCGGAGCTTGAGAAGGAGCTGGGGGTTTCGTGTATGTCTTTGCTTCAAGATTTTCGAGCTTTGGACGGACATGGAAGCGTATTCAATAAGAGAGTACGGGACCGCATCTGTGAACTTAGCGTCAGTCTTGCAGAGACAAAAAATATAGAAGGCTTTAAAAAGGTTCTGACACAGTTCTATAAAGAGTTTGGCGTGGGAAAATTCGGTCTTCACAAGGCGTTCCGGGTGGAGCATGGAAGCAAAGGGCTTGAGATTGTGCCCATTAATAAGATACCGCATGTGCATCTGGATGATTTGGTGGGTTATGAGATTGCCAAGAAAAAACTGATTGAGAATACAGAAGCTTTTGTAGAGGGACGGAAGGCAAATAACTGCCTGTTGTACGGAGATGCGGGAACTGGAAAGTCCACGTCTATTAAGGCGATTTTGAACCAATATTATGATAGAGGACTTCGGATGATTGAGGTGTACAAGCATCAGTTTCAGGATTTGAACGATATTATCGGACAGGTGAAGAACCGAAATTATAAGTTTATTATCTATATGGATGACCTGTCCTTTGAAGAATTTGAGACGGATTACAAATATCTTAAGGCAGTGATTGAAGGAGGACTGGAACGAAAGCCGGAGAATATCCTGATTTATGCAACCTCAAACCGGAGGCATCTGGTCAGAGAGACATTCCGGGATAAGGCTGACCGGGATGAAGAGCTGCATACCAGCGATACAGTACAGGAGAAGCTGTCTCTGGCCGCAAGATTTGGGGTGAGCATTTATTTTGGAAAGCCGGATAAGAAACAGTTTCAGGAGATTGTGAGACAGCTTGCCGCGAAAAGCGAGCTTCAGATTACTGAAGAAGAGCTTCTGTTGGAGGCAAACAAATGGGAGCTTGCCCATGGAGGAATGTCAGGAAGAACAGCGAGACAGTTTGTGGATTATCTGTTGGGGACTGGTTCGCGGTCCCGTTTGTGATTCACAGATCTCAGAAAAACGCTCGAAAGCATATCTTGCGTGAATATAACAGGTATTTCATTTTTGATGTAGGAGTTAAGGGGCGGACGATTTAGCAAAATATTATTTAAAAGAAAGGACATATGAATATGGAAGGTTATCAGTTAAAGATTATGATTAAGGGAAGCAGTCCGCCGATTTGGCGCAGGGTAATTGTGCCTGGGAAGATAAGTTTTGCCGATTTGGATGATGTGATTGAGTGTATTTTCGGATGGGAACATGAGCACATGTATGAGTTTTATTTCCAGAAGAAGAAGGCTCACATTGTGATGCAGGATGAATTTGGTGAAGGTATTGACGCTAACGAGGCGTGTATTGACGGTTGGATTGGGAAGGGCAGTAAGTTTGAGTATACCTATGATTTCGGGGATAACTGGAAACATATGGTTGTGGTAGAGAAACTTGTTCCTTACGAGAAGCGATATGCAAGCGTGGTCAAATTTGCCGGGCCGAATATGATTGAGGACTGCGGCGGAATCTGGGGGTTTTATGACTGCATGGACGAGGCTGAGAAATTTGATTTGGATGCGGTTAATGAACGATTAAAAAGTATGGAATTTGGGAAATTTGAGGAGTTGGCGGGAGTTTCTCTGGATGATTGGGAGAAGAGGCAGAGAGATGAAAAAGATTTTTTTAGGAAACTTTTCTATGATAGAATTGATACCACGAAGATTCCTCCGTTGGAAATTTCGCTGGAGGCGGTGTATGCAGGTTATAAGAAAGAGAATCTGGTTACGCTTGCGAAGCTTCACGGTCTGAAAGGATACAGTAAGTTTACCAAGAAAGCTTTGGCCAAATGGCTGGCTGACCGGCTGCTGGATACGGCATATATGAAACAGATGTTCAAATCACTTTCCAGGGATGAGATGGGGCATTTTGAGACGGCGTTGGAAGGCGGCGAGTATATCAGTGAAGAGCTGGTGTCTGAATCGATGTTTCTCTGTACCTACGGAGCGTATAATGATTTGATTGGAACGATTCAGATACCGAAGGATGTAAGAGAGCAGTATCAGAAGATTTGTACGTCTGAGTTTCGGGAAGAAATGGAAAAGGAATGGCGGATTGTTGATTATTGTGACAGCGCCGTTTATCTGTACGGAATCGTGCCGGTTCGGAAACTGGAAGAAATCTGTCGGCATTATAAAGAGGACATCACTGAGACTGCTATTTACGCACTGTCTGAAGACTGGGAGGGGAGACTGGGAGAAGGACGGATTCAGGGAGAATTTCTAATGGAAGAGCAGTTTTTGGAAGGTGAACTGTATCAGATGGTGAGGAGGGAGCAGGGAGATATTTCTTATTATATTCCAGAGGACCGGGAGGAATTTCTAGGGTACGGAAGGGAATTTTGCCAGGAGCCGGATGAACATACAGAAAGTTTTATTACATTTTTGCGGGACAGATATAGGATGGAATATGCGCATGCTTTAACAGATTTCTATATCATACAGTCTGCGATTCGGGCAAACTATGAAATTCCGGAATTAATGGAGATACTGGATGGAATTTTGTCTAACAATGATGAGAAGCTGGAAGGAATGAAGAAGAGAAAAGAGGCGGAAGGCCAGTTAAATAATCTTCTGAATTATACCAGAGTTATACGATACAGGGGACACACAAGGAAAGAATACCTACATATGCAGAGCATAGGTCAGGGGAAAAAGGGGAAGGTAATTGCGTTTCCCGGAAGTAAAAAAATATACCCCAATGACCCATGCCCCTGCGGCAGCGGAAAGAAATACAAGAAATGCTGCGGAAGGAATAAAAATTAACTGTCATAAAGAAAATATTTCTAACTGTGTTGTTGGGATGGAGCTGGCGGCAGGCGCTCCGAGGGCAGTTCGCGCTCTTATCCAAAGCTGGGCAACGCTCCAATGAACTAACTGCTGACTCCGGCTAGGATGCTCAGGATAGCCTGAGCATCCAAGTCTCCGATAAGCAGTGGATTTTATTTCCGCTAAAAACGCCCTTGAATGCTTTGTATAAGAGCACGAACTGCCCTCGGAGCGCCTGCCGCCAGTTCCATCCGCGAGAAAGAACTATCTATGACGAGTTCTAGAGAAGCGTCAGCCCGGAGATATCGGAATCAATTACCATTGAATAGTTGGTGTGATAGATGACGAATCCCGGTCTGGCGCCGTTTACTTTTTTCACATGTTTTTTTTCGACGTAGTCGATTTCTACTCTGTCGCTGCCCCGGTTTTTCGAGTAGTAAGCGGCAAGCTTCCCGGCTTCCTCAAATACCCGGTCAGGAAGCGTATCGCCGCCGGATTTGACGATGACGTGAGAACCGGGAGCGCCCTTAGCGTGAAACCACCAGTCGCTGCCGGCTGCAAAATGAAAGGTCAGCTCCTCGTTCTGGAAATTATTCTTTCCAACATACATGTGATAACCGTCGCTGGATAAATAGTGGAAGGGCTGGCTTTTTAATTTGACCTTTTTCTTAGTGAATCTTCGCCGGATATAACCGCTCTCCGTTAATTCTTCTTTGATTTGAGCCAGATCGTCCTCATTGGATGCGATATCCAGCGCATTGCTCACAGATTCCAGATACGTAATGTCATCTCTGGTTTCCTTAATTAATTCACTGAGCGCTTCAAAGGTTCGTTTCTGTTTGTTATATTTGGCAAAATAGCGCTGTGCGTTTTCCTGAGGCGTCTTGGCAGTATCTAACGGAATCTTTATCATTTCATTATTATAATAGTTCAGGGCTTCTAAAGTCTTTGCGCCCGTTTCCAGATTATAACCGTATACGTTAATCAGTTCTCCATAGACTTTATATTTTTCCCGGCCGCTGGTATCCGCAAGCTGTCTGGACTGTAAATCAAATTTTTTGCGGTTACGTTCTAAGGCTGTCTGGACAATTTTCCGTAAATCTACGGATTTCTGTCGGATTCGGGTTATGGTATTCTTCTCTGCATAGTAGGTGGAGAGCAGGGAGGAAACCGAGGCAAATGTTCTCTGCTCGCAGGAATTATAGTGAGTCAGGGGAAGACAGGAAAACTCCTTCGGTACGCCATTTTCATAATAGGTTACAGGGATGAAATTCCCATTTTTCAGCGTCTCAAAATAGATAATAAACTGATTATACAAATGCAGCAGCACGTCTCCGGATAAATCTTTTGCCGTCATATCGGAATCAATTCCCGCCAGATAGCAGATTTCTTCAGCGGCTACCGGGCTGATTCCGGTGAAGCTGGTATAGACAGCCTTCCCAACCGGCATCGGTCTGGCAAGGAGAACACTGCGAAAAGCTTCTTCTGTCACAGACAGCGGGTCTGATTTGTTCATGGTATCCGGGATAAAATACTCTCTGCCGGGAAGGACTTCCCGTACGGAGCTCATCTGGGCGGAAACGTGCTTAATGCTGTCAATAATCATATCTTTCTCGTCACAGAAGATGATATTGCTGTGCTTGCCCATTATTTCTACGATTAACCTTTTTCTGCACAAATCGCCCATCTCGTCCAGATGCTCAATCTGAAAACAGAGAATGCGCTCCAGCCCCGGCTGGGTAATATCCACAATTCTGCCGCCGCCGATATGCTTGCGCAGAAGCATGCAGAAATTCGGGGCTGTCATAGGACTCTTTTTGTTTTCTTCGGTAAGATATATGAGTGGGAGGGAAGCGCTTGCCGAGATATAGAGGCGCCGCTGTCCCTGGGGAGTCTTGATGGTGAGGAGGAGCTCGTCGGCTTCCGGCTGGGCAATCTTATTGATTCTGCCGTCTGGTAATGTATTTTGTAGTTCCTGCGCAAGAGCAGCAACTGTAATTCCGTCAAATGCCATGGTTTTTGTCCTTTCTATTATAATGTAAGATATGTTTTATTTTTGGTTCTGCTGCTTGTAGTTAGATTCCTGTTGGCAGTTAAATATTTCAAAATAATTCTTTTCCCTAATGACCATTCGGCTGTTTCACAAGGTATACCTTCCAGGTACCCCATAATGGCCATTCGGCCGTTTCACAAGGTATACCCAAGGGCACCCCGTTATGGCCATTCGGCTGTTTCATAAGGTATACTATCATATTTATTCTAATAAAGCAATACAATTTGAACGTATGTTCCTTGTTTTGGATAGTGTGCATAATAATCCACAGATCTTTTGGCAGGCATGAGCTGAATCAGAAGCATATATCTGAGCAGACTAAGTGACATTCCGCCCAGTTATGGACTAACAGATACTATGTTACTTAGGAGAGCCTTTGTGACTAAGATTTGGCGAATGTTGGATTCTTGAAAAAATATATAGAAAATATTGTAATAAAAAATTCCCAAAAAGCGTAGTTTTTGGGAATGGATTTTTCTATGCAAATTCTTACTCATTCTATTATATTATCGACAATACGTCAAGAAAATTAATATCTTTTTTATACAAATTATCGAAAT
>CAJSZQ010000042.1 GCA_910574185.1 Lachnospiraceae bacterium
CCGCCGGGATTTATAGGTAACAAAAAAATCGCCTCCAGTCGATTGAAATAAAATATAATCAATCGGCTTCGCCGCAAATTTTGAGCGATTTGTCAAGCGTTTTTTGCAAAAAAGTGGGTGATTTTTTGAGATAGGGATCTGAAAGCCTTATAAAATCAGGGCTGAAGATTCCGAGAATATATTGTAGTGTAAAGGAGGCATACAAAATGGATTATGTAATAGAGACATCAAACCTGAAAAAATCCTATAAGGGAAGAATTGTTGTTGATAAAGTAAATCTTCATGTGATAAAAGGAGAGATTTATGGTTTTGTTGGTATTAACGGGGCTGGAAAAAGCACTATTATGAAAATGCTCATGAGTTTGATACAGCCAGATTCTGGTGATATATCTATTTTCGGTAAAAAAATTGGTAATAATAGCTTTGAATGTTTAAAACGAATTGGTTCCATTATTGAAAATCCATATTTCTATGAGAAAATGACAGGGCGGCAGAATCTTGAAATACACTGCGATTACATGGGGTATCATAACCATAAAAGGATTAATGAGATTTTAGGTTTGGTTCATTTGCAGGATATTGAAGGAAAGGCAGTATCTCATTATTCTTTAGGTATGAAGCAGCGTCTTGCTATTGCAAGGGCAATTTTAGCCAAACCTGAACTGCTTATTTTAGACGAGCCGATAAATGCCCTTGATCCAGAAGGAATAAAGGAAATGCGTTTGTTGTTCCGGCATTTAAATCAGGATTACGGCACGACTATTTTTATTTCCAGTCATATTCTTTCCGAAGTGGAGCAGATTGCTGACCGGATTGGCATCATTTCAGATGGGAAGCTGAGAAAAGAAATTTCAATTAGCGATATACACGAATATCAGGCAGAATATGTAGAGTTATGTGTTGATGACGTAAGCAGGACAGCCCATATTTTAGAGCAGAGCGGAAAATGTTCTCATTTTACTGTTGTTAGCGATACCTTGTTGCGGATTTATGATACAGATGTATCTGGAAAAGAAATTTCAGCGCTTCTTGTAAAGAATGGTGTTGGATTAGAAAGTATCGGACGAAAACAAAACAGTCTTGAGGATTACTTTTTTCAGCTTACAGAGGAGGGGAAATAATGGTGCATTTATTCAAATTAGAACTAAAGAAATTTAAACCGGTCAAAAAGACGATATTTTCACTTACTGCAATTATTTTTAGTATTTTATTTATTACGGTATCTTTAGTTGACAGCATGACAGATCCTGCGCAGACAAAAGATACTTTTGACAGCACATTTCTTGTAATAGGGCTTTTGATGTCATTCGTTTTTTTAGTGTATTCATCTGTTCTCACATCTTCATTGGTAATCAGTGAATACAACCAAAGAACCATTACGATTTTATTTTCATACCCTCTGAATAAAAAGCATCTTATTGCAGTGAAAATGATATTGATAACAATATTTACTGCTTTATCCATGTTTGTTGGATATGTCTGCTGTTGTGCTTATATTATTGGCATGGATGCTGCTTTTGATATGTTAGAGGGCTCTTTTCAAACGGCATATTTGTCGGAATGGGTACCTATGGCTGTCGTTAGTATTATAGTATGCGGTATTTTATCATGGTGGCCATTTGTTGTAGGGATGATTAAAAAATCTATTCCTGCTACGATCATTACGTCCCTCATAGCTTTGTTGCTGCGTCAAGTTATTATTACGAAAAATGGGACGTGTTATAGGGAAAGTTTTTTACAAATATTTTTAATTTTTATTGTAACACTGGTAGTTGTTGGGATTATTTTTCGTAAAAAGGTAACTAAGTTAGATTAATATTATCATCTAATAATTATTGAAGCAGGAAAGCGTTTATTGGAAGAAAACCAATGAACGCTTTTCTCCATTTAAAGACAACGATACGTTCCCGTTCCCCGCCAGTCCTGACCTCGTTTCATATGTAGTCGGTTTTATGGAGGGAAAAGCAGATGAGAAAGAGATGTAAGGGCAGAGAAGAAAAGAATTTGTTGCCTTTCCATATCATTAAGGCAGCATCAGAAGGCGATGTACTGGCAATCAACACAGTCCTGAAGCATTATGAGGGATACATAATCAACCTGTCCACCCGGAAGATGTATGACGAGGGCGAGCGGCTTCATTATTGTGTTGACGAAACATTGCGCCGAAGGCTTGAAACAAAGCTGATTACAAAGATACTGGCGTTTGAAGCGGTATAAAGGGCGGTTCGCTGCCTTTTTCCATAGCTGACAGATTTACTAGCGGTGTACCTTGAATATACAATAACCTCACAGGACGTGAGAAACTGCGGAGCTACACAGCAGAGAAGAAGCAGTTTCGTGATAATGATACTTCTGGCGTAAACCAGTTATAGCGGTACAGTAGATAGGTCTGCTCTCTGGCAGTCGGCTTGTCCAGTGCCGCATACAATTCCGTCAGCTGTTCTTTTTGGATGTAGATTTGCTCCGGCGTTTGGGTGTGAGGGTCGGCTATGGCTTCGCTCCGAAGCATCTATTCATCATCTGAGAGAACGTCATCCAGATATTCATACTCCGTTCGGTGTCAAACAAAGGAATCGCGTTCAGCAGGCCGATACGTCCCTCCTGCACCAGATCATCTACATCAATTCCAATATCATTTTCATCCGGTCCCATGCTTCGGTATTGTTCCACCGCTATTTTTCGGATGAAGCCCAGATTACTTTCCAGCAAAATGACGCGGGCAGCCGCATCCCCTTTTTGTGCCAGCTTGCACAGCTGCTCATTGCTTTAGGTCGGCATTTTTCTGCTCCTGCGCGTGGTCTAAGGTGGATTGACATGAAAAACAGTATTGTTGTATATCCAAAAGATATACAGAAATCATATGATAAAGTAGTACGTCGTTTTAAACAAAAGAAAGATTCCCAAATAAAGCGTGAATTTATCGCGGTATACCAACAGCTTTCCGGGCAGCTTGATTTTGAAAGGGATGGATTCAAAATCGTATATCCCAGCACGCCGGATGATGTGATTGCCGAAGGCCATGTATTGCACCATTGTGTGGGCAGTTATACGGAGCGTGTGGCTGAGAAAGAATGTATCATACTGTTTCTGCGGAAGTGTTCTGACGAAACAAAACCGTTTTATACGGTTGAAGTTAGAGGGCAAAGGGCTGTTCAGGTCCAGAGTAAAGGAAACTGTGACATGACGCCGGAAGTTGAGGCGTTTATCACTGCCTGGGAGCAACGGGTATTAAGTCCCCGGCATTTGGCGATTGCGGCATGATTCCGCCTGCCAGCGGCAGATAGCTAGGAAACAGATGAGGCTGTCAAAAACAGCCCTTTATCTGGTTGTACGGATATGTTATAATTACATAAAAGAAAGGCGGAAACGGAATGGAGAAAGTTTTTGAGGAACTGCAAATAAAAGATGATTTCATGTTTAGTATTATCATGAGAAATCCAAAGTTTTGCAAACCTTTTTTGGAACGGATACTTGGCATAAAAATATCCCGCATTGAATATCCGAAATCGCAGGAAACAATAGATATTTCGGCAGATGCAAAAAGTGTGCGTTTGGATATTTATGTGGAGGATGGAAAAGAAACCGTTTATAATATTGAAATGCAGACTACAGAGAATAGAAATATTCCTAAGCGAGCAAGATACTATCAGGGAATGATAGACCTGAATATTCTGGAAAAGGGAGATAATTACAAAGATTTAAAACGCAGTTTTGTTATTTTTGTCTGTACCTTTGATTTGTTTGGCGAGGGAAGGCACATCTATACTTTTGAAAACCGCTGTATTCAAAATCTGGATTTAGGTTTTGGAGATGATACAACGAAGATTATTTTAAATACGAAGGGCACAATGGATGATGTTACCCCGGAACTGAAAAAGCTGCTTGATTTTATCGACGGTAAAGAGCCGGAGGATGACTTTACCAGAGAATTGGATGAAGAAGTACAGTCTGTCAGAAAGAGTGAGAAATGGAGGTTGGATTATATGACTTTACAGATGCATTATCAGGAAAAATTTGAGCAGGGTATTGAGCGGGAAAAAATAGATTCCGCAACGAGGATGATAGAGACAGGAAAATTGTCTTCAAAGGAAATAGCGTTGTATTCTGGGCTTACTCTGGAACAGGTGCTTGAATTGGAAAAGAAATTACAGTTGGCATAATACTTACAGCCTAACCTCGTTGAATTTCCAATGCTTTTCACATACAGGAAAGAAAAATATTGAAAAAGGCATAGCTGCCCTGTACAGGTTGAAACCTGCAGGGCAGCTATTTTTCGGCCCCAGAACGCTAAAACGATACTGCAAATATTGAAATGCCATAACATGTGAATCCGTACAGTTATGTTTTTTTAATTTACGGCAATCCAACCGCAACATAAATAATAATGTGCTGGCGCACCGGGTGATTTCTTCTTACGGCACACTACGGTACAAAGATATACAGAAATCACATGATAAAGTAGTACGTCGATTTAAACAAAAGAAAGATTCCATAATAAAGCGTGAATTTATCGCGGTATACCAACAGATTTCCGGGCAGCTTGATTTTGAAAGGGATGGATTCAAAATCGTATATCCCAGCACGCCAGATGACGTGATTGCCGAAGGCCATGCATTGCACCATTGTGTGGGCAGTTATACGGAGCGTGTGGCTGAGAAAGAATGTATCATACTGTTTCTGCGGAAGTGTTTTGACGAAACAAAACCGTTTTATACGGTTGAAGTCAGAGGGCAAAAGGCTGTTCAGGTCCAGGGTAAAAGAAACTGTGACATGACGCCGGAAGTTGAGGCGTTTATCACGGTCTGGGAGCAACGGGTATTAAGTACCCGGCATTTGGCTGCTGCGGCATGATTCTGCCTGCCAGCGGCAAATAGCCGGGAAACAGATGAGGCTGTTGAAAACAGTTCTTTATCTGGATATACGGATATGTTATAATTACATAAAAGAAGGGCGGAAACGGAATGGAGAATCATAATACGAATGCCACAGCATGGGAAGAATTACAGATATCAAATGATTTCATCTTTGGGAAAATCATGCAGGACCCAAAGCTGTGTAAAAAACTTTTACAGCGAATACTGCCGGATTTAAAGATAGACCATATAGAATATCCGGAAACACAAAAAGCAATACGCCCCGACATAGACGCGAAAAGTGTGCGGTTAGATGTGTATGTTGCTGATAGCAGCAATACTGTTTACGACATTGAGATGCAGGTCGCTATGTCAAAGGAGCTTCCCAAACGGACACGATATTACCAGAGCCTTTTGGATATGCAGATGCTTGATAAAGGTGAATCATATGAGGGGTTAAAACCGAGCTATATTATTTTTATTTGTCCTTTCGACCAGTTTGGCATGGGCAGGCATATTTATACATTTGAGAATATCTGCAGGGAAGATAAAGACATCTTCCTGGAGGACGGAACGACGAAGATATTCTTGAACGCTAAGGGGACAATGGATGATGTCAGCCCCGGACTGAAAGCATTCCTGGATTATGTGGCCGGGAAGAAACCAGCAGACCCATTTGTAGATGAACTGGAAGAGGCAGTGAAAAATGCCCGGAAAAACAGGGAATGGAGGCGAGAGTATATGACATTGGAAATGCGGGATAGAGTGAATAGGGAACATGCCAAAGCAGAAGGCAAAGCAGAAGGTATAATTGAAACAGGGCTTGACTTTGGACTTTCCGAGGAGGAACTTTTGAGCAGGCTGCAGAATAAATTAAATATCACTTTTGAAGCTGCCAAAGAGTATCTTGAAAAGTTCGGAAAGCAAACTGTGTAAATGCCGGAAAAACAGAGAATGGAAGAGAGAGCATATGACATTGGAAATGCGGGATAGAGTGAACTGGGAGCATGGAAAAATTTATGGCATCATTAGCGTGTATAGAGAACGAAATCTTTCAGAAGAAAGCATTATAAAAATATTACAGGAAAAAGAGGGATTGTCAGAAGAAAGTGCAATGGAGTTCCTTGAAGAAGCAGAAGAAGCTCTAAAAAGAATGGATATGAAAAAACGGTTGGAAAATATAGCCGATGAGAGACATATTGCATTGAAGTTAAGAAAGGAAAAGGTGACATAATGAAAATTAAAAAATGTGTGAAGGAATCTTTTTCTGTAATTGGAAAAGAAGGTTCTACAAAAGATGGCGCAGGCTTTATACAGAAATTGTGGGAAGATGCAAACAGTCACTTTAATGAAGTTGCCCACCTTGCAAAAAAGGATGAAAATGGAAATATTGGCGGCATATGGGGAGCAATGTCTGATTTTTCTCGCTCTTTCAAACCATGGGAAAATCATTTTACGGAGGGACTTTACCTGGCGGGCGTGGAGGTTGCAGATGAAGCGGAAGCTCCGGCAGGATGGGTAAAATGGACAATTCCCGGATATGAATATTTGTATGTAAAATGTACGGAAGAGGATACATTCGTGAAGGTGCTGGAATATATGGAAGAACAGGGGATAGAACTGGCAGGGGCAGTCCACGACTTTAACTGTCCAGAGGAAAATGAAGAGGGATATATGTTTTTTCCAATTTGGAGGCTATAAATGGAAAGTTTGGATATGGAGTTGATACTGACAGATAGTCCTGCTATTGTATCAGGGATAGTAGAAAAAACGATACGGAACGTGTATCCACGTTATTATCCGTTAGGTGCAGTGCAGTTTTTTCTTAATCTGCACAGTGAAGTAAGAATTGGGAAAGTGATGTCCTGTGAAGAAATCTATCTTGTGATGGTACATGGAAACATCATAGGAACCGGGAGCATTCGGAAAAATGAGATTTGCAGATTGTTTATTTTGCCGGAATATCAGGGAAAAGGATATGGAAACAGATTGATGGATTTACTGGAAGCAAGGATTTTGGAAAATTATCCAAAGGTTCATGTAGATGCTTCGTTTCCGGCGGAGAGTATGTATCTGAAACGAGGGTATCGGATTACCTCGTATGAAAAAATTGAAACAGAAAACGGAGATTTCCTCTGCTACCATACTATGGAGAAAGAGATGTGCAGGAATAAAAAAAGAAAAAATAAAGGTTTACTCCATGCAAAGCCAGTGTAATAAGCGACATTTGCATGGAGGAATATAAGTCGCTGATAGTAACAGTTCAGCCTGCAACTGCGCACTTGCTGCGCAGTTAGCAGCCAGTGAACCTGAGAAGCCAGGAATCCGCCCCTTTGCCGCAGGCAAACTTTAAAATGGGCGGATTCCGTAACAGTGAAGCGGAAGGCTGAACTGTTACCGCTGATATAGAATATCTGGCTTTGCTGCTTGACATTAAAACAAAAACTACACATTTCATGTGGTCTTTAGGAGAATCAAGGAGGAAGCCTGTATATGAAATACATCAATGCAAATGAAATTCTCCCTGATGTGTTGGTTAAGGAATTACAAAAATATGTCCAGGCAGGATATATCTATATTCCGGCTAAGAGTGAACAGCATAAATCTTGGGGCGAATTGTCTGGTTACCGAAGGGAGCTTGAAAGACGCAATAAAGCAATCATTGCAGAGTATCACAGAGGAGTTTCGATTGGGGAACTTGCCGATAAATACTATCTTTCGGTGTATGCCATCAGAAAAATAATATATCAGAAATAGCAAAGGGAGAGCTGTTCGTTCATAGGCGGATCTCTTTTATACTGATTGTTTCTGTAATATTCAATGTATTGAAGTTGTGTGGGCGGGCAAATAAAATGATAGGGTATTCTGTACGGACTGGAGGTAATAAAATGGCAGACTTACAAAAAATATATCCAAGGACAGGAGACAAACAGACTGTCTATTTGAAAAACGTGGTCACGAACTCCAATATCGAAATTGGAGATTATTCGATGTATCATGACTTTGTACATGATCCTGCGGAGTTTGAGCGGAATAATGTACTGTATCATTACCCAATCAATCATGATAAGCTCAGGATTGGAAAGTACTGTTCGATTGCATGTGGGGCGAAATTCCTTTTCAATAGTGCAAACCATACGATGGCTTCCTTATCTATCTATCCGTTTCCATTGTTTTTTGAAGAATGGGGGCTTGAGAAAAAAGATGTCACAAAAGCATGGGATAATAAAGGGGATATTAACATTGGCAACGATGTATGGTTTGGATATGAAGCGGTTATTTTAGCAGGCGTGACGGTTGGAGATGGAGCGATCATTGGAACCCGTGCGGTTGTTACGAAAGATGTGCCGCCCTATACCATTGTGGGAGGCGTTCCTGCAAAACCGATAAAAAAACGGTTTTCTGACGAAAAAATAGACCAGCTGCTTAAAATGAGATGGTGGGACTGGTCGGAATAAAAATGCCAGACAATAAGTACCATTCTTTTCGCAAAAAATAAAGGAGAGAAACGTGAATGCTGCATAAGAAGAAATTATGTTGAGATTTTGGTGTATTCTTGCAATTATGTTCTAAGTATGAATGATATATTACTCGTGAAAAGAAGCAGATAAATATGGGAAACAAATGGAACATAGCAAGAATGATGAAAAGGCGGAAAACTTCTTGTGCTACAATATCTTATTGAAGCCCCATATTGGCATATAACGCTTAAAGGATGTGGGAAAAAAGGAGACGCCACAGGGTGTACCTTTATGCCCATAAAGCATGGGCAGGAATGAGGAGAGGAGGGAGAAAAATGCAAGGTCAGACAGTACGCATTGTTTCACAGGCTATCCATTATATTGAAGAACATTTGCATGAAAAGATGAATTTAGATAGGGTTGCATCAGCGCTGCACTATTCAAAATACCATCTGCATCGGATTTTTACAAAGACAGTCGGCTTGACCATCCACGACTATGCAAAACGGCGGCAGCTTACAGAAGCGGCAAAACTGCTTGTTTTTTCGGCAAAACCAATTATTGAGATTGCTCTTATGAGCGGGTATGAAAGTCAGCAGGCATTTACGGATATTTTTAGGCGATATATAAGACTTCCCCTGCCCAATTTCGGGAAACGGAAAACTTTTATCCGTTACAGCTTGAAATTTATCTGAAGGAGGAACTTGCAAAAATGGATTTGACGAAAAAACTTATTAAATTTGCCACGCCCGCAGATGTGAATGACTGGATGGAACTGGTAAGCCTAACGATTGACGGCTATCCATGTCTGGATAAGAATGATTATACCGCAAATCTGCTTCAGTATATTGCAGATAAAAAGGCTTTGATATTGCGGGATGAAGATATAGCAGTCGGTGTGATGGGATTTTCGCCCGACACAGGCAGCATAGACTTTCTGGCTGTCCATCCACAGTATCGGCATCTTGGTATTACAAAACTGTTCCTTGATAAGCTGGCAGACGAACTGCTCTATGGGAAAGAGATTACGTTGACGACGTACCGTGCAGGCGATAAGGCAGATACGGGCTGGCGGGAAGAATATTGTCGTCTTGGATTTACAGAACGGGAACTGCTTGTGGAATATGGCTACCCGACGCAGCGTTTCGTGCTTCCAGCGAAAAACAAAGGAGAATCCGCCTTCAGGGATACCTTTATGCCATTCGGGAGTAAGGAGGAAATACTATAAGGGTATACCTCTATGTCCAAAGAACAAGGGTAGGAAAGGAGAAACAAGGAATGACCGAAACACAGAAAAACCCGTTAGCGGAGGACTTTAACGCCATATCCCTTATCAGATTTGCTATTCCAAGCATGGTGATGATGCTGTTTATGGGATTATACACCATTGTAGACACGATTTTCGTAGCACGTTTTGTAGATACGAACGCTCTGTCGTCCATCAATATCGTCTGTCCCGTCATCAATCTGATTGTCGGTCTGGGGACGATGCTTGCGACAGGCGGCAGTGCGGTTGTTGCAAAGAAAATGGGGAATGGAAACACAGAGGAAGCCCGAAGCGATTTCACGTTGATTGTCGTGGCAGGGGCGGTTATTGGTCTGCTGATTACAGCGGCAGGGCTTCTTTTTTTGGATGAAATCATCTGGGGATTGGGGGCAAGTGAAGTATTGTTCCCATATTGCAGGGATTATCTGACCATACAGCTCATGTTTGCTGCCGGGAATATGATGCAGGTATTATATCAGAATTTGTTTGTGACGGCAGGGAAACCGACGCTGGGCTTAATGCTTGCTGTTCTGGCGGGGATTGCTAATATTGTTTTTGATTATGTCTTTATCGTCTTATTGCAGATGGGAGTAGGAGGAGCTGCCATTGGGACAGGCATCGGATACATGATACCGACAATAATTGGCACTCTATTTTTTCTGACAAAAAGAAGTGAGCTGCACTTTTGCAAGCCTAAAATAGACGCGTCTGTTCTGCTGAAAAGCTGTTCCAATGGTGCGTCGGAAATGGTAAGCCAGTGTTCGACTGCCGTAACGACATTTCTGTTTAATGTAACGATGATGAAACTGTTAGGCGAAGACGGCGTAGCTGCGATTACAGTTATTATATATTCGCAGTTTCTCTTAACAACGCTTTATATCGGCTTCTCTATGGGAACAGCCCCCGTCGTAAGCTATAACTATGGGAGTAGGAATGTAAAACAGCTAAAAAAGACGGTTCGTATTTGTTTCTGCTTTATAGCGGGGATTTCCGTAGTTGTATTTTTATTTTCTCTGCTTGGCGGAGAAAGTATTGCAAAGGTATTTGCAGAGAATAACAGAAATGTTTTTGAGATTGCAAAGAATGGATTTATCATTTTTTCATTCAGCTTTCTGTTCTCTGGATGCAATATTTTCTCATCCGCTTTATTTACGGCATTATCCAATGGGAAAGCATCTGCAGCCATATCTTTCCTGCGGACGTTTGGATTTATTACGGTGTTCCTTTTGGTGTTGCCGAGATATTTAAAGGTAACAGGCGTATGGCTTGCAGTCCCGATTGCGGAGCTTTTCACGCTTATGCTGACGGTATATCTGATATGCAGGCATCGGAAACAATACCATTATTTTTGACAGGCAGGTAAGAAATTGAAACGGGCAGAATGCAGATGACAGGAACCCTGTCATTAGATGGGCGGTGCAAAAATAGCGCTTTTTCTTAGAAATTGCTTTGCAATTCTATTTTGTTGTGAAGTCGTTTAGAATTTGGTGGATTCTGTATGGTTTTGTAGTATACTGAATAAAACATGGAGAGGAATGGAAAGTATGGGACCGGAAAGGATTTTAAAGTATTGCCTGGAGAATCTGGAGGGCAGCGTCCTTGTGGAGAGCTGGGGAGAAAAGGGGATTTTTTATAATCCCGGACATGTGCTGAAAAGGGGCGTGTACATATTGACGGTCAAGGAGAAGGACGGGGATAACGATAAAGGCTCAAGGCTTAACAGGCCGGGAGTTTACCGGGTGAACCTGGGTGTCCGTAAGGATACGTTTGTGAAGCTGTTCGGGGCTGTGCCGAAACGTCCGGGAGCAGGCGGGATAGTGGAAATGGATTATGATTTTTCTGCGGCTGACAGTTTTTTGCCGCATCCGGTCTATGCGTGGATGGGGTGGATGTGTGTGCTGAATCCGTCGGAAGAGACTTTTGAGGCTTTGAGGCCGTATATCCGGGAAGCCTATGAATACGCAAAAGAAAAATTTGCCAAAAGAAAATGAAATTTGCTTCAAATTCTTTTAATGACCTCAAAATCAATTTCTGTATCTAAAAATTCCCTCGTTGTTTTCCTTTTGTTAATTGCTTCGTAAAGTTCCATGATTCAATCCTCCGTTTCCTGATTGATAAGCTCAGTTAGATTTATTGAAATACGTAGTTTGAGATTTTTATTGTAACTTACACAGGGAAACTATATAATTAGTCGTAAAGAACGGTTTTTAAGCCATGTAAAATGATTTTGACACGAAAAAAAAGGCCATGTAAAAGGTTTTTGACAGACAAAATCTATATATTCATATACAATAAAGGAGAAGATTCAAGATGGATATTGGATTACAAATCAAAAAATTTAGAGAACAAAAAAATTTTTCTCAAGAACAACTGGCTCATAAAATATTTGTTTCGAGACAAACAATTTCAAACTGGGAAACAAATAAAAGTTGTCCAGATGTTAAAAGTTTAATAATGCTGTCCAATATCTTCAATGTGTCTTTAGATAGTTTTATAAAAGAAGATATGAAGGAGATGAGGGAAATTGTTGAAAAAGGAACAATTAAAAAGTTTAATGTAATGAGTTTTGTTTTCCTGGCTGAAATGATAATTGTAGCTGTAAGCGCTTATCCGTTATTTAGTATTGATGGGTATATTGGAGTTATTATTTGGCTATGCTTGTTTGCTGTAGCGCTGTATACAGCAAGTAAGATCGAAAGGTTTAAAAAGAATTATGACATTCAAAGTTATAAAGAAATTCTGGCATTTATGGATGGAAAACAATTAACTTATGATGAAACACAACAGGAATTAGGAAAAAGAAATTATCAAAAAATCATATTTGCATTTTTGGCAGGTGTAATCGCGCTTGTTATATGTATAATTGTAATTTTTATTTGCCAACATTTATTAAATTAAGAGGAGAAAGAAGCATGGAATTTTGGATTATAATGATAGTTTTGATAGCTATAGGTGGAACTTGTTCATTAGAAGGTACATGGTGGGATAAAAAATGGTGGGATAAAAAGAAGAAAAAAGAAGAAAAGAAATAATAAAATTTACATTTTATTGTTGATTAATTGGAATGGTATAATTACAACGAAAAAGTCATTTGTGAAAGGAACAAAAAAAGTTTAATCTATTTTACAAGACAGTTGTTGTTGAGTTGTTCGGCTGGTGTAGAAGATATGGCAAAAGAGATTGAAAAAACAGCTGAAGAAATGTTAAAAAAAGGCACTCACAAATTGGTCGCTATGTCAATGGTTGGGACTGATAAAGCAATTTTGCCGAAACCGAAAATTACATATAGAATGATACAAGAGTACGTTGAAAAAGAATATGTTGTTTGGGTTGCGTAAATTAGAGGGGAATATTGTAAAATGCTGCTTATATGCAAGATATAGATAAAAACATGTTGTTCATATATCATATCTTGTATAAAGCGGCGATTTTGCAACATCCCCCTCTGAGCAGTTGTTCACGTTTTTATATCCAAGGGCGCACCGTAACATCTGCCGCTATCGGGGCAGACGGATTTCGCCCGATAAGATATATTTACCGGAATACGATAGTCAAGAGTGTGAAGGTTACAATATTAAGGAGTGTCAGAAAATATCAGCGGATATTTAGCAATATTCCGGTTCCTGCACTCATACATAATATCTTCAGCTTGTCGCAGAATTTCTTCTAACGTCATCTTGTTTTCTTTTCCTTTGACTTCTACAATGCCATAGCTGAAACTGCATTGGTATTGTCTTGCAATGTCCTCTTGAAATTCTCGGAGAATCTCGGCAACCTTCCGATTGATTAACTCCGCCATATTGCCGGAAAGCACAACGCAGAATTCATCCCCGTCAATACGTGCAAAGGTGTCTCCGCCCCGGAAATTCTTTCTGACAGTTTCCACAAAGTTCTGGATGTATGCGTCGCCTTCCCGATGTCCGAAGGATTCATTTACATAGTCCAGTCCATCTAACTGGAGATAGCAGAGGGTTGCGTCCAGCTCGTCGCGCAGAACAATTCCCATATATTCCTCAAAGAATGTGCGGTTTTTGATTCCGGTCAGAGGGTCAAAGAATGCCTTGCTGGTTAGATTACGCGCATTTCTCTTCTCGTCGGTTATATCAACCACCACGTGCACATAAGAGGACCGCTCTTTCCATTCCATCTGAAAGGATGTAACCCGGTAAAACGTATCCACTTCTCCTTCCATTTCCCATACCTGATACTGCTCGTTGCTTTTCCATTTTAGAAGCTCCGACTGGAAAGAAAGGCGTCGTTTGCATGTTTGGCAAAAAGAGTCGTCTATCGCGCCCATCTGTTTTCTCTTATTACAGTATAAGATTTCTTTCGTATCTTTATCTACTACAAGCAGCCATTCTTTGCGCTTGCTTAACATCTCTACAAGAAGCTCATTATATCCTTCGATTAATTCAGCCCGACGTTTGGCCTTCTCCGCTTCTTCCTTTAACTGTTCCTCGCGTTCCCGAAGCTGCTTTGTCATCTCGTTAAAAGCGTTTGAAAATTCTCCCAAGAAGGCTACATGCTGGGAATAATCGCCCTTTGCCACCTGCTGTGCCTGCCACGTGAGATGGTTAAGGTTTGCGTGAAGATTTTTAAGATTTTCACATAAAAAGTTATAATCTTTTGGAAATTCTACCGACAGATTTCCCTTAGAAAGCTCTGCCGAATACGCAACCAATTCGCTCACTGCATTTTGCATATACTGAAGTCCCCGTCCCAAATCCCGGTATGGTTCACTTAGCTCGCCAACGTCGAAATGCTCAATCCATGAATCATATAGAATTCCCCTCATATATTCAAATAAAAGTTCACAATCTTGTTTCGTATCCACTCTTGTTAAAATCCTCCTGTTTATTCGTTAATATCCGCCCGGAACCGGCATACTCTGTCGCCCGTTGCCCAGCAGTTTACTTCTGTAGCGGTGTAAGACTTTCCTGTATAGGAAGTAAGGATTCCGGCTAAAAATCCTTCATCATAGTTGCAGACTGTTTCTCCAAGGAGAGGAAGACCCGAACAGTCGGCGTCTTCGGAAACAGTGAGAACAATTCTTCCGGTTTCTTCTTCCAGCTTCTCAATCCGGAGAACCCCCATCTTGAACTCTTCCAGACGTTTCTGAAGCTGTGATGTAAATTCGGACATCTCCAGGGAGGAATCCAGATATTTTTCTGCAAAATATACTCCTGCCCGGTAACCGGCATTACGAAAAATGCGGATTTGCTCTTCCTTTCCGAATTGTTCTGTCAGCTCCTCACGGATGGAGTATTCCAGAAGTCTGTAAACGGCGACCGGAAGCTCAGAGCCTAAATTTTCCCTGCCGTTTCTTTGTGCCTGCATGTAATCGGCAAGCTTAAGATTTTTTCTTTCTTTTATAAATATATTATCTTCCATGATATTTCCCTTTCTGCTTCTATATTCCATTTTCTAATACTATGGATGTATGTTTTGAGATATTTTGCCTTTCACCTGCCGTTTCTGTTTGTTTTTGTTAAGATTAATTTATTATAACGAATTATTGTTATTTTGCCAACAGTAAAAAGAGATACTTTTTTATGAATATTGTTATGGATTACTCGGCGTTTACAGGCCAGAGCAGGCAGGATAATAACATGGTTTCTGTTTTATTGCAAAGGTATTCTATAAATGCTATAATAATTTCAGAAACATGAGAAAGTATAAGGGATGGAATACAAATGAGAAAGAGAGTTTGCAGAGTATTGCTGTGTTTTTTGTGCTCGATAGCGGTTACAGGCTGTAAAGGCGACGATAAGAAATCAGAGAGTACTGCCAAAGAACAGGTGGAATTAGTAGTTTGGGGGTCTGAGGAAGATACGGATTTGATGAATCAGATTATAGAAAGCTTTCGGGAGACTTATCAGGGACAGGCTGATTTTCAGATTCATTTTGAGGTACAGGGTGAGGCGAACTGTAAGGATGCGCTTATCGGGGGATTGGAAGAAGGGGCGGATGTCTTTACTTTTGCCGACGATCAGCTCAATGCTTTGGCTGCTGCCGGGGCCTTAGACCCTATTGAAAATGCAGAGGTCATCCAGGATAAAAATCTCTCTAGCACCGTAGAAGCGGCTACGGTAAATGAGAAGCTTTATGCGTATCCTCTGACAGCGGATAACGGCTATTTTCTTTATTATAACAAGCAGTATTTTACCGGGGAACAGGTAAAGACGCTGGACGGTATTTTGCAGGCGGCAGCGGCAAACGGCAGATTATTTGTTATGGACTGGTCCTCTGCATGGTATGTTTATTCTTTCTTTGGAAATACAGGGCTGCAGGCGGGACTTAATGATGATGGAATTACTAATTTCTGTAGTTGGAATCAGACAGAAGGAGAAATCAAAGGGGTTGACGTAGCTCAGGCGATGCTTCGGATTGCAGCAAGCCCTGGCTTTGCCAGCCGGACCGATATGGAATTTCTTGAGGGTGTGGAGAATGGCACTGTTATCGCAGGAGTCAGCGGCGTCTGGAATGCGGTTGCAATTGAAGAAATCTGGGGAGCCAATACCGGAGCCATTAAACTTCCGACTTATACCTGCGCCGGCCGGCAGGTACAGATGGCTTCTTTTTCCGGTTGTAAACTTATCGGTGTGAATGCATATTCTAAGCATCCAGAATGGGCTGCGAAGCTTGCAGAATGGATTACCAGTGAAGAGAACCAGAAACTCCGTTTTGAGATGCGGGGACAGGGTCCCTCTAACAAGAAGGTTGCGGATTCCTCTGAGATTCAGGAGTCTCCGGCAATTGCAGCTCTCATAGAGCAGTCCGAATTTTCCCAGCTTCAGCGGGTAGGCGGCAAATTCTGGGACCCGGTTTCTGCATTTGCAGAGAATATGGCGGCGGGAAATCCTTCTGGAGAAGATTTACAGAAGCAGTTGAACGAGATGACAGAAGGCGTAATTGCAAGGTAATAGCAGCATATTGATATGGAAAGGACTCGTTGAAATATATGAAAAGTAATCTTAGTATACAACAGCGTCTGATACTTCCCATTATTCTTCTGGGAGTTGTTGCGCTGATATCAAATATTTTGTCGGTTTTCAGCATTAATAACGTAAATTCAAATGCGTCAAAAATCGTAGACGACTATATGGTGGGTTCAGAGACGCTTCAGAATATTCGCTATTCTACCACTAATATACATAAATTGGCATTATCCCATATTGTTGCCACAGACTATAACACGATGATTACCGTTGTTGCACAGATAAAAGAAGAAGAAGAAGCTCTGGAAGCGTTTTTAGAAGAATATCAACAGTATATAACTGTGGATGAAGAAGAAATCTATAACCAGCTTCTAAGAAATTATGAGTCTTTTAAACATTCTTTAGTCTACCTGGTGTGTGCCAGTGCAGACAGCAAGACGCAGGACGCCTATGCGTATGCTAACGGAGATGTAGCAAATTATGGGACAGCCATAGAAAGCGACACGAATGAACTTTATATGGCCGTCAGCGCCCGTACAGAGAGCGCTAGGAAGAAGCTGCTGGCAGTCTATATTATTTCGCTTATTATTGGGGCTGCGGCGATTGTAACTTGTCTGGTATTAGTGCTTGCAGCAATTCGGATTATTAAGCAGTATGTCATCACCCCAATCAGAGGTACAGTGAATACACTGCAGGAAAGCTCCGAGAAGCTTGACAGCGTAACCGGGGAAGTACTAAGGCATACCCGCACTTCTGGTCAAAGCGCCAGAGGATTATCTTCGCTGGCGCAATCATTGTCCCAGGCGATTCAGAAAGTAGCGAGTAACGCATCGAATATTAATAACAGTGCGGCGGACATCAGGGGAGACGTCAACGATATGGCAGAAGAATGCAGTGCGATTACAGAATACTCTTCTGCAATGAAGCTTAGGGCAAATGAGATGGAAGCATCTGCACAGACGAATACAGAAGTCATCAGAAGAAAGGTTTCTGATATTCTTGAGGTGTTAAACGAAGCAATTGAGAATAGCAAAAGTGTGGATCAGGTAAACAGCTTGACAAAGGATATCGTAGCCATTTCATCAACGACAAATCTGATTGCAATCAATGCTTCTGTAGAAGCGATGCGGGCCGGCGACGCAGGAAAAGGATTTGCAGTTGTTGCGAGAGAGATTAAAGGGTTAGCGGATTCCAGCGGGGAAACGGCCAAAAGGATTCAGGAAGTTAACGAGATTGTTACGAATGCCGTTCATAATCTGTCCAGACATTCTCAGGATATGGCTGATTACTTGAATAAAACCATTTTAACGGAATTTCAGGAATTTGTCTGTTCCGGCAGGCAATATAAAGAGGATGCGGATTATGTAAAGGAAATGATAGACGCTTTCAACAGCAGAGCCGATAGGCTGAGAAATTCCATGAGTGAGATTGCCGACTCCATCGGAAGCATTACGAGGGCAATTGATGAAGGCGCCGCAGGAATCACCGGCGTTGCAGACAGCACAAAGAGTCTGGTAGAGGATATGACTGACATTACGAATCGCATGGATATTAACAGAGAGATTGTAGAGGATTTAAAGAAGCAAATGGAAGTATTTGCAGATTTATAAAAGGGGAAAACGACAGTTACCGGCGATAACCGGAGACTAAGAATATTGAGACTATACAGCAGGCCATGGAAAAGAGGAGTCGTATGAGCAGAGTACTGGTTATTGAGGATGATGAGATACTGAATGGAGGATTGTGTTACAATTTGCAGAAGAGGGGGCTTACCCCTTTTTCTGTTTACACGATAAAAGAGGCGAGAAAATTGTTATCACAAGAAACATATGATTTGATTCTGCTGGATGTGAATCTGCCGGATGGTAATGGGTTCCGATTTGCGCAAGATACGGCTGCTCAATATGAAATACCATTTATTTTTCTGACAGCGCACAATCTGGATGATGAGATTATCGAAGGCTATCATTTGGGGGCGGATGATTATATAACCAAGCCTTTTCGGATTCAGATTGCTATGGAAAAAATACAGGCGGTTCTGCGAAGATGCGGGGGAAGAGATGCAGAGTCCCGTTATTCCTGCGGTAATTTGGATATTGATTTTGAAAAAAGGACTGTGAGAAAATGCGGGGATTTGTTAGCGCTTACGCCGACAGAATTTAATCTTCTTCAGTTTTTCTGTAAAAACCGGAAACAGATATTAACGAAAGATACGCTTTTGGAAAATATATGGGACAGCAGGGGGAGTTTCGTCAGTGAACATACCTTATCTCTGAACATCAGCCGTTTGAGGAATAAAATTGCCGATGATAAGTTTGATTATATCAAGACGATTTATGGAATGGGATATCGGTGGATTGGAGCAGAGGAGGCCGGGTATGAAAGTGTATAAATATGTTTTACTGACGGGCAATGGAGTATTGCCTGTTGTGGGATGTATACTTCTTTGGACGCAGATAGCAGATAATCATGCAAGAATCATTTTGCTGATGATTCTGCTTCTTTTTTGTGTTTTGGATATTGGATATTATCTGTATTTTCGGAGAAGATTTGTGATATTTTCTGAGGAAATACTCCGGAATACCGGACGCATTATGGGGAATGAAAAGAACCGGTTCTCGTACCGGGAATACAACAGAGAAACACTCACTTCCAAGGTGGTTATGGAGCTGGAGAAAATGGAGGATATATTAGGGAACCGGGTGTTGGAGAGTGAAAAGGAGAAAGAGAAGCTGCAAAAGACGATTTCTGAGATCGCCCATCAGGTGAAGATTCCTTTATCGAATATCTGCATGTATCATGATATGCTTTCCGATTCGGACACCGCAGACGGTGAGGCGGAACAATTTAGGAAAATCATGGGGCGGCAGCTTGAAAAGCTGGAATTTCTCATTGATTCGTTAATCAAATCTTCTCGTCTGGAAAGTGATATGATAAACCTGAATATCGAAAACAAAAGTATTTTTCATGTTTTGGAAATATCAGTGAATAATATTGTATGTAAGGCGAATAGAAAAAAGATAGATTTGTCTGTTCAGTGTGCGCCAGAAATCACAGCGGCGTATGACCTGAAATGGACGGCAGAAGCAATCGAAAATATTTTAGATAATGCAGTAAAATATACGCCGGAGAGAGGAAATATTTATATTGATGTCAGTCCGGGAGAGATGTACACAGAAATCAGAATCCAGGATACGGGAAACGGAATTGATTCCAGACATTATAATGACATATTCAAACGCTTTTACAGAGAAAGTTCGGTTTCTAAGGAAGAGGGGCTGGGGCTTGGCCTGTATATTGCCAGAAATATTATTGCGCTTCAGGGAGGATATATTATGGTACATTCTGCATTAGGACGGGGCTCCTGTTTTTCGGTCTTCCTTCCCAGAATATGCACGAAAAGGTAAGTGTCTGTAATTGTTTCGGTTTCGATAATATTTTTCTGTCGTTTGAAACAGGATTGATAGAATCTCCTTTTAAAATGAAAGAATAACAGGAAGGAGAGATGATTTATGGATATTTTGCAGACAAAGAATCTTACGAAATATTATGGAGAAGAGCCGCTGCTTGTGAAAGCTTTGGACGGGATTACCCTTCAAATTGAACAGGGAAGCTTTACTGCTGTTGTGGGGACTTCTGGTTCAGGGAAGAGCACGCTGCTTCATATGCTGGGAGGTCTGGATACGCCTACAGGGGGAAGTGTTGTGGTGGACGGACAGAGCTTAAGCGGAATGAATCGAAGTGAGCTGACTATTTTTCGCAGAAGAAAGGTTGGATTTATTTTTCAGAATTATAATCTGATTCCGAATCTGACAATTTATGATAATATTGTTCTTCCGGTAGAGCTGGACGGACGATGTGTGGATGAGCAGTATTTTCAGAATATTGCAACGGTACTTGGACTGGAAGATAAATTGCAGAGAAAGCCAAATAAGCTTTCAGGAGGCCAGCAGCAGAGGGCGGCTATTGCAAGGGCTCTGATTACAAAGCCTGCGATTATACTGGCTGACGAGCCTACCGGCAACTTAGACAGCCGCACAAGTCAGGAAGTTGTTGGGCTTTTGCAGGCGACTGGAAAGAAATTTCACCAGACCATTGTGATGATTACGCACAATGATGAGATTGCTCAGATTGCGGACCGGACAATCCGAATTGAAGACGGACGGATTGCAGAAAGCAGGTGGTAATAATGAAACTGGATGCAAATAATAACAGTAGAATTATTTATCGTATTGCAAGAAGCAATCTGACCGGCAGCAAAGTATACACCTTCTTTTCTGGTCTGACAATTATTCTTTCGATTACATTCATTGTGGTGATAACGCTGTTTCTTCAGGGAACGCAGATAGCAGAGAAACGGATGCTTAAGAATATGCAGCATGTTATGTTTATAAATATGCCGAAAGAGCGGATGGAAGAACTTGCGGCAGATGAAAGAACAGAGCTTATGATTCCATATAAAAATAGCGGAGCAGAGTTTGAAATCAGCGGCGTAAACTATAAGTTCATTTATATGAAGAGCCAGGAAGATAAAATTCAGACTTATGTGCCAATGGAGGGAAAAGAGCCGGAAAAATACAATGAGATAGTTGTAGACAAACAGTTTATGGACAGTATCGGGAAGAAAAGCAGAATCGGAGAAAAGATATCTTTAAATGGTGAAAATGGACAGGAGGAATTTGTAATCTGCGGATATACCGACAGGCAGCAGGAGCTATCGACATATACGGTTTATGTATCCAGAGAATTTGCAGAGGAAAATCCTTCTATGAAAACGGTGGAGTATACAGCTCTCATCCGGGTTGCGGGAGCTGCGGATATGGAGTCTTCTGGTTTTGAGTCGGTGGTTTATCAAATGGCAGAGGACTATGGTGTGAAACGTCAGGATGTTAATATAAACGGCAAATTTGAGGAGTCTTTGCGGGTCGACAATGCAGTCGGATTTGTAATCGCCTTTGTATCAGTATTTATTATGGCGGCCAGCGGGATTGTCATTTACACTATATTTTATCTGTCTGTCGCTTCACGTACACAGCAGATTGGGCAGCTTCAGACGATAGGAATGACAGCGAAACAGATTAAGAAAATGGTACGGCGAGAGGGAGGATATTTATGCGTTGCAGCGATTCCTGCAGCCTTAATCTTTGGCGGTATTCTTGCATATTTCCTGCAGCCGGACGGATGGGATACAGCCAGTTATTTGGCGACGGCGGTTGTTACAGGAGCGTTTGGCTTTTTAATCGTACAGATTTCCGTCAGCAAACCAGCTGCACTTGCGGCAAAGGTTTCTCCGATTGAAGCGTCAAGGAATTTTGAGGATGGCAATGATGCGAAGGAGGGGAATGCAAAGCATAAAAAGCTGACGGCATTTGTGATGGCGCAGCTCGGACAGAGGAAAAGTTATAAAAAGCGCCGGCTTATGACCGCATCGATTGCCTTTGGAGGAATTATATTTATGATTGCGGCTTCTTACCTGTACGCCTGGGATGAAACGGCCTATTCAAGGGAGGGAGTTTTTTCTGATGCAGAATATGTAGTTTCTTATCGTTACAGTGCGCACAATCCATCTATATATGGGCCGACTGATATGCAGCTTGCGGGATATTTGAGCGAAGAACTGAAAGATAAGCTATCCGAACTTCCCCATGTACGTTCTGTAAGAACAGAAAACAGTGCGTATGGAAGTATTGAGTATCAGGGGGCCGTCTGGAGCGATGCATTTTACCGGCTGACAAAAGAATCTGACGAGTATTGTCAGATGAATGTAGAGGGGAATAGCAGTTATGAT
This sequence comes from Lachnospiraceae bacterium, assembly GCA_910574185.1. Classification (GTDB taxonomy): domain Bacteria; phylum Bacillota; class Clostridia; order Lachnospirales; family Lachnospiraceae; genus Claveliimonas. The sequence goes on from CAJSZQ010000042.1 coordinate 22,308, forward strand.
TATCTGTGTGAATCGGAAGGTATTGTGATTGCAGAAAGTGAATTTATTTCTGGAATAAACGGCGTATCCCTGCAGGTTGGAGACGATATCACGCTGCGCTGGTTTGACGGAAGAGAGCATTCGGCCAAACTCAAAATTGCAGCGGTCACTCCGGATAAATTGCCGGTGAAAGGCGGTTATTCCCTTGCTATGACGGATCAGACTATGGAAAAGTTGTGGGGAGATATGAATACCCTTAGCGCTTTCTATATTTCTGTGGATAATTATGAAAAATACGGAGAGCAGACGGAAGAAGAGATAAACACGCTGATAGCTCCTTACCTTGATTTATCTCTTGAGACACTGCGGGAGAAAATACTGGATGATTCGGCAAATGTGCGGAAGATAAAAATGCAGATTTATGGAATATCAGCTTTTGTTACCTTATTTGGTATTTTGAATTTAATTAATATGATAATTGGAAATATTGCGGCGCGCAGAAGGGAATTGTCGGTGCTGGAATCTGTTGGCATGGAGGTTAAACAGATTAGAAATATGCTGTTCTGGGAAAATATTATGTATGTGTTCCCGGCAATTTTGATTACATTTTTTGCCGGCGGCGCTGCAGGATATGGATTTGTTGCCCTATATAAGCAAATAGCAGAATATATGAATTACAGATTTCCTCTGATTCCATGTTTGCTGTATGCGGCAGGGATGATTTTGATACCGTTATTGATTTCCTGCTTTAGTTTAAGCAGGCAAAACAAAATCGCTCTTGTGGAGCGGATTCGTTGACAGACGGATGTCAGAGTAACTGTGTAGTTACTGTTCACACAGTACTTTGCAATTGCTGCGACGCAGAGCCAGTCCTTTAGGGCGACGCAGAGCTAGTCCTTTAGGGCAAAGTACGTAAGAAAGTGATTCAGGTGTGAGCAAATTCCATTCACGAAGTGAATTTTAAATGGATTTGCGAATGTTGCTGTGAACGGAGTGAACAGTAACACTGTGTAAGTTTTGATGTAGGAAAAGCTCTGTCAGGCGGTTGACAATATGGGAATATTGTGATAACATACCGTTAGTCGGTATGGAGGTACAATTGGGATGGCAAGGAATAAGTATCCGGAGGAGACGATTGAGCTGATTTTGGATGTGGCTTACCGCCTGTTTATTGAACAAGGATATGAGCATACGTCTATTCAGAGTATCATCAACCGTCTGGGGGGGTTAAGCAAGGGAGCGATTTATCATCATTTTAAGTCTAAAGAAGATATTCTGACAGCGGTTGTGGACAGAATAACTTACGAATCGAACAAGCTGCTGGCGAAGATTCGCGACAGCTCGGATTTGAATGGAAGAGAGAAGCTGAAGATGATTTTTAAAGAATCGATTAACCGGCCGGTGCAGGATGAGATATTTGCGGCGGCTCCAAATTTTCACAATAATCCGAAGCTATTCAGCAGTCTTCTGAATGATACAATAAAGGAAGTGGCTCCGAATTATATTCAGCCGATTATTGAGCAGGGAATTGCAGACGGTTCAATACAGACGGACTATCCCCAGCAGTTGGCAGAAATCATCATACTTGTTGCGAATGTCTGGATGAATCCTATGACATTTGATGATACAAAAGAAAAGCTGTATGGTAAGATTATGGTGTTTAAGCAGATGATGCAGGGATTTGGACTGGATATTATAGACGAGGAACTCACAGACAGGATACAGGAGTTGGCTGCTATTTATCAAAAGAAAAAATAGAGTGGAAGATTGCGTGAAAGCGCAATCTTTTTCCCGACACAATACATACCAACATGCGGTATTAAAAGGAGGAAAACATGAATCAGAAATTATTTAAAAAGGATTTTACATTAGTTGTAATTGGTCAGATTATTTCATTATTTGGAAATGCGGCAATTCGGTTTGCCTTGCCGCTGTATTTATTGAACCAGACGGGTTCCTCAGCGCTTTATGGAACGGTAACGGCCTGTGCTTTTATTCCCGCAATTTTGCTGTCGCCCATAGGCGGTGTTATTGCAGACCGGATAAATAAGAGAAATATCATGGTGGTACTGGATTTCCTTACGGCGGCGGTTATACTGATATTTTCCATACTTATGGACGAGGTAAATTTAGTTTTATTGATGACGATTACGATGATGCTGCTGTTTGGCATTGCAGGGGCTTATCAGCCTTCTGTGCAGGCCAGTATCCCTGCTCTGACAGGAAAAGAGAATTTTATGGCGGCAAATTCCATTATCAATACAATTAGTTCCTTTTCGGCGCTGCTTGGACCAGTGCTTGGAGGTATTCTGTATAGTACATATGGTCTGAAGCCTGTATTATATATTTGTATTGTATGCTTTATTTTGTCTGCGGTTATGGAAATTTTCATTAAGATTCCATTTGAGAAGCAGAGTACGGATGGAAGTATATGGGATATGGTAACTCAGGATTTCAGAGACAGTTTTCGGTTTATTCGGAGAGAAAAGCCGGCAATTGGAAAGGCGCTGTTTATCATCTGTGGAATTAATCTGTTCTTATCGGCAATGATTATTGTTGGGATGCCGTATATGATAACAGAGGTATTGGATTTGGGAGATTTGCAGACCAGTAAATTATATGGATTTGCGGAAGGAGCGATGGCGGCGGGCGGACTGACGGGTGGAATCTGCGCCGGAATTTTTGCAGCCAGATTAAAGATTAAAAAAGCAGGGAATCTGGTAATAACTTGTGCAGTTTCTGTGTTCCCCATGGGAATAGCGTCTTTGTTTCCTGAATCTGGCCTGATAAATTATATGATATTGACGGTATGCTGCTTTATTATTATGGTATGTTCTACAATGTTTACTGTACAGATGATGTCTTTTGTACAGGCAGAGACTCCACAGCGCCTGATAGGAAAGGTAATTGCGGTGATTTTTACGGTTGCTATGTGTGCGCAGCCTTTGGGTAACGCATTTTATGGCGTACTGTTTGAGGTATGCAGAGGATGGGAGGCCGGAGTTATATTATTTGCCGGAGGAGTTTCTTTTCTGATTGCCGTCGGCACAAAAAATGTATTTAAAGATTTTTCTTAATGCGGAGTATGGACATCATGAATTTGTGTAGGAGACTTAAGTGGGAAAGGTCAAGTCCTCCTCTAGATGAAATAGGTGAAGATATGTCAGTATATCCTCGGGGAGGAGCCTTAACAGGGAATTTCGGATATGGCAAATGTTATCCGGATTCTCTGGGTCCATCAGACCGCAGGTGAAGAGAATAACAGTTCTATCCGAGAGTTTGTCCCGGTTTCGTGTGATGAATTTGATTCCGCTTACACTGCCTGCATAAAGTCCGCCGCCGTATATGATAGTGTCATAGTGGGAGATATTTCGAGGATTGAATTGCTTTCTTGTGAAAACCTGGCAGGACAATGCCTTGCTTATCCATTCTGCATAGCGTCTGGCTGAGCCATATTTTGATTCATATATTATTACAGTATTATTCATAACGACTTCCTGAAAATAAAATGTCATACTTGTGCCATTTCTTGTTTTATTATATACTGTTGCGTAGAAAAAACAAGATGTGGAGGCAAAGTGCTACAAAAATCAAATTTTGGGACAAATGTAGGAGGAAAGGAATGGACGGTCATAAAAAACAGCGGGAACAGTCCGCAAAAATGATCCCATCATGGCCATACGGCCGTAAAGGAATGCCTGGAATGTAACTCCGTCTGCTTAGAGACAGGCTTCTGATTCAATCCGCGTCTGGCAGGCGCGTGTGAACTGTAACGGAAGGTGTATCTTGGAGGATTTGTTTCAATAGAAATTAGAATCGAGGTGCAGATAATGAAGGAAAAGACGCTGGCAGATATTTCTACCGGACCGGACTGGCTGCTGTATGTTGTAATTGTTCTATTTACTGTGCTGTCAGTTTTTCTTTTGATGGGAAAAGGGGCATGGTTTATTGCAGGTTATAATACTGCTTCAGAGAAAGATAAGCAGAAATATGATGAAAAGAAGCTGTGCAGAGTTACCGGAGGAGGCATGGCGATTATCACTGTTCTGCTGGTGATTATGGAGAGATTTGAGGATGTGCTTCCGGCAGCCTCGGCGCATATGTTTGGAATAGTAGTGCTGATTGATTGTGTTGTCATGTGCGTGCTGGGAAATACAGTCTGTAAGAAAAAGTGAAAATGATGAACGCTTTTGTTATGGAATCATAATTTAAAAGAAAAAGGATATTGCGGCAGAATGATGAATGTGCTGCAATGGTGGGTTTATGAATTATTCAGATTTGGTTCCGGTTACTGGCACAATTGTGAATATATCAGGAAATGACTGCTGCAATCAGATGATTGCGCTCCGTACAGAAGATGGCGTTGTGAATTTCTTTATTACTTCGGATACTCAGGTGATAAATAGCAGAATGCTCCGGAGAGGAATGCGGATAGCGGCGTTTTATGACAGTACTCTCCCGGTGCCGCTTATCTTTCCGCCACAGTATCAGGCTGTGATGATTACCGTACTTGGCAGGAATGAGCAGATTGCACTGAATTATTTTGATGGCAATTTGATTGCGGCAGATAATTCTTTACAGTTAAATGTCGGCAGAAATACGGTTGTACGAACTATCAACGGACAAATGTTTACCTGCAGTCTTGGAGACCGGATGCTGTTGGTGTATTATTCAGCGACAACCAGAAGTATTCCGCCTCAGACAACGCCTGAAAAGATTATTGTTCTGTGTTGAGGGAGTATTTTTTAGAGAACAATGTAAAAATAAGTGATATCGCGGCGGTGCAATATAGTTTGCGCCGTCGTTTTTTTGTGAAGTATGTTCTCGCAGTCAGTGCTGCAAGTGCGCAGACGCATCTAAACTGTTGCCCAAACATGCTTCTGATTCAATAACAGTGAAGCCAGAAGGCTGAACTGTGTGTTACTGTTCACACATCACTTACCGGACGCGGGCTGAATCAGGAGCAGGTCTCTAAGCAGACGGAGTAACATTCCATTGAACTATCAGCTAACGCAGACTAAGCCGCCAAGGAAAGCCTTCGCATCTAAGTCTGCATAAGCTGCTATTTCAATTCCATGAAAAACACTCCTGAATTGTCTGCTTAGAGACCTGCTCCTGATCCAACCCGCTGTTTACCAAATGACGTGTGAACTGTAACAACTGTGTTACTGATGAAGTTGAAAAAGAGGCAATTTGATTGAGTAAATTTTATATGCGTGGTAGAATATATAAAACAGGAAAAGATTTGTTATGAGAGAAGCAGGATTAACAAGTACGACGCAAGATGATGACGGACGGGAGTTTCTATGCTGAGGGAAACAGTTATTAAGATTGAAAGATTATCCAGAAAATATAAGGGATATATTAGTACGGAGGAACTTTTGCGCGAGGGGATTACGAACCGCCAGATTGGCGTGTTTGTCGAGATTGAGATGTTAGAGAGGATTTGTCATGGACACTACTGGTTTCAGTGTTCTGGTTTTTCTAAGCCTTGGGATTTCAAGGCGATTGAGGTGGGCTTCACTGATCCGGAGGCTGTGATTTGTGCGGACAGCGCTTGCTTTTATCTCGGATTAATTGACAGGGAGCCGGTCAAGTTGTCTGTGGCCACAAGGCGCAGTGACAGACGTAAAATTCAGATGAATTTTCCTGTGTCCAGGCATTATTATGGGGAACGTCTGTTTCTGGAATGCCAGAATGTTTTGGAAACTGAGCATGGGCGGTACAGAGTTTATGATATAGAGAGAAGTGTTTGCGATGCCATTCGTTTTCGGGCTGAGTTGGAGGAGGATGTATTTGCCTATGTGATTGAATGCTATAAGAGGAAGAATCCGTCGACAGAAAATCTGCTGCAGTGTGCGAAGAAGCTTCGTTTGCTGAATCAGGTGAAGCAATATGTATAATACAAGCATTTTGGAAATGTGCATAACTTATTCAACAAAATGCAGGAAATATGTTATACTTGTATCTGCAAAATGTTAATCACGTTAAAGAAAGGCGGCGGGCCATTGCCAAAAAATAAATATCATTTTGAAAGTAAAATTCATGTGTACAGAGCCACAAAGAGAATGACACAACAAGAACTTGCCGATTTTGTGGGTGTCTCAAGACAAACAATTATGCAGCTTGAACGAAATCGTTATAATCCCTCTATGTTGCTTGCATACAGCATAGCAAAAGTGTTTGAGGTTACGATTGAAGATTTATTTGACTTTAAGGAGGAGCAGTAAATGGTTGAATGGTTGACTATTTTATTTGACAGCAGAATTTTTATGCGGATTAATGCAGCGCTTGGATTCTTGTTTTTGGGCTTTTTTATATTTTTCTATTTTTCAAAAGAGGGAAAGGATGAAAGAGGGAGAGGGCTGATTGCTACAGCTTCTTTGATTGCTTTTGCCGCGCTGTTTGTTCTTCTGAATATTGCCGCATATTCTTTCGAGTGGTGTATGGATAATATCGTCCGGTTGGCAAATGGAATACAGACAGTTTATACTCTTTTTCTTTTAACTGCTGATATTGCATTGTTGATTTTGAGGAAAATCAGATAACTTGCACTCACAGCATATTAAGCCATGCACATAATACCAAAAATGAGCATCTGAATTGTAATCCGAGATTCCATACCTGCTATCCCGGATAAGTATAAAAGTTAATCGTTATTGGCGCAAAAGAAAGGTATGGATTTTCTTTTGCAAATGAAAT
>CAJSZQ010000043.1 GCA_910574185.1 Lachnospiraceae bacterium
TGTATTTTTGCATTTTTGTGTTTCTTTATTTCTGTACTTCTTTCTCTTTTATCTCTCTTCTCCGTCCTTTTTTATGCTGCCTTTACCATAAACCGCCGGTACTGCAGCGTCTTCTTATACTTCTCATAAATCTCCGGCTGTTCCTCCTTCAGCCTCTTCTCATCAATCTTCTGCCTGCTCATCTGCTTCCATGAAACGCGGAATTTATCATTCTCCGCTGCCTCCGCTTCCCCAAGGTACAGCTTCAGTTCCTGCTCAATCTGCTTCATCTCCGTCTCCATCTTTGCCATAAGAGCGGACAATTCCTGACGGCGGTTTAACTTCTCATCAAATCCAGACAATACTATAGTGTCCTTAAGAGTTTCCTTAAAATACTCCGCTATCACTTTATCCGCAAGCCCGGAACCATCCGGCTCCGGCAGGATGCCCTTCTGCACATGGTTTTCCCAGAAATCCTGTTCAATCCGGATCAGGTCTGCCATCATACCCTCATCACGTTCCAGACGGTAATACTTAAATTCCCTTCCGTATATCAATACTGCAATATACCATGCGTCTGCATTACAGACTGACATATAATGGTAACACTGTAACTGATAGTGCAGGGGAATCTTCCCGTCCTTCCACTTATCCGCCAGATAGGGGCTTGCCGTTTTACATTCCAGGCCTGCATTCTCTCCCACAACCATCCGGTCTACATCCGCCAGCATAAAAGGATGGGCTTCATCATAATACATGAAGTTTGCCCTCCGCACCTTCTTGCCTGACGCTTCCGTAAATCTCCCTGCCACGTAGTCCTCAAACTCCCTGCCCTGACGCATCGCTTCATTATCGACGGTTTCTATCCTGTCGGAAGTCTTGTCATAGTAAACCTGCATGGCCGTCTGGTATGGGTTTAATCCGCAGACCGCCCCTGCATCCGAACCTCCGATTCCCTGTTTCCTGTACCGTAACCAGTCTTCATGGGATAAATCCTTAACTGCTACAAGCTTCTTCATTGCTCTGTTTCCTTTCTATGCTTTTATACTTTTCTACTCTTGTATCCGCATATCCTTACATTCCTATCCTTTTGTACTTCCACACTTTCCTATGCCGCACTCTCGCAAAGATTCCTGATACTGGAACATAGACTATGCTCCATCTCTTCATTCTGTGTATCCGGCGCTTTCAACCACCTTTCATATAAAAAATCCAGAAGCCCCGAAGTACGGATACATCCTTCTAATTCCTCCGCACTCAGGCTTCTGCTAAGTTCTATCAGGATTTCGTAAATACGCAGCATACAGTCTATCCGGTAAGCCAGACCATAGATTTCTTCTTTCTCCTTTTTTAGAACCTGATACTGAAACAGCTTCAATTCCCCGCCGATTTTCCAGCAGAAGGTTGCCTCCAACTGCTTTCTGTACATGCTTCCAACGCCTCCTTCCCTGCAGGTCATGACTCCATTCATAGGCATAGAAAAAGATGCAGGGATATGGCTTTTCATTTTCCTGCATCTCTTTTTCTCCTGATTCAATTGTCCTAAGCAACATCTTATAACCTGACGGAATACCGTAACATCTACATTCTTTTAAAGATATTTCTTTGATTCTTCCGGGCTCAGACTATATTGTTCCTGTATCTTCAACAGAATAGTCTGGGTAGGAATATTCAGGTCTTTCAAAACAGAAACCGTCCCATAAATACCCGCTTTACGACCTTCCTCACGACCTTCTTCTCTGGCTTCTTCCCGAATTTCTTCTTCTCGCATTAATAATGTCATATATTCCAGCCTCCATTCTTTGTTTGCTTTTACCTGCTCTACCTTCTTTTCCAGTTCCTTCACAAACGGATGGTCGCTTTTTCCCCCGTTCACGTATTTCAGAAACTCCCTGACATCCTCATTCTCCGCATTGATATAATCCCCCGCATTGAAAAAGATTTTCTTCGTCCCGTCCTCCAGCTTTAATTCCCGGTCTTCCAGACAAAGGTTCTCAAAGGTATACTGCGCCCTGCCCTGTCCAAAGGGGTCAAACGTACAGATAAAAATAACATAGCTTTCCTTCAGCTTTTTGTAACTCTCTCCCTTCTCTATGGTATTTAAATCTATCATCCCCTGATAATAGCGGCTTCTATACGGAAGATTTTTCTTATTCGTCGCCTGCATTTCCAAATCAAAAATGCGGTTCCCATCTTCCACATATACGTCCAGGCGGACGCTTTTTGCATCCTTTTCAATGTCCAGTACCTTCTGCTCCTCCAGATATACTACATCCTTGATCTTGGTCTGGAGCAGTTTTTCCAGAAGCATCATGCAGATTCTTTTATCTCTCATCACTTTTGCAAACAGGAAGTCATTCTTTATTTCCAGCTCTTCCCATGCTTCTCTTCGTTCCATCGGCTCTGTCTCCTTCCTCTCTATTCTAACATGCTTCCCCGGCTTACTCAATCAAATTTCCTGCATATTTTATCAAGTCGGCAACAGTTGCAGCCTGAACTGTTGCTTAAGCCGCGCTTACCAGTTGGTATGCCTTATCAATCAGGGGATTCCCTTCCACCGTCCTTGCAAACAGGTTCTCCTTATAATTCGCTGTCCTCCTCAACGGCTCTGCATGGGTGGCAAAATCTGACACTGCATTGATAAATCGGTACGCATTCTTTCCCAAATCCTTCAAATCAGGCGCATCAAAATACCTAAGCTTCATATCTTCCCTGAGCCGTCTGATATTTTTTCTCTGTATCGGGGTCGCATCCTCCTCTAACGGAAGCAGTATCTCAATATAATCCATCACCGCTTTGTCTGAAAGCTTCTTCATCCGCAGGGACTCAAACTCTTTCCCAAGGCTGTCCATGTACTGTTCTGCCATAAATAACGTATCCCTTGCTTCCTTCATTTTGCTCTGAATATCCCCGGTGTGAATCATCGACCAGGAACGCTTCGCCGCAGACAGCGCAAGATTCAACGTATTATTGCACACTACACGAATCGGCGTTAAAGCTACCTTAATCGCGCCGGAACCGTCATGGGTATTGGAGAACAGCAGATACGGGCTGATACGCTCCCCTGTAATAATATATTCATGAGGCATATGCGCAAGGAGCCATACCTTGCGCCCACCCTGCAGGCTCCCGGCTGTCTCATAGCGCACCCCCTCTCCTAACAGAGCGTCTGAAAACGCAAACGCTTCCCTGTTCTGGATCACCTTATACCGGTCTGTCACCACGCCCAGTACCTTCCTGTCCGCATCCCTGATATTTGCCTTGTAGCCCTCCACAAGCTCCCCCGTCTCCGTATAGACAGGCTCCTGCGCTACATTCCAATCCAGTCCTGCAAGCGTCAGTGCATCCCTGGATGCCGGGGCTTCATTCACCCTTACGCCCAGTCCATGCCATGGCGTCTCTCTTACATAAAACATGCTTTCTACATTTGCTGCCATAATTCTAATCTCCTTTCTTTCTTCTAATTCTGTCTCTTTACTCTTTCTGAATCGTACACTGGTATCCCAACTGTTTCCAAAAATCTTCCGTTACCTTCCTGCAGTCTGCCAGATGATAAGCATAAGCATCATCCTGATAAGCTTCCTGTCCAACTGTTTCCACACAGATAAGCTCTGGATAAACAGAAGGCTCTCTGATGGTATTCCTATAAGCTATATTCAGGATATGATAATCCTTTTTATTTCGTATCCTGTACCATCTGAATGTATTGCTCTCATTCACGAATCCGTCATTCCCAAGAGGGATAAATTCATCCAGTTTTCTTATCCTTAACTTTTCTGCCTCTGCAATCTCAGTAACCTTCTCTTCTGTCCCGGTTTCCATTATCTTCACATTCTTTCATTGATTCCGTCTGTATTGCGCCGAAAGGTGTTCGATTCGAACACCTTCCCTGCTCCCATTATCCGCTCCGGCAGATACCCGTCCGGTTTTAAGCATCCTCAAGAATAGAAATGAGCTTTATGCCGCAGGCAGCTACAAACAGCGCAATCTGAATCCCTTTCATCCTTCACTCCCTCCTTCCTAAAAACGCAGGATTAGCTCCCCAAGGGTCTTCCCGATATGTTTCACAGTTACAATAATCTCCCAGATAGGGCATCCCTCCTTTCCCCATGAAAAAAAACAGGAAGATTTCTCTTCCTGCCAGTAATCTGGTTTCACTATTATAATATATCACTGAAATAATCTATTTTCCCAAATTCTTCCTTTGCGCGCATATTGGTTTCCGCCTCATTAATTTCCTACCGTTTGAATATAAAATAATCGAACTTCAGATATCAGTTATCGTCATAATGTCCCCGGCATGAAATAATATAAACAATACCATTTTCTTCAAAATATACAATCCGGTTAGCCTCATCAACACGTTGCTCCTGTATCCGCTCAGGTTCCCTCTCAGCGGCTCCAGTTTTCCAACCCCCTTTTACAGGCTCCTCCATTTCATTCCTATTCAAAATAAAACGCTTCCCCCTTTGTCCGGAACGGAATCCTTTTCCCTTTCGGCATCAGGAATGCGTGTTCACGCCGGATATGCAGTTTATCCTCTATTTCCCCATCTGTGATAATTAGTATCGGCCCGTTTTTCGGGAAATCTTTTGCATGTTCCAGTAAATCCACTGCAGGCTGCAGCTTTGTTCCTCCCCTTCCTTTCACTTCTACCCGTCCGGCGATATCCTCAGGCGCAAGATACCCGGCATCATACGCCCTTGCATCACAGAATACCACCCTCGCATAAAGCACCTCCCTTGCCGCCGCATAGCTGGCAATGCTCCCCAATGCCTTTCCGATCATCTTTGCAGTCATAGAACCGGAAGTATCCAGCACCACGCCAAATGTACGGGCATTCTCTTTATATTCATCCTTTACGTATCTCGGCCTGGGGATATCCGGCGTCGCCCCCTGCCTTCTACTCGGTCTTGCATATGTCCGTTTTGGCTCTAATGACGGGAAATACTTCTCAAACCATCTGGCAAGTTCCACATCCCATGGAACTAGCGGCATTGCAAGCGCACGAATCTCTTCAATTAACCCTGCCGGAACCAGACCTCTCCTGGAAGACTGATGGTAGGAAAGCCCCTGTGCTAACGCCCTCCGGCAGAACTCATCCATCGTCATCCCCTCACCTGATTTCTGTACTTTCCCAGTTCCGCCGCCCCCTCTTCCTCTCGCCCTATCCCTTAAGATATCTCCTTTGCCATAACCCCGGAATGTTCCCGACGTCAGATACTTTTTCATATCTGTCAGAAGCATATCGTAAATGGATTCCGCCGATAACCCGCTTAACCTTTCATCGTACAAAAGCCCCTGCTCCGGCAGCTTCCCAATCTCCATTTCCGCAAGCCACCCGTTAATCACAAAATCACAGGCAGCATTCCAAAGGTAATGGTCTCTCCCCTGACAGCGGAAATGGTGCTGTAAGCCTGCATGAAGATACTCATGTGCCAGCACAAACCGCAGTTCCTCGCTGTCAAGCCCGGCGGCAGGGTTCACATAGATTTCCCCGAGCTCCGCATCCACCGCGGCAATCTGTATCTCTTCCCGTATACAAACCTCATAATCATCTATAATCTGAAACGCAGAAGCCAGACCTCCAAGAAGGGGATACCGGTTGATAAACCACTGGGCTGCTTTCCCTGCCGGAGTCAGATACCCTCCCGCCTTTCCTTTATTTCCCCCTGCAAGCCCTACTGCCTGCGACGCAGAATCCGCTAATGCATGGGCGAAATAAAGGGCATAGGTATTTCCTCCGTCCCGGCCTCTCTGATACCGAAGCGGATGCTCCAAGCCCTCCATATCCATATGGTAGGGGATACTGTTTCCCTTCCCTGTCTCTGCCAGATACTCATAAATCCTCTGCTCATCTGCCAGTGTTCCAATCTCCTGTAAAAAAGGATACTCTTCCACTGGCTCCCCGAATTTGATATCCATTAAGAATTTGGCAATAAACACATCACAGGCAAGATTCCAGAGCTGTTTATCACAGTCCACAATCCACTGCTTCTTTTCCTCTTCATCCTCCGCTGCGTACCCCGGCATCTTCTCCGCATCAAAATGCCTGAAAGCAAGATGCAGGTGACAGTGCGCAAGGATATACGCCCACTGCCCCGGCGAAAGCAGGCTATCCCGGTTTAAGGAAATCCATCCGCTTCCGGATACCTTATAGGCAGTCCCCTTTCCCATCCTCCGGTTATCCTCTATCGTCACATAGCCCTTCAGTCTTGAAAACAGGGGATGCCCCTTAAATATGCGGATCCCCTGCTCCAGATTTTTCTCCGACTGGGGACGCTTATCCTTCTGGTTCTCTTTCTTTGCGTTTTTCCGTTTCCCTGCCATCCGTCCATCTCCTTAAAACTTTTCTACTATATCAATAATGCGCTCTTTAATTTGCTCATTGTTATAATGCATTTAACGTATTGACGAACCCTTATTAAAAATAGTAGTCAACATCTCGTCATAATAAACAGGGTTAAACCTTTCATCCTTGGAATCCTTCTCAAAATCTTCCTGATCAAGATACTCCGGATTGATAAACGCATATTTATATTCTCCAAGACTATTCACTTCTTCCCATAAAAAATCCTCAATATCTGTATCATCATATATATTTGCAACCATATTCACAACGCCAGTCCACCATAACCTGCTATTGTCTGATTGAAGCGCATCGTATTCGCCAATAGCCATCAATGGGACATTAATAAAATTATTCTGTTCAAATAAGAGTGCCGTATCATCTGTCTTTATGATATTCTTCTTCTCAAATTTCCTCATGTAACATTTCCTCTTAATCAATTTATCGTTACCATCAAATGATAACGTAGCCAGTACCAGCTTATCGGGATTATACCAAACTTCCGTTCTGGTTTCTGTATATTCAGATACATGATGGATGTATCCCATTTTGAATCCAGCACTGGATAACATCCTGCTCAACACTTGGTAAGATATATTAAACCCAACGAATCTGAACATCATAAGATTATTTATGCTCAAACAGTATATCCAATATAACATATCTCTACATTTGATATATTGAACATTCCTGAAATTCTTATTTAAACCAGCCATATGGTCACTGTCTCCATCAATATTATACAGTTCTTCAGCCAACTCACTAGCAAAACAGTATCTGCCATCTTTCGGAATTTTGCTATTGGCATATCTGGCTTTATATAGATGATTCCTGAAGCTAAGCGGATCAATGTTACCAAATTCTTCACATCCATAATATATCAGAGTATCGTCAAATTCCCGGCCTCTACAATCTAACACAGTAAATTCAAATTTTTTGTTTTTCATAACTATTCTCCAATTTCTACAATCTTAATTCTAATCTGTTCGCTACCCAAATATTACTCCATCGTAATCCAAATGCACCGTATACACCTGATATAATGGATACGGCAACTCATTATGTAAGTTTTTATCATATTATATAAATTGTGATGTGGATATGGTACTGCAGAATACCTAATGAATACTCTCACAGCACAATCCACATATAACTCATTATTGCTTGCAATCTTAAAATGGCTGCTGTTAAACATTCGCTATAAAAACCTTCCCCCTTAATCCCTAGCTACTTTTCCGGTCTCCGGTCTGCATCAGCCTCGGCAAGTCGCGCACAATCTCCACCATAAACCAGTCCGGCAGAATCATCCCTCCATCAGAGGATACGACCATCTGTGCAATCTCATAGTTAATCAGGGATAACTCCTTCATCAGAGCCTTTGCCCGGTGTGCCAGATACTGCGCTTCTTTATTCATCTTCTGCTTATTCCTCGGAAGCTCATGCAGGAGCTTTGCCCGGAAGGACTGCGCCACAAAATACAGCACATCCCGTTCCTCCGGCTTGGACGGGAACTTTGCTTCCCCTTTGATAATGTCATTCAGCAGGTTCTTATTTCCAAGCTGTTTCGTATAGGCAAGGAACATCCCCGCATGGCTGGCAGAGATACATCCATACGCCAGTATTTTCAGAATGTCCTCTGACACTTCCCGCTCTCCTGCTCCATACTCCTTTAACGCATAGCTGAGCATATGCCATGACCGGGGCGTGGAATACGGCTCTTCCGTTTTTGGCGGCTCCGAAAATAAATGGTCCGGTCTCTGGGAAATATAATCCGTTATCCATGGATGGATTCCATTCTCATACGCCCACATAAGCCACTGGCCGGGGTCTGCCTTTAACTGCACATGAAACATCCGGTTGACAAGGGCAGAGGACATGGTTTTTACAATCGCCCCGTCCTGCGCCCGGTTTCCCGCCCCAATCACAATGCTCCCCTCCGGCAGATGGTATTCTCCCACCCGTCTCTCGTGAATTAAGCTGTAAAATGCCTTTTGCACCTCCTGCGAACAGCCGTTTAATTCATCCAGAAACAGCACGTACGGCTCTTTCCTTGCAATCATCTTCGGAGGCAGAAACTCTGAGGTATCCCCTTTAATCTGCGGAATCCCGATAATGTCCTCCGGCGCAAGCTGGCTCCCTAACAGGGAGACACAGGGGAGCCCCACATCCTCTGCAAATTTCTCTACTAACGCCGACTTGCCAATCCCCGGCGCACCCCAGATAAAGACCGGGCGCACTGGGGCAATATTTAATAAAACATCTGATAATTCACTCTGTGTAACACTTAATGCCAGATTCATATCTTTCACACAATCCTTTCTCCTATTATTGATAAAAGTGTTCGAATCGAACACCTTTGACATGGAATATCCTGATACAATTTCACTGCTTGTCTTTCCATAATTTCCTGAAATCTTAACTCTGTTCTGCCTTCTTCGGACACCACGCCGGGGAAATTTTCAGCGGTACTTCATGCGAATACCTTTTCCCATAGTTAAGAAACCGTTCCATCTTTTGGATTCTATGGGTTACAAAATATTTATGTATATAGTCCCCGTCTGGGTGTTCACAGGTAAACTCGCTTCTTGCATTTCCAACGCGTTTGAACTCTCTGCAATGTTCACACTCGGAACACTTAAAAACTTTTTTCACCATGTCAATTCCCTCCCTGTCAAAATCATTTCAAATTTGTCTTTCCCATTTCCCTCTGCTATATCATAGCATCCGGCAATGTCATAATATGTCATTCCCAAATAATATTTCCGAAAATATTCATGTTGTAAACTCAGAATAATTTTTAACCTATAAACAAATTTGTGGCAGAAAGATTACACTCTCTGCCACACTGTTTGTTTATGAACGCCATATGCAATGTATAATTTCCCCGCCGCATAAAACGCCGATTTTCCTTACGTCAATTATATTCTTTCTTTTCTCAAGTCCTCAAGATATACTATAAATAATATAGCAGCTTTAAGTGCTTGATTTGAATATCTTGCTTCTTTAGCAAAACATAGTAGAAAGATATTTACTTCCTGCTATGCTTTCTGTCTTTTTAAAATATGTATTCGCCTAACCAGTTAAGCTTTTTACATAACCAGACACTCCCGAACAGCCTGAACTGCTTTTATCCACTCTGGTATCATCTCCCTCATTACCTCAATATCTTCTTCATCTAAATCATCTTCTATATCTTTCTTCATATAACTGATAAGTTCTGCCAGTTTTGAAAGATATTGGATCACCTGCTCCTGTTTATCCTCTTTACAACTATCATACAATTGATTAAAAAAGTCATTCTTCATAATTGTTTCTTTGTTTAATTTCTTTTCATCGAATTCTGTAATCTTGGACAGAAAGTCAAAGAACTCTTTAGTGGTATTATCCATTTTAAATCTATATCTCTCAGACTTTACTTTCTCCTGTTTACGTGCTTCTCTCTCTTTCATCTCTTCATTGTATCTTTTGCACATTCTAGCCAGTGAAGAAAGCTCCATTTCAGCTTTAACACAAAGTGCTCTAGCAATCAAATCATTGAAAAACATAAACATAACTCTTTCCCTCCACTTTCCTTTGTATTTATCCTTTTTCATTTTTTCTTCAATTTTACAGCAATTATATCTAATGCTAAAATTACTATATTAAATTTTACTTATTACCTCAATTTTTCTTCATACAATTCATCATCTTTACCTCTTAATTGCGAATTATTTTCGTGCGATTAATTCCGGATGGAATCCTATTTCCAAACTTTTTTACCCCTTCATATGTTTTCTTAACTATCTCCTTTCCTCTTTCCGCAACCTTTTTTGCTCCATTAAATATAGCCTCTCCAATTCCGTTTCCTGCCATATAGCCAATCATACCCCCTACCAAACCGCCTATTATCGGCCCTATAATCGGAATAAATCCAAATATTGCTGCTCCTTCGAGCGTTCCGATTCCCGCACAATACAGACCTGCTGTCATTGCCGTACTAGTTCGTCCCATTTGCTCTAATGCTTCGCTCATGGTAAGCTCACCTTTTGCAGTTTTCCACAGAATTTTAACATTTTCTACCCCAACACATGCAATTTGCGCAAGAGTTCTCGGCAATGTACCTAGAGGAAGTATTGATAGGATTCTCCGCTCTGAAACAACTGTTAATGCACCTCCTACTGCTGCTTTCACTCCGGCATCTACGCCAGCTTTTAACGCCGTTTCCACAATTTCGTCGCTATCCATTTCTTCACCATTTATTACCCTGCCTGCCAAATCAAATCCAGTAGTAACAACAGCAGTCATTATTCCTACCTGCCCTGCATATTTTCCAAGTCCAAGTGCCAGTTCCCTTGTGTTGTAGATATTCCAGTCCGTTCTTGGTATAGTATTTTCCTGCTGCACTTTCCTTTGCATTTCTCTGGCGTCTTCAACACTCAATGAACTAGAAGAGATATTTACTTTGTCAGTTCCTCCGATATAATCCGTAATTTTTGCTTCTGGAATACCCTCCTGAACCAGTTCAACTTGTCCTTTCGGAACCAGGCAGGTCTGATATTCCCGTCCCTCCATCAAATCACGTCTTAATATATTTTTTGTTATCTGAGGTGTTTTTCCATATGCAACCTGATATTCTTCCAAAACTTCATAAGTATTCGGATTCCATATCATAATATCGTGACTTCCTTTTGGTCCCTCTATCCACCAACGAGATGTTGCCCTCAACGGCGAATTATGCAACACAGCTTTCGCATTAAAACTATCTACATGATGCCTTTCTGCAATAAATCCATCCAAATTTATGTGGTTAGGAGCAGACATAATCATCCTCTCTGTCTGACAATTAATATACTCCAATTCGCTATTTATATAATTTAAGTAGTTCCCATAAGCATTAACTGCCACACCTTTTGCGGCATTTCCGATCCTGTCCGCAAACCACCGCTCTTTCGTCTTTCCTTTTTCGGCTTCCATGGTCAAATCTTTAATATCCGCATCATATTCCTGTATGGATTCTACAATCTCTTCTTTAATAGCGTATATTTCTTTCTCTGTCTTGTCCGACAATTCTTCCTTCAACTGTTTTTCCAGCCATTCAAAAGTTTCCTGTTCTTCCCCGCTATCCTGATATGCTTTAATAAAGCGTTTCAAAATATCCATGACCTCTACAGCTTCTTTCTCTGTAAGACCGTCTACTATAATTTCCAACTCTTTCTGTTCTTCATCTATTCTTTTTTCTTCCATCTCTTCTTCTCCTCTCTCTATTCGTCAGAAGCACACTTAAATTTCTTTTCTTTATACGCCCTTTCCATTTCATAAATTTCTTTTTCCATGACCTCACTCAAGGAATGGGTTGACTCTATTGCTTCTATTATATCCTCTGTCTCGACATTGGATTTTTTATTCACATAGGCACTTTCGACGCCACCTTTTACGATACCTTCTATATCCGCTCCGCTATATCCTTCTGTTTCACTCACCAGCTTATCAATATTGATATCTTTCAAATCATCCGGCCTGCGTTTTCCTATGTGGATTTCAAATATCTTTCTCCGCTCTTCTCTTGTCGGAAGCTTAACATAGAATATTTCATCAAACCGTCCTTTCCGCATCAGCTCCGGCGGAAGCTTCATAATGTCATTCGCTGTTGCAACCACAAACACTGCACTTTTCTTTTCCTGCATCCATGTAAGGAACTGTCCGAAAAGCCTTGTAGTCACTTCCGCACCCCCACCATTTCCGCCAATGCCTGCAAATGCTTTTTCTAATTCATCTACCCACAGGACGCAGGGAGCAATTGCTTCTGCAAGTGCAATGGCATGCCTTAAGTTTTCTTCCGATTCCCCCACATATTTTCCCATAATTCGTCCCATGTCCAGCTTCAGTAGCGGAACCTCAAACAGCTTAGCCGATGCCTTTGCATTCAGGGATTTACCGCATCCCGGAACCCCTGCTATTAATACGCCTTTAGGAAGTTCAACTCCAAACTTCTTTGCTTTTGCCATATCCTTTAATATGACCGCTTTCTTTTGCAGCCAGTTCTTTAAATTCTCCAAACCTCCGATATCTTCCAAGCCTTCATTTACGGGAATCATTTCCAGTATCCCTGCTTTACGTATCATCTGCTGCTTCTGCTCAATGATCAGATGGATTGTCTCCCTGTCAATCGTTCCCCTCGACGAAAGGTCTAACGCAAGAATGGTCTCAATCTCCAGATTTGACAGCCCTTTAAACGCTACCACAATCTCATCCATCAGTTTCTCATGCAGACTGCCAAGACTGCACTCCTCTAAAAATTCACTCACTACTTCTCTGATTTCCTCTTCCTTTAGAAAATCCTCTTCCAGAAGCACCATATATTTCTCCAGCTCTTTTGGAATCTTAACAACAGGGGAAATAAAAATGAATGTTGTTTCCAGTCTCCCTTCTTCAATTTTTAAGCAGGCATTTTTTAATAAAGCAACAAGCTTCGAATCTTCCAGATAAGAATAGATGTCCTTCACAATCAGTATTTTCCGGTCTAGTTCTTCTTCCTTCACTCCATATTTCAATAATTCGGACAATGTCCAATCAGCATTTACTGATTCAAAGATACTGGTTACCCTCCCGTTTTCTATCTTTTTCCGATTTATACAACCATCCATCTCATTCCATTCCCAAACCACCCGTTTCCCGGTAACATTCAGGATCATATCATCCACCTTATTGTCATCAAAGCTGTCAATATAAATAATCGGCACCTGTGCGTCAATATACTCTCTTAATCGTGTCTCAAAACTTGCTTCTCTCATCTTATATGTACCCCCTTAGTCTAATGATTTCTGAACAGCTGTAAGATATTGTTCCATCACATCCAGTAATCCGAGATAAAGCTCTGTTTCTTCATTCCCTGAAACAATTTTTTTCATCTCTTTATCTGCAAACCCAACATTTTTTAATTTGATTTTTTTCTCCTGAAATTCCTTCCGGCTCCGAATTTCCACACTGATTACAGGATTATCAATGCCAATGCACTCTACGTTTTCCATCCATTCTTTAATCTGAAATTCTTTACCAAACAGATAAACCGGGATGCATCCTTTTTTCACCAGCCGTTCTAATTCTTCCTGCGTATCCGCAATATATTCAACCTTTTCCAATTCTTCCCCACTGATATACGGCTTTACCCGCTCCTTAAGCTCAGTTGTTTTCATAAGGTTCTGTAAATCCACCTTATCCTCATTACTCCACTTAACGCCAAGAGCTTTTGCCAGCCTTTCACCAAAATCAGCTTCATCGCCTTTCAACTCCTGAATATCTTTCAGAATCTCATCCTCATAATTATTTGTGAGCCACTTAGCCAGTTTCCCATTGATGAAATATTCTACAATGGACTCCATGTCAAAGTTCTCTCTCAATGCTTCCATATCCCTTGCCTCTACCCCATTTTTCATTACCAGTGGAAACTTAATTCTTTTTGCCATTTCCGTATCCTCTCCTTTTCTTTTGCATATTTCTCAGAAGGCTTCTCCCTTCCTGATAGCTGTACTTTGTTTCTATTTCTTTCCCATATTTTTTCATGGTTATCTGAAAAGATTCTATTTCCTCTATAGAGAATACCTTAAGACCCTCTTCCTCCGGCTGATATCCCAGAAGATATAATTCCGAAGCTTCATATTCAATCGCAACAGGTAAAAAAATAATTCTTGTACTGCTGTCTGCATTTTCTTTAAGCAGCAGCCGGATTATATTATGGTCTTCAATGCAGTCCTCCAAATCTCCCAGAAATTTCAAATACGCGCTTTTCCCCTTTCTTTCTTCATACTGCTCAAGTGCTTCCTGAATCAGTTTTTGAATCTTCTTTTCTTTCCCTTTTTCCGTAACGGTTCGGAGACTATTTAGGATTCCCTGATACTCCTGTTCCTCCAATGGGGCATCCCCTTTCAGAAGCTTTAGAAACAGCGTAAATTCCACTATGGATAATTCCCCCCGTTCCTCCTGTTCAGGTATTTTATAACACCCACTGTCAGCAAGATACTGGACTTCCCGGCCACTATATTCCTCACTTAAAAACAATCTGATCTTTTCAATATCCCGGTCAAATGTACGCTCGCTGATCTCGTGTTCCATACAAAAAGGAATTTTCTGAATCTCTTTTCCACAGCGCAGCTTTTCATACATTTTCAATATCCGGATTGTCATGTCCGTTCCTGCCATTTCCTAGTCCTCCGTTACAGCTACACAATAGCATTTGGGTACGACATATTATGACGTTCCTAGAAAATTTCTTTAAAAATTTTCCAGAAATCGACAATCGCTTTTCTAGTCCATTTTATCAATACTTTAGTATTTTGTAAATACATCCATTCTTAAGTAGTCTTAAGGTAATTAACTGGAAAGGAGCCCTCCCCTATGTTTGGCGATAATGTAAAAAAATTACGCACCGCACACAATCTAAGTCAGGTCCAGCTTGCCGATGAGCTGAGTGTTTCCAAGCAGACCGTATCCAACTGGGAAAATAACAATATCCTCCCCTCTATTGAGATGCTGCTTAAAATCTCCCGGTTCTTTTCTGTAAGCACAGACTTCCTTCTGGAATTGGATGACAGACGCTATATTGAGATAACCGGATTGACAGACCGGCAGTTAGCCCATATCCAGCAGATTATCAAAGACATCATCGGAAGCTCCAAATAAAAAAATAACCTGTGGACTTGGCGCAAGCGAATTTTTATGGAACTCGCTTCCTGCATCCACAGGTTTTAATATATGTTTATCAGCTCTTTTTTATAAGTCCGTCATTCAGGACTGCAACCGCATACCGGTAGCCATCCAGAAACGCTTCTTCCTGTACCGTTTCCAAGATAGCTATAATTTGTTCCCTTACCTCATCCTGATACTCTTTTGGGACAAACTGATTCAGCCTTTCTATCCTGTTTTCCATTTCTTCTTTCACATTTTCCTCCATCAACTTGCTATATAGAGAAAATCCTCTTCGCACTTCGGCCGCATGTCTTCCTCCCTGAAACTGAAATACCCATCCCCTACTATAACATGGTCGGCAACCGGAATCCCAAGAATCTCTCCGGCCTTTATCAGTCTTTCCGTCAGTTCCACATCCGGCAGACTCGGAGTACAATCCCCGGACGTATGATTATGGATGACAATAATA
This sequence comes from Lachnospiraceae bacterium, assembly GCA_910574185.1. Classification (GTDB taxonomy): domain Bacteria; phylum Bacillota; class Clostridia; order Lachnospirales; family Lachnospiraceae; genus Claveliimonas. The sequence continues at coordinate 15,459 of CAJSZQ010000043.1, forward strand.
TTCGCTGCACTCACCAGTATCGCATGTTTAAATATTTCTCTCGGATTGACTGGCGCCATATCCACTGTCCCGATAGAAACAATCTCCATCGCCAGAGGCCTCTGCCGGTTATCCACCGACAGCACAAGAAGTACTCCCTGTCTGCCCCTGATAATATTCCTTTTGCTAATCCTGCTACCTTTTCCGGTGTATTTACATTCTTTGACAGATAAGGAATATTTTTCTCCCTCACCATCATCAATCGTATCAGAGGTACATACTTTTCCTGTTCCATTTTCTTTCCCTCACCCTTCCGCTCACAGAAAAAGCCGGAACATCTCTGCTCCGGCCTTCCGTTATTGTTTTTTATGCTTTACTGCTTCCTCATAATTACTTGTTTTACCTGTTCAATATCCATATCTGTGACTTGCGCAATCTTATCCAGTTTGTCGCCAAACTTATACATATTAATAATTATTTTTTCTTTCTCCCGCTTTGCTTCTGCTCTTACTTCTGCTCTTCCCTCTTCCAAGAACAATTCCGCTACCTGTGTCATTCGCATTACCTCCCTGATATACTTTGCTGTTTCCGAGTCTATAATCTTATCCGCAAATACTAAAATTCCTGATAAGAGAAATGTCTGCTCTTCCCTATCCTCAATCTGCTTCGCCAGTTCCACTGCATCCTTCACTGCTTCCTGCTTCGCTTCCGTTCCTTTATAGGTCAGCGGCAGTATAATAAATTCCATCAGCTCTTCATCTGACAATGCTTCCTTATTTCTTATTTTCTGCTCAATCCTACTTCGGATGCCCTCTGAATCCATCTTTCTTAAAAACGCCTGTTCCAGCTTTAATGTCAGGCATCCTGCTGTGAACGTATCCTCCGCATGTTCCACATCGGCTGTGTAAATCACAATCATGCGTATCTGCTTCGGTCTCTCTTCTTTCTTATAGCGTCCCAGGACACGCACAATATAATTCACATACTTTAAGTTATTTTCCCACTTCACAGAACTCTCGTAATCAATGATTGCGACAGAGCCGTCCTCCAGAAGAAATAAGTTATCAAGCTTCATCTCATTCACATGAATCTCCGGAAGGTTCGTCGGCAGGATTTCCTTAATCTTCGGCAGGTCAAGTCCGTAGACTTTCAAGGATTTATCCTTAAAGTTCTCTGCCAGTATCTTGGACATGATATCCTTATTCTGGTATGTAATCTCACTGTTTCCCATCTGCTTTATCTCCAGTATTATCATTTGCAATTCTCTTCTCTGGTTCCATTATATCAAATAATCTCTCTTCTTACACTACTTTTTCATAATTCAGCAGATTTTTCTGCATCCTATACCCTGAAAGAAGCACAGAAATCAGTATATCATAAACTTATACACAGCTTCTCTGCTTTCCAAAGGTGTTCGATTCGAACACCTTTTACACCACATAGCCTGACATACTCCGGCTTTCATGATTCTCCTGCTGTAACTCTGCATCTCCACGAAATCCTAAATCTGTTCTGCCTTTCTCGGACACCAGCGCGGAGAAGTTTTCAGCGGTACTTCATGTGAGCCTCTCTCCCCATAAGCAATAAACCGCTCCATTCTTTGCATCTTATGCTTAAGAAAATACTGATGTATATGGTCACCGTCCGGGTGTTCACAGGTAAACTCACTTCTGGTATTCCTGACCGGCCGGAACTCTCTGCAGTATCCACATTCTGAACATCTGATAATTGCCTTCATCCTGTCTGTTCCTCCTTCTTCTGATAGATTTTCCGATTCTAAATCTGCATTTCTAAAAGTGTTCGAATCGAACACTTTTCCTGCAACGTACCAGAATCCCATGCAGCAAATACAAATCCTCCCGGCTTACATCCTCTGCCCGCTCCATGATCGCCTTTGCCGTAAATTCTATCCAGTCCGTATCCGTCCATTCCATCTCTAAAGTGTTCGAATCGAACACCTTCTGAATCAGCTCCGCATCCTGCTCCTTCCATCTTGCAAGACGCTCCCTGTGCAGGTCAGCCTCTTTGTCCCAGCACTGGCCAGTTTCGTTAACCCTGTGCGGTTCATCATTCCTACCTCCGTTCTTCTTTCCTGATTCTTCGGCTCTTCCTGCACCATCAGCTAACTCAGACTCTGCTGTTTTTCCTCTCTGTTCAGACTTTTCCTGTCTCCCATCAGACATTTTCACTATCCCACTGTTCTTCCTTCCAACCCTTTCCCCATCCTGAACTCTGCCGCCTGTCTCTGCCATCCCCGGTACATCCTCCGTTCGTATTGTCTGCGGCAGGGTGTTCGAATTGAACACTTTTTGCCGGCCGATAGAACCGTTCTTCTTTCCTACCTGTCCCGCTATTTCCTTTACCGGAACTGTCTCCCCCTTCGCCGTTTTATCTGCAATCACCTTCTGCTCTGCAGGCGAAAGCTTTGACGCCTCATATGCCGCAGAAATCCCGAGACTCCCCTTTCGGAACTCCTCCCGAATCTCCGGTGCGGCATTCTTCCGGATACTGTTCATCTTCGCAATATTGGAACTGCTCTCATGCATCAGGTCTGCAATGATATCCCGCAATTTCCCCTGAATTGCCAATCCGTCCTCCTTCTTTGCACGAAGCAGAGCCTCTTTCAGCCTCTGCGCCTGCTGGGTCTTCTCCCATGGGGTCAGCTCCCGGTTACAGGCATTTCCCATTAACAGGGACAGCTCCAGCATTGCAGGCGTCATTTCCTTATATAAATACCGCACCTTCTCATACTCTTTATAGCCTCGCTCAAGGTTCTTTATATTCGCAAGATTCCTGCGGTGTCCGCTTACAATCCGGTATTCCCCATTAATCTTTGCAAGGACTGTAGGCTGCTGCTGTCCCACCGTCAGGAAGCTGTCTGCCAGCTCTTCAATATTTTCCTGCGAGTAGAAGTTGCTCTCCGAAGGCTTTACATCTCTGGGGTTAAGCCAGATTTCCCGATATTCCTGACAGCCCGCGTCTCCTGCTGTTTCTGTCAGTTTTGCTACTCCTGCCTGTCCTGCTGTTCCCACTTTCTGCCCTCTGATATCAATGATATCGCCGATTCCGAATTTCGCCTTTGCCATATCCTACCGCCCCTTTCCTGTATAACTGGTCACAAATTTCTTATAATCCTGCGCCGCACCGCAACAGGGACTGTATTCATAGACAGGCTTCCTTACAAAGGAATTTTCCGCTGCCTTTTTAGAGTAACGGATGATGCCGAGAATGGGATATTTCCGGTAATGCACACTGTCCGTATTCTCCCACTCCTGCCGGAGCCATTCCAAACCTGCTGACTCCCCATCTGTTTTCTGGTAACATGTAACCAGCACTCCTTTCAATATAACCGAAGGGTTCAGAGCTTTCGCTTCCTCAATCTGCTCCGCTACGATATCCAGCCCTTCCAGCGCATTATCGTCAATCTTCACCGGCACAACCACCTCATCCGTAACCATCAGGGCATTCAGCACGTTTAACCCGATATCCGGCGGGTTGTCAATGATACAGTAATCATACTTCTCACTTACCTTTCTGCCATCTTCTGTATCCGCATCCATAAGCCTCCGGTATCTCCCCAGCATATCTGCCGGACTCTCTTTGATCAGATTCCACACTGCCCCGAACAGGGACATGTTAGCAGTAATAATATCCAGACCATTATAATCTGTTTGTTGGATTAGTTCTTCCGCATCGTTCCAATCTCCGTTAAGCAGCCTTGTAATCGGAGCTGTCTGTTCCCCATCATACCTTCCATAGCCTTTACTCAGATTGCCCTGTTTGTCATTGTCTAACAGCAAAACCCGGTATCCTCTCCTCCATAATTCATATCCCAGATTGACCGCTGTAAATGATTTGGCAACACCGCCTTTTAAATTAAGCAAACTAATAACCTTCATTTCCATCCTCGCTTCCTGCATTTTTTTGCTTCCCCAAAAACATATCCGATAGATTCCTACTTTGCATATACTGAACCATCATCGTATATTCGATAGGTACTGATATCACCGCCGATACTCCCGACAATCTGTATATAATCCGGTGTCGGTACCGTCTCTATCAGGTAGTCAAAATACTCTAACGCTATCTCCTGCGCCTTGTTAATTCTTTCTTTCAAATCCCCGGCCATCTTTTCGCCCTCCCTTCTTTCGTTATTTGTAAGCCATATAGAACCCCTGCCATCAGTAATTTTCTAAACGGCAGGACAGAAAAAACCGGAACATTTCTGCTCCGGTCTCTGTCGTAGTATCACAGTTATAATATACAATTGAAAAATATGGTTCTACACTACTGCCCTGTATCAACTTGTCGGTAAAATGTATATACAAAAATCCAACATCATTTATTACCATTTAACAGAATATACCAACATATCTGTAATTACCGAGGGTAATCACAAAGACATTTTGTATATACATTTTTATCTGCAAAGATATCTGGAAGCCTCATTTATGAAACTTCCAGAGTATATACAAAGGTCTGATTACCTGCTGATATGCTGCCTCTTTCTTAGGAATACGATCATTTCTATGTTTTTCTCAAATCCTGTTATGTTTCCTTTTGGCCTTAGTATTGTACTCTATATATTCTTTCTATATATCCAATATATATTATATATACGCTCCGCTTTCTTTAAAATTATGTTTTCACCTTTGCTGATAAATAACAGAATATACTTTTACATACATACAAGTAATAAAATCTGAAAGGAGTTTAAGACCATGAAAAAAACAAAAAAAGGAGATACTATAAATATACGTCTTCCAAAAGAAACAAAAGAATTATTAAAAACATTAGCTAAAAATCAAGGCAAATCCTGTTCTGGACATTTGCGTCTCCTAATAGAAAGGGATGCAAACGCTTTCATAAATAACCAGAATACACAACAAAACACATCCCATGAACAAATAACGATAAATTCATTGAAGGAAAACCAGTTTATCCACAGTCTTCTTACAAATAAAGAGTTCTCCAATAAAAGCAAAGCAATTATCGGAAGGGAGATACGGAAATATGTCTGATATTAGAATTGAAGCATTTAAAGGAAAATATGAGAACGATGATGTCTATGAAAAGCTATTAGATTATATTGCTAAAATGACCTATGTCGGCGGATATGGATTTTCCTGTATCCCGGATTACCCAATCAGCGAGCAGTTCCGTATGAGTGAGACATGTTCTTCTGATTCCAGCGCAAGAAAGATGTGGCATTTTATTATTACCTTCTCTGCATCATGGAACCACCAGCTATTGATATCACTTGCCAATACTATCTCTATGGGGTTTGCGCCGGAATACCAGATATTATATGGAATCGATACGGAAAAGGGAAATGCGCATCTGCATTTTGGAATAAATGCTTTCAGTTACCATCCCGACCATCCTGTCCTGTCAAAAGAAACCATGCATGGTTATTTAACACAGCTCCAAACTTATCTAAAGCGTTACTATTCCCCTATGACCGTAACTTTACAATTTCTCGGAAAGGGTGAATAAAATGTTTGAACAATATGATGATATCCTCACGATCGAAGAAATTTCTGAAATCCTCAAAATTGGTATGACTCAGGCATACCGGATTGTACGCTCAGGCGATTTGAAAGGGTACAAAGAAGGGAAAGACTGGAAAATCCCAAAACAAGCTCTAAACGAATATGTCATATCCCGAAGCCGTCTGTAGACATGCATCATGGAAGGGCAGCCCACTTTACGACTGCCCTTTTTCTATGTCTTACTAATATCCTGCGCCAACTCTTTCTCTGTTATACTGTTTTTTCCTGTTGACGCTCCTTACCTTCGCCCGCGGTACGTATTTGCCGCAGTGCTGACAGTATCCCTTGTGGCAGGCATCCCTGCCCTTCTTACATTCCCCTAGTGCCATATAATATTTACAAGGCACTTCTCTATATTTCGCCATAGTCTTACCTCACATCTTTCCCGCCTTAAAATTATATACCGGCTTTAAAACCTTCTGAATCACCATCATGTCCGCGATCTGTTCTGTAATCTCCCGAATCCCCCGATAGGCAAACGGCGCTTCGTCCAGCGTATCCTTCCCAATACAGGAACAGTAAATCCCTTTCATCTCTGCCTTGAAATTCGATACGGTAAAGCTCCTCTTTACATCCTCCCGTTTCATAATCCGACCGGCTCCATGGGGAGCTGAATAATTCCAGTCCGCATTTCCAAGGCCAGTACCAAGGAGAATCCCGTCTCTCATATTAATCGGGACAATGACCTGCTCTCCTGCTCTGGCTGATACAGCGCCTTTTCTTAAAATCCGCTCTTCCTCTCCATCCTCCACATAATTATGGACCGATGAAATAACCTCTTCCACCTTCCATTTCATACCTTTTACAAGCTCATCCAGAATCGCTTTCCGGTTCAATTCTGCAAATTCCTGTACAATCTGCAGGTCATGCATGTAATCCTCCATCAATGAGCCTTCCAGATACGTCAGCTCATATGGAACCTGTATACCGTTCTTCTTTAGGTATTTCTGACCCTTTTTCAGGTAATATTCCGTTACCTCTTTTCCGAGACGGCGGCTTCCCGAATGAATTACTACATACAGAAATCCATCCTCATCCCTGTCCACCTCTATAAAATGATTCCCGCCGCCTAATGTACCGAGGCTTAATCCTGCTTTCTCCGGATTGATATGCTGACAGCACCTTAAATCTGAAAGCCAGATTTCCTCCATAAACCGATGCTCACTCTTTCTTACCTGACATCCGGCAGGGATATGATTCCGGATCACTGTATCCAGTTTCTGAAATTCCGTCTTTTTTTGTTTCAGCTTTCCGGCCAGTATCCCGCATCCGATGTCAATTCCTACCACATTCGGCAGGATACGGTTTCCTACTGTTGCTGTAAAACCAATTGTTCCCACTTTTCCCGGATGGACGTCCGGCATAACCCGAACCCTGCCCCCTGCAAACGCTTCATGATCACAGAGCATCTGAATCTGTGCCAAAGCATAATCTTCTACTGTATTAGTGAATATTTTTGCGGAAGTATAGACTCCGTTTACTACTTTCATAATAATCCTTTCTCTACGCTGACGCTTTCTCTGCTAAAGAATGCAAAAAAAGCATCCCTGAAACCAGAGATGCCAGATTATCCAAGTATAACGGAACAGAAAATAACCTTAAACGATAGATCTGCTATCTATAAACTGTCACAAGGACAATCTGATCTCTGTAATTGACTGTTAAATGATTTATTCCTGAATTTCTCTGCTTCATAATCGTCCTCCTTTTCTATGATAGCCAGCATGTTACTTGTAAAAATTTAATTTACGTTCTCAAGTATAAACATTCCTATCCATCCTGTCAATCTATTTTTTTACCCAGACTTACTTCCAATTAACACCTGACTCCCGCAAAACGCAAACCCATATTTCCGTATCCTGTCTTTTGTAATCCCCTTTGCAAGCAGAACGGTCTCGTAATTCTTATCTTCAATCTGATTTAAAGCCGCCGCAACAGTATCTTCCAGATTCTTTTCTTTCCTTGGCTGAAATACTTTAAATTCCAGAATAATCGCATCGTCCTCTTGCTTCAAAGGCTCCAACAGAACATCATATCTTCCAAAGCCGCTCTCCCGGTTAGAGGTCAGCGCATACCTGCCCTTAAGCTCCACCATTAGTCCCAGCACAAATCCATGATAAAACCTCTCCGGCTCTTTTCTTGAAGGATTTTTTCCCGTATCGAAATAGCTGAATACTGACTGTGACACGTCATTCATATAATCGTTCATTGCATCTATATCGCCCAAAAGGAGAGCCTTAACAAATTCATTATAATAGGAATTAACGCTGCCAAACCACCCCTTTATCATCCTGTTAAACATCCGTCTCACTTCAAGGTTAGTCAAATCTAGTTCATAATTTGCTTCCCGGGAGTCATTTTCTATGTCTTCATATCTCTCATGGCCGATTACTTTTAAATATCCGCTGGCAAGCAGAAGAGACCAAATCGCCCCTTCGTCAGCATCTAATTGATTATACACGATCTGCTCATCTATTGCTGTAATCAAATGCTCCCCATTAAGCAGTCCTTCAAAAGCTTTCTTTACTTCTCTGTCTCCCTCCCGAATCAGCTTCCCTACCAAACTGTTAGAGCTTGTATTAGCCCAATATAATCCGACTTTCTTCTTTTCCAGATAATTAATTACAGACCATGGATTATAAATATCCGTCTTTTTCCCAAATGTAAAACCATTGTACCATAGCTTCACTTCCTGCTTTGCGCTGCCTAGTTCATACTCATCCAGCGCAGCAAATACTTCTTCCTCAGTAAAGCCAAAAGCATCTTCATACTTTCCCGAAGTCGTGGTAACAACCTCCAGATTATTCAAATCCGAAAAAATGGATTCTTTACTTACTCTTGTAATCCCCGTCATGATTGCGCGTTCCAGATAGGGATTCGTCTTAAATGTAGCGTTGAAAAGACTTCTGGTAAATTCTGCAAGTTCATTCCAATAACCATTTACATATGCTTCCTGCATCGGCGTATCATATTCATCCAAGAGAATAATTACCTTTTTTCCATAATATCGGCTGAGATAATCAGACAGCATCTTCAACGACAATGAAGCCATATAGTCTTCCATGTCGGCTGATATTTTATTAAAATCGTCTTTCTCATTATTGTTCAGTAAATCCCCTTCTAACAAAAAATCAACTTTATTATATTCCATTTGAATCACTTTACAAATCTTTTTGCGTGTTTCCTGAAATGTCGTTTCCTTAATGTCTGCAAAGCTCAAAAAAATCACCGGATACGTCCCTTGCAAATTCCTATATTTCTCATCCTCCCATATTTTTAGCCCCTCAAATAAATCCTGTCTTTCGGCATACTTCACAGAAAAGAATTTCTCTAACATACTCATATTCAAGGTCTTCCCAAATCTTCTTGGCCGGGCAATCAAGGTTACGTTGTCTCCATTTTCCCACCATTCTTTAATCAATTTTGTCTTATCAATATAAAAATAACCCTTTTTTTGGATTGTCTCAAAATCTTGACATCCAATTCCTATGACTCTGGCCACACACTCACTTCCTTCCATCCATTTTAATATGACAACAAAAGTGAATTTTTCTCACGCTATACATATAATTATATATCTGATTATAACCTATCTGTTTATCTATGTATACCAGATTTTTCTGTATATCACATTCCGTTATACCGTTTTTTCTGTTAATATATGTCCTTTTTATTCTATCAATCGTTTCACGATATCAGATTGTATCAGAATGCCTGCACAGGTATTTAAAATGGATTGGCTCCTCCTCGGCATCGTTCTTCTCTGCATTATGGCAATGCTCCTATACGCACTGATCAGCCTTTTGGAAAAATGGTGCGTCAGACATTATTAATCTTTATAATACAAGAATCCGCCGCCAACTTATTTCTATTCCATAACCGTCAAAAAGCAGCTGCATTGCACAGCTGCTGTACATATCCTTTATTCCGGCAGTCCTCCTAGACTGCATGCAGATTCTTTAGAGAAATATCCAATATCGGCGACGAATGCGTCAGCGCGCCGCTGGAAATATAATTCACTCCCAGTCCCTTGTACTTTTCAATATTCTCTCTGGTCACATTACCGGAAATCTCAGTTTCGGCTCTTCCTCCAATCAGTTCCACTGCCCGTCTCATATCCTCCACAGACATATTATCAAGCATAATAATATCGGCTCCGGCCTCCACCGCTTCCTTTACCATCTCAAGATTCTCAACCTCTACCTCAATCTTACGCACAAAAGGAGCATAACCTTTTGCCATCTCAATTGCCTGTCTTACACCTCCTGCGGCGCCGATATGGTTGTCCTTTAAGAGAACTCCATCCGACAAATTATAACGATGGTTACAGCCGCCTCCCACGCGTACCGCATATTTCTCAAAAATACGCATATTCGGCGTTGTCTTTCTGGTATCTAACAGCCGCATCCCTGTTCCTGTAAGAAGTTTTGCCACCGTATGGGTGTAGGTAGCAATCCCGCTCATTCTCTGCAGATAATTCAGCGCCACGCGCTCTCCGGAAAGAAGCGCTCTGATATCTCCTGTAAGAAGCGCCATAAGCTGGCCATTTTTTACAACGTCGCCATCCTTACAATAAAATTCAATCTTCGTATCTGAGTCAAGAAGCGCAAACACGCGGCCAAATACCTGGAGTCCCGCAACTATGCCGTCCTGCTTGCAGATTAGCTCCACTTCTCCTTCTTTCCTTTCTTTCATTACAGAATTTGTCGTCACATCCTCGCTGGAAATGTCCTCTTTTAACGCCTCCATGATCAAATGATCCGCCTGTAATCTCATAGTAATTTCATTCATTTCTCAATCCCTCTTTCTATACCTTATCGGACGAAGTCCGCCAGCCCAAAGGGCATGTATTAAGGTGTACCCATGGGTATACCCAAGGGCACCCCATTATGGCCATTCGGCCGTTTCAAAAGATATACCTTATCGGACGAAGTCCGCCAGCCCGAAGGGCATGTATTAAAGTGTGTCCCTGGATATATGTTTTGCCGCACGTTTTGAAAAGACCAGCGCCTCCAGCAGCGAATTACTCGCCAGACGGTTCGCTCCATGAACACCGTTGCAGCTTGTCTCACCCACCGCATAGAGATGTCCGGCAGACGTTCTTCCGTCAGAATCCGCCCAGACCCCTCCCATAAAATAATGCTGTGCCGGAACCACCGGTATCCACTCTTTTGTCACATCGTACCCCTCTTCCAGACAATGCTGATAAATATTGGGAAAATGACTTAAAATCTTCTCTCTGTCAATATATTCCATGGACAGCCATACATAATCCGTCCCATCTTTCTTCATCTGTTCGCGTATGGCCCTGGTCACTACGTCTCTGGGCTTAAGCTCATCGGTAAACCGTTTCCCATGCTTGTCATACAGCACCGCGCCCTCTCCTCTGACAGATTCCGAAATCAAAAATCTCCGTCCAGCTTTCTCAGAATACAGCGTAGTCGGATGAATCTGCACATAATCCAGATTCTCCAGACGAATTCCATGCCGTTCTGCAATCTCTACCGAATCTCCTGTCAAATGAGGAAAATTGGTAGAGTGCTGATATTTACCGCCGATTCCCCCTGTCGCCAGAATCGTATCTTTCGCATAAATGCAAAAGGAATCTCCCTTCCGGTCTCTAACCACAATACCAGTGCACTCTCCCTGTTCCATCAGAATATCCGTCATCGTCATATATTCGTAAATCCTTACGTTAGAACGCCTCTCCACCTGCGCAATCAGCTTCTCCGTAATCTCCTGCCCGGTAATATCTTCATGATAGAGAATCCTTGGCCGGGAATGGGCCCCCTCTCTCGTATAAAGAAATTCCCCATTCTCACTGGAAAATTCCACCCCACAGCCAACCAGATCGTCGATAATCTCTCTGGAATTCTTAAGCATGATATCCACCGATTCCCGTCGATTCTCATAATGACCAGCCCGCATGGTATCCTCAAAATAACTGTCATAATCCTCCTCATCACGCAGCACGCAGATTCCTCCCTGAGCAAGATAGGAATCGCTGCTGCGCAGATCGGATTTTGTAATCATAATGATTTCTTTCTCCTGAGGCAGATTCAGAGCTGCAAATAATCCTGCCGCTCCGGTTCCTGCTATCACCACATCCGTCTTCCTGTTCATGGTTATGCACCTGCCAGTTCATGCATTTTTTCCAGAGACAATCTGGAAAGCCTGCGGACTTCCCCGCTTACCTGAACTTCATTCTCCCCTTCACGAAGCGCATCCCGAAGCTTCTCCAGCGTATTCTTCTTCATATCCGGGCAGACCGGCGCCGTATCCGGATAATAGAACCGTTTCCCAGGATTCTTCTTCTGGAGTTCATAATTGACTCCTTCCTCTGTACAGATAATAAATTCCTGTCCCTCGTCCTTCGTCGCATACTGAATAATCCCGGAAGTACTTCCCAAATAATCCGCAGCCGCTCTTACTGCTTCCGAACATTCTGGATGTGCAAGCACCTTGGCGTCTGGATGCGCTGCCTTTAACGCCTTCACTTCTTCACATTTCATATGTTCATGAGTGGGGCAATAACCAGTATGGAATACAAAATGCTTCTCCGGCGCCTGTTCCGCTACAAAATGCGCCAGATTCTTATCAGGGATAAAGAAAATATTCTGATTCGGCAGAGCCTTAACAATCTCCACTGCATTCGCTGAAGTCACACACACGTCTGAATGCATCTTTAACTCCGATGTAGAATTGATATAGCAGACCACAGCCAAGTCCTCGTACTTTTCCCGCATTTCGGCAATTGTCTCTGCATCCGCCATGTGCGCCATCGGACAGTCCGCAGTTAAGTCCGGCATCAGAACCCGCTTATCCGGGCTCAGAATCTTCGCGCTCTCCCCCATAAAAGAAACGCCGCAGAATACAATCGTCTTCTGCTTAAGTCCGGCCGCCACCTTGCTTAGATAAAAAGAATCTCCTATGTAATCCGCCACCTGCTGTACCTCCGGCCTCACATAATAATGAGCCAGAATCACCGCATTTTTTTCCGACTTTAATTGTTCAATTTCCTCTGTCAATGTCATGTTATTCACCTTTCCCAGTTGATTTATCCTTATATTACGGCAGAAAATGACAATATATCTGCCGTCTGCCGCAAAATGATTCACTGACAACTAATATAACACATGACATTCCACGTGACAAGACAGTTATGCATACTTTTTTGCAAAGTCGCACTTACTGTTCATACAGTACTTTGGATTTGCGAATGTTGCTGCAAACAGAGTGAACAGTTCTATCGAAAGTTTCTGTTCATGACCCGGAATCGAATCGTTCACTGGATATCCGACTTGTCTGGAACGCTTACCAGCTGATTCAGCGCCTCCCGTATCTCTTCCATCCCATCCTCGCTGAAGTCATATAGTGAAACCGTCTTCTCCTTCTTCGACGCATCATAACACTCCGGCCCTTCCCATACAGACAGGCGAAACTTCGCTTCTTCTCCTTCTTCCCCCATATATTTCTCAATCCGGTAATTATACTTTCCCTTACTTCCATGAAATTTAGCCTTTTGATAAAAAGCTAAGGGAAACAGCATCTGCCTTGTAATCAATCTCTTTCTCCTCCTTAATAAAAAAGTGTCTTCGACACTTCAACTCCCCTGCCCCTCAATCTTGAGGGGATTAGGGCTTTCTTTTTGTGTCTCTTTCCTTCATAATAGTCTTATGAACGTATTACAGAAAATTTTTACCGACTATTATGAAGAAATTAAATATACTCTTCATCCCAGAGATTCTGAGATGGAAAATATCG
>CAJSZQ010000044.1 GCA_910574185.1 Lachnospiraceae bacterium
GACCGCATTATATCTGGCGAAACTCCGCAGAATATTCGCTCATCTGCAAGGCGGATTTTCGACGGCGTAGCGGTGGCTACGGATAGAAAATCCAACGCGGCAGATGAACGGATAGGCAAGGAGGTTTGGCTGAATATAATGCGGTCAGCACACTATAACACAAGTAAAGAAAGAAATCTCTAAATGAAGATATCTTACAAGACATTTCAGAAAAAAAGCAGTAAACTATTTATGTTAAGGAGGAACATCGAATGAAAAAAGAAATAAGAACAGTAGTATATGACAATGAATTACGAATAGAAGCCTATCGCTTAAAGGGAATCATACAATCATTTCCAAATCACTTCCATGAATATTATGTTATTGGATTTGTAGAGAAAGGACAACGTACGCTTTCCTGCAAAAACAAGGACTACAATCTTAATAAAGGAAATATCGTATTATTCAATCCGGGAGATAATCATGCCTGTATACAAAGTGATGAAGGAACGTTCGATTATCGTGGATTTAATATCAGCTCAACAGTCATGCTTGATTTGACGGAAGAAATAACAGGGATACGGGATTTGCCTGGTTTTTCTCAAAATGTTATCTATGATGAAGAAGTGAGTTGTTATCTGCGCCCGTTGCACGAAATGCTCATGCAGGGAATCGGAGATTTAAGAAAAGAAGAAGCTCTTCTATTTTTAATCTCCACGCTCATTCAAAACTATGGACAGCCTTTTGATACCTGTACTCCTGAGTGCAGACAGGAAATCGAAAAAGCCTGTGAATTTATAAAACGGCATTACAAGTCGCGTATTTATTTAGACCAGATTTGCCGATATACCGGACTTAGTAAATCCACCTTGCTTCGGGCATTTACAAAGTCAAAGGGTATCACACCCTATCGTTATTTAGAAAATATTCGTATTATTGAAGCAAAAAAACTACTGGCGCAAGGCGCCGTACCACTGGACGCAGCGCTTCAGACAGGCTTTTCCGATCAAAGTCATTTTACAAATTATTTCAGCAGCTTTATCGGACTTGCCCCCGGCGTTTACCGAGACATTTTCAGTAATAAAAAGGATGGTGAAAAAAATGGAGCATAAAAACACATTGGGGCACTTAGCAGCCTTACTTACTATCATCATTTGGGGTACAACATTTATTTCTACCAAAATTTTATTGGCGGACTTTAAACCTATGGAAATTTTAGTTTATCGCTTTATCATAGGGTTTCTGATACTTTGGACTGCCTGTCCGCGCCGCTTAAAAGTAAAACAGCGAAAGCAGGAGCTGACTTTCGCCGCCGCCGGCCTCTGTGGAATAACTCTGTATTATTTGTTGGAAAATATTGCGCTTACCTTTACAATGGCTTCTAATGTCGGCGTCATTATATCTGTTGCTCCATTTTTTACTGCAATACTGGCGCGCCTCTTTGTAAAATCAGAGGAAAAGCTACGGGCAAATTTCTATGCGGGCTTTGCTCTTGCTATGGCAGGAATTATCCTGATAAGTTTTAACGGAGCAACATTTGAATTAAATCCTATGGGAGACATCCTGGCCGTTTTAGCTGCCTTTGTCTGGGCCTGTTATTCCATCTTGACAAAGAAAATTGGAAGTTATGGATATCCTGTTGTTCTTGCCACACGCAGGACATTTTTCTATGGAGTCTTCTTTATGATACCGACTTTATTTTTCTTTGACTTTCAAACAGAACTATCACGCTTTTATAATGTAACATATCTGTTTAATATTTTTTATTTGGGACTGGGCGCGTCTGCCTTATGCTTTGTCACATGGAATTTTGCAGTAAAAATATTAGGAGCAGTAAAAACAAGTATTTATATTTACCTGGTTCCTGTAATTACTATTGTTACCTCCGTACTAATTTTGGCAGAACCGGTCACATGGATTTCCGCGGTCGGCGCTTTGTTAGCTATTAGCGGACTGTTTCTTTCAGAATACACCGGAAAGAGATAGAAACACTGCTCCAAACGCTGGCAAATCTACTTTTAATTTCTTCTTCTCCGTCTTCCAGCGTTTCTTCTCCATTTCGTCTCCTCCATAGATATCCTGAGCGCTGTATAACAGCGCTTCATAGACGCCGTCTTCTGCATCAAAAGAATATCCTTTTTGCTCCACTCCAGAGAAATTAAACAGCGCGATTAGCTTCTTATCCTCATACCTTCTCTCAATCGCATAAATGCATCGTTCCTCCTGGTGACAGTCAATCCAGCGGAATCCTTCCGGTTTATAATCCCATTTCCACAATTCTGGATGTTCCAGATACAGATGGTTTAAATCTTTGATAAAACGATGAAAGGAATCATGATTCGGATATTTCAGCATATCCCAGTCTAATTCTCTCTTTTCATCCCACTCCCTCAAATGTCCCAGCTCATTTCCCATAAAATTCAGTTTCTTTCCCGGATGTGCATACATATACATATAAAGCGCCCTGGCCTGCGGAAATTTATCTTCGTACTGGCCGTTCATCTTCTGCACAATGGTTGCTTTTCCATGCACTACTTCATCGTGAGATAACGGAAGCAAGTACTTCTCATCCGGGTAATACATCATGGAGAAGGTCAGTTTGTGATAGGCCCCTCCTCTAAATAGCGGATCGGTTCTGAAATAATCCAGCGTATCATTCATCCAGCCCATATCCCATTTATAATCAAATCCAAGTCCGCCCTCCCAGACGGCCTTTGTAACCTTCCCGTAAGAAGTCGAATCCTCCGCTGCCAGGAGGATTCCCGGATGCCGCTCCTTTAATCCCTGATTCATATATTGAAGAAATTCCACAGCATTTTTATTCACGCCCCGCGCCTTATCTCCCTGCCAGTATATCATATTACTGATGGCATCCATACGCAGACCGTCCACATGGTATTCTTCCATCCAATAGCTTGCGCAGGATTGGAGAAAACTTCTTACCTCGCCTCTGGAATGGATAAAATTACAGCTCCCCCACTCACTTCTGCCCACATCCTGATTGGGATATTCGTACAAGGCCGTACCGTCATAATTCGCCAGCCCATACCCGTCTACGGCAAAATGCACCGGAACAAAATCCAGAATCACACCAATCTCCGCCCGGTGAAATTTATCCACCATCTCTTTTAACTGACCGGCAGTTCCATATCTGGCCGTAGGCGCAAAAAATCCCGTACTCTGATACCCCCAGGACTCATCACTGGGGTGCTCGCTCAAAGGCATTAACTCAATATAATTATATCCATATTCCTTTAGATAAGGAATCAGTATGTCCGCAAGCTCCGCATAGGTATACCACCCGTTTTCATCTTCTTTGTTCGTTCTCCAGGAACCCGCATGAAGCTCGTAAATATTCAGCGGCTTTTCTCTGCAGTCACTTCTCTTATTCATCCATTCCCTATCGCCAAACGTATAGCTCCTTAAATCCCTTACAATCGAAGCACAGTTGGGACGAAGCTCCATTCCATAGCCATAAGGGTCGCAATGGTCTACGCACTGACCTCCCCTCTTATAAATCCGGTACTTATACATCTGTCCAGGCTTCACCCCCTGGATTTCACACTCCCAGAAATTTTGGTCACAGATTCTCTGCATCTGCGTCTCCTGCCACCCGTTAAATTCTCCGATAACCGATATCCGCTCCGCCGCTGGCGCAAAGGTTCGAAACACTGCTCCGTCCCCCTGCAGGATACATCCCAAAAACTTATGCGCGTCAAAAATCTTTCCTGTATAAAATCCATACAAGTCCATCTTTCATCCCTCCTGAATCTAACAATACTGCCGTTCACCATTCAGCCGGTAGATAACAACAACCTCCTAAGTTACCACCTTACTGTAACTCAAATAGCGCTTACCTTGGCCTGCACACTGTTAATTGACGACAGTTGTTTATCTTGCTATACTTATTTTATAAATCATAACATTCAATTTCTACCGTCATTATTTCTAATCTGTAAAATAATTGACGATTTACCAAAACTGTCTAAAAAGGAGCAATTTATGGACCTTCGGATAAAACGGACGAGAACCAGCATTACCAATGCGTTTATCGAACTCCGCTCAAAAAAACCACTGGAAAAAATAACTGTCAAAGAGCTTGCAGACGCTGCTTTTATTAACAAAGCAACATTCTATCAACATTACCGGGATATTTATGACTTGTCGGAATCCATGGAAACCGAACTGATTAACAATATTGTCCGCTCTATTCCCCATCCGGACACTCTCCTTGACAATCCCGGACGGGCGACTTTAGAAATCAGTGAGGCTATGATGTCCCAAACTGCACTGCTGCAAATACTTTTTTCCGGGAACCGCCAAACCACCATGGTAGACCGGCTGGAACAGTCTATCCGCGAACAAATACTGAAAAAGCATCCTGAATATGAAAATAATCTGGAAAAAGAAATTCTCATCACCTTTCTTATCCGAGGAAATTTTCATGCATTTTTCAAACACAGCCCTGCTCATCCGAAGGATACTATAGAAATTCTCGCACAATACTCAGCAAACACCGGGTCAGATTCATGCGCAGCTGCAGGCTGAACTGTTACATACATTGAGCAATGATTCTGAAAAAGACTTGCCATCTGGTTTTTAATACTATATACTAGATACATTGGGGTGATAATTATGACTATTGACACAAAGAACATGCTAGGCAGTATTCTGGAGAGTATTTCCAGAATCGACTATATCAAACCGAACCAGATTCCGAATATCGATTTGTACATGGACCAGATTACTACGTTTATGGAAGAAGGACTAGAACGAACCAAGCGTTACCCAGAAGACAAGATTCTTACTAAAACTATGATTAACAACTATGCGAAGAATAATCTTCTCCCTCCTCCAGTTAAGAAGAAATATTCCAAAGAACATATACTGGCATTAATTTTTATCTACTATTTTAAGAATCTCCTTTCCATTAAGGATATCGAAACTCTTCTGGAGCCAATCACCAGCAAGTATTTCGGCAACGACAGCGGCTTCTCGATGACGGATATCTACGAAGAAGTCTGCGGACTGGAAAAATCCAGAATTGACTCTATGGCTAAGGATATCGCCAGAATATATAAGACTTCTCTGGACACTTTCGCTGACGCGCCGGAAGACGAACAGAAAATGCTGCAAAATTTTTCATTTATCTGTAGTCTTGCATTTGACGTCTACGTAAAAAAACAGGTTATCGAAAAATTAATTGACGATATGCCAGAACCTAAGAAAAAGAAATAGCATGCGGGAACCATAAAAGAGGAGGCAATTATTCATTGTCTCCTCCGTTAATTCGCTCAAATACCATGTCATATCCGTCATTGCCATAATTCAGGGAGCGGTTCACTCTGCTTATAGTTGCTGTCGAAGCCCCCGTTTTGTCTGCAATTTCAAGGTATGTCTTCTGCTGTCTTAGCATCTTCGCTACTTCAAATCTCTGCGATAAAGAAAGAAGTTCATTAATCGTGCAAATATCTTCAAAAAATATATAACACTCTTCCTTATCCTTTAAACTTAATATGGCCTTAAAGAGATAGTCAACCGCTTCCGTTCTGATTTTCTTACTCATAATATATCTCCTTTGCATCAGAATTCATCTCTATGTATTTTAGCACACTAAATCTGTAAAGTCTATAGATATTACTTTAGAAATTTACATATTCTGCGGAAGTCGTTACAGTTCACAGGTCATTTGGTAAACAGCGGGTTGAATCAGGAGCATGTCTCTGAGCAGACAATTCAGGAGTGTTTTTAATAGAATTGAAATAGCAGCTTATGCAGACTTAGGCGCGAAGGCTTTCCTGAGCGCCTTAGTCTGCGTTAGCTGCCAGTTCAATGGAATGTTACTCCGTCTGCTCAGAGACATGCTCCTGATTCAATCCGCGTCCGGCAGGCGATGTGTGAACAGTAACGAAAGTCTTCTAACTACCTTCTTCTCTTTAATACCGACATTAGCTTTTTATATGATGTGTTTGCCACTAGTTCCTCTGGAAAATCCACATCCTGAAGTAGTTTTGATGAATACTTTGTATTGGCAATATCAACGTCTACATGAGCGTCGCTTCCAAGAACCACCATTGTGCCTGTCTTTCTGCATATTTCCAACATGCGGCGAGCATTTTCATTGGAATTTACACGAAAGCCTCCCGGCTTTAACGAAGAATTATTGATTTCCAGAAGCGTCCCTGTCTGCTTTGCCATATCTACAAGAGCCTCATAATCCACCTCGAAACGACCGTCGTCTGGATGCCCGATAATCTCAATATCGTCCCGCTGCATTATCTTTAGGTAAGCCTCTGTATTCTTTTCGATTCCTTTGCTCTTTCCATAGCACTCCCCATGGATACTTGCAACCGTAATATCAAGTTGTTTTAACAGCCAGCCCGGCAAATCCACCGTTCCATTGTCGTCCATAATATTGAGTTCCACTCCAAAGAGAATCGGAATACCATAATATTCTCTTGGCAGTACTTTCATATTATGAAAATGATATTTATGCGGCCCTCCCTGCATCTCTGGCCCATGGTCGGTAATTGCCAACGCTTCCAGTCCCATCTGGGAAGCCATATGCGCCATTTCCCGGATAGTATTATAAGCGTGACCGCTCGAAACCGTATGAGTATGTGTATCAACTGCAACCTTCATATTCGCTTTCCTTCTTTCTGCTTCCTGTATTTTACATCTACATATTAAATATAGCACAATCGGACGTATAAAACCAAGGATTTCCACACATCCTACTCCTATCTTAATTAAAAAGATTAGGGTTCATTTCATGACCAATAACGTGCAAAAATCCATTGAAAATTTTGCCTGCTGCAACAGGATTTTCGCGCTGATTAATTATTATACTATTAGAGGAGGTTACTATGATAACAGGAGAAAATGAAACAAAACAAACAGACAAAGTTTTAAAAAATCAAAAAACGACATCGGAAGAAAATCAAAGGATTATCGATTCCTATGATTACCTTTCAAACGCCGCGTCTACTCAGGACTGTACAGGACTGATTCCTTCCGCCCCATTAAATGAAGAAGAATTAGAATCCTATAACGCTCTTTACAAATACCAGCCGCCAAAAATTCCCGATACAAATCATCATTAATCACCTGCATTCACCCAGAAATCTAATTCATGAGCCATCTGGTTCATTCCAGCTCCAAGGCATTTTTAATTAACAGGCTCATTCCTACGAGGTTATTCCTCGTACAGAATGAGCCTGTTACATCTTTATTTTTCCTGTCTATTCTTTCCCTGTCCCATGCTTTCTATAGGAAGAAGTATGCTTCCTTGCACATTTTCATTTGCCTCTTTCCGAGCTGTGTTTTCCCGCTTTTCCTTTGATTTCATACGCAGAACCTCTGGAAACATATCTGTTTTTATTTCACCCATGCTCAATTCCCTCCTGCTATTTTTAGCTATATGGGTGATTGTTTCCACATCCTTCCTTTTCTATACATACCGTTCCAATCAGGATTCTTATTCCTTATTCAGTTTATAACTGCTCTTTCATAAATCTCATAATAATGGTTGCGCATTCCGCTCTAATTGCCTTCCCCTGTGGGTTAATTCTACCCTGGTCGCCCTGTATTACTCCTGTAGCTACCGCCCATTCTATGGCTTCTTTCGCAAAACCACTGACTGTTTCGGCATCTGAATACGCACTCAAATCAGCTCTGGCAGACACATCCTGTCCTTTGCTGGCTGCATACCGATACATCATAAGCACCAACTGTTCTCTCGTAATTGCATCGGCGGGACCGAATGTTCCATCCTCATATCCTTCCACAACTCCCGAACCAGATAATTTCGCCCACATAACCGCATTTGTATAAAATTCTCCATCCGCCACATCCGAAAATACCTTTGAATATTCCATCTCTGGCTCACCCTGCATTCGATGAAGTATTGTTACAAATTGAGCTCTGCTTAAAATATCTCCATATCCGAACCTATCCGAAGTCATTCCCCTCATAATTCCGGCATTTGACACATATTCGACAGCCTCGTAGAACCAATCGTCCGGAACAACATCAAAAAATGGATTTTTTGTTTCGTTCCCTCCGTTACCTACATTCGTATTGCCCGTATCCGAAGGATAATCGTCTACAACAAGATAATCCAAATCCACCGGGCCGTCTATTCCGTCTACCCGTCCGTTATCAGAATACTGCCAAATGCTATAAGCCCCCTTATAAGTACAGGAGCTACTCCACTGGGCCACCCAGCGGTCCCACTGGGAGAAACACTTGTCCGTCAGCTTCGTCTCCCACCAGTACTTATTAGCATAAACGCCTACCTTGTACCCGGCAGCTTTGATTTTGTTACAGAAAGCAGTTGCAATTGCCGCAAGATCACAATCTTCTGTAGACTTATCTTCCATATCAAAATATACGGGATAATAAGGCTTATGTCCCTTGAGCAAACGCAGCACATGCTCTGCTTCGCTCAAAGCCCACTCTGTATCCTGTGCATAAGAATAGAGATATACCCCGTATGGAATACCCAATCTCTCACATTCCGATACATTTCTACGCCAATACTTGTCATCGTATTTTTCCTTATCTACACTGAATCCACAGCGAATAATTGCAAATTCAATTCCAGAAGCCTTTACCTTCTCCCAGTCAATCATTCCCTGCCACTGGCTGACGTCTATTCCTCTGCGAAAACGTCTGCCTCCTCTCGTTTCGATTTCTCCTTCTTCTGGCTGTACAACAGGTCCGTCGCTCTCAATTCTCTCCCCATTTATGTAACGCCAGCTATTAGCCAGAGGCGCTTCCGATTCCGAGCCAGGCTCTCCCTGCGTCTGTTCATCCTCAGAATTTAAATCATATTCGTCCTGTTCTTCATTGCCAGCGGCCGAATCTAAATCCTCTTCGGATGCAAAAGCATTCTCTGCACTGTCCGGCTCCGCTGCTGAAACTGTCGCTGCATTCCCAACTAACAAGCATACAGCAAATATTCCCGCTAGTAGTCTCTTATACATCTTCTGTCCTCCTTATTAAATACTCCTCCTTAAGTTACAGCACTCATTATAAAACAACTCCCGCCAAATAATCAAGAAGTAAAATATGCCAGCGCTATTTTTGTCCCGCTCTTGTTACAGTTCACAGGTCATTTGGTAAACAGCGGGTTGAATCAGGAGCATGTCTCTGAGCAGACAATTCAGGAGTGTTTTTCATGGAGTTGAAATAGCAGCTTATGCAGACTTAGGCGCGAAGGCTTTCCTGAGCGGCTTAGTCTGCGTTAGCTGCCAGTTCAATGGAATGTTACTCCGTCTGCTCAGAGACATGCTCCTGATTCAATCCGCGTCCGGCCGGCGATGTGTGAACAGTAACCCGCTCTTCGCAGCTGCGCATATTCAAAAAGCCGGAAGAAAAATAGACGTCTTACGCTATCTTTCCTCCGGCTTTCTTCCTCATGCCCCTGCCTTAAACAAATCTCCTCCATCCATTTACTTAAACAGGCCAAACAACCCTTTTTTCTTAGATTTTACAGACTTTTTAGCTGTTGGATAATCATCGTATCCACTTCTTGACTTTGAACGGCAATTATAAATAGCCTTTTGCAATTGATAGACTGTTTCCTTTGTAGTACACCAGCTAAACGGAACATCTGCATCTTGAAATCTACTGCGAATTCTTCCAAATTGTAAGTCGCTGATGGCCTGCGCGCCACTAAGCTCCTTATCTCCTACGACATCTTCTAAGATATCCCTGATTTTAATAAACTTTCCAGGGTCTTCTGAATGCAATTTCCTAATTTGTTCCATCATCTCTTTCTGTTCCAATTTTTACTCCTCTCTTGGCAAACAGGCAGCGCAGAAACCAACCGCCTTATTTTTAGGGGGATTATACAAGTTTCTTTAAGAATCTTACTTGATTTAATCAATATTCTTATTGTTATTGTATAACAACTCTAACATAGTTTGCAATCAATATTTAAATTCTCCCATGTTTTTCTATAATTTTACCTTCCTGTTAAATTATATCAGAAAATATTGTCTGCATACGCGCTTTTAAATCTGTGCCGGCTTTTCTCAAAATAAAATGTTAGCAGCCGCTCGGATAAAATCCCTCAATCCACCCTTTAGAAACGCGCGCCGCAAAGCGCACAATAAAGAGCCCTGACCCTGCTTACAGGGAAAACTCCCTACAAAACATAAGACGCTGCCCTGAAACCGTAACTTGGCAGCAAACTTTGACCTTTTTCTGATACTTAGGTGTTTTAACCTTAAACTTGTCTGTATAATGACTGTCTTTCAATCAATAAGCAAATGTTCGAACACTTCTGCAATATGTAGCAATACTTTTCTGAAATTAACAGGCAAGACTATTATAAAATTATTCAAAATCTTTTTAGAATAAAAAAATCCCCATAATCCAAAAACCTTTGAATTTAGGGGATTTATGCGGAAGATGGGACTTGAACCCACACGAGCGCATTGCTCACAAGATCCTTAGTCTTGCTCGTCTGCCAGTTCCGACACTTCCGCATGACTTAAACCGTCCGAAGATTATAATACTACATCCTCAGACGGATGTCAACAAAAAATATAATATTTACCCATTTATTTGCAGCTCAATTTTAATATCGAATGCAAAAGCCTGTATAAACTGTAATCTAAATTATGCCAATTTGTTCTTTGCAGTCTCAGCAAGCGTTGCAAATCCGGCTGCATCATTAACTGCCATCTCTGCAAGCATCTTTCTGTTCATATCAATGTTGGCCAGTTTAAGACCATGCATAAATTTGCTGTATGACAAACCATTCATTCTTGCTGCAGCATTGATACGTGCAATCCATAACTGGCGCATCTGACGCTTACGCTGTTTTCTTCCTGCATATGCAGAAGTAAGAGCTCTCATTACAGACTGCTTAGCAACTCTGTACTGTTTGGAACGTGCTCCCCTGTATCCCTTCGCTAATTTTAATGTTCTATTGTGTTTCTTCTTAGCGTTTAATCCACCTTTAATTCTTGCCATGTCTTATTCCTCCTTCAATATTTCCCAAATCTTAAAGATATGGTAATACTTTCTTCATATTCTTTACATTAGTAGCGTCTGTAATTGTAGACTGTCTGAGATTTCTCTTTCTCTTTGTAGACTTCTTCGTTAAGATATGGCTTTTATAAGCTTTATTTCTTTTTAATTTACCTGTACCTGTTTTTTTGAAGCGCTTAGCAGCGGCTCTATTTGTTTTAATTTTTGGCATGATTAGAATCCTCCTTAATAAGTATTTTATATTTTTAACGTTTTACAGTTAAAACCATGCTCATGTTACGTCCCTCAAGTTTTGGCGGCTTCTCTATAGAAGCAATATCCTTCAGAGTCTCTGCAAAATCATCCAGAATATGTCTGCTCTGCTGCACATGCGCCATCTCTCTTCCTCTGAAACGTAATGTAACCTTTACCTTATTTCCTTTCACAAGAAACTTCTTGGCATTATTAATTTTTGTATTCAAATCGTTCGTATCAATATTCGGTGACATACGTACTTCTTTGATTTCCACCGTTTTCTGCTTCTTTTTTGCCTCTTTTTCCTTACGGGTCTGTTCGTACTTATACTTTCCGTAATCAATAATCTTACATACTGGTGGCTGGGCCTTCGGGGCAATCTTAACCAAATCTAATTCTGCTTCCTGCGCGAGCTTCATAGCGTCTCTTGAGGACATAATTCCAAGCTGTTCCCCATTCGCGCTGACAACACGTACCTCTCTGTCCCTAATCTGCTCGTTGATCATTAATTCGCTAATTGTAGTGCACCTCCATCATAAACTCTTTTCCTACATCGCCAGTTTCTTTTTCCCAGAATCTTTGTCACCAATGCAATACTAATTTGCTGTTGCATTCCGGGATATATGACAATATAAAATGGGTGAATAGCCGAAGACTATCCACCCATATCTCTACATAAATATACCCAAGTGCATCTCATCATGGCCATTCGGCCGTTTCATAAAGTATACACATATATCACATACGAATATATCTTTTATGCATTCAATATCAAACCAATAGTCACCCGATTGTGCTATGGTGAGAGCGGATACTCTACTTTCTTTTCTTCACACATTCTATACGATAACACATTTTACTACTCATGTCAAATATTTTTTCTAAAACCTCATTTGTATAGCTGGGCGGCGGTTACTGTTCACTCCGTTCACAGGTCATTTGGTAAACAGCGGGTTGAATCAGGAGCATGTCTCTGAGCAGACAATTCAGGAGTGTTTTTCATGGAATTGAAATAGCAGCTTATGCAGACTTAGGCGCGAGGGCTTTCCTGAGCGGCTTAGTCTGCGTTAGCTGCCAGTTCAATGGAATGTTACTCCGTCTGCTCAGAGACATGCTCCTGATTCAATCCGCGTCCGGCAGGTAACCGGCTGCTTTCACTTAAATGAATCACTATTTTTCATACCCCGTATAACTTTTCTGAAGGTAATATAAAATAGTACCGACGTAGTAAGTACCGAAATAATATCTGCAATCGGCTCCGCCCGATAAATCCCAATAACTCCCATATACTTGGGTAGAATAATCGCAAGGGGAATCAGCAGAATAACTTTCCTGAGCAGCGCTATAAACAGCGATACTTTCGCCTGGCCCAATGCAAGAAATGTGCTCTGACAAGAGGACTGGATTCCAAATATAGTAATTCCGAGAAAATACACTGGCATCATCTTACAGGTCAGGTCAATCAATTCCTGATTATCTGTAAAAATTCTTGCATACACAGACGGCTTTCCTACCGCCACCCCTGCCAGCAAAAAAGTCCCAACAAAACAGATGATAATCAGTTTCTGAAACGCCTCCTTCACTCTCGCTGCGTTTCCCGCACCATAATTATAACTAATAATCGGCTGCACGCCCTGCGCTACCCCTTGTACTGGTATCACAATCAACTGCATTACGCTGGTCATAATAGACATCGTTCCCACGTACAAATCTCCGCCGTAATGCTGAAGTCCAGAATTTAGTGTAATACTCACCAGGCTTTCCGTAGACTGCATAATAAAAGGCGATATTCCTAACGCGCCAATTTGTTTGATAATCTCCGGCCGAATCTTCATATTAGAAATTCTTAAGCGAACCGCACTTTTCTCCGATGTAAGAAATCGCAATACCCATGCCGCGCTAAGCGCCTGGGAAAAAATCGTAGCAAGGGCCGCCCCTTTTACGCCCATATGAAATCCGAATATCAAAATCGGGTCCAGAACAATATTCGTAATCGCCCCAATCAATACGGAAAGCATAGCCGTTTTTGCCTGGCCCTGACCGCTGATAAATGTATTCAGGCCCAACGCATATTGTACAAAAACTGTGCCCACCAGATAAATGCCTATATATTCTTCTGCATAAATAATAATATTATCACTTGCCCCAAAAGCATACAGTATGGGCGTCTTAAATATCTGAAAAAAGAGAGTCAAAACCACAGAAAACACGAGAAGCATTCCGGCAGAATTACCAAGAATATCTTCTGCTCCCTTATAGTCCTTCCCTCCAAGCTTAATCGACGCCAGCGGCGCTCCTCCCATTCCGGCAAATGCACTAAACGCTGAAATCAACATGATAATAGGAAATGTAACGCCCACGCCAGTCAACGCCAGACTTCCATAACCTTCAATATGTCCTATGTATACCCTGTCTATAATATTATAGAGCAGATTAATCAATTGCGCCGCCACAGCCGGAACTGACATACTGACAATCAGCTTGCCAATCGGCAATGTTCCCATCCGTTCATCCTGCTTCGTATTCATTTCATCTCTCCTAATCCTATCTATAAATTTCATTAAAAACATAGAAGACATTATATCATATATCCGACAGCAAAAACAACAACATATAAATATCCTTTCTTGACGCCATGATAACCATTATATGAAAATATATTATTATACACAATCTGCCAACCACAGATTGAATCAGGAGAATATCTTTTGGCAGAAGGAATATTACCTTTCCTAGAGATAATCTCCTGATTCAATTCGCTGTTTACTGGCAATCCCCACTTTGGATAGTTTTCTTTACTGAGATATCGTCGACTACCCGCAGGGCATATATTCAGGTGTGCTTTTGAATATACAATTTTACTTGTCTATTTTTTGCTGATATGCAGATAGCTCTTTCCAGTCAATGTTTTATTCGTACAAACACTCAGGATAATAATCAGGATTCCCACAAGGAAACCAATCCAATTAAAGAGCGCTGTCAAAATCAAAAGCTGCAGTCTCATAAATTTCAGCGCATAGCCCAGTTCAAAGTTTGGCTGGGTGTAATTTGCCACCGCCACAAAGGCCATTCCCAGCATAATTTCCGAATTAAACCACCCGGAGGATACGGAAAATTCTCCCAGCACCAGACCTGCAATCACACTTAGCGGGGTACTCAGCATACTCGGCGTGTTCATTGCCGCAAGCCGGAGTCCGTCAATGGCAAGCTCCAGAATTAGTAGCTGCCAGATTAGCGGTACATTTACCATATCCCGCACCACAACGAATGTAAACATCTCCGGCAGCCACTTTAAGTTCTGCATAAAGAGCAGATACACTGGCGTCAGAAAAACTGTCAGAATCGCAATCAGTCCTCTCGTCACCTTCAGATAGACTCCCGTAAGAGTAGGAAAATAGTAATCATTGGCCTCTTCAATCATATCGTAAACCGACGTTGGCAAAATCATGGCTGACGGCGAATTATCCACCAGTATTACAACTTTGCCTTCCAGAAGACAGGCTGCTGCCGTATCCGGCCTCTCGGTGAATTTAAACTTCGGAAATGGATTGTACCATTTTCGCTTCATCAGGCATTCAGCAAGACTCTGCTGGTTCATAGTAAGAGCGTCGGTCTGAATAGAATTTAGTTTATCAATAACCTTTTTTAACAGCTCTTTATTCACCCGGTCAGACATATAGCAAACTGCCACATCGGTTCTGGAACTTTTTCCGACTTCCAGCATCTGCATCGTAAGATGTGGATCGCGGATTCTCCGTCTCATAAGCGCCGTATTAAATACAATGGTTTCCACAAATCCGTCCCTGGACCCCCGCAAAGATTTGTCTTTATCTGGTTCCTCCACGCTCCTGGCCGGATAGGTTCTGCAATCAATCACGATACACGCTTCATATCCGTCGATAAACAGACCGGTTGCCCCAGACAGGATATTTCGGAATATCTGGTCAAAATCCCCGTAAATGTCCACTTCTACATAGGGTATGCATTTTCTCGAAAATGCCGCCGCGCTCAGAGGCATGTCCTCTTCTGTCACAGAAAAAAAAGAATCCATCAGCTTCAACATGGACTCATCCTTCGTAAAACCATCGACAAAGTAGAATGTAGCGTCCCGCCCTCCGATAACGATATTTCTCTGTACAATATCAAAACTCTCCTCCACCGGAAGCATCTCATTTACATAAGTTACATTTTCTTTCAGAGAAGCCGTAACCATTCTGTATTCCTGCATATCCATTTCCTCCATCACTGCAATCTGCTATTGTTCATTCCACATACGGCAACATATAAAATTCGATAAAAACAACCGTCGGCAACTGAATTTAAAAAAATATGAACAATAATCATTTTCTCACAGATAGAATAACCGGATATGTAAAAAATATGCGGAACACTGTGTAAAACACTTTTGTATTCCTGTTCTTTTACACTGCATTCCGCACATTTATTTTTATAATTTCTCTGTCGTACTGCCAAAGCCTCCGTTACGTTTTATCTGCACGTCGTCGTCTGTGGTAATTCCATATTCCACAAAAATTCCCTGCATAAAACCTGTTCCGGCCTTTAACTCTAATGTTTTTCCTTCATTGCTATCATTGGTAAGCTTCGCAAATATATGTCCTTCGTTGTCGGATTTATAATAATCGCTGTCAATAATCCCCACCGTATTATTGAGCTGCAAGCGGTATTTAAAACCTAATCCGCTTCTGGGATAGCATTTGAGAACCCATTCTTCCTCCATCCGCACCCGGATTCCGGTAGGAATCTTAATCGTTTTCCCCGGTTCAACCGTCATATCCACCGGCATATAAAAATCATACCCTGCCGAGCCGGCTGTTGCCCGTCTGGGAAGTTTGATACTATCATATATTCTGTGTATTTCTGCTTCCTCTGCTTCGCCAAATGTTGTCGTCCAGCCTTCTGCAAATTGTCTGAAACTTACTTTATGAAACTGTGCAATTCTCTTTGCCATATTATCTCCCTCTTTCATCGATCCTTAAAATAGGCGGGGCTTTTGTCACACTGAAACTGTAACTTCTTCCCTGTCTTTTAGTATAGCAATTCTAATTGCCGCATTCAATACTGATTTCGTTAAACAGACCCAGAACATTTTCCACCGTCATACCGCTTTTCTCTGCTCCTTTTTTGTCCAGAATCACTTCACCCTGATGCATCATCAGCAGACGATTGCCGGATTCCATAGCATATCTAAGATTATGCGTCACCATAATCGCAGTCAGATTTTTTTCTTTTACAATACTATCCGTAAGCTCCATAATCAATTCTGCGGTCTTCGGGTCCAGCGCCGCTGTATGCTCATCCAGGATGAGAAATTCAATTGGCGTCATGGTAGACATGACCAGCGCCATCGCCTGTCTCTGTCCTCCAGAAAGAGAACCTACTTTTGCTTCTAATTTATCCTCCAGCCCAAGCTTCAACTGAGCAAGCAACTCGCGATAATAGGAAATCCTTGTTTTATTCGTCCCTCTCCGAAATCCATAAATTTTACCCTTGTTATCTGCAAGAGACATATTTTCTAAAATAGTCATAGTCGGACAGGTTCCGACTGCCGGATTTTGATATACCCGTCCAATGCGCTCATTTCGCCTGTGCTCTTTTTCTCTGGTAATATCTTTGTTTCCGATAAATACCTGACCAGACTCCACCGGGATGCTGCCGCAGATGATATTCAGCATCGAAGTCTTTCCAGAACCGTTGCTTCCCACAACAGAGACAAATTCCCCTTCTTCAACCCTCAGATTAAAATCCCGAAACAGACACATCTCGTTAACGGTACCTGGATTATAATACTTATAAATGTTCCTAAGCTCCAGCATCTGTCTTCACCTTCTTTCTCCGCTCCACGCTGACAACTAAAATCACCAGAAACAGCACAGACGTAATCAGCTTCATTGCCTGCGGTTCAAAATTTTTCAGCGCCACAGCAACGCACGCCTTATAAATAACTGAGCCAACCACCACCGCCGAGGTTGCCTTAAGCAAAGTAAGCTTTCTGAAAATACTAGTTCCAATAATTACACTGGCAAGACCGATGACAATCGCTCCCGTTCCCATGGATATTTCAAATACTCTTTCTTCCTGGCAAAAAATGCTCCCTGCAAGAGATACCAGGCCATTCGCAAGAGCAAGACCGATAATTTTTACATTTCCCTGCTCCTTAGCAAGCGAGATTACCAGAGCTGCATTATCCCCCACTGCACGCAGTAAATACCCTGATTTTGTCTGCAAATAAGCATCCAGCAGAAATTTGCTAATAAGCGTCAGAACCAAAATAATCAAAAGTGTGCTATATCCCTGTAATCTTTCTGGAAATATCTTTTCCAGCATCCCATTTTTAAAAATTGTTTCCTGAGAGAACAGCGGTACGTTTGCCGTCCCTGCAATATACAGATTAATGCTCCATAATGCAGTCATCATGATAATACCTGACAGTAAATCCCGAACCCGACATTTTACATGTATCAATCCTGTACAGATTCCCGCTAAGGCTCCTGCCAGAAATGCCGCCAAAAGCGACAGATATGAACTTATTCCTCTGGTCAGCAGAAAAGCGGTAACCGCGCCGCCTAAGGGAAAACTCCCATCCACCGTCAAATCCGGAAAATCCAGTATCTTATATGTGATGTAAACACCCAGAGCCAAAATGCCATATATCAGCCCCTGTTCTACAATTGATATTACAAAATCCATGAAAATGCCTCCGCTCTTTTTCCTATATCATTCTGAGATTTCATCAAAACTCTCAACTGCCAAATCTGCCAGCTTCATTGGAACTTCAATTTTTAAATTCTCCGCCACTTTATTATTTACATAAAATCCCGGCTCTATGATAATTTCATAGGGTATCTCCGAGGCTTTCTTTTCACCTTTTAATACCTGTGCCGCAATCTTTCCTGTTTGTTTACCAAGCGCTATATAATCAATTCCCTCTGCTGCAAGACACCCTGTCTTTACCTGCTCTATCTCACTTCCGAACACAGGAATTCCCTTTTCATTCGCCTTTTCCAAAATAGTCGGAAGAGAAGCCACCACTGTATTGTCTGTTAAATTGGTAATGCAATCCACTTCTTCGAGCAGGCTGTCTGCTGCAAGAGCCACATCTGCAGTCTGGGTAATTCCTTTTTCAATCAGCTCAAATCCATAATCTCCAACCAAAGATTTATACTCTTCAATTGCCGATACCGAATTGACCTCGCTAGTTGTATACATAATTCCCAACTTCCTTGCATCCGGCAGTATAGCGCGAATCATCTTAAGCTGCTCTTCTACTGGAAGCTTATCGGATGTACCGGTAATCTCCCCTACCGGATTCCCGTTCTTATCAACGAGTTCCGCTGCAGCTGGATCTGTAACCGCCGTATAGATGACTGGAATCTCTTTATCCATAGCAGCATTATACGCGCTCTGTGCGCTGGGAGTCGCAATCGCACAAATCATATCAACCTTATCAGAAACAAATCCATCTGCAATCTGCGCATTAGTCGCTGTATCCGCCATAGCATTCTTAATATCAAGCGTCAGATTCTCAGCTTCCACAATTCCTTCTTCTTCCAATCCTTCTATAAATCCCTGCCGGCAATTATCCAGAGAACCATGTTCCGCAAACTGCTGAATCCCGATGGTATAATCTCTTTCTGTTTCCTTACTGTTTCCTGATTCTTGAGTCCCTTCATTCCTCGCGCATCCTGTCGCTGTAATCAACGCCATTGCTGCTGAAAATAAAATTACATTCATTCTTTTTTTCATTGTTTTCATTCTCCTTTTTGATAAATTAATTGATTTCGTGTTACCGTAAAAGTCCGCCGCCGAATAGGCGGCACACCTCTTCTTCGCACCAGTGCACATCCCTGGAGGTTTTTTATTATATAGGGATTTAAAGTTTCCTATTATAACAAAAAAACCGCCCCAAACCATAGGTTTGAGGCGGTAATAATTATCTTATTATCGCGGTACCACTCAAATTGACACATCGTCCACTCTTCTCATGTACTAACATACACTCCTGATTGATAACGGGTTCGGTTCCCGACACACCATAATCTCTAATTCTAAGATTTCCGGCTGCCCTCGAAAGTCCATTCAGTTATCCGCTCCGTACAGCAATCCCACCGCCTGCTGCTCTCTTTGACTTCACGCTGATAACTTACTCCTCTTTCTCAACGGTTTAAAATATTTATGCGTATTACTTTACTCTACAAAAATCCTTTTGTCAAGTAAAAATATTTTTAAATACAATATTCTTAGTTCACATGTCGCCTGTTCCGGCCTGCAAACTGTGGCATAGAAAACAAGACGAGACAACATTCCGGTGAACTTGCTGCTAACGTAGTCTAAGAAACTCAGGAATGCCTTCGTTCCTAAGACTACGTAAACAGCAATTTCACTTCCATTAAAAACGTCTCCGAAATGCCTTGCTTTCTATGCCACAGTTTGCAGGCCGGAACAGGCATCACATGAACTGCAATCACCTATACGTCCAGATTTTATCCTCGAAATAACTTGTCCGCATATACGCCCTCAGAAATCAGCTTCTGTATCTCTTGGACAACATCCTTCTTATCTTCCTTATAAGTCACGCCAAACCACTTGTCATGGGACTGCAGCACTTCTACCTGCATCCTGCCTTCCTCAAGCAATTCTCCGATAATCGTTGGCAGAAGATATTCTCCAGTGGGATTCTCTGAATCCAGTCTGTCCAGAAATTCTTTAAACCCATTTTCCAATATCTCAACAAATGCCGGCGAAAGTCCCCACATATTCATAGATACCTCAGATTCTAAGTCTACAGCCGTCAGCTCTCCCTTTTCATTCTTTACTGCGGCGCCATCATCAGTTTTAACAATATTGTGAGTCTCCACAATCTCTGTCAGCATGCGTTTGTCATCTACTTTGCAAATTCCTCTGGTCACACCACCGTTATCGCTCAAAGTATTTTTCAGAATAAATCCTATCATGCATGCCGCATACCCATCATCCTCCGGTTTATTGACCAAATATTCATAGGCCTTCTGGTATGCCTCTTTTCCGTAATAATCGTCTGCATTAATTACAAGAAACGGCTCTTTGATCAGCCCTTTGCAGCAGAGAATTGCCTGTCCGGTTCCCCATGGTTTTTTCCGCACCTTCGCTTTATATAGATACTTTTCTGGAATATCATTCAATTCCTGATAAGCATACTCCACATCTATAACCTTCTCTATACGCTCACCAATAATCCGTTTAAAATCTGCGTCCAAATCCTTCCGTATGACAAAGACCACTTTATCAAACCCAGCTTCTATGGCATCATGAATCGAATAATCCATAATAATCTCGCCGCCAGGACCCACAGCCTCCAATTGTTTAATTCCACCGCCAAATCTGCTGCCTATCCCGGCCGCCATAATTACTAACGTAGCTTTTCCCATATCTTCTCCTTTATCCGGCCTATTCCCCCAGGCCATCTTCTACTGCTTTAACCATTGCCGCCAAAGCTTCCTGCTCGTCTGCACCCTCGCATATCAATTCAATCTCATCGCCTTTTTTAATACATGCCCCTAATACACTAAGAACACTCTTTGCATTCGCATTCGTGTCACCATGCTGAAATGTAATTCTGCTATCGTACCTTACCGCCGTATTACAGAATATTCCAGCCGGACGCAAATGGAGCCCTGTGGGATTAATGATTGTAACTTTTCTGCTAACCATGCTTTTTAACCTCCATTCTCTTTCTTCTCTAGTACAATCTCAACCTTGACCTCTCCCTCTAAGTAACAACCTCCCGGAAGTTCTATATCTACCGGCACCGTATATGTTCCTGCCTTCTGGTATGATTTGAGATCAATAACTGCCATCCGTTCAATATTCAAATTATTAAGGCTCTCCTTCGCTCCTCTGACATGTACTTCTAGGTCTTCCGTCTTACTGTAATTCATGCGCAGATCATCATCTAAGTTTTTCACCGTTATCGAGCCAATCGGAAGGTCAAAATTCTTGGTTCCATCTCTTTCAATTGCAATCGTAACAATCAGAGAATTTGCCATACTGTCTGCCAATTGAATGCCATCCGGCAAATACTCTGCTAAATCAAAAGTAAAATCGGTTCTGGAATCAACCATTTCCCCTTCAAATTTTTCCGCCGGAATCTCAATACTATCCACTGTATCCAACACTTCATCTGGTCCTGCAATTTTAATCTCCTCCGGCGCCAGTTTCACAGCCGAAATAGAATAGCCTTCTTTCACTTCAGCCAGAGACGTATCCACGTGAATGGGAACCATACGGGTTTTATATAAGGTCACAAGTATATTTACTCCATAATTGCCAAGGTTATTTGCCAGCCGCGACTGATCAATTACATTATTATCTTCGTCATAAAATACGAGCTGTGAAGTCAGCGTCGTATTTTCTGCCAAACCAGATACATCTACTTCCGCTACCACTTTGCTAATTCTATCAACAAGAGACTCCGGTCCATTGATGGTAACTGTCTCCGGGTCTGTCGTCAAATTACCAAGTACAAATCCATCTCTTACTTTGCCTGTTGCCATTGGCGTTATATTAGAAGTTTTGCTAACATTTTCCTCGATTTGAATCTGTAAATTTCTAGGATTCGTCATTGCATTTTCATAGCTTCCTTCATACCCAATAACCACTACTTCTAAGGGTATCTGAGAGTCCAGATACATCTCCTTAATATCTGCGGTTACAATAATATCTTCTGTCTTAATCTTATTTAAGGTACGGCGTTTTGCCGATATGGTAACATTCACATTCTGCGTATCGTCCACGATCTGATAAGTCTTTTTCTGCTCCGTCAATATCTCTGAATGCTCCACAATAACCGGAATTCCGGAAAATGTCTTGGACATAACCGGATTATCTATATTGACCACTATCAGCCATAAAAGAAATGAAAACAAAAAGGCTAACAGTTTAAGGCCGAGATTGTTTCTAAGCATCTTTCTCATGACCTGATCTTCCTTTCTGTCTTACAAAAAATCTTCTTGAAGCTTTTCTCTTATTCTGAATCCGAACAAACTGCTCCTTAAGTTCCTCTGCGGTAAGTCCTCTGGTCAGCCTCCCGCCCTGAGCCACTGACACATGACCTGTTTCTTCTGATACTACTACCACTAACGCGTCGCTGACCTCACTCATGCCTACTGCCGCTCTGTGTCTGGTTCCGAGGCCTTTACTCAGTCCCATATTATCCGACAAAGGCAGATAACAAGTAGCTGCAACAATACGATCATTGCGTACGATAATAGCGCCATCATGCAATGGCGTATTATGTTCAAATATATTAATCAATACCTGACTGGAAATAAGACAATCCATCTGAATCCCTGTACTTTCATATTCTGTAAGTTGAATGGCCTGCTCTACTACAATCAGCGCCCCCGTCTTTACCTTACTCATCTCAAATACCGCCCGGATGATTCCATTCACCGTATTATCGCTGAATCGCCCCTTTTCTTTTGTATCAAAAGGCACCATAGAAGAGATAAGCTGTTTCTCGCCAAGCTTTTCTAATCCCCTCCGCAGTTCCGGCTGAAAAACCACAACCGCCCCCGTAGCTACTACAGTAGCCATATGCCTTACAATCCATAAAATCGTATGCATCTGAAGCATTGCTGCAATCAAAATAAATACTGCAAGAACCAAAATACCCCGAAGCAGCATCCAAGCTTTTGTATTCTTTATCCATATCATAATCCGATATACCAGAAACGTAATGATAATAATTTCCAGCATATCCATGATACCTACACGTGGAAAGTACAGGCTTTTCAGATATTGTTCAATAAATTGTGCTATTCTCTGCTCCATCCTGCCTCTCCCTTTGGTTATTTCTAAAAGCCATATAAATCAATCTAATTATTTCCTCTTCTCATCCAGATTCAAATCTTTCCTTAAACTTCTTGTCAAAAGCAAATGTTCTGTATTTGTCTTATCTGTGCCACTTTTCTTCTTTGTCCTGTTCTGATTTTTCTCTGAAGCCGCATACGCCAGATTATTTTTTCTAACCGGATTTGAACGTAAATTCTGACTCTCCTGCTTTTTTCTACTTCTCTTTCGAAGTTCATCGGAATCTATAATCTCTGATTCATTCAGATTATCTTCCCGCCTGTTAATTCTTTTTACCATCTTTTCTGATGCAGTAACGCCTACCTTGGGAACCGCTTTTACATAGTAATAATATTCATCATCTTCATATTGAAGACTTTCACATCTTGAATAATCCACGCAAAAGAAAAGAATCTCCAGTATAATTCCCACTACAATGCTCATTACAGCGCCAACTGCCAGCATACCATATGAAATCTTCACATCCAGTACCGCGCCTCCCGCAGCTGAAGCCACAATATAAATACCAGCTCCCACTACGCTTGCAAGCTTCCATGCGTGTGCAACAGCACATCTGCGTATCCCATAAACTGCCAATACGCAAATTATATCTACGATTACAAACAACCACATCTCTTTACTGGTCAATGACTGCTTCGCAAAATTAATCATATCTGTAAGCAAATTGCCTCCTTCAGCAGTCTGTACCGCCACCGCCGAATCCTTGATCTGATGAATCAGGTAATAGGCAATCGTTCCAAGAGCTGTTGGAATGGCATACGCAGACGTCCCAATCAACGCTGCTGCAATCGGAATCACTGCCGGAACCTTTAGCAAATACGCCAGAGGCATTAGAAGCACCACAATTGACGTCTTTGGTGCAAGTCTCAAATAAAAAATAAACATCAAAAGAAAAACAAGCGACGTTACAACCAGCATTCCCAAAGACAATGAATATACGTGTCCCAAAACCAGTGCTGCTGCCAAAAGGACCGTAAATACCGGCGGCAAAAATGCACATACTATTGACAGACCGAGCGTAACTACTGGATTCGTAAGCATCTGCATAAATCCGATGTTATTGTTTATCATATAGAATATAAACACTGCTAAAACAAACTGGATTATCTTATCTATATATTTAGAATACTGTGCATAAATCTTTTGAAGCTGCCCTTTTAATTCTAATATACCATCCATCTTTATCGTTTCTCCTTTTCATATATCTTCAGTAACCTGGTCAAATCATGATTATACTTTTTCACCCTCATTCGTGCTATCTGATGTTTTTTACTGTACATGGTATGAGTCACCACCGAATATGTTATTACCACTACAAAATATCCCACAACCACTCCGATTCCAAGGGTCATAACTGCGCTCATGGACAAAGACTCCATTAACTTATCAAACAGACAGAAACCAATCAGAAGCATCAGGCACCCATATCCAATCGTCACCCAGATAATCGTATATACCATGTGGATACTAGCATAATCTTTCCTATAATACGCGCTAATCTTTAAGTCTTCCCTGCCTTCATTATTCTCATAGGAAGCCATACGTGTCATTAGCTTCACTTTTTTCTCATCTATCATATTACACCTCTGTAGTCTAAATCCTATAGTAACCCATCATCTAGTAGTATAACAAATATCAGTATCCTTGTCCAACAATATCTTGCTTTTTAAGCATTTTTCTAGGGCCTTACTATAGTAAATACGGTCTGAAACATGCATTATTTCTACCATTCTTTTGTTTTTCACATATTTTCAGTATCAATACAGTATCAGCCCCCACCCCGGCCAGTATCCCCCTCACCGAATCCTGTATGCCCTCATTGCGTCCCTCTCGGTTGAGCTGGTCCATGTGCGGTTGAAGCTCTCCAGCCCTACATGTCGGACCGGGGCCGCTCTCAGATATTCCTCATAATAACGCCGGAGCTTTCCACCGCGTCTTTCTGTCCTGAGCAGCCGGAAGGCTTTCCGCTCAAAGTCCCTGATTTGATTCCTGCTTACCCCCATACTGTCCCCGGCCTGCTCCAGCGTCTTCCCATCAAGGAACCGCATCCGCATCACTGCTGGAAGGCGGTCAGGCAGCGCATCCACAGCAAGCCATACCTCATGCCTCATGAATGCAGTATCAAGAGCCTTTATAACATCCTCTTCCATATCCTCACCAGAACAAACCCTATCCGCAAGGGTTAACTCTTCATCCTCTCCGGCCGTCGGCCTGCTGAGGCTGTCTATCTGCCCCATTCTGGCATCTTTCTGTATGGAGCATAGTTTCTTCTTACTGACCTTTAACATGGCACACAGGGCGCGTTCTGACGGTTCTGTGCCGTAATACTTCCGGTACTCATTCACAGCCTTATTATATTTTTGTATCCACTCCCTGGCATGTACCGGGATACGTACCACGTTGCAGCAGTTATCTATATACCGCTTCATAGCCTGCCGAATCCAGAAAACCGCATAGCTGATAAATGTCGCGCCCTGTTCAGGGTCATACTGGCGCACAGCTTCACACAGGCCGATATAGCCTTCCTGCTTTAAGTCGTCCAGCTCCGCATAACCCTGATACCTCATTGCCATCTTTGCAATACATCCTTCATTCTGCCGCCAGAGCTTCCGCATATTCTCAGCGGTATCCTCTCCAGCTTGTATTCTGGCTACTAACTGCTCGTTCGTCATGCTCATCACCTATACACAGTATTCCTTGCCTCTGTGAACCCTCTGGCCTCCTCTATGCGGTATATAAGGTGGAAAGGGCTCCCCTATCCTCTTCCGTTTCCTGTCCCTGTCTGCCCTTCTGACGGCTTCACAGGCGGTATAGTCTGTATATCCTTCATGGTTCTTGTTCATGCCCTGCACCCCCGGTATATGAAATACCCCGGACAATCAGCAGGAACGTCCGGGATACTCCGTCAAATTATTGGTTGATTGTCTGGTTAATCCCGTTTCATTCCAGGAAGCGCTGCCGGATCTGTAAGCCTCTCTTCTTTTGTTACTTTTTTCTCTTGCTGCCTCCCCACACTATTTTCTGCTTTCATGACATCCATATTGCTTTCATGGTGGATACGCATATTTGCATCTGAATTATTCTTGACAGCAAGCGTAGCATCTGGGCGATTAATCGTTAAATCTTCATTCAGTTCCTCTAGGATTGCCGTATATCCTGAACCAAAGTAACACGCTTCCCGGCTAAAAGGCGTTTGCTTAATTCCTGACTGTGACGAAACGGGCGGTTTATACACAGGCTTTTCCGCAAGATATCCCGTTATATTAGAACGGATAATCCGGCGAATGCTCCCAAAAGCATTGAGCTGTTTCCTGACAGTAATTCTATCTTCTAGCAGATCTATATAGTGGCTATGCGTCTGCCTCATAACCTCCTCAATCCGGCCATAAGCCCAATCGTCCTCTTTATATAGTTTCAACAATGCCGTAACCTCTATTTCCCCCATGTATCCGCTCTTTAGCATATCAAGGTTTTCCCTGAGCACCAATAGGTAGTTGCTTGCAGATATTTTTGACTGTGTAGCCCTCACCTGATACGCTGTATAGTTTTCTTCCCGGTCGTCTACAATCGCAAGCATCTGTTCCCTGTAGCCTTTCATAGCCTCAGCAAACAGCCGGAGGTTCTCTTCCATCTCGTGTTTCTTGCCTTTTTCTGAAAGCATAGGAGAGCCCATAACCTCCCGTTTATCATCCTTGAACATGTCAGCAGAATCCGCAGCTTTCTTAAACAGCTCTAATAATCTGGTCTTTTCTTCCATTTTTTCACGCTCCTTACTTTAACACTGATACATTAATTGCATTGCTGCCTTTTTCCATCTGTTCAATCTGGTAACTGACTTTCTGTCCAGTTTCCAAATGCCTGAACCCATTCATTAAGATGTTAGAATGGTGTACAAATACGTCTTTACCTTCATTGCCTGCGATAAATCCATACCCTTTTAAAGCATTAAACCATTTCACTGTTCCTTGTTTCATCTTTTTCTCTCTTTCTAATATTTTTATGCAAATAGAAAAGGCGCAGGAATAATCACAGATATTTCTCTATCTGTCAATCATTCCCACGCCCTGTAAGGCTTACATTGCCACTAATGGCAATGCGGTACTTTATTCTATATGCTCTAAAGTTATTATATCAAAATTACAGAGTAGCAACAACCCTATTTTTTCAACGCTCAATTTAATAACTACCCATCAATTTGAGGGGTAGTTATTTTTCATACTTAATAAAGAACGGAGTACTGTAAAATACCGCGCCCTCAAGCATTCTTCTAAAATTTTAGAAAACCCTTTAGGCATACTAAAATTTTAGTAACCCCCTTCATGATGAAGAATGCAAGGTGTCGAGATTTCGACGTCAAGTATATTCCGTTTTGCACCAATGCAATTCCCGTACTTACACTGGCCCGATATAGAACAAGTGTCGAGGTCACAGTTCGAGACCCCGATATAGACAAAGTATTTCGGATGTTACTATTAGTAGCATCCGAACCATAGAAAGGGTTGAAAACAATGTTAGTAGAAGTAAAGAGAATTAGCAAAGCAGAAGTATCAGTAGTGAGCAGCTTAGATGTTGCAGAGACGTTTGGAAAACAGCACGCTCATGTATTGAGGGATATTAAAGAGTTGGAATGCAGTGAAGAATTTCGACTATCCAATTTTGGAGAGTCCTCGTATATCAATTCCCAGAATAAGAAACAACCAATGTATTATATGACAAGAGACGGCTTTACTATTCTTGTCATGGGATATACTGGTGAGAAAGCAATGCGGTTCAAGGAAGCCTACATTAAGCAGTTCAATGTTATGGAGAAGGCCTTACAGGGCAAACTGATTGAGCGCGAAAAAGGAATTGCAATGCTATGCAAGAGCATTAAGAAAATTTCGAGCCAAGAGAATAGCCAGCCGTTCAGTTTTAAGCGGTTTCCGGGGAGTATCCTAAAGATTGTGTAAACCTCCAAACTGATGTAAGATAAAATTACTCAGTTTGGAGGTATTATTATGGCAAGAAAAAACGAAAGCCCACAAAAAGCAG
>CAJSZQ010000045.1 GCA_910574185.1 Lachnospiraceae bacterium
GTTCCCGGAATCTTTTTACTCATGTGAAAAAGGCCGGCGACATTTGCCGCCAGCCTTTCAGGGGTTGCCCCGGCCATATACTGCCGGTACAGTTCTTCCGGATAAACCGCTATCCCCTCTTTCCCGCTGCATTTCCTGATACAAAGCCCATCTTTCAATGTCTGATTATTCTTTTCCCTGATTCTGAAAAAAACCTCTGCTTCATCCCCAAGCTTTTCCTGAACCAGTTGTCTCATCTGTTCTCTGAAATCCTCATAATACATTCCCATCTTCTCAGTTTCCTTTCTGTCTGCATTGTCCTGTTTTCCGTTTTCATTCCCAGCTTATCCCATCACCTGTCTACGCCGGTTCTTCCCTGAACTGTGCATCCCAGATATCTTCCCCGTTGACCTCAGTCATATCCTCCGCAATCTCCTTTTTTACTGTCCCGTCTGTCGATAATACCCTCTGAAAATCTGCACGTAAGGGAGCGTATTTCAGAGCCTGCTTGATCACTGTCTTCTTTGCCATACTCTCATAATTACTCTTCCATGGGCTGTAGGACGCATCAAAGGACGCCGAATACTCTTTTGCATACTGGTCAACCGCTTCTCTGCTCATAACCTCAAACCCAAATCCTCCATTCACCAGCTTAAAGAACCCATAGAACAGCCTTACCTCTCCCCGGTTNTCCAACGCCGGATGATGCTCCAGTCTGGGATTCAGCCCCAGCTCATACTCAAACTCATCATTTTCATAAACCGTCTGCGCCGATATCATCTGCATCTGCGGATTCCGGTAGCTTAAATCGATCAGCC
This sequence comes from Lachnospiraceae bacterium, assembly GCA_910574185.1. Taxonomy (GTDB): domain Bacteria; phylum Bacillota; class Clostridia; order Lachnospirales; family Lachnospiraceae; genus Claveliimonas. Next base: position 798 of record CAJSZQ010000045.1, read on the forward strand.
CCTTATACCCAATCTGGAACTGGCATTCCATGACCCCCTTATTTTGAAACGGAATCAAATACGCCTGTCCCAGCGGCGTATTCGGCTCCAGCCCTAACTGCGCCGCATTCATCAGCGCCGCAAGGAAGCTCATCTGGGTACACTCCATCAGCTTCGGAGTCGTATTCAATGCCGACAGCGCCATCCGGGTAAAACGCTCCGGGGTAATTACCTCCGGCAACGCCCGTTTAATCTCCGGCTCCATTGCTTTAATCAGATCCGCAATACTCATGGATTTTGTAAGCTTCCCTTCCTTCTTTGTATTTTCAGCCCTTTTTGCTAATTCCTGCTTGATATCTGACATCATAAAATCCTCCTTCTGTCTGTAAGGTGTTCGATTCGAACACCGTTTTTACGCGTAGAAAAGGAGAGACCGTTTCAGTCTCTCCCGCATACACATGATACTGTTTCTTCTGTTTCAGATTCTCCAAATAAAATCTCCGCATAATCTTTCATTGTTTGTTTCTGGAAACTTCATATTGTTCGTCCAGTGCTTCCAGCTTTTCTATGTCTTTCCTCCTCCTGCACCTTTCTCTTTAGCCTCAGCTGAATTTTCTCCACATTTTCTTTCAGCAGTTCGATTAAAATGCAGTTTCTCCCTTTATTTAAGCAGGCTTCCCCTGTGCTTCCGCTTCCTGCAAAGGTATCTAACACCACTTCCCCTTCACAAGTAACGAACTCCAATATCTGCTCGCACAGGGAAACCGGAAGCTCGCTCTGATGGAGCCGCTCTTTCTTCGGCACCGGCGGTATCTGGAACTTTGCCGGAAGCATTCCCTTTGCCCCGCTCATAACCGCGCCGTCCCCCTTTTTTCTGTCCGGCCGTAATGCCCTTGCTTTCCCCTTGGAGAAAATCATGATATCCTGCGTATTCTTGGATTTTCTCCCGGTATTGCTGACAAATCCGCTCTTCTCCCATGGCACCTTTGTGTAATAAAGGAAACCGCATTTCTCCGCCATCTGCTTGATCCCATACAGATACTGATAATTGCTCCCGTTTTCCTCCGGCAGTATCTCTGCCAGAAAGCATCCCTTTTTTAACACCCTTGCTTTTTCCCGGAAATCCCCTTCCGTATACCGGAAGCAGGGATATTTACTAAAGGCCCGGTTACCGCCTTTATTGGACTTTTCATCCTCCCATGGATGGTCAGTCAGGATACAGTCGATGCTTTCATCCTTTAGAAAGGACAGATCCCGTCCGTCCCCTTCCAGTACCAGACAGCCTTCCTTCCCAGAGCAGGTACAGTAAACCCCTGCGGCTGCACGCTCAAAGCGGATTCCAAGATTTTCATAGATTCTCGCCCGGATGCTCTCCTTTGGCTTATCGGGATATTTTAAGTAAGCGTCCTTTAAGGAAAACTTCCCCTGTCCCCGGAAGCATTCAAACAGCTCTTTTGCTAATCCCATTTCTTCCTCCTGTATTTTTGCATTTTTGTGTTTCTTTATTTCTGTACTTCTTTCTCTTTTATCTCTCTTCTCCGTCCTTTTTTATGCTGCCTTTACCATAAACCGCCGGTACTGCAACGTCTTCTTATACTTCTCATAAATCTCCGGCTGTTCCTCCTTCAGCCTCTTCTCATCAATCTTCTGTCTGCTCATCTGCTTCCACGATACGCGGAATTTCTCGTTCTCCGCTGTCTCCGCTTCCCCAAGATACAGCTTCAGTTCCTGCTCAATCTGCTTCATCTCCGTCTCCAGCTTTGCCACAAGAGCGGACAATTCCTGACGGCGGTTTAACTTCTCATCAAATCCAGACAATACTATAGTATCCTTAAGTGTTTCTTTAAAATACTCTGCTATCACCTGATCCGCAAGCTCCGAGCCATCCGGCTCCGGCAGGATGCCCTTCTGCACATAATTTTCCCAAAAATCCTGCTCAATCTGGATCAGGTCTGCCATCATGCTCTCATCACGTTCCAGACGGTAATACTTAAAGTCTCTTCCATATATCAATACCGCAATATACCATGCGTCTGCATTGCAGACTGACATATAATGGTAACACTGTAACTGATAATGCAGGGGAATCTTCCCGTCCTTCCATTTATCCGCCAGATAGGGGCTTGCCGTTTTACATTCCAATCCTGCATTCTCTCCCACAACCATCCGGTCTACATCCGCCAGCATAAAGGGATACTCCTCATCATAATACATGAAGTTTGCCCTCCGCACCTTCTTTCCTGACGCTTCCATAAATCTCCTTGCCACGTAGTCCTCAAACTCCCTGCCCTGACGCATCGCTTCATTATCGAAGTCCTCTATGCTGTCGGAAGTCTTGTCATAGTAAACCTGCATGGCCGTCCGGTATGGGTTTAATCCGCAGACCGCCCCTGCATCCGAGCCCCCGATCCCCTGTTTCCTGTACCGTAGCCATTCTTCATGGGATAAATCCTTAACTGCTACAAGCTTCTTCATCGCTCCACTTCCTTTCTGTGTTCTTCCGCCCCTGTATTCTTACCTTCCTGTATCCTTATATTCTGGCATTCCATTATTCTTACATGCACATATTTCTGTACTGCCATCCCCTACATATTTCTTCTGGAACTCTGAGACTGTCCTGCAGTCCCCGCCGGAAAAACTCCAGTCCTTTTCTTCACCGATATCAAGGTATCCGGCCGGCCGGAGTACAACCGGCTCACAGGTAAGGGGCGTCCCAAAATGATTAACCAGAATTCCCTCCGCTATCTGCGCCGGATCACCCAGCCCGTCATCATCTCTTTCCATGCCAATCTCCTTCTCCCTTTTACACTTCCCTACGCTGCACCTGTGCAGAGACTCCGGATTTCGGACCATAAACTATGTTCCATTTCCTCATTCTGGGTATCCGCCGTTTTCAGCCACCTCCCATACAGATACTCCAGAAGCCCGGCAGTACGGATGCATGCTTCCAGTTCCCCCGGACTCATTCTGCCGCTGAGTTCTATGAGAATATCGTAAAGTCGCAGCATACAGTCTATCCGGTACGCCTCTCTAAAGATTTCCTCCTTCTCCATCTGCAGGGTATGGTATCTGAACAGCCTTAATTCCCCGGTGATCTTCCAGCAGAAGGTTGATTCCAGTCTCCTGTACATACTTTCTACATCTCCTTCCCCATGTCTTTTGTATACAGTTTGTGTTTTTCATCTGATTTTCCAATCCCTCCTCCGTCCTTTTCTGCCGGTCATTGTTTCATTCACAGACATAGAAAAAGACGCAGGGGTATGGTTTTCCATTTTCCTGCATCTCTTTTTTTCTCCTAATTCAATTGTCCTAAGCAACAGTTTGTAACCTGACGGAATACTGTAACATCTACATTATTTTAAAGATATTTCTTTGACTCTTCCAGACTAAGATTATATTTTTCCTGTATTTTCATCAGTATCGTCTGAGAAGGAATATTCAGCTCTTTCAATACAGAAACCATCCCATAAATGCCTTCTCTTCGGCCTTCTTCCCGGCCTTCTTCTCGCCCTTCTTTTCGCCCCAATAAAATCCCTTCTTCTCTGGCTTCTTCCCGAATCTCTTCTTCACGCATTAATAATGTCATATATTCCAGCCTCCATTCTTTGTTTGCTTTTACCTGCTCTACCTTCTTTTCAAGTTCCTTCACAAACGGATGGTCACTTTTTCCTCCGTTCACGTATTTCAGAAATTCCCTGACATCCTCATTCTCTGCATTGATATAATCCCCCGCATTGAAAAAGATTTTCTTCGTCCCGTCCTCCAGCTTTAATTCCCGGTCTTCCAGACAAAGGTTTTCAAAGGTATACTGCGCCCTGCCCTGTCCAAAGGGGTCAAATGTACAGATAAAAATAACATAGCTTTCCTTCAGCTTTTTGTAGCTCTCCCCCTTCTCTATGGTATTTAAATCTATCATCCCCTGATAATAGCGGCTTCTATACGGAAGATTTTTCTTATTTGTCGTCTGCATTTCCAAATCAAAAATGCGGTTCCCATCTTCCACATATACGTCCAAACGGACGCTTTTTGCATCCTTTTCAACATCCAGTACCTTCTGCTCCTCCAGATATACCACATCCTTAATCTTTGTCTGGAGCAGTTTTTCCAGAAGCATCATGCAGATTCTTTTATCTCTCATCACTTTTGCGAACAGGAAGTCATTCTTTATTTCCAGCTCTTCCCATGTTTCTCTTCGTTCCATCGGCTCTGTCTCCTTCCTCTATATTCTAACATGCTTCCCCGGCTTACTCAATCAAATTTCCTGCATATTTTATTAAGCCGCGCTTACTAACTGGTACGCCTTGTCAATCAGGGGATTCCCCTCCACCGTCCTTGCAAACAGGTTCTCCTTATAATTCGCTGTCCTCCTCAACGGCTCTGCATGGGTGGCAAAATCTGACACTGCGTTGACAAAACGGTACGCATTTTTTCCTAAATTCTTCAAATCAGGCGCATCAAAATACCTAAGCTTCATATCTTCCCTGAGCCGTCCGATATTTTTTCTTTGTATCGGAGTTGCATCCTCCTCTAATGGAAGCAGGATTTCAATATAATCCATAACCGTCTTATCTGAAAGCTTCTTCATCCGCAGAGATTCAAATTCTTTTCCAAGACTGTCCATGTACTGCTCTGCCATAAATAACGTATCCCTTGCTTCCTTCATCTTGCTCCGAATATTCCCGGTGTGGATCATCGACCATGATCGCTTTGCTGCAGACAGCGCAAGATTCAGCGTATTATTGCACACTACGCGGATTGGCGTTAAAGCTACCTTAATCGCACCGGAACCGTCATGGGTATTGGAGAACAGCAGATAAGGGCTGATCCGCTCCCCTGTAATGATATATTCATGGGGCATATGTGCAAGGAGCCATACCTTCCGCCCTCCCTGCAGGCTCCCGGCTGTCTCATAGCGTACCCCTTCGCCTAACAAAGCGTCTGTAAACGCAAACGCTTCCCTGTTCTGGATCACCTTATACCGGTCTGTTACTACTCCCAATACCCTTCTATCCGCATCCCTGATATTTGCCCTGTAGCCTTCCACAAGTTCCCCTGTCTCCGTATATACAGGCTCCTGTATTACGCTCCAGTCTAATCCCGCAAGCGTCAGTGCATCTCTGGATGCCGGGGCTTCATTCACCCTTATCCCCAGTCCATGCCATGGCGTCTCTCTTACATAAAACATACTTTCCACATTTGCTGCCATAATTCCAGTCTCCTTTCTTCCTTCTGATTCTGTCTCTTTACTTTTTCTGAATCGTACACTGATATCCCAACTGTTTCCAAAAATCTTCCGTTACCTTCCTGCAGTCTGCCAGATGATAAGCATACGCATCATCTTGATAAGGTTCCTGTCCAACTGTTTCTACACAGATAATCTCAGGATAAACAGAAGGCTCCCTGATGGTATCCCTGTAAGCTGTATTCAGGATATGATAATCATTTTTATTTCGTATCCTGTACCACCTGAAGGTATTGCTCTCATTCACAAATCCGTCATTCCCAAGCGGGATATGTTCATCCAGCTCTTTTATCCTTAACTTTTCTACCGCCGCAATCTCAGTAACAATCTCTTCTGTTCCGGCTTCCATTATTTTCCCTTTCCTTCGCTGATCCTGCCTGTATTGCACTGAAAGGTGTTCGATCTGAACACCTTTCCCTTTTCTGCTGTCTTTTATCTGCTCTGGCAGATACCGTCCGGCTTTAAGCATCTTCCATAATAGAAATAAGCTCTAACCCACAGCCAATCACAAACAGCGCAATCCGAATCCCTTTCATCTTCCGTTTCCTCCTTCCTAAAACCGCAGGATCAATTCCCCTATGGTCTTACCGATCTGTTTCACAGTAATGATAATCTCCCAGATAAGCTCCCCCTCCTTTCTGCACTTACAAGTTCTATCACCGACAACTCCTTTCGGACTCTTTGGCAACAGAAAAAGACAGCGAGTTTAATCTCCCTGCCTTACTGGTTATTTGTTTCACTATTATAATATGTAATTGAAAACCTTTACTTTTTCGCCAAATGCTTTTTGCCCTTCAACTTCTATACAGTCTCTAATAAATTATAAGCATTTTATATCCTTTTTTCATGATTTTGCTTATTATACAAGAAGCGTCTGACCTCCATTATTTTACCGTCTCCCTCATCATCAACCACCACATAATAAATCACAAAATTCTTCACATATATACGATAATATAAATACTCTCTCTCTTTAGCTGAATGATATGGCTCAAATGCTTCTGCAGGGGGCAGACGCTCTAAAATTGCTGTTTCAACGGCATACAGTAAATCATCCGCCACCTGCGGATTATTTAATTTCAATGTAATATAAAGAATCTTCTCTTCCAAGTCTTCATAAAATAAAGGAAGATATCTTAAAATATATTTTGTATCAGCCATTCATCTTCCCTCTAAGCCTTGCAAATACTTCTTCATGTGTATAACGGTCTTTTACTGTTTCAGCATAACGGTCTGCTTCATCCAAAGATATCTCAACCCCATCTGTCAATTTCGAATAACTTTCCAGACTCAATACTACCATGACTCCATATCCATTTTTCGTCAAATAAACCGGCTCTCCTTCATTGACGATCTTTTCAATATCGGTAAATTTATTTCTCAGATCAGAAACTGGTTTAATCTGTATCACAACCCCACTCCTTATCAATATTTTATCTTTATTTTATCATGGTAATATTATATCCAAATAATCTTCCTTTTACAAGTCCTCTCCACATCATTCCTATTCAAAATAAAACGCTTCCCCTTTTGCCCGAAATGGAAGCCTGCCCCCTTTCGGCATCAGGAATGCATGTTCATGCCGGATATGCAGTTTATCTTCTATTTCCCCGTCTGTGATAATCAGTACCGGCCCGTTTTTAGGGAAATCTTTTGCACGTTCCAGCAAATCTACTGCAGGCTGCAGCTTTGTTCCTCCCCTTCCTTTCACTTCTACCCGTCCGGCAATATCCTCCGGCGCAAGATACCCGGCATCATACGCCCTCGCATCACAAAATACCACTCTCGCATAAGGCACCTCCCTTGCCGCCGCATAGCTGGCAATGCTCCCCAATGCCTTGCCGATCATCTTTGCACTCATGGAGCCGGAAGTATCCAGTACCACGCCGAATGTACGGGCATTCTCTTTATGCTCATCCTTCACATATCTCGGCCTGGGGATATCCGGTGTTGCTCCCTGCCTCCTGCTCAGTCTTGCATATGTCCGTTTTGGCTCTAAGGATGGGAAATATTTTTCAAACCATCTGGCAAGCTCCACATCCCATGGAATAGGCGGCATTGCAAGCGCACGAATCTCTTCAATTAACCCTGCCGGAACCAGACCTCTCCCGGAAGACTGATGGTAGGAAAGCCCCTGCGCTAACGCCCTCCGGCAGAACTCATCCATGGTCAGCCCCTCGCCTAACTTCCGCACTTTTACCCCACTGCCTTCTCTTCCTCCCACTCTGTCCCTTAAAATATCCCCTTTGCCATAGCCCCGGAAGGTTCCCTGTGTGAGATATTTTTTCATATCTGTCAGAAGCATATCGTAAATGGATTCCGCCGATAACCCGCTTAGGCTTTCGTCATATAAAAGCCCCCTTTCCGGCATCTTTCCAATCTCCATTTCCGCCAGCCAGCCATTGATCACAAAATCACAGGCCGCATTCCAAAGGTAATGGTCTCTCCCCTGACAGCGGAGATGGTGCTGTAAGCCTGCATGGAGATACTCATGCGCCAGCACAAACCGCAGTTCCTCGCTGTCAAGCCCTGCAGCCGGATTCACATAGATCTCTCCAATCTCTGCATCCACCGCGGCAATCTGTATCTCTTCCCGGATGCAAACCTCATAATCATCTATGATTTGAAACGCGGAAGCCAGACCGCCAAGAAGGGGATACCGGTTGATAAACCACTGGGCGGCTTTCTCTGCCGGAGACAGATACCCTCCTGCCTTTCCCTTATTTCCCCCTGCAAGCCCTACTGCCTGTGATGCTGAATCCGCTAAGGCATGGGCGAAATAAAGGGCATAGGTATTTCCTCCATCCCGGCCTCTCTGATACCGGAGCGGATGCTCCAGTCCTTCCATATCCATATGGTACGGGATACTGTTTCCCTTTCCTGTCTCTGCCAGATACTCATAAATCTTCTGCTCATCTGCCAGTGTTCCAATCTCCTGCAGAAAAGGATACTCTTCTACCGGCTCCCCAAATTTGATGTCCTTTAGAAACTTGGCAATGAACACATCACAGGCAAGATTCCAGAGCTGTTTATCACAGTCCACGATCCACAGCTTCTTTCCCTCTTCATCCTCTACCGCGTAGCCCGGCATCTTCTCCGCATCAAAATGTCCAAACGCAAGATGCAGGTAACAGTGTGCAAGGATATACGCCCATTGCTTAGGTGTAAACAGGCTGTCCTGATTCAGTGTAATCCATCCGCTGCTGGACACCCTGTAGGCAGTCCCCTTCCCCATCCTCCGGTTATCTTCTATCGTCACATAGCCCTTCAGCCTCGAAAACAGTGGATGCTCCTTAAATATGCTGATTCCCTGCTCCAGATTTTTCTCTGACTGGGGTCGTTTATCCTTCTGGTTCTCTTTCTTTGTGTTTTTCCGTTTCCCTGCCATCTGAAATCACTTCCCTCCTGTCCTGTTCCGGCTTCCCGTCTAACTGGTTTTCCTGTCACCATTCTGTACCAGCCTCGGCAGGTCGCGCACAATCTCCACCATAAACCAGTCCGGCAGAATCTCCCCTCCATCGGAAGATACTACCATCTGTGCAATCTCATAGTTAATCAGGGATAAATCCTTCATCAAAGCCTTTGCCCGGTGCGCCAGATACTGCGCCTCTTTATTCATCTTCTGTTTATTCTTCGGAAGCTCATGCAGAAGCTTTGCCCGGAAGGACTGTGCCACAAAATACAGCACATCCCGTTCCTCCGGCTTAGAAGGAAACCTTGCTTCCCCTTTGATAATGTCGTTCAACAGGTTCTTATTTCCAAGCTGTTTCGTATAAGCAAGGAACATCCCTGCATGGCTGGCAGAGATACATCCATACGCCAGTATTTTCAGCATATCCTCCGAAACTTCCTTTTCTCCTGCCCCATACTCCTTTAACGTATCGCTGAGCATATGCCATGACCGGGGCGTAGAATATGGTTCTTCTGTTTTTGGCGGTTCCGAAAATAAATGATCCGGTCTCTGGGAAATATAATCCGTTATCCATGGATGGATTCCATTCTCATACGCCCACATAAGCCACTGGCTGGGGTCAGCCTTTAACTGCACATGGAACATCCGGTTGACAAGGGCAGAGGACATGGTTTTCACAATCGCCCCGTCCTGCGCCCGATTTCCTGCCCCAATCACAACGCTCCCTTCCGGCAGATGGTATTCTCCCACCCGTCTCTCATGAATTAAGCTGTAAAATGCTTTCTGCACCTCCTGCGAACAGCCGTTTAATTCATCCAGAAACAGCACATACGGCTCTTTCCTTGCGATCATCTTTGGAGGCAGAAACTCTGAGGTATCGCCTTTAATCTGCGGAATCCCGATAATGTCCTCCGGCGCAAGCTGACTCCCCAATAAAGAGACGCAGGGAAGCCCCACATCCTCTGCAAATTTCTCTACTAAAGCCGACTTGCCAATCCCCGGCGCACCCCAGATAAAGACCGGGCGCACCGGGACAATATTTAACAGTACATCTGATAATTCACTCTGTGTAACACTGAATGCCAGATTCATATCTTTCACACAATCCTTTCTTTTCCTCTATTTTTGATAAAAGTGTTCGATTCGAACACCTTTGATATGGAATATCCTGATACAATTTCACTGCTTGTTCTTCCATAATTCCCTGAAATCCTAGCTCTGTTCTGCCTTCTTTGGACACCACGCCGGAGAAGTTTTCAGCGGTACTTCATGCGAATACCTCTTCCCATAGTCAAGAAACCGTTCCATCTTTTGGATTCTATGGGTTACAAAATATTTATGTATATAGTCCCCGTCTGGGTGTTCACAGGTAAACTCGCTTCTTGTATTTCCAATGCGTCTGAACTCTCTGCAATGTTCACATTCGAAACACTAAAAAATTGTTTTCACTATATCAATTTCCTCCCTGTTAAATTTCAAATTTGCCTTTTCCATTTCCCTCTGCTATATCATAGCATCCGACAATGTCATAATGTGTCATCGTCAAATAATATTTCAAAAAATATCCATGCTGTAAACTCAGAATAACTTTTAACCTATAAACAAATTTGTGGCAGAAAGATTACGCTCTCTGCCACACTGTTTGTTTATGAACGCCATATACATTACCATGTTATACCCGGATAAAAGCATTGGAACATTTTCTTAAATCTTCCGTACACATCCTCAATAAAATCCATCAGGTCTTCTCCTGTATCATACTCAACCTGCTCTTTATCCACACCATAAAAAACTGGATTATCTTTTACCGCAGCCTTCATTGCGCGGCTCATCGCTGTCTTTACTATCTGATCAAATATATCACACCTGCCTTTGTCTGTAGCATTCTTATAGATAAAATGGTTCATGATAACACAGGCGGCCACCACTATTTTCTCAGCAACCTGAAAATGTATGCCTCTGTAGTACTCAATCATCAGTGAAAATGAAAATACCGATATGATTATTTTCTCTATATCCACACAGGAATGAACATCCTCTATAAAATCTCTGCCAGTCTCCGCCAATAGTTCTTCACAATCATCACTGTTCAAATAATCCATAACAGCATCATATAACAGATCAAATGCCTTCTCGCTGTCCTGCAAATCTGATACAAAAGGCTCTTTTATTCTGCTTACAGTGAGATTCCTGTCTGCCATACAGCTGCAGCTCTCCTCACACAGCTTCCACACAATATTATCCTCAATATCCGGGTATGCATGTGCGATCTCACACTTACTGCTTTTTTTGTCAAATGAAATAACAGCGCAAATCTTTTTATCCTTTCGCGCACACACAACAGAACCGGCAAACAACGGCATGATCTTATCATCTTTCGTAAAAACAACGTCTTCTGTATTCCATATTTCTATAAAATATGCTGCACTTTTTGAAATCTCCAAATATCCTTTTGCCAGTTCTACAATTTTAAAATCATCACATATCATTACCTAACTTCCTCCCCAAGTTTCGTATAATCCGTTCAGGTCTGTAAAAAGGTGTTCGATTCGAACACCTTTTTCTATCCATTTTTACCTCATATGCCAAATCAATAAAACATCGAAAAATATCATATATTATTTCTCCCATGTTATATTCTGCATATCCTGTTTTCTGGATATATTATTCACTATTATGATATATAAGTAAAATATCTAACTCCTACAAATCTTTCCTTTATTTTTCTTTTATATCTTCTCTCTTATATCATAACAATTAAAGATATCAGTATATGTCATTTAACAAAAAATCTATCTAATACCCAAATAAATTTATGGCAGGGAAACTGCTCTCCCTGCCACACTACTTATAATTTTTTCAGGCAATTATTATGAAAAATAAGATATCCGTCACACTTTTTTCATTCATCCATTTAAAATCACTTACTTGATGTAAAATCCTCTCGAAATCTTCTTCATTGCTTTCTCGGGGGTTTCCCTCAACTCAATTAGCAGTGCAAATGCGCCTTCCCCATCCAGAAACTCTGAGAGCTCAGAGAGCTTTTTTGCCGTATATCCTTCAATTTCAACACATCGTTCCTGTAAATATTTCCTGTGTTCAATCCAGTATTCAAATTCTTTTGCAATGTCCGGATGTTTTTTATAAGAATCGACTTTCATTCTCAACGCAGCTTCCGGTAAATGTGCCTGCTCCAGATATTTTTCTATGTTCTTCATCTCATCCCCTCCATCATATCAGCAATCTTCTCCGCAAAAGCTTCCGCTTCCGCTTCAATCAACTGATTTTTGTATTCGTTTACACAAATCCAGTTTCCGTTTTCATCCTTTACCGGACGGATATAATTTTCAAAATTCAGTCCGTACAATTTATCCAGATGTGTTTCACCCATTTTAGCTCTTTCATACTGATATGCATGACGCATTTCATGTGCAATTGTGTTTGCTAATTCTTTCGGATTATCCAACAGCCTGGAGTTAATATCAATTATATTCTCTTTTTCCTTATAAGCGCCATAATAACTTTCCGGCATTTGCCTGATATCCACTTTCGGCATTTTGCTGATATCTAATCCAAGGGTTAGCTCTCCCATATAAGATGACACAATTCTTTTTTTATCTTCCACGCTTAGTCCGTCCCAATCCGGCCTTGCAAAATATTCCAACGATCTTTCCAATCCTTTACTCTCGAAATCAAATTCCTGAAAATCGAACTTCGATTCGGGATTCAAAATCTCCGGCATAAGCTGTTCTTTTTCCGATAGTTTCTCCTTCCTGTTTCCGCCAGTTTCCGAGCATTCCTTCTGTTCATTAAAAGAATATTTTCCGACACTTTCTTCCACAGAACTGTCATTAAAACCAGATGCCATATATTCTTTTAATGCATTAGCTTTTTCCCTGTTTCTCTCAGCTCTGTCAAATGCATCCCGCGCTTGTGCGTAATGTTCTCCTCCCCATCCATTTTTCGCATACGCCCATTCACGCTTTCCTTTTTGTTCAAAATGCTCCGCTGTTTTTTCATACCTGCTGATTAAACTCTCCAGCTTATGTACATCCATCTCGCCATTTAGCGTCAGCGGTAAATCATAGACTTCAGCTTTTAAATTTACCGTCCTGCCTTCCGCCAGTTTCCCAAGCTGACAGTTCTCAAACCTACGCTCAGATAATCTTTCTACATTCTTAAAAGTCTCTGCTCCCATCATAAAACCGTATCCCCTCCTTCCCTCATGGAATCCATCCAATGAAAATAAATTCGCTTCCTCATCTCATTTTCTTCCTCCTGCACACACATATCCTTCATAAAACACTGACTAAGCGCTATCATCGCCTCCGGCTCTGCCTCCGGAAGCTTCTGTTCCACGATTTTAAAAAGCATATTCGTCAGTTCTTCATTGTCCTGTGCATTCAGGACACAATTTTCCACCCTGCTTCGGACTCCTAAAATGTCAGTGACCCTGCCTGCTAACTTTTTGAAATTTCCATCGTTCCAAAGTTCTATTTGTGGGTTCATTTTATATTGTGCTATCCAGTCTTCAATAAATTCTATATTTCGTGTAGATAATTCAGAAACGGACAGACCTCTCTCTATCTCTGAAATGTCAAATTCCAGAGGTGCATCTACTCGTCCCTGTATGAGAAAATTAATTAACTGCCCATGAAAAGATATCAAATCTGATGACTGTGTCCGCGGAATAAAGCGGTATTCTGATTCCTCAACCCCACATTTACTAACCTGCACCAGTATAGGCTCCACCCAGTCATTCTGGTATACGGCTGCTACTCCTCTCTTTAATTTTGCCAGTTCTTCTATCTGCTCATCATCAAGACCTGCAGCATATCCTACAAGCTCCCTGTCTGACCGCTCCGGCAGACGAAGGATAATCTTTGTGTTGGTATTCCTGATAACGGACATATCCAGTAATCCCGGAGACTGGTCTGCAATAATAAAGCCCTCTCCGTAAGTACGCATCTCTGCAATAGAATTTGCCAGCAGCTCAACAGATTTCCCAATCAGATTCGAGCTTTCCGAAGACTGCTCTGTCGAGGTTCGTTTCAGCAAATTATGCGCTTCTTCAAGAACTGTTATATGTGATAACGGACTGTTCATTTTGCCTGAATCCATGCGGTATTCACTCAGTCTCATTACAAGAAGCCCCATAATCAGTGATTTTGTCTCCGATGATCCCACCCGGCTCAAATCCACGATAACATTCTGGTCAAACAGCTCCGTATCCTTTAAATCATTGGCACAGAAAATCTGGCCGTTCAGTCCGTTCGTAAGCGACCGCACCCTTGTCAGCAGCGCCCCGGAATAATCTCCCTTACTGTCTGAGGAATACTTTGAATCCTCAATGACATTTTCAATCTGTTCCAGCAGGTCGGAAAAATTCGGATATCTGTCACCATATTTATTTTCAGAAGTACTGATATCCCATCCTGCTGCGAGATAAGCCTTCTCCATCGCCTCTTTCAAAATAGCAGGCATCGCCGCATACATAGGCCAGCATACATTAAATATCTCAACCAGCCTGTCCATGTGCTCCAGTACATGTATCCCCTGCGGAAAACGGAATGGATTAATCCTAAGCAGCTCCGCCATCTTTGGATTCGTGCCATAAACACTGACGTCCTCATATTTTCCAAAAATATTTTTATATTCCCCTTTCGCCGGTTCTATCACCAAAAACGGTATACGGTAGGCTGTCCTCAGCTGGTTTAAGATTTCGTAAACGGTATTGCTCTTTCCGGAACCGGTCGATCCGGTAACAAAGGTATGCATGGTCAGGGAATTGCAGTCCAGATTTACTTCTGTCCCGGTAATCCTTCCCATATTGAACACCCGGCCAAGGGGAAATGTCTTCTGTCCTTCTCTTTTATCATACCGTACAACTTCTTTTCCAAAATCCACATGCTCTATTACCGGAAACCCGCACACAGACTTCCTCGGCAGCCCCATCTGGATTGCCAGTTCATTGCTGCTTACAAGCGAGGAAGCCGTTACCGGAACCTTCATCTCCCCTGAATGATACTCAAACATCGGATGAATAAAATTCGTAATATAATCCCTCAGTATAGAAGTTTTCACCTTGTCCTGATATCCCCAGAGATTAACAGTAGAAGTCTCAACTCCGGACTGCTCCCCTTTCATCAATGCCTTATACGTACCGGCTGCCATTTCTGCGGTTTCCTGTGTATCGGAGAGGATATATGCCGCACACTCCCACATCCCAACACTTTCGCACTCATCAATCCTTTTTAGCTGCAGTTCAATTTTCTCCATCGTATCAAGTAAACTTTTGTTCTGCATTGTCAGTTGTACCGTATTTGACGAGCCGGTGGAACTGCCCCTTGTATAAGTCCTGTTTTCAGACTGGCTTTCAGAAGTACCGAACGTCTCACCCGTTGTGGTCGATTTACTGACCGTATCGCTGGACGATGTAGATACGCCTTTCGTTTCTGTTTCCGGCGTTATGGCTCTTAAAGCATCCTGTCCTGCATTAATCGCCATCGCTGCCGCTATACTAACCCCGCCTGTTAAGGGCGCTGATAGAATACTGGCTGCTCTAAGTACACTCTTCCCCACTTCTTTTCCTGCCGCCGCAAATTTATCCTGTTTGGCTAAAGAATCCGATGTTCCTTTTCCCTCCTGATGGCTGTTTCCAATCTGCACAGACTTGTTTTCAGAACGGGAAGTTCCGGTTGTCGTTCCATGGGATAATGCATCCGAGATATTTAACGCCGTATTTTTCCCATAGGATAGCTGCATATTTGCAAAAGGAGACAATTGTGTATAGATTGTTTCATAAGACTTTCTGATTCCCTCAAGCTGCTCCGCCGGAGTGCTTTTTGCCAGCACAATTACGGTATATGCCTGTCCCTGCATTGCAAAAATAAATTTTTCCAGCCCCTGGATAAATGTTTTATTATCAGTAAAATCTTCATCTTTATTCTTCGCCACACAGGATACCGACGCGATATTCCTTGCCCTGATCTCAGACAGAACCTCCTCCGCCTCAGAATCCATCAGATCTTCTGCCTGTACGCCCGGAAACTGTCCGCTCAGTGCATTTCGCAGGGTATCTTTCAGCGACTTCGCCGTTCTTCTGTTATCATATGCACGAATCCCCATATAAAAATCCGTTTTCTTCCCATTGCTATCCGCGATTATATATACACCGCAGTTTAATCCCTGTACCGCATTGAATACAGATGCAAACTTGTAGGTTGAATATTCATTATTCTGATAAACCATCTCCGTAATCTTAAAAAAACGGATTGTGGCTATATTTTTTAAATTTTCATCCAAGGGAACAACATTCATATCTGTAAGCTTGTACAAATACTTTTTCAGTACAATATCGTCTACCAACGTAGCAACCTCATCCATATTTGCCTGAAGTTCTTCAAATTTAGGCTGTATTGCCTGCCCGGTTTCAACAGATTCCAGACTTTCTGGAACCATCTCTGTCGTATTTTCTCCGTACCTTCGTCTATCGCTCATTGTTATTTATTCCTTTCCTTCTGTAACAATATAGGTAACTGTCCCAGTCACCGCAGCTCCAACCAAGGCTCCGGCAACTACAGGCGCTTCTGCCAAAACTGTTACTGTTCCGCCAATAAAGGCTCCGACTACTGCTCCTGCGGCAACTTTAGCTCCGCGGTAATCTCCTTTCTGCATGTCGCGTTTTTTCTGTTCCTGATAACTGGAAGCTCTCTGATTTGCAACATATGATGGTGCAGGTTTTTCTTTCACCGGTCGTAAATAACGGACAACCTCTTTCAAATGGTTAAGTCTTTCATGGGAAAAATTCTCAATAGCCTGTACCATCAACTCTTCCATATAAGCATCATTCCAGGAATTTTTGTCCTGGCGGAAGCTCCGTCCGTCATGCCTGTCATACAGGCTGTCTATTGATGCTGCTATTCTTTCCATTTCCTCAAACTTCATAAATGTCGGATCTACCAGAAGGCTGTCCTCCATCATAATCCTGACTTTGCGCACACTATTTGACGCTACCGCTTCTCTAAATACATTTGTTACTGCCATACTGACTCCTCCCTGACTTAAATAAAATAATTTTTATACACTTTTTATTGCTTCACTTTAAATTTCTAATATAGATTCTACTTTCGCTCGAATCATTCCCAGCCATTCCAGTTTTCTCTCGGATTCAGCAATCCTCTCTTCTGCTTTTTCCCGGTCTGTTGCGAAGCTTTCCAACTCTTTCAGCTTTTCTTTCAATACAGTATCTAATCGTTCAAATTCAGAAGAAAATACCTTTGCGATTTTTTCGGACTGTTCCACTGTATATCGCTTCGTTTCTTCTCCAAATTCATAGATTTCGTCTCTGGCCGGGCCTAAAATTGTCTCCGCTATTTCGTCTCCTGGAATATATTTCACAGTCTCATATTTCGTTCTCCAATATCCGCTTTCCTGAAACCATGTCCAGGGCTTATACCATTTCTTGTCGGTGTTTTTCACATATTCTTCTCCAACTTCTACCTCTTTCTCTTTTATGAAGTTCTGTATAGAAAATGAATCAGATGAAACGATACTCCCACCCATTAATTTAACCGGTTCAATAGAAATCCCTGAAAATACATCCTGGCTGATCTCTTCTGTCAAGGCTGAAAGCTTCTGCCTGTACCCTTCCAAAAGCATAGCGCTGGTCTGAATCAGATTATTCCTTACAAGCTCGTCCAAATCTTCCTCAAAGTCTGGTTTTATGTTATTTGCTAATTTCTCCAAATCCGCTGCTATTTCCTCTGCCTCTTCAATTTTTAGTTCCTGGCCATAGAGTTTATCAAGATTTTTTGTAATCATTTTCTGATATTTTAGCTCTATTTTTCCTATAATATTTTCCGACTCACTCTTAACTGTATTTACCGCATCCTCAACTACATTTTCAAACATCTGTGTTTCTTTTACATCATCCACTTTCCGGCGGATTTCATTGAGCTGTCGCACAATTTTCTCGCTTTCGTCCTGTCTTCCTGCCAGTTCCCGTTTAGTTTCTTCAAAACATCCTACCTCTTCAAATTTATGCATAAACGTATCCACGATGTTTTTTATCTTCGCCGTCTTGGCATATTTCTGGACATACTGCCGAATTGCCGTCTCAATTGAAATAATACCCGTATGTATCAAAGCCTGGGAATAAGCATCGCCATTTTCTTCTGCCTCTGTAAGCTGTTTTCTTATCTCTCCCTTTATGCTTGCTGGCAGCGCTGCATACTCTTCGAAATGAAGCTCTTCATTTCTGTTTAGTTTTCTTACCTTAAGCTCCGTTTCGTCTAACGTATCTTCATCGATTTCCTCGGCTTTATTTTGAATTATTCTGATATTAAGCGCAGGAAGCGCAGCAGCCGGAAATAAGTTGGGATTCTCGATGCCATGCCGCTTCAGATATTCGCAAACTCGGTTCAGCGTCTGTTTTGTAGCGCCGTCTTCTTTTCTTCTGTCATCCATTTTATTCACAACAAAAATAAATCTATCCTTGGACTGTTTTCCGCCTACATCCATACTATCCGCTACTCGGTGAAGCAGAGCGTTATCATCATCCGATCCAAAAGTTCCTTCCATAATATACAACACAAGAGACTTAGACGATTTACCAAGAAATTCACTCTGTACCTTTTTATGCTGAGGGTCTCTTGAATTATTAGGTCCAGGAGTATCAATCAGGACAAGTGAAACTTCTTCCGATGTAACAAATGGAATATTTCCCTCCACTCTTATCTCTGACACCTCTTCATCCGCATTCAGCCTTTCCATCGTATGGTAAGTCAGACTTTTTTGCGTCTCGGTCAATCGACCGCCTTTGTTATAGACCTCAGCAGACCATGAATCACTGTCATTATCTTTAATTTTGGTAATAATTGCCGTACATGCTTCCTGTTTGGATGGCATTAGTCTTTCCTGCAGCATGGAGTTAATCATTGTAGATTTTCCGGCGCTCATTGTAGCAACCACACATACTTCAAAATTGCTGCTCTTTGCATGTTCAAAAGCATTTAATATCTCACTATCCTTCAGTTCCTCAAAAGGTCCTTTCTGGATTTCTTGGAATACCTCGTCAATTAAAACTTCCTTATCCGAAGTTTCTTTTGCAGGCTTGCGCTCAAGCTTCACATTAGTCAGCACCTTCTTCTCATAAGCGCCTGCCAGCACTTCGTCCAAATCTTCATAATCCAGTAGTGTCCCATGAAAAAGAATATCAAAAGAGCTGTCATTATATTCCTCCACCAAAATATTAGGAAACTCTTCTATCCACTCCTGAAGTCTGGAACCCGAAGCCGCCTTTTCTCTTAATTTGCTATTTCCTGCAGGGGTTCTTCCATCCACAGTAATCTCAGTTTCCAGCTTATAAGGGTTGTACTTTATAAATACTTTCTTCATCTTAGTTCTCTCCTCCGTATAATATTTTCTCTAAATAGTACATTCCGCATTTTTTACTCATAATCACATAATGCTCTTCATCCTCCCATGCCGGTTCAGAATATGCTGACAAATCATATTCTGGTTTTTCAAATTTCTTTGAATACCAATTATATTCATCTGTCTCCTCCTCAGTCAGCATTTCACCATAATGTTTTTTCTTCAATAAATATGCAAAATATGCAGACAGCGGACAGATAATTGGATGTTCATATCCCAACTGTTTCAAATCATTTTTTATTCCTTTAATACTTAACTGAATATTATCCTCACCTTTTTTGAAACAGTCTAATTTATTAAGAACAAATACTGTCTTATTATGTGGTATATGATTAGAAACCCATTTCAAATGCGATACTTCCTCATCCGTTCCCAACTTATTTGCATTAAGTATGTACAATAAGATATCATATTGCTCTTCCATCAAAATTTCTCTGGAAAGGTTTCCATGAGACCTGTTAATTGCTGAATTAACTCCCGGCGTATCAATTAAGCATATTCTATATGCACTTTCCTTTAACATTCGGAAATAAGATGCAATCGATATCTTTCCTCCCCATTCATAGTTGTTTAAATCTTCCTCTCCTGCATTCAGCGTAAGCTTTGATGTCTGTAAATGCACACGCCCATCTTCATAAGGCTTGTTATAAATAAAACAGACTCCTCCGGTACAAACTTCCTGAGATGTCCTGACAACCTGTTTCCCTACTAAAGCATTGATCAGTGTCGATTTCCCCGCACTCATGTTAGCGGTAACAATAATCCTTTTTTCTTTCCTTTGCTGAAAATTTGCATTCTGAACATATTGTGAAAGCAAATTCCTCGTGGATGATATCCATGATGAATCTACTTTTTCAGTTAATAATAATCTGGCAAATTGGTCTATTTTTTCATATTGTGGCACTCTGATAAATCTTTTTATTAATTCTACAGCTTGTTTTACCTTTTCTGTATCCATTGTAATCAACGCAAAATCACAAAGAATAAAATAACAGTATTCTTCTCTCCATCTCTGAAGACGACAAGATATGATAGAATCCGTCAAAACCTCTATTGTATCCTCTTCATTTTGTCCTTCTTTTCTTATGAGCATCCTTTTATATTGTTCCAGCCTATGCTCTTCTAACCTGCTTATCCCAAATCTTTCCAAAAAAAATTCCAGTATATAATAATACTGAGCTCTTTTTTTAGGTTTCACATTCTTCATTGGATGCTTACTTAATATCAATGAAGAGATAAAAATATCATTTGTACTCACTTTCCACTTCTCCCTGCTTTATCTCTTTTGTCAATAATTCTACCATTTATTATAGTAAAGATATTTACTAAAAACAATAGTAAATATCTTTACTGTGCTATTTTTTTTCAGAGGATATATGAATGAACAAAAATAAATATGTAAAATTAATACGTGATTTAAGAGAAGATAATGATATTACTCAAAAAGAAATTGCCTGTTATTTAGGTACTTCACAAACTATGTATGCACGCTATGAACGTGGCGCAAACGAACTCCCTATTCGTCATCTTATTGCTTTATGTGAATATTACAATGTATCAGCCGATTACTTACTTGGCTTTACTACTAAGAAAAGAAGATTATATAAATAATCCTTCTTATTCTCCAAATATTCCTATACAAAACCAAACAAATTTGTATAAGGCTCCCTAAATGGAGCCTTATTGAAACATCTTTCCAATTTATTTCAGCATATCTTTCTCCGCAAAGCTAAGATATCCATCGCCTATTATAATATGATCGACAACCGGAATCCCAAGAATCTCCCCAGCCTCTATCAACCTTTTTGTCAGCTCCATATCCGATAAGCTCGGGGTACACTCTCCGGATGTATGATTATGGATTATGATAATATTCGATGCATTCGCCAGTATCGCATGTTTAAATACCTCTCTCGGATTAACTGGCGCCATATCCACTGTTCCAATAGAAATGATCTCCATTGCCAGAGGCTTCTGCTGATTATCCATTGATAGCACAAGACAATACTCCCTGTCTGCTCCCGCTAATATTTTCCTTGCTAATTCTGCTCCCTTTTCCGGTGTACTGACGCTCTCTGCCATATAGGAAATATTTTTCTCCTTCACCATCATCAGACGTACTAATGGCACATATTTTCCCTGCTCCATCTACTTTTCCTCCCACTTATAATATAAAGAGCCAGGATGTTTCCATCCCAGCTCTTTATATCGTTATTAACTTTTGAAACCTCCATCAACTCCTAGTAATTACCTGTTTCACTTTGTCGATATCACTTTCTGTCGCTTTCGCAATCCTGTCTAATTCCATCCCAAGCTTATACAGATTGAGAATGATTTTCTCTTTCTCCTGTTCTCTTCCCTCTTCTAAGAATAATTCTGCTACCTGTGTCATACGCATTACCTCCATGATATATTTTGCGGTTTCCGTATCTATGATCTTATCTGCAAATACTAAGATTCCTGATAATAGAAATGTCTGTTCTTTCTTATCTTCTATCTTCTTTGCCAGTTCCACCGCTTCCTTAACCGCTTCCTGCTTCGCTTCCGTTCCTTTGTATGTCAGCGGAAGTACAATAAACTCCATCAGCTCTTCATCTGACAATACTTCTTTGTTCCTTATCTTCTTCCCTATTCTGTTTCTTATATTCCCTGAATCCAACTTACCTAAAAATGCCTGTTCCAGCTTTAACGTAAGGCATCCTGCGTTAAACTCATTTTCCGCTTCTTCCACATCGGCGGTATAAATCACCACCTGAAATAGAAAAAGCCGAAGGATTTTCATGAATCAAAAATCCCTCAGCTATGTAAAGCCAATATTTTTTACACTTTCTCAGATATATTATTATTTATCAATTACAACATTATCATTTTCACAACAGCGGCATAATTCCAGATATATCATCCCTGCATTGAACAAATATTTTACTCCATTCATAATATCCTCTACAATTCCTACCTCCCCATTCCCGATGTTTGTTCCTCTTTAACTTTGAATCTCTTTTTTCATAAATATCTAATGATTATCTTCTTCAGTTCATAAACAAATTTTAATCTGCATCATTCTTCATAGAAGTTTCAAGACACTTTTATACAATGGTTTAATTCGCATCCTCAACTCCGCATTCTTTATCAGCCTGTTTAATTGATTGCTGTAAGCACTTGTAAAGCTTGTGAAATTTCAAACAGGAATATCATATTTTATCCCACATTTTGTTTCTTCAATAAAAATTCTGAACTCTGCATAATACTCAAATAATAAGTTTATTAAATTATCACTTACCACTACCATTTTTTCGTTATATGCAATTTTAAACATTTTATCAAATTCATTTTCCAACACTGATATATATTTCTCTATTTTGAAGCCATCATAAGAAACTGTTCCACCTAACTCTATTGCATTTCCCAACTCTGATACTACATGAATCAAATACATTCTCGTAAATTCATGAAACATTGTGCAAAAATCATTTAACTCAACTTTATTATAATTATATTTTTTTCTTAACTTCATAATTTCATTTTCAATACCATTTATATATTCCTCACTATGAATAATAACAGGACATTCTCCATATATCTTCGATGCCCTTCTACAAGCATAGTACTCCTGAAAAATCTGTTTCCATAAGGAAACAACTTGTTCCCTTAATGTATTTCTACAATAATAAAAATCTATATTACTTTCGAGTTCTACGTGGGACAATTCATGTGCTAAAAGATTAAATGCCCTCTTCCTTTCAGCAACACATTCTTCATAATAGTCTTTCTCTAATGATGAAAACCAATTATTAAACATTTGATTTTCTATCATAAATACTGCTTTTTCACTATCAATAAATACATAGAATTTATCTTCTTTAGTATCATAAATCATCTTTCCAAATGCTCTTGCTAATTTCGTATTTGTCACATTAGGATTGATTATACCTCTTTCTCTTTGAAACTCAAGAACCTCGTCAACGAAAACATCTGGTACAATTATTGTACTCAATTTTTCCAAATTCAAATAATTAATCTCTGACAACACAAACTCTTTTATTATCTGCTCATAATATCCTCTCAATTTATTATCTACGGGTATTTTACCTAAAATTGTGGCGGCTTTAAATATTACTTCAAACATAATTCCTCTACTTTTCTTAGATTATCTGTAGAAATATATCCTAAAACTTCAATTTACATTGTTCCTTAAATTCCTATTTATTTTTTGATTATAACATACAAACGTAACCTTTTCTATATCTTCTCCCATTTAAAGCGGCATCCACGCATGTCAACACCGCTCTTTTTTCATTATATCCCACACTGTCATAACACCCTCTGAAATACACTGATTGCATTTCCATATCCGTAAGCTTGTTCTTTAACTCCACTACCTTTATGAATACCGCACACTCCTATTCATCTAACTCTGCCGACTTTTCCATATCAAACACATCTAAAATCTTTGGATATTTCTAATACAATTCTTCTATAATTTGTTTCCCGAAAGTCATTATCTATGTCTTCATATCTTTCATGGCTGACTATTTTTAAATATCCGCCGGCAAGAAGGAGAGACCAAATCGCTTCTTCGTCGGCATCCAACTGATTATACACAATCTGCTCATCTATCGGCGCAATCAAAGAATCCCTATTAAGCATGTTCTGTTAGACTGCCTTTTCCTCTTAAATATAAATATCCTTTTTATTCTATCAATCGTTTCACTATATCAGATTGTATCAGAATGCCTGCACAGGTATTTAGGTGTGCAGGCATTCTGATAAGTTTACTATCGTTCATTTTCCTTTTCTGACCCTATCTGTTTCTCCTACGCTTTGTAGTCAAATTTTCACTATATC
>CAJSZQ010000046.1 GCA_910574185.1 Lachnospiraceae bacterium
TGAGCTGATACCGTTCCAAATCCGGCAGGGGTGCCTTGGGGGATGGTAAATAAAAGTCTGGCATCCTTTGCTGTGCCTGTATTTTCTACACTCGCTTCAGTATCAGGTTCTCCGCTTATCGCTTCAACATGAGATATCGTTGCAGAAAAGTCTCCATTTAGTGCTTTCTGTTCTATTTCTTCACTTACAGAGTTTGCGTTTTCTGCTGCATTATTTGCGTTCTGAGCTGCATGATTCGCATTTTGTGTAGCAGTATTACAGTTATCAATTGCGTTGCTTGTATCTTCCTGACGTTTTCGCTCGGCAGCTTCCCTTGTGTTTTCAGCGTTTACTCTGTTTGTTTCAGCCAGAATCCGGTTATTTTCCGCTTCAACTCTGCTGTTTTCTGTCTCAGTCCGGTTATTCTCATTCAGGATTCTGGTATTTTCATTTTCAATTCTGACCTGTTCATTTTCATTTCTTTGATTTTCTGCTTCAACACGAGCTGCTTCCGCTTTAATAATTTCTCTTGCTTCAATAATCAGTGCGTCCAGAATGGTAAACTCGTTTGTAGAAGGAATGGCATTCTCGGCGTAGCTTTCGCTTACTTCAATATCAAACCGGAATGAGGTAAGTGTTTTGTTATTTTTTACAATTTGAATCTGTGCTAAGTTCAGGCCGCATTCTGCAAACATTTGCGTTGTAGGATACATGATAATTTCATCCTCAACAAGCAAACAGTGATTATAAATTTCTTTTCCCGAAGGTTTCTTAATGTATATTCTTATTTCTGCTTCATTGGGAACGATGTAATCGTCTATATAAAAATGCAGTTCTCTTGCAGTGTCGTATTGAACCACGCTAACGGAACTTGGAATAGTATGTCCCAGATGAAGCCTTATGTCCTGTCTGTAGTTTTCTGTCATTTACATTACCTCTTTCTTTTTAAATTTTTGTTCTGTCTATGTAATTAGTTGCGTCATGTAAATTTGCTCATATGGTTATACCTTCTGTTTACAGGCCATCACCCAAAGTATGGAGTTGGTGTTACAGCTCTGAGTGATGGCTTGTTTTATGTATTATTCTCTTTTAATATCATAAACCGTGTCAAAATATGCCATTGCATATTCAACAAAGCTGTCGTAAATCTGAATCTCAGCAGCCCAGTCTACTTCTTCATTTTCAAGCTCTGACAGAATATAATTAACAACGCATTCTTCTGTGCAGACAACCTCCCCTTTTCCAATCCTGATAGGAAATTTGAAGATTTCTCCGCAACGTACAAGGTTAACTGTATACATCCAATAATCATCATCTATTCTATTGATTTCAATTTCTAAATACAGTTCAAAGCTTGGAATCTGATATGCATCAGGAAGAAATGCTTTTATGTATTTGGTGTCTTTATCCTCATAATATTCGAGTTTTCCGTTTAATTTCATTTTTCTTGATTTTGGTCTTCTGTTCTCTGGCATTACTACAAACTTCATTGTTTCTTTCATTTGTTTTAGTCCCCTTTGTTATTAAAAATTTTAGTTCTTTATTTACCATTCTGCGTTACAATGCTAGAATTTTCTAAATTATTTTTCCATATTCTTTAGCTTTTTTCATTGCAACTTTCCCAGCTTCATCTTCCGAATCATAAGAACCAAAATAAAATTTTTTCCCATTTAAAGAAATTTCTACATTATATTTTTTTCTACGCTTATCAAAATATACATATTTATACTTACTTGTCTTCTCTTTTTTCTGCCATTTCAATCCATTTATTTCCATAATATGTTCCAATGTTCTCAAATCGCATTTCATGATCTTAGCAACATTCTGTTTACTGCTTTCACTATTTATTAGTTCTTGTAATTTTTCAATATCATAAAACCGCTCCTTTTTAATCCCCAAAATTCTAGCTCTTGATATCACCTGTCTTTTGGTTCTATCTATTAGTTTATTAACTACTTTTGAACCTTCAAAAGAATAATATTTTCTTAATATTTCATCTTCTTTATCTGTCCACATTTTAGATGCTTTATTATCACAATTATTTAATCCTAGTTTTCTAATTCTATTTTCTATTGCAATAATTGATTTTCTCTCTATTCTTTTCTGTATTTCTTTGCTTTTTTCTTTGTTATTACCCTTATATTTAAAATAAACATCTTTTACTATTTCATCTTCCTCATTTGTCCAACTAATATATTGAACACCTAATTTTAAAGCACGATTTCTGCAACTTTCTCTACTCTTATTATCCAATCTTTTACATATATTACTACCTTCACTCGGATAATATTGTCTTAAAACATTATCATCTCTCTTTGTCCAAATCTCCTTTCTTAAAACACCTAATTTTTGCGCTCTTGCCTTAATTGCTATATAAGATTTATATTTAAATCTTTTAATTATTCTTTTCCCTTCTATCAAATAATATTTTTTTATTAATTCATCATCTTCTTTTGTCCATGTACGAGGCGATATAAGATTCATACTCGATGCTTTTGAATGGATCATCTTTTTTGTTTTTCCTCTCAGTCTATCTATTACTTTTATTCCTTCAATCGGATAATATTTTCTCAAAATTTCAATTTCTTCTTCTGTCCATTTTCCTCCCTCTAACCGTTCCTCAATCTGAGCAAACATCTTTTGCACTTCCAAAACCTGCTCTAACACAAAGAAAGTATCAATATCCTCAAGCCCAGAATCATCAAAATTTGGGTCATTTTCTTTCTCTTTTGCAACAGCATTTTTGATTTCTTTTAGCAATTTCATACCCTGACTAACAGCCGAAAAGTTATTCACAGCATCAATAATCATTGGTGTATTTGTATTATTTGCCTCAATAGCCCTTCCTATTTGCTGCAAATATATCAACATACTACCTGTAGGACGCAACAGTAAAACACCAGAGATATTTTCAAGATGCAATCCCTCATTCAGCATGTTTACGCAAAATAGCAGCTTCAAATTATGGCTTGTATCCTCACAAAATGCCTTATATTCAGCATCCTTATTCTCATAACTTGAATGTACTACATACGCATTAATATTCTTGCATCTAGCCGTTTTAAACCATCCAATTACTGTTCCTTTAATATCTGCAAGATGCTTTTTATTCTTACAAAAAACAATATATTTTCCTTCTCTATTACTTATATGTTTATTCAAAATGATAGGCATACCATAACTTTTTTCAATTTGTGAACGCATAGCGTTAATCTTTTTATAAAATTCTTCCTTTTCCTCTTTTGTGTTTGTAGAACTTTCAACCTTTTTTCGTAATTTCTCTAATTCATCATCCAGCGTATACAAAGCACCAACATATTTCGGCAATGGTACAATTTTTTTCGCAATACTCTCTGATAATGGTAAATCACTTGCACAATTACCCTCAAACAATTCATCAATAGTATTTATACCGTCTGATCTAACAGGTGTCGCACTTGTACCAAAAATAATTGATTTTGGATGTGTTTTAAGTAAAGTACTTACTTTCTCTCCCCAAATTTTACTAGTATCATGATGATATTCGTCTAATGCAATCACACCATAATCCATAGCAGCAATATCTTCATCCGACATTTTGATTAATTTCTGGTAAAGAAGTACATCTACATTCTGAATACTATATTTATCAAAAAGTTCCTGTATCTGGTCTCTAATATATGTAGATGGAACTAAGACAAGTTTTTTATTCTCGCTGTAATCCTCAAATAATTTTGAAATTAAATAACTTTTTCCCGATCCTGTTGCGTGGGAAATGGCAATTTTCTTTTTTCCCTCTGCAATTGCTTTCCGGATTTTCTCATATGCTTCTTGATTGTGTGGTAATAAATCTACTCTCATAACCTTCATCCTCCTAAAACTATCCTTAAATTTATTTACACTACTTATTTCTCTACTTCTTTTTCAGATTTTCACAAATATCACACCGTTTTCTCAAAATTGCGAAAAATCTAAAACCTAAAAGCAAAAAATCACCAAAGCTGCAAAGCAAAAAAATACCCTCATTATTCAAAAATAAGTAACGAAACATCACTAGTGTGCTGACCGCATTATATTCAGCCAAACCTCCTTGCCTATATCGCAATCCGCTTTTTATTTCTCTATTTAATTTCTCTTTTTATTTAAGGATTTTTCTAAATTTGTTTGTATGTATGTTTAAAACTTCAATTATCATATTGCCAGTATGATAACGCATCGGGAACGTTTGTTCTGTATTTGTCATTTTATCAAACATATGTTCTATTGTCAAGGCAAAAAAATACCAACCATCGTTTTATTTTTCTTTGATGGTTGGTATTATCAAAATATCATTGAATTTTTTTAAGCATTTTCTTATATTCTGGTGATGTATACATTACTACTGTCGCAAAACCATTCAAATAAGTTCTCCATTCTGCTATGCAAAACCCTGTTCTCATTATACCTAGCATTATTGAAATTATTTCCGATTTATCTAATTCATATTTCAGTTTAACTTTCTCAACAAAAGCTCTCCATGCTTCATCTCTGTCAAAATCTTTTTCATTATTACTATTAGTGTTATCTATATTTTCTTCTTCCCCATATAAACAATGCAACATCTCAATTTCTCGTAATGATAATTCACTTAATTTATTCAGTAATTCTTCAAATTCATCAACGTTTCTTTCACTATCTAAAATACTGTTTTTTAGCAATCTACCCAAATATTTAACTTTATCGTTCCTTATCAATCTATTAACTACGTCTATTGTTTTTGCAATTTCCATTATACATTCGACATCATTTATATTCTCCATAATGACATCATAATTACCATCTTCTAAGATTATTTTAAATAACTCTTCTAACTTCTTTTTTTGATGCATTTCAATTGATTTTTCTATTCCACTGTCGATTCCTGCAGATATAAAAGGAATACAACTTATAATCTGTTTTACAATGGGATTTTCCCAAATATCTTTCACTTCATTCATTCCATTATATTCACTTTTTACTAGCTCTAATTCTTCATTCATCATCAAAGCCTCACTTTCCATATAAAGTATATAATTAATCTTCTAAGTGATCATATCATCTCAACTTTCAATATTCAAATATCAAGCACAACCAGTAATTTCCTTACCTTTATCCATCCAACCAAAAATAATTGTCAGAAACCGTCGTACATGCTATATTATAAACATGGGAAACCAAAGAGCCAGGCGGCTTACCCTCTTGATTTTCGGAGGGGCAACCCTCCAGACGAAAGAAAGGAGGGTGATCTTGATGAATGTTACATATGCGGATTTATTCCAGTTTTGTATATTTGTCGTTGCCCTTGTTGGTCTGTGTTATCAGATCTTCAGGGGAAAGAAATAGCCGCCACTACTGCCAATAGTGACGGCCAGCCCATAAGGGTTGTAACTTAGTCATTTGAGGGTAGCCGCTTCTTTGGTTTCCCTATCTGTATATAATATAACATAGGATTCATCATGTATCAAGAATTAATTAAACCTATATTTTCAACTTGCTATACGATACATTTGTTCTACTAACGCTTTTACATCGCTTTCATATAGTTTTGTCGCAATCTCATATAACTCAGGTACTTTGTTCATAACTCTATCTATATAATCTAGCCTATTTCTACATTTAGGCTTATAATTTTCATTATACGCATTAAGTCTGTGTTGCAAATTAATATGATACTTGTTTTCAAATTCTCTATATAAAGCCGACCATCTTTCATTATAATTTGCATGATTATATCGAACTACTCTGTTAAGAATCTGTCTTTTTTCACTAAGAGAAATATCATCTACAAGTCCAATTATTACATCTTCTTTATGTTTGAGTTCTTTCTTCTGTTTCTCAATAATTTGATTCTGTTTTCTAACAGTTGATAATGTAGATTTAAACATTGCCTTTGTTGATTCATCTGCATAAGGAAAATATGTGTTTATGAACAAATCATCATTATTTACAAATCCACCAGTTTTACGGATTGTGGGTAAAACTTCGCTTGTTATCCAACGTTTAAAATTCTTTGCAGATTCTAATTTGCTACCAATAATAGCAGAATATAATCCACTTTCATTGATAAATAGAGATTTCATGTTCATACCATCCATTTTGGATGATATGGAATCTTCTTTATCAATCCTTTTCATCATGTTACTTGTTTGCGCATATCCTAAAACATCAGAAATATCTTTTGCTACAAACCAAGGTTCACTATTAATGGTTACTGCCTGATTTCTCCAAATTCCTCATTTTTAAAAATTTCCACATTATATCCCTCAAAAGTCATTAAGTTTTTCAAATACTCTCTTCCTCCTCTAACTTATGTTTCTTCTTCTATTTATTCATTTCTGCTACTTATCCCATCTTACAGGAGATAACTTCCGTCTACCTAACTGAATATCGAGTATCCATTCCACATCATTTCTTACCTATGTCCTTACACCTATAACCAGAAATCCATCCCAAATTCCAAACAAAACACATTACATGAATAAATTTACCACCTAAGATATAAATTCTAAATTCACCCCTAAAAACTGTTCAAAAGTCCACTATATATGACAGTGGTTCACTTGCTTGAAAGTGGAATTTCATTGGTATAATAATTCACCTACATTATTCAACTTTCGGATGTTACTTTCTTTCACATCTGAATTTTTTATTTTAATTGCTTGAAAGGATAAGGCTGTAAAGACCGCTCTCGTTGATAACAGCCGTTTTAGTCTGTCCTGCAGGCACATTCCCGTTTTGGGAATCTGATATGTTAAACATTACGAAAGCTTTAACCTCATTATCAACATGAGTAAGCACCGCTTTGCTTGCATTCATATAGCCGAGAATTTCTGCCACATCTTTTACAACGAAATATGGCTCATTTCTAATAGTTACAACACGTACAGAACCTAATTCTACGTTTTTAAAAATTTTAATAATTCCTTTAGTTTTCCCATCTTTGGAACCATCCCATAACTATTTGTCTATTTCCCCTTTTTAACTTTCAAAATCAATAATCTCACCTTTACCAGAATTATTAACCAGCTTAACCTCATACTTTTCAAATTCGTCCAGATTCCACAATTCATCTTCAGATACATCGGCAGCAGTCAGATTCGTCTCTACGGCCTCAAGTGTCATGTGAAAGAATGAAATGTTTATTACCTGATAAATTTTACCTGTTACATTTAAATATTTGATTTTTGTGTTATTGCTCAACTATTTTTCTCCTCTATACTATTTCTTTTATCTTATCTATAAATCCTTCTCGTCGTGAAAATTGCAGATTTATCTTTCCCATAAATAGTGAGTGCTTATACTCTCTATTTCTGGATCAGTAAGATTAATGTGATTCATATTTTGAACAATTAAGTTTACGCTAAAACGAATTAAACATTTTTATGCTTCAATATAATTATCCTGTCTATAGACGTTTCATCAATCCTTGTACTGGCAGATGCATCAGTTATTCTCAATTCTTTCCCATATGGTAATTCATCTATAGAAAGATATTTCTTATTGCCATTAGAATAGTAATAATTACAGTAATCATCAGGATCATGTAATGCACTTGTAAAATACCAATGTCCATATTCACGATATTTCCTACATTCACCAAGATATATGCCTTTGCTTTCTTTTCCACTTTGACGTATAACTTTTATTTCATCACCCAGAAATAAATGAGATGCATTACCAAATTTATCATAAATATGTATCATTTCTCCACTTTCCATACGTCTTATAAGGTAGCTATCTGTTCTGTTGGAAATACATTTTTTAATTGATTCACTCATTGTTTTACCATGTGACATTTTATAACTTGCCATATGTGTATCATCTAGTGTACCAAAACAGCATCCCCAATCCGTTGTAAATTTCATCAATGTAAAATGTCCATCATATTCTTTATTTGCAATATCAATTAATTTCTGTAATTTTGTCATTCTTCTTTTTCTCCTACTTTATTAAAATCTAATACTTACACAAAATGATCAAACGCTTTCTTTGCTTCTTTCTTTGGCGTAGGTACTTTTCATTTAGCGGAATAGCAATCTTTGATTGCGTCATGTAGCTTAATGAAAAGTAGATGGTAGCAAAGAAAGAAGATTGCTTAAATGTACTCAATTTATAATAGTGAGATACCCCACACCCCTTAGACAGCCTTATTTCGCAGTCGCTCAATAAGTCAGTCTTTTTCACTAATTGTACTGTCACATTGCTTCACCGCCAAAAAGCGGCGGCTCACAATATGCCAATACAATTAGTGAAAATCATTTTTTGTAATTGAAATAGATAATATTTCATTCTTCTATTTCCCTATTCTTTTCTTTAGGGAACGGCCTCTGAAACCCTTGTAAAATGGGCAGTTCTGAAGCCAAATGTGCAGTTTTGAAATACGATTTTGCACATTTTTAGTTTTATGCAATATGTTTAAGCATTTTACATTCATTCATCCATATTTCTAATAATCCCCTCATTCTTTCACTTGGAATATAAATATCAATAGGTTGTCCATCTCTAATCTGACTTCTCCATATCCATTGTAGAAGTGCTGACAATGAAAACAAATCTTCATCAAATTCGATATGATAATGATCTATAAACTGTTTAATATCAGGTTGCATAAAGAAATTAATCAAATATGCTAATGATTTTTTCTCTCGAAATTCATTTGTTCCTCTTGCATTACAAGGTACAAACCCTCTCGAATACCCTTTCCCACTAATATATTTAGCATAGGGTTTAAAAACTGTATACATATTGTACTTAGATTCTGTTTGTGTTACCGTTCTAAAATAATTTTCAGTATTCTTTTTTAATTGATTGAAAATCGAAAGATTCCTCTTTCTTTTATCTTCATACCATGACTTTGATAATGGATTTGATTTTCCTATTTTCATACCGATATTATTAAATTTCCCATCATATACATTAATCAAATCTACAGCTTTTCTTCTCTTTTCATATTCTAATAGTTTATTATGCGGAATAAGTTCTCTATTTTCATCTAGCATATATTTTTCATACCGTATTCCATGAATATCAAAATAAGATTTCTGTATACTGCCATCCCATAAATATGTAAAAATATAACTTTCTTCAAAACATTTAAAAAAATCAACCGGAAAATTCCACATTAAAATCTTTGCCAGTTCGTCACTATTATCTTTCTTAAATCCCATTAAAGATTTAAAACTGCATAATCTTTTTATATCTCCATATACACCTTTATATGGTTTTTTATCTTCATTCCATACAAGAAAACCATCATCATCTAATGATACTAATTTCTCATTAAATATAATTTTCAAATCATCTTTGCTTATCTTATAAGTATTCAATACATCTAAGCATTCATCAATCATCAATGAGTAATCTTTACTTTTCAAAAGTTCCAACATGTCCAGATCCATTTTCTGGATTAATGCATGTGTAGTGACAATATTCTTGTCATTTTCAATAAGCCATTTAAAATGCTTCCATTTCGACCCCCATTTTTCAGGATCTATAATGTCAATGCTTGTCTTTTCCTCATATCTCTCGCATTCCTTTAATAACGGGACAATACATAAAAACCTCCTATTTTGATTGGTATTAATGTGATTAATTGCCATTGTGCTTTTTCCACTCCCCATAATGTCATCAACAATCTTAATTTTTCTTTCCATATTACTAATACTACATACCTCCTCTACTGCACGTTTGCATATGTATGATTTCCATATTTACTGTAAATTACTTTGGTGTTAAGGTTCTTATACTTATCTACCAGAAACACATCGCATTCTGATAAGCTGCCGTTTATTATCATTAAAAGATTCTTTTTTATCTCACTACCAAAGCATATAGCATTTTCAAACCGCAAATTATACTGATTACTGTTTTTATCATCAAATAAAGTAAACACTTCAAATGCCTTTTTTCTTTTATTCCAATGTAGAACGTTTTGCAACAGGAATTCTGGTTTTAAATCTGCTACTATTACATATTCTCCATTTAATAATTGATTCACAATCACTTTTGCTGACTTTTCTAAGATACAATCATCTGATATTTTAAATCCTCCCATTTTCCATTTCCTCCAATCCATAATAGTGGCAAGCAACAATCTGCTCACCACTAATGTATTTCTCTATTTCCCTTTAAAGGGATTTTGTTATTCTGCTATTGTAATGTGAACATCTGACATACCTACATCATCCATTTCCAAAAGATACTTCATATCTATGTCATCGCCTTTTCTTTCCACAGAATCCAGCGCATTATAATCAATTACAAACTTTAAATCTGCATCTGATCTGGTTATAATTACTTCACCGCAAAAATCATTTGCATGATATACGGAGATATCGCATTTTGATAACGATAAAGATATATTTCCTCCTTGACTTTCGACATCAAATTTTAGTCCTTCTGAGCTTAATTGCTCTATTTCCAATGCAAACTCTTCCATTGACAAATCTGTATATTCTTTGCTCATATTTTTTTACTCCTTTTTACTCCTTTTTCCTCTTTATTTTCTAATCAAAAATCATATTATTTCTTTCCCGTAAATACTGAACATCTTGTGTCTAATAATTCTTTCATTGAATCTGTAAGATTATGTTCAATGGATAAAGCACGAGTTAGATTGGTTTTTGAGGTTCCTAGTTGTTTTGCTATTTCGTCTAAGGTAAGTCCATTTTGGTCTGACCACTGATTATTTCCCGGCTTATATCCACATAATCGTACATATTCGTCAGCTACTTTTCTTTGTTTATCAGGATTATTTTTTCTTCTACCAAAATTATTAGAAATTAGAGCACGAAGTTTTGAGTTTTCATCTTGTAAGTCCTCATCAATTCTAATAGGAACCATTTTGATTCCAATATCTTTAGCTGCTTTATCAAAGGAAATCAAAGTGCCATCTTGGCATCTTGATTTTCTATCACCACCATGTTCATATCCTTTTAATTCAACATAAATAGCTAAAGCTTTTCTATCTTTAGATGGATCATTCTTACGTCTACCAAAATATTTTTATTTTGCTTTTATAGGCGGTATATCGCTTATCTTCAGATACACCGCCTTGAATGATTACTTCTTTATGTAGAATAGCAATACTTCTGCTATTCCCTTAATTACGCTGACACCCCTTCAATATCGAACCCCGTAAATGCTGCTAAATTCAGGAAATCAATCCCTTTTTCATCTGTCTGATTCACATTGTTTTCATCCACTACAAGATATTTTGTTACATTGCGTGAATCCTTTATTGTCTTTACATACAGATTTTCATCCTGTAAAGAATACTCAATCATCCTTCTTGTAAGGACTGGATATACATTTACCGCCTGTTCTCTTCCATCTTTTTGGGTTTCTACATCATAATTAACAACATCATTTTCATTCAAATACCGAAATCTATCCATCACGATATTGCTTTGATGTACAAAAACATCTTTCTTTGAATCTAAATCTGTAAGGAATCCGTATCCTTTCTTTGCATCAAACCATTTAGTTGTCGCTCTCATGTTTAAAAATCTCCTTTTCTTTGTGTGTTTTTTATTTGTAGCTATGTCAATAATGGCACAACTACTGTATATTTCTTATTTCTCCATTAATTTACGCAAAGCATCTAATTTTGTTGATTTTTTCTTTTCTGGTGTTGATTTTGAAGCTTTTTCTTCCAGAAAATCCAAATTAGATAATTTCTCAACACTCCTCCTGTTTCTGTTACGTTCATTAAATGCTTGTTGTGCCAGTTCCCCAAACTGCTTAATATGTGTCACAGGATAATCAAGACCATTTACGCATATCAACGTGGAATTTCCATTGTTATATCCTTCAAAGATATTGAACGGCTTTCCAAATTCGGTTATTACATTGTCCACTGTTATATCAGAGCTATCAATTCCGCTATGAACAATTGCAATATCACCACAAATCATATTTTTCTCTATTGGTGCAAAAATGCCGTTCTTTGTCAACCTTTCTAACATGAGTGTCTTGTTATGCTCTTTTCTAAACAATCCTAATACTGCCGCTCCTGATTGACGTAACATTTCAACCTTCTCTGATTCATCGAAGTTATTCAGCTTTCCATATGAGTCATTGGTAAGAAAACAATCCAATACCTTCGCAAAAATACTGTTGATACGATCATAATCTTTAGCAGCGTTATTATTTATAAAGAACGTTGCTCCTAATATATCTCTCATTTCCTGAATGTCCAGCATAGATTTATATGCACTTTTCTTTTTACCAATCGGTTCATCAAAGGATGGAAGCGTCGGCACTGGACATACAATCTTTTCTGACCTGCCTTCTTCATTTACTGTTTCTGTTAACACTTCTTCGCAATATGGCGCAATTCCTGATCCTGTCGAACCGGCAGCAGAATGAAGCACAAACACAATCTTTTCTTTTATGTTTTGTAATGCTTCTACAAATTCCATGTTTTCTGCAAGGCAGTCTAACGCTCGTTCTCTGTGTCCTCCAAATCCATCAAAATTTTTAAGGCGATAAATATTAGGAACATCCCCTAAAATCTTTAAATCCTGCTCACTGCCATTCACAAACATTACCTTATATTTCATCTCATGAAACACTTTTGCTTGTTTGCATCCACAATTTCCCAATCCTATAAATAAAACATCATTTTTTAAGCTCATCTTCTTTTCCTCCTTCAATTACTTTTTTTCCTTTTTCAAGCAGATAATAAGTGTCACTATGGTTATCAATGATTCCTTTTGCTATGTATTCTGCTTTTACCAGCCTTTGTAGTTTTTTATAAACAGTCATTCTTACACCCAGAGCACCCTCATTGATTTCTAACATTTCCGAAATCGTAATAGCATGATAATAATCTTTGAAACCGCCATTATACAAAGTGCCTAAAATCAGATAGTCCAGACGGTTTAATTCGTACGATTGCACTATATAACCATTGCCTTTTCTACGTTTCATTTCATACACATATATCACCCCTTTCCTGTGCTTTTCCCCTGAATAGATCAGGCATTGCAGATACATCCTATTAAAATACATCTGACATTTCTCCATAATCTAAAAAATATATAGGCTTTTCAGCCTTATACACCCTCAATAGACATCACTCCTTCAAATATTTACTTCTCTAAACGAAAAACTTTCGCTTACATTTAAAACAAACTTTTCAAAATCGCTTATTCCTTTATAAACGCTTTCTAATTACTACTTCTCCATTTATAATTAAATCGTTCATATATTTTTTCATTTCTCAATGTAGAAGTAATAAGTTTATGCTTTTTAGGGTGCAATTAATAATTCCTTGCTTCTTGAAAAAGTAAGGAACAATATACTCTTCTCTTTGTATGGTAATAATTACTATTGGAAAACATAGCAGAGTCGCTTGATTTTATCTCTAAGACATGCAATAATAGCCTTGGAGCTTTTTTGCTCTATTCAAATTCTTAATGGAATTTGTTTGTATGTATGAAGACCTGTCCGATGGTGTTGCCGCACCGATTGAGGAGAGGTCTTTTGTGTTTCTTGGTTGCAAGTACGGAACATTCGTTCTGTGTTGTCAATACTTTTCTCAGAACCAATGTTTGTTTTTGTAGGTAAGAAAAAACTACCTGCATACTGTTTTACATGTAGGTAGTTAATAGTTTAAATGATATTTGATTGTAGTAGTTTACTCAACTTTTATTGAAAATCCTTCATATATTCCCACAGGAACTTCTTCACCAAATAAATACTCCTCTATTGTATCGTGTACAAAATTATAAACGGTAATCCTGTTTTTTTCTGAATCAACAATCCAGTATTCTTTAACACCTGCATTACGATACTTAAAAAGCTTTATCAGATAATCCATCCGTTTACTGCTTGGTGATACAATCTCAATGATCCAATCAGGTGCACCATGACAGCCTTTATCTGTAATCTTATTCCTGTCACATACAACACTTATATCTGGTTCAACATAATTCTTATCATTTTCATTCAGAAATACGGCAAATGGAGCTGGAAATACTTCACACTCGCCATTATTATTGCGAATATGCAGATTAATCTCTGTATTAATGAAATTGAGTATCCTCTGATGGTTTGTACTTGGAGGTGCCATATAGTATATCTTCCCGTCTATAAGCTCTGCTCTTTCTCCATCTGGCAATGCATAAATATCTTCTATTGTATAGGTGTCTTCTTTTCTTATAACGTTCATTTGCTACGCCTCCTGTCTTTATGGCTATTATAAGGCATAGGAATAAAGAATACAATACAGCTATTGGTTAATAATAATATGGTCCCTATCAGAAAACGCTTATTTTTCAATGTTTTCTGTGATTTTAGGTGGTGGAAATGGCGTATTTGGGGTAATTCTGGTCGCATAGGTAGTTTAAAATAAGTTAGTGCTTCACCTATTTTCAATAGGTTATATATTGTAGAACAGAATCTAAAATTTTATATCAATATATACCCTTTGTTAATATGGTATAAATTCCTTTTGTTTCTGCATTCCTCTTGCATATTTTGCTGCTTCTTCATAATCATTT
Organism: Lachnospiraceae bacterium; assembly: GCA_910574185.1. Classification (GTDB taxonomy): domain Bacteria; phylum Bacillota; class Clostridia; order Lachnospirales; family Lachnospiraceae; genus Claveliimonas. The sequence goes on from CAJSZQ010000046.1 coordinate 14,484, forward strand.
TTTTCTTTTTGTGTAATCCAAATTCTTCCCCTTTCCATTTGTTTTATAATAATATCAAAATGATTATTTAAATATGTTTCATCTTTCAATAAAAATGGTGAAAATACTTTTAAAAAAATAGGAATACTTGATTTTTTATACATTGGTTCAGCCATATACACGTGATTATTCCATTCTCCCTTTCGTTCATAATGAGACAACTTTTTCCAATATGCCTGTGATGTTTTTTCTTCAACAATGAAATCGTATCCTTTTTTCTTTAGCGTATCTACAATACTATTATAAACTGCATGAAAATTACTATTTGTTTCTTCTATAGCAATGTCTTTTAAATCCTCTTTCCCAAATGTATATTGCTTATCAGTGAGTGCATAACATCCTATATTTTTCATAAAATTTTCAATAGATAGAATAAAAGTTATAGAATAAACGTACCGTTCATTTTTAATAGAAAAGTGAATATATGATTTACTGACTTGCTTTAATTTTAAATCCTTATCCTTCAAATGTCCTATAATCTCTCTAATTTTCTTATTTACATACCGTTCATTATAAACTTTCATAAGTGTATTTACATCAAATATTCCACCATTCTTAGATACAGCATTCCAAACAGAAGCATTATTTTTCAATAACCAGTCAGATGTTTCTTTATCACACACTAATGGATTACTTTTCACTGCCTGATAATACTCATTGGCCATTTTATATAAATCTCTAAATTTTTCTTTCAATACGCAATATGAAAAATAAACCTCATCTAAATTTCCACCACTTTTTATATAAGTAGATTTTGAAAGCCTCAATTGATAAAGAACTTCTTTAATTTCCGTATGCAATTTAAATGGCAACATTATCGGAAACTTTTTGAATTTTTGCTCTACCTCATCAATAAATCTTATACTTTCCCCTTCACGCATTTCAAATTCTATTTTTCTTTTCTGTTGCGCCTGCTCTTTTTGTAATTGAGTCAATCTTTTCTTTTGTTGTTTAATGCCTGTAATATCAGGAAAATTTCTCACACAATCTGATCCGATATGCAAATCAATTTCTGTAATTTTATTATGTATATAGAAAACATACTTATTCGGTCTTCCGCACAACTGACAATTAACCAAGGTTTCTACAATATCACAATTTTTAACTGAATGCCACTCGTCCATTATTTTATCCATCATTATTTTTTTGTTCTCTAGATTTAGTAATACTATTCGTGCTTTTTTATCAAATACTATATTATTGTCCAAATCCATTTTAGATAGCTTATTGTAATTTTGGAGACAATCATATAGATTTCCATATAAATCTATATTCGTACTTTCATTACTATTTTTTATTAATACCATTTCCTGTTGAGTAATTAACAACCGCTGATTATTATTACAATTTTTCTTCTTCATATTACCTCCAAAAAACAAATAACGAATACATGTTCTCAAAAGCATATCATTCAATTTTTCTTTTTTCAACATAATTTCCTTATATTTATAATTTTTTTATCTTTTACCCCCATATATTTGATATCAAACAACATATCTTGCATCTTAATATATTACACTCACATCAACACCCATCCAAAAAAATTATCGAACAAACTTTTTACACTTTCAAAATATCCACATCCACTCCTATTTCCTACTACCCCATTAACCTTTAAAATTCATAACGCCAAAAATAATTTCCATCCCACAAACTCACTTCTAAATAAATCTATTCCAAAGAAATCAAAAAAGAAACAAAATAGTTTCTCGCCCTCGAACACATTACCGAACACCCTATTTCCCACCTAATTCCTACTATTTTTACTATTCCCCAATCCTATACACTCACAATTCTCCTAGAAAATCAACGTTTTCCACAAGACTAATCCAAATCACACCCTCTCAAAAATTCCCTCTATCGAACAAACCATAAAAATCAAAAAAATAGCGATTTCCTCATGCTCCAACACACAAGAAAATCGCTACAAATGGCGTGTTTACTGGATTCTTTGGCATTTTAACATCTTTCTGCCGAACACAATTAAAAAAGGTATCCCATTACAGGACACCCTTTTCAGTGTAGTATAAAAACTACATGCTCGGCTTATCAAAACAAAGCCTAAATCCAGCCTACCATAACCAACCACAACAAAACCCAACTTAACACAGCTTAAAACACATAGCCTAAATATAAAAACTTATTGGCAAATATCACGCAACGCTCTTTCTAGTCGTTCTCTACCGCTTTCTAAATAGAACAAATCTTCATTAATCACTAAAGGTTCCCTTCTCCTATGTGATTCAATAACTCTCTGTTGATACAGATTTAGTCCAAAAGTTACGCCAACACAAAATGCTTCATTTTCAAGTAATTCTTCCTTCATAATTCATTTCCCTCCTTCCAATAATAAAAATATTTTCCTATGCTGTATACTTCTCTTTTTTACTTACAAAAGCTTCTATTAATTAGTAATTTCTTTTTTTCTCCACAATCTTCAAATATTTATATACGGAATTTCTACTAAGTCTGGATAATCTTGCAAATTCAGAAATATTGATGCTTCCTTTTACAAATTGAGGATAATATCTAAAAAAGGATTGTGGTATTGTATCTTCCGTAGTTTTCTTTCTTCCTATTATCCGTCAGCAATGGCAGCAGATACACCTTGAAAAAGCCGTTGAAGAAATCCATGAAAATCAGAACAAAAAGAAAGCACCATAGAGGAATTATATTCCTTCCGCTGGTGCTTTATATTTTCCACATATTAAATTCTACTATAATGCGTCCACATACGAATAATCTTTACCGTTCCCTGATATTCAACTTCATCAATTATTACTGGTTCATTATATACCTGATATACAAGACGATGCTGAATGTTAATCCTTCTGGAATATAATCCATCTAAATTTCCAACCAATTTTTCATACCTTGGTGGATTTTGATATGGATTTTCCCTAATAATATCTACAAGTGTTTTAGCTTTTTGAGCAATATTAGCAGCCTTTAGTTTATTTAAGTCTTTTAAAGCTTGCTTTTCATAAACAATTCTGTACATTACCACTCCACCATATCTTCTGAAATGCAATCTTCAATAGGAGTTTTTGCACCTTCTATAATAGATTCCGCCATCCCTTCAATCGAAGTTAAATATAAAGTTTCCTGAATTGCATTCCAATCTTCTTCTGATATGAGAACAGCATTTTTCCCACGATTATTCGTAATTGTAATGGGCTGGCTACTGCTATTTACTTCGGACAATATTTGATATATGTTTTCCCTTGCCTTAGTTACACTAATTGCAGTCATGTTATCATCTCCTTTTGTTTTATTATAGCGTACGTAAACACGTACGTCAAGATGCGAGTCTATATTTTATATTAATATGGAAATAATTATTGATTATTCAAAAATTAAGTGTGCAACAGGTGTAGATTCTAACTGTCACACACTTATAATTCCTAATAAAACTTAACTCAACAAGGCATGACTTAACTGAGCACAACATAACCAAGCGAATCTTAACGTACCTTACCTCAACCTAAAATACTCAACATAACCCATCCCAGCATAACTCAAAATACTCAACATATGTTTCTTTTCGTCTGGTACATAAAAATCCTTATGACTCTTTCCATAAATTCATCAGGAAGAATATTGCCCTTAAACTGGTTACAGTCAAAACATGCTATCTGAAGATTATTCATATCATCACAGCCACCCTCTGAGATTGGCAGTATATGATCTAATGTCACCTCTTCCAATGTCAGCCGTCTGCCACATAACGCGCAACGTCCACCTGACCTTTCATATAAGATTTTCCGCTCTTCCTTTGAATATTTCCGCCGTTCCTTGTTTTTCTCTGTACCATATCTGCAAATATTATCTTCTTCTGTATCATATGGATAATATCCCTTGCATTTCCCTGGTGCCTTAGATATTTTCCGCATTGCAGCATTTACGCCATAAAAAGTTTGAGCTTCTTCTAATGTCGGTGTTTTTACGACTTTACCGCTCCCCGTAGTTGTTATGTAACAAACTCCATTTGTTAATACAATCGCCATAATATTTTACCTCCACAATAAACCATAAGAATCACATATAAACCTGATTATAAATCCTGAGAATAGCTCTATGCCCTTCTGCATAGCTGCTACATGAATTAATAATTCTCCCGACATCTTTTATGAACCATCCACCCGATTAATTATTATGTATTATTTTCCATCAGCTTTTGACAGTTTATCGTTTGTCCACCTGATGGAACCGCCTTTAAAATTCATTTTCGGCTGTAAAACTGTTGATTTCCCAATCCTTGTAACAGTTCCGTTTTTTGTTTGCGTTGCAAAACTTACCGTCTGGCTTTTCATCCCTTAACACCTCCCCTTATATATGAAATCTATTTTTTAAATCCCTATTTCATATTTGCTTTTAGAATGTGACGGTCAGATTATTGACACATTCTTTCTTTGTATGGTATTTCCATAGCTATCTCTACATTCTCCGTTCAGCTTCCGAAAATAGTCATTTAAGCTAAACATATATGACCGACTTAATAAGCAAACACATTTTCCATTTTTCCGTACCGTTATTTGTGCAATAGCAACACAATTTGTCAAAGTAAGATTACTCCTGATTATATTTTCCAATGTCTTCCTCAGTTCTCTATATGAAGCATCAATATAATACTTAGAATTTGTATCCCTTTCATTAACAAAGTAAACTATCCTATATGAAAAACAACTCTCATTCATGTTATAAAGCGCGCAACCTCTTTGAATATCTTGCAAAATATTTGATATCGTAAACATATGTATATTCCCTTTCTCCATAAGTGGGGGATTATCCATCCCCCTGTACCTTTATGCTGCTTTTATAATCTCCTCAAAGTATTGTTTTATCAGTGTTTTGAGATAATCAAGCTTTCCATGCACGACGTTAGTATCTCGTGTTGAACGACTTGTATCATTCAGGTCACTCCATGTTTTTCCATTAATTACAGTTTTATTTCCACCATTTACAAACCAGTTAAGAAAATCATTAAAATCTCTGTCATTTCTCCCAAGCTCAGTAAACGACTCAAATACTGCCACAAAAATATGTGTATGCTTAACATCAAATAATGCTTTTGTTTTCGCTGTAATTTCCAATGATTCCGTAAGCCTTGTAAGCAGTCTGTTGAGACATTCAAAATTATAAATAGTCGCATTCTCGTTCAGCCATTTAAAATTTTGTTTTGTAGTCTTCCTGTATTCATCAGGATAATTACAAAGCAGAACCATATCACAAACCATTCTTTCAAGGGTTCCGTTTATTCTTCCTTTTTTGGTGCAAGAGTATATATCTAAAAAGAATCTATTTTCCGTAATTTGTCGCGCTTCCCTTGCAAAAGTGTCTAAATATGTGAATGCTTTCTGATTCGAGTTCATCGGTACATGATTATTGTTTTTTTTTACATATCTTGAAATTTCCGTCGTATCACAATTTTGATGTATAGCAACTTCAATTTGATATTCATTGAATCGATCCTGTAATTCCTCTGGAAGCTGGCTATATGTTTTGTTACTAACGTCAAATTCTACAGACTCCCAAATGATTTCGTTTTTTTGGTCTCTTTTTGGATTTCCATTTTCATCCATCGTTTTTCGCTGATATACAATCACGTGATCATCAAGATTTTTGCTTATTCTAATATTTCCATATCGGAAAAACATCAGTGAAGAAGAACGTTGCAAACCATCGATTAGCCACATCTTTGATAATCCATCCATTGTCTCTTCGCCAACAATAATCGCCGGCATATAATCATCTGTTAAAATTGTTATAATTAATTCACTAATCATACCCGGAGTCCATGCACCCGATAGTCTTTGACATTCCTGATCTGACCGTATTGTCTCATTTTTCATTAATTTTAAATACTGGTCTAAAGAATAAGTCTGTCTTCTAATCCTTGCCATCTTCCTTTTCCTCCTAAAATAAAACTTTAACCTTCTCATAACTTCTCATAATTTCCAAGTTGCCTAAATATTCTTTTGGCGATATATCTAACATCTGCTGTATCTCGCCGGACTTGTAACCATCCATTAAAAGATTTAAGATATTAATTTGCAGATTCGATAGCCTTGAAAGATATTGTTGTACCTTGCTCTGATACTGCCCTGTTTCCTGTCGCTTAAGAACTTCATCGAACGTATCAAAGTCAGACGGAACACAATCCAGCAAACTACGCTCTTCATCCTCATTCATGACTGCATCCAGTGAAACAGCGAATTGATTCAGAATCCTTTTCTGTCGATGCCTATATGCTAACTCTGACTTGAATTTCTTTTGTAAACAGGAATGAAGAAAACCATCAAAACAAACGCCTTTATCAAGGTCATACGAATTATAAGCCTGCCACAGCGTCATATTTGCGAGTGAGAAAAAATCATCATAGTCAGCCCTTGTCAACGGTTCGTTAAACCTCATAAAGATTGACTTTGAAACTTGTTTTAGCTTCTTCATATCATTTTCACAATATGGCTGTAATAGTGATAAATCCTTAACCATTATCTATACCCCTCCTTCCTTTTGCTACCCCTTCCCTGTTTGGGAAGGACGCTTAGAGCTTAAAGCCTGTTTATAGTCGCTCTAACGACTGAATGTTATTTGATTCTAAGTACATTGAAACGAGATACTTTTTCAAACGGCTTCAGGTCGTCACCTAAGATTTCTGTAAGCTTGTCTTTATCAAGCGTTGTTCTTGTCTGTGGCTTATAGGTAACCTTCGCGCTCTTGGTGATTTCAGTATCAATCGCATGTTCTACCATATAAGCAATGATTTCATGTTCGATTGCTTTCAGCTCATTCTCAACCTCTTCTTTGAGCGTCTTTAAATTTCTTACTTCCCAAATTTTTGTTTCCAGTTCATTTTTCGTAATGCACATAATCCTCTCTCCTTTTCTTATTTGATTTTCTTTACCTATTTGATTTAGAACAATCCTGCATTCCTCTATGCTCTTTTCTTTTCCTTCATGCGTCTTGCGTGTTCTTCTTTCTAGAATTTTTCCACAGCATTCGAGACAGCTTTTTCATGCTCTTCCAATCGTACAGCGTCGAATACATTCATAATTCTATAAGAGCGCCCAACTCCGAAACGGATATGTTGACAGACATATGATCTTTTTCGTTTCATATAGTTCAGCAACAGTTTTTCGCTTTCCGGCTTATTCCCGATACCATCAAAGTAAAATGCTATCTGGATTCCGTCTACAGAAAAACCATCATTAAAATAGTGCGGATTTCCGTATTTATTTACGCTGTATTCCATTCCGTTTTCTTCCAACCATGCAATAATTTTTTTCATATTCTTCACCTTTTAACCTTTAATGGTAGTGTCAAGTCAACTACCTTATTTCTTTTAATAAACCTTATTATTTCAAGGATTTCATCACTTTTTCAAAGAAAAAAGCAATGACCTCCCTTTTTCTGTTAATACTCTTACCAACCACAAACATTGAAAGGAAAATCATTGCTTATGGATATTATTGGCTATTTACTTGATTTCATTCAATTTCAGTACCGACAAATTTGTTGGTTACTGCTTTTTATCTGCAAATATATCCCTCTTAAACAGTGGGCTTTTGACGATTCCAATTCCCCTAAATATCAGAAGTTCAAAACAGATGAACTTCCCCGCATCGGCTTTCGACAGGATGAATGGGACTGGCATCTCCTCATCCCTTACTTCGAGTTCAAATACAATATGAAAATCAGACCCATTGCACGACGCAAAGACTGCGACCTCCCCGATGATTGTAAATGTCCTGCCTGCAACGCTCCAAAGCCTTATCTTTACCG
>CAJSZQ010000047.1 GCA_910574185.1 Lachnospiraceae bacterium
ATAAGAAGAATCCCTCGGGGAAATAGATGTGATAAATCACAGGATTTCCAAGGGATTCTTCTTTTTGTTCTAAAAAGGGGAAAAATCGCTATTTCCCGACAGCCCCTTTCATTCGTTGATTTATGCTTCTGTTAATTCAGGCAAGGAACAAATCAGAGAGCATATTCATATTTTTTTGTTTTAATTCCATTGAAGGGTGGACATAACGGTTTAAAGTAATATTCACATTGGCATGACCTAATATTTCGCTCAGGCATTTGATATCAAATCCAAGCTCGATGCATCGCGTAGCAAACGTATGCCGGAGTGCATGGAAATTTGTATCTCCTATATTGCATTGACTGATGATATATTTGAAACGGTTTTGCATGGTCCGGGGTTCAATGTATATATCGGGCAATCCAGTGAGAAAAAAAGTATCGGCTGGTTTTTCTGAACTTTTTATCAGCTGGAATATTTCTCCAGGAATAGGAATTTTTCGTATAGAACAGTCGCTTTTAGGCGTTGAAATTTTTACATAGGTTTCATTTCCGTTTTCTTTGAAGGTTTGAATACGCTGCATGGTCTGATGAACGTACAGGGATTGCTCTTTGAATGAGATATCTTCCCACTTTAACGCGCAAAGTTCACCGATACGTAAGCCCGTATACAAACATAGAAGAATTCCTAGATTGCAGAGTGTTAATTCGCTGCATAAATAATTGCAGAGAGTTGTTTGTTCAATTCGGCTTAGAATTCTCATTGGTTTTTGCTGTTTTTTGACGGAAATTCCTTTTATATCGGCTACCAAAAGATTTTTTTCCAGCGTCGCATATCGGAATATACTTTTCAGAACAGACAGGATATCTGTAACTGTTTTCGGAGAAAGGCCTTGATTTTTATGGCTTCCGGAAACAAGCAGGTTACAGCTAAACGTACGGATATTATTTCGCGTAATTTCCGTAATCTCTCGGTTGCTAAATTCCGGAAAAAGATGAAGGTTAAGAATATTGGTATATTTTACTATGCTGGATTCTTTTAATTGCGGTTTCAGTGAGTTGAGCCATTGGTCAGCAATATTTTCAAATTTGCAGTTTGGCGTATTTTGTTCGGAAAGCAGAAAATCTTTTTGAATTAACATTAGGTAAAATCTCCTTTTTGCTTTATTTTGACAACCATTGATAGCTTTGGGAGAAAAAGAAATATACTTGTCTATATTTTGGTTAATTTGAACTAATATGTTTGAAATGAAAGACAAAGCATATGGCATATTGACAAATCAAGCCGCTTTGGTATATACTTGAGGGGCAGGGTAAATAAAAGAAAAATCGTAGAGTAAAATACTCTGCGAATTTCTCGGTTCAAAGCATCAATATTTTTAATTATGATACGTTTATTATTTTTTATTCTGTGACAGGTATGAAATCTTCTCATATGCCGGAGCATTAACCGCCTATCGACACATGAAAACCCTCTTTTCTCAAACACTCCGCCATCTTTTCCATAATAGTATCTTTCATTTCCGGATAATCCGTCATCTGGTAATTTTTTCCAATCGCTGCATATTTATGTTTTCCAAGTTGATGAAATGGAAGAAAATCTATTCTATTTACTCCCACGCGTCTCGCAGTCTCTGCTACTTTCTGAATATGCCCTTCATTATCATTGAAATTCGGAATAATCGGACATCTTAAGGTAATATTTTTTCCTGCTTCGGCAAGTTTACACATATTTTCCATTACCGTATCAAGCGAAAACCGGCCTATTTTTTCAAATTGAAGAGAATCGGTTGTTTTTAAATCCATCAGAATCTCGTCCGCCTCTTTTGCTGCCTGCCACAGTCTCTCCCATTCTACCGCACCGGCTGTTTCCAACGCCGCTGGAATATACCGGCGATGCGCGGCGCGAATGAGTTCTCTGGCAAATTCCGGCTGCAGACAGGCTTCACCACCAGACAACGTCAGCCCTCCGTCTGAATTTATGAAATAAACACTGTCTTTTTCCACCTCTGCAATAACTTCCGATACGCTCATCCTTTTCCCGAACAGCTCTCTGGCCCCTGCCGGGCAGACTGACGCACATTTTCCGCAGGCGCAGCATTGGCTGAAATCTGTAATAACATTTCCATCCTCTTTCTGGATACAGCAATGCTCTGGGCAGACTTCCACACATTTTCCACAGCCCGTACACAACTTTTGATACTGCGCAATCTGGGGAACCGGATGTATGGATTCTGGATTACAGCACCAGGGACAGTGAAGGCTGCAACCTTTCAAAAAGACATTGGTACGGATTCCTTCTCCGTCATGAACATGAAAATGCTCAATGTTAAATACAATCCCCTTTGTCTGTTTCTCAATTTCATCAAATCTATGGTTAAACATCCTTCACCTCTGTCTCTTTCTATAACTGCTCATCCTATTTCTTACGAACTGTGTTCCGTTCTGGCAATGATATCATCCTGCAATGCTTTATCTAACGGGGTAAACAACGCGCTGTAGCCCGCAACCCGTACCATCAAATCTTTATATTCTGCCGGGCGCTCCTGCGCCGCTTTTAAAGTGTCTGCTGAAACACAATTCATCTGTACGTGCATTCCCTTGTAATTTCCAAGATATGTGCGCAGAACCTGAACCATCTTGCGCGTCATCATCCCGTCCAGCATGGACGGCATAACCTTAACGTTTACCAACTGCCCGCCGGAAACCAGAACCGTTGGCAGCTTCCCGATAGACTTTAAGGACGCCGTAATTCCCTTTGTATCCGTTCCATGGGTCGGCGATGCAGTGTCTGCCAACGCTTCTCCCGCTTTACGACCGTCCGGCGTCGCACCCACACATTCTCCGCATGGTACATTGGAAGATACAGAGCTTGTGGAGGGCTGCCAGATACAGCCTATCGGACCTCTGCCGTTCCGCGTCGTCTTATACTGTACTACTTCTTCACAGATAAAACGGAAATAATCCACCATAATATCATCTACATAATCATCGTCATTTCCATATTTTGGCGCGTCCAGAAGCATCTTTTGGATTTCTGGCCCGGAAGGTGTTGTGACTAAATCTTCAAAATTTGTCTTCAGGGCATGCATGACCTGTTCTCCGGTAAGAACTCCTTCGTCAAAGATAAGTTTCTTAAGCGCCGCCAACGTATTTCCTACATTCGCCGCTCCCACAAACAAAGGTCCGCAGTAGTCATATACCGCCCCACCCTCTTTCATCGTTTTCCCCCTGCCGATACAGTCGTCCACCAGGCAGGAAACAAACGGATCTGCAATCCCTTTTTCTGTCACTGTGTCAATGATATTATCTGTAATAACCTGATAACGGAAGTAATAACGAATCTGTTCTTTAAATGCCTCATACAACTCTTCATAAGAAGCAAACGTATTCAAATCGCCGTTTCCCGGGTGCAGGCAGATTCCTGTTTTTGAATCCCTGCCGCCATACAGCGCCAACTCCATAATCTTTTGCAGATTTACAAAACCAGCGCCATTGGGACGCCCGCTCTGTTTGCCTTCCACAATTGCCTCCACACATCCCACAACAGAATAATCCACAGCGTCCTCCCATCTTATCCCTCGGTTCACCAACGCCGGAATATATACTTCATCACTGTAAATTGCAGGCTGGCCCCCACCGATTCTGATAACATCCATAGCTGCATACATCATCTTTTCCGGTATCCTATCATGATACCGCAGAGAAATAGAAGGCGTATGCAGAGTAATGGCCGCCTGCGCTCCAAGCACCAGATAGGACAGCTCATTGGCGACGTCCTTTCCGTTCTTATCCTGCCCGCCAATCGTAATATTCTGGAATAACTGGTATCCGCTGAAAGACTTGGTATTTCCCCAGCTTGTAATCTTGTGAAGCTGGAACAATTTCAGATACAGACATTCCATCAGCTCCAATCCGTCTTCCGGGGTTAGCTCGCCGGATTTTATATCATTTTCATAATAGCTGATTAAATTCTGATCCAGTCTTCCCATAGAAATGGAATGTCCATTATTCTCAATTTGAATACAAAGATTCACAAACCATACAGACTGCAGCGCCTCGTGAAAATTCCGGGCAGGCTTCGCCGGAACCCGTTCACAGATGTCCGCAATATAGAGAAGTTCCTCCTTACGGACCGCCCTTACTTCCTTCGCGGCCAGTTTCCGGGCCAGAACCGCATACCGGGCTGCATATCGAATCACTGCTTCACAAGAGATAATCACTGATTCCAAAAATGGTTTCTGCTCTGCCTGAGCAGGATCGGCAAGGTCAAGTTCTGTTATTCTGCTTTTTGCCCGCTCAATATACTGCTCAAGACCTTCTCTCACCACACGTTTTAAATTCACCGTCAGATGTCCTTCTCCGCCAATCATCAGCCAGTAAGAGTCTGTCACACCCATTTCCCGTATTAAATGAGTCTCTTCCGGCAATACAGCCTTACAACGATATTCATGATTGTTATTGTACCAGTAACCGGCGATAGAACGGAGCGCTTCTTCATCCTTAAGCGATATCTCATATTTGTCTCCCGGACGATTTTCCGGTCGCATGGGATTACCGTCCAATTCCTCAATCAGCCAGTCAAGACCAAATTCCGGAAAAATATGCGCACAGCGAAGCTTATCGCTGACACTCCCCACGATTAATTCTCCATCCAGAATGGCAACCGGAAGTTTCTCTAAAAGCTCTGCTAGGGCCTTTGCCCGCTTCACGTAAACAGTCTCGTTATTATACTTCTTATACGCCTCCGTAATCAGCACCGCCCGGTCCGATGAAATCTGCGGAACTGCTTCTAACAGCCTCTCTCTCATACTCTCGATTCTTGCACTGCGCGTTACATCCTCACCCATGAAAATATTTCCTGTCTTTACGGTTCCTTCTTTATAATAATACTTCATGCTCTGGCTCCTTTCGTTTAATCGCTTAACTTCCAGTAAATTTTGATAAGATTCTCCTGATTCAATCCGCATCCGCCAACCAATATGTAAACAGTAACTCTGTGAAATATTTGAGAGAGAAATCATCGAATTTCAAATCTATCGACGATTATTTCCACTGGTAAAAACGTACTCTGCCGGTTTGATTTTTCCCCCGTTACCAAATTCAACAATCATGCTTAGAAATTTTTCCGTACTCATATAATAGTGGCTGTCTCCGTCAATCCATCCGTTTTGCATAATTTCCACTCCATATGGTTTCAGCCGCTTACATTCTTCCGCAATCTCTTCGTCCGGGAATACATCCTTGATATGATGAAATCCGGGACCCTTTTTCTCCAGAAACTCCCAATAAATATTCGCACCTTTTACCGGCTGAATAATTTCAATCTCCATATCTCCAACCCATTTTACCGCACAGATGAAGTCAAAATCCTCTTTTACATCCTCTCCGCCAACGTTCAGACTCTTTATCCTCTCCGGGGTAAAATGACGAACGTCCCACCCGTCAATGCCGAGATAATATGCATAATTCTTCATATACTTTTCTGCATCGTCCACTACAACAGCCAACTGACGGATATTCTGTCTGTGCGCCACCGGTCTTGCCACATTCTCAGCCGGATACACTTCTGGGGCCTTCCCAATCTTTCCTCCGTTTCCCAATTCCACAATCAAGCCCAGTTTGTCATAAGAGTCCAAATAATAATGAACGTCGTTATCTATCCACGCAGTCTGCATAACCTTCAGACCCTTATCCTCTAATTCCTTCACATACGCCTTCAGCTCTTCATCATCGGGAATTACAATCTTGAAATGATGCAGTCCGCTCCCGTATTTTTCAAGGAAATCCCAGTAAATATTCTTCCCCTTTACTGGTTGTATTAACTCGTACTCTATATCTCCTTCCCAGGTAACCGCACAGATAAAGTCAAAGCCTTCCGTCACAGGCTCACCATGCACATATAAATCCCTTGCAGTCTCAGGAGTAAAATGTCGGATATCCCAGGGACCGATACCAAACTCATTCCAGTAATGCTCCATCGCTTTTTTAACATCCTCTACCAAGATACAAATCTGTTTAATTTCACCTTTCATAACTACACCTCTTCGTCTGACTGATATATAATTCCCCATTCTTTTCTTGTTTTTTCTATCATATCCGATATCTTTCCGCTCTCATCCAAGGTAAAATAAGGACATTCCTTCTGTTCCTTTTTCAGACATTCCTGTACGGTCTGTATCTCATACTGGAATCCGCTTGCCGGATAATCTTTCTGAAAAGTTTCTTCCGTTCCATCGTTCCATGTTAAAACCGCTGTTTTAGGATGCCAAAATTCCGGGCCGATTACAATGCGGCCTTTGTCTCCGATTATTTCCGTCCAATGATCGCTTATCTGATTAAACGCACCGCTCAGGAATGCTGTTTTCCCATCTTCATACGCCATCATCATATGGAAACTTTCGTCCACCTCTCCGTTCGACTTCATAACAGAATACACTGTCTCAGGCCCATGTGGAAATACCATATACGCCATAGCTAAGGCATAAATTCCAACGTCCCTGAGCGCGCCTCCTGCGTGGCGGATTCCGCCTTTCCATGGCTGCCAGTCTCCTGCGTCCGGTTTAATATCAAATCCGGAACGTACCGATAATGGTTCGCCAATCTTTCCTTCCCGAATCCATTCCGCAGCTTTCCTCACCGCCGGAAAACAGCGGGTCCACATACCTTCCATCAGAAATACCTGTTTTTCCCTAGCTTTTGAAACCACTTCATCAAACTGCTTCCTGTTATCTACCATTGGTTTTTCACAGAGTACCGGCACACCATCATTCAACGCAGTCATAATATACGAATAATGGCAGTCGTTTGGAATCGCGATATATACCACGTCGATGTTTTCTGTCTTTAACATTGTTTTCAAATCTGTATACACCTTTTCGCAATGATACTTCTGTGCAAAAGCCTTTCCCTTCTCTTCATTTCTGGATACTACAGCCGCAAGTTCTGCATCTTTTACCTCCCGCATGCCGGACGCAAATTCGTTGGCGATATATCCTGTCCCTACAATTGCCCATCTGGTTTGTTCCATGTTTCCTCCTTACACCCTGCCGCAAATAAAAAAATTTTCTGGTATCAGGTCCTTAAAAATAATCCTGCGTAGCTCTTATATGAGATATATTATGTTCATAATCCACGCCCATGTCAAGCTTTTCAGCCCTTGCCTTTGTATATTCAGTACATTTATACATAATAAAAACGTTTCCATATATGCAATTTGCACAATAGAAACGTTCTCATATTGCTATAAACAGCCCTATGCTGTTCCACCCTTTTGAAAATATACATCCACGACCTGACGGTCTTCTATCTCATCTTCCCCACGTACTAATTGAATCATTGTGTCAGTACACTTCTGAGCTAACAGGGAAATATCCTGGCAGACCGCGGTCACAACCGGAGTGACCATCCTTGTAATTGCAGTTCCGTCATAAGCAACAATTTTGAGCTCCTCCGGTATCCGAATACCCAACTCAGACGCAAAATGATACATCCCAATCGCTCCCATATCTGACGCAAATACTCCGTCAGCTTCTCTGATGTCCTTTTGATGCCGGCCCAGATGACACTGATAATATTCATAATCCAGCCTGTTCCATTCCAAATCCAGAATCTGAACCGCAGCATGATTATCACTCATCACTCTGGCAAATTCCTCATAACGTTCATTTGACGGAGTATCCGTCTCAAATCTTCCTCCCAGCTGCAGCACTTTCCTGCACCCCTGGCTGATTAGATATTCCGCCGCCATTCTTCCTCCGATTCTGTGATTGGAATAAATGAGAGGAATATCCACACCTAAGTCATGATCCATACTGACAATCGGCTTCTGAATATACCGATATGCCGAATCCTCCAGCGATAAAGCGCATGTAATCAGTCCGTCAACCATGTTACGCTCCAGCATATCAATAAATTCTTTTTCCTTATCCCTTGTTTTTACACAATTACAGACCATTGTCCGGTATCCATAATTATATAATCCTATTTCCACCTGCCGGATAAACGCATCGTAAAATGGAGTCTGAAAATCGGGAATCAGTACTCCGATAATCCCCGTTCTCTTTCTGGACAGATTCCTCGCCCTCTCATTGGGTATGTAATTCAGTTCTTTAACGGCTCTCTCGATTCGCGTCCTTGACTCTTCGGACAGATAGCCGGTTCCGTTAAGAGCCCTTGAAACAGTGGCGATTCCGACTCCCGCTCTCTTCGCAACGTCCTTGATGGTCGCCATCTTTAAAAGTTCTCCAGAACCTCTTCTAAGGAAGGTACTGAAGTCTGCGCGCCTTTTCTGGTAACCGCTATTGCCGACGCCTTCTGCGCAAACGCAATGGCTTCTTTCTCTGTCTTTCCCTGACTTAAGGCAACTGCAAACGCACCGGTAAAACAGTCTCCTGCCGCTGTCGTATCCACAGCCTGTACCTTATTAGCCGGAAGAAATTCTTCACTGTCCGGCGTCATCAGAAGACAGCCCTTGCTTCCAAGGGTTACCAGCAAATGCTTCACACCCTTTTTCAGCATCTCTGCCGCCGCCGCTTTATACTCTTCCTGTGTATGCAGCTCTTTTCCAATCAGGATTCCAAGCTCCGTCTCATTTGGTTTGATATAATCAATGTCTTTCCAAAATTCATCCGGCATGGCAGCCGCGGGCGCTGGATCAACAATAATCAGCTTTCCCTTTTTTACCGCCATTTCCTTAGCGGCCATAACTGTAGTAAGCGGTATCTCCTGCTGCATAACTACAATATCGCTCTCATCCATCAGATACTCATATTTTTTCAGAAGCGCTTCGTCAACCTGGCCGTTGGTTCCGCCAATTACAATGATAGAATTCTCTCCGGAATCATCCACCGGTATAAACGCCTGTCCGGTTGTTCCTCCCTCAATCCGCTCAATTCCTTCTACATTCACATTCACCTTTTTTAGATTCTCAATCATCCTGTCGCCAAAATTGTCATCCCCTACAGCGCCAATCATACTTACGTCCCCACCCAGCTTTCCGATGGTGTAAACCTGATTCGCGCCTTTTCCGCCTGGAACATTCTTCACACTTTCTCCCATAATCGTTTCGCCCGGAACAGGAATCCTTGGCGTCTCAATTACCGTATCCATATTCAGGCTTCCAATAACCAGTATTTTTTTCATAACAGAATCCTCCATTTCACCTAATATTTAATCAGCAAAAATATTATACAACAGTTTTCTGTATTTCGGTAGTTATTTTGTAACTTTTTAACCAACAGTTTATAACGACATATAACAGTTCAGACAAACTGCCCCGTTACATGCCAAAGTACTGTTTTCCATATTCAATATCTCTGTCAATACACGCTTTCATCTCAGAGACATCGGTAAACTTCCTTTCCGGTCTCCGGAACTCATGCAACTGTGTTGTTACCCTCTTGCCATAGGCATTCCCATCATAATCAAACAGGTAACTCTCCACCAGCATACGGTTCTCCTCCGTAACCGTAGGCTTCACTCCCACATTACAAATCCCGCCGTACCAAATCCCATCCACAGAAGTACGGGACACATATACTCCGTTGGGCGGCATCATCTTATGAGCCCCTGGCGCCACATTGAGCGTAGGAAAACCGAGCCTTCTGCCAAGCCGCTTCCCATGCTCCACCACGCCCGCCACAGCATAAGGATAACCCAGCAGATGATTCGCCAGCGCAAGGTTCCCTTCCGATAACGCCTCCTTGATATAGGTACTGCTGATTATCCTGTCCTGATACCGCTCTTTCTCAATTACTACCAGCTTATAATCATATTTTTCTTCATATTCCTTCAGCATATGGACGTTACCCTGTTTCTGATATCCGAAGCAGAAGTCCGTCCCCACAACTACATAGGCGGCATGAAACAATCCTGCCAGCACATCCCGAATGAACTCCTCCGCGGAAATCATGCTGAAAGATTTGGTGAAGGGACAGTCCACAAGCCTGTCGATTCTTCCCTCCAGACGAAGCCTTTGCTCTTCCTTGGTCATCAGAATCTCTCGCTCTATCCCCTGACTCTCAAAAAACGGAATCATATTGAAAGAGCAGACAACACTTTCCATATCTTCCGCTTTCGCATACTCTGTTACTTTTTCAATCAGTTTTTCATGTCCGCGGTGGAGACCGTCAAACTTTCCCAGCGTAACCGCTGTTTTTCCCGTCCCCTGATACGCTTCCAATCCTTCTATATACTGCATATTTCTCCCTTGTCATTCCGATTCACAGAAACATCTTCACAGTCTGAAACCGATTCTCTTTCTGCATATATTTATAAATTGCCGCAAAATTCCCGGCAGAATCATATACCCGCACATACTCCCCGTCTAAGAGCGCCGTATGCGGACAGCCCATAACAAAAGGATTCCCGTTTTTTAGCCGGCTATCCATATCCTGTTCTATCTGAATCTTTTTGTATTGTGAAAATACAGCGTCGACAGGAATCAAAAGATTTTCGAGCTCTCCCCTTTCCATACTTTCCCGTATATATTCCAACCTATGGCTCTCCTCTATTCTAAAAGCCCCAGAACGAATCCGGCACAATTCCTCCATACATCCGCCGGTTCCCAGCCTTTCCCCTATATCATGGCAAAGGGTACGAATATAGGTTCCCTTTGAACAGGAAACTTCCATCTCAATTCTTGGGAGCTCCATCCGAATAATCCGAATGCTGTGGATTTCAACTACTCTTGCTTTGCGCTCAATGGTCTTTCCTTCTCTCGCCAGCTCATAAAGCTTCTTTCCGTTTACCTTCAACGCGGAATACATAGGCGGAATCTGCTCATAGGCGCCGACAAATCCCCGGATTACTTCTTCTGTCTTATCTTCAGACACACCGTCCGTATCCGACAGCTTCAGAACTGTCCCTGTAATATCCTGCGTATCGGTAACCGTACCCAAAAGCAAAACAGCTCGATATGCTTTGTCCTTCTCTGTCAGAAGTTCGCTTACCTTCGTCGCCTTACCAAGACAAACCGGAAGCACTCCTTCTGCATCCGGGTCCAACGTACCGGTATGACCAATCTTTTTCTGTCTGGTTATTCCTCTAAGCTTCGCCACCACATCATGCGAAGTGTATCCTTTCTCCTTATACACGTTTAAAATTCCATGCAGCATAGACTACTCCTTCGCAAACTGCAGTTCAATCTGTCTGGACACATTATTCATCACGTCATAAACAGTACCGGGCATCATGCAGCCGGCAGCCCTCACATGACCGCCTCCGCCAAAATATTCGGCGATTACGCTCACATCTACTTCTTTTTTTGAGCGCAGGCTGACTTTATACAAATCCTTTTCTGTCTCATAAGCAAAAATAGCCACTTCTACGCCTTTGGTCATCCGAAGCTGAGACACGATTCCATCCAAATCCTTCGCTGTCACCCCGTAAAATTCCATTTGATACTTTTTCATAAACGCCGCAATGCATTTTCCGTCCATGAACACAATACTTTCAAGCAATGCGCGGCCCATTACCTGATTCTGGGCGTATGTCTTCTCATAATAAGTAAAATCTATCAGTGACGCTGCGTCAATTCCTGTCTCTAGAAGTTCAGCCGCCGTCCGAAATGCGGACGGAGACGCATTCGAGTACTGAAATACGCCTGTGTCATGGGCAATCCCCATATATAAACACTCCGCAATCTCCTTGGTAACTTTATCTTTATCCAGAAGTCCATACACAAGCTCGGCTGTGGAACTTGCGTCTGGAACAATATAATTGACTTCTGCAAAAGACTGATTGCTCACGTGGTGATCGATACAGCAGGTATGTAGCGCAGTCTGGAACAAAAACGCCGAAAATCCCAGACGCTCTTCGTCGCCGCAATCCAGGCAGATAAATAAATCATACGTCGCATTATCCCAAACCTCGCTCCTTATATCTTCTGTTCCTTCAATGATTTTAAATTTCTCCGGAATTGGCTCTAAATACACGTCTGTTGTAATATCTGGATAATTATCCCTGATATAACAGTATAATCCCATACAGGAGCCGATACAATCCCCGTCAGGACGCACATGGCCGCCTATTGCGACCCTGTGCGCATCCTGCAACAACTTATTCAGCATCTTCTTCACCATCCATATCCAAATCTCTGGTCACATCGCTAATTTTCTTCGACATATTTACACCATATTCAATTGACTGGTCAAGCACAAAAGTAATCTCCGGTGTGTTGCGCATATTTAAATTCCGGGCAAGTTCACGCCGAATATAGCCTTCCGCGCTCTTTAATCCTCTTACTGTATCTTCCTGAGCTTTCTCATCTCCCAGTACACTGACGTAAGCCTTACATGTTTTGAGATCCGGCGCTACTGAAACGGCAACAACAGAAGTCCAGGGAGCCACTCTCGGATCTTTGATTCCTGCTCGGATAATATTACTCAGTTCGCGCTGAACTTCTGTATTCACCCTGGTATTTTTAATACTATTTTTCCTCAACTTTTATTCTCCTTCATTCATACACTGGACAGAACGTTGTCATTCATTCCACGAGCATACGCCATTCTGCCAGTTAAACTCCCAAGCGAAAGCTGCATATGCCGCCCGCAAAGGAAAACCACTTATCTTGGTATCTCAACCATCTTAAATGCCTCTACCTGATCTCCTTCTTTGATATCATTAAAGTTCTCAAATACAAAACCACACTCGTATCCGGTTCTGACTTCCTTCACATCGTCCTTGAATCGTCTCAGCGATGCAAGTTTTCCGTCATAGATAACAATTCCGTCACGAACAATTCTGGCCTGACAGTCTCTCTCGAAGATTCCGTCTGTCACATAAGAACCTGCAATGGTTCCCACGCCCGAAGCCTTGAAGGTCTGGCGTACTTCTGCATGGCCAAGTACTTTCTCCTCAAAGATTGGATCAAGCATACCCTTCATAGCAGCCTGAACATCCTCAATCGCATTGTAAATAACCCGGTACAGACGGACATCCACGCCTTCCCGCTCGGCCGTTTCCTTTGCAGTTGCATCCGGCCGGACATTAAATCCGATGATAATCGCATTCGATGCAGAAGCCAGGCTGACGTCTGATTCATTGATTGCTCCTACGCCTCCATGGATAATCTTTACAATAACCTCTTCATTCGACAGCTTCAGAAGACTCTGTTTGATTGCTTCCACAGAACCCTGCACATCTGCCTTCACTACAATGCCAAGCTCTTTTAAATTCCCTTCTTTAATCTGGTTAAAGAGATCGTCCAGAGACAGCTTACTCTTAGTATCCTCCAAAAGTTTCGCTTTATTCTGGGAAATAAATGTCTCGGCAAAACTTCTGGCATCCTTGTCATTCTTACAGCCTACAAATACTTCTCCTGCATTGGGAACATCATTCAGTCCCAGAATTTCTACTGGTACGGACGGTCCGGCTTCCTTGACACGTCTTCCCTTATCATCCATCATTGCTCTTACTTTACCAAAGGCAGAACCTGCGGCAATCGCGTCGCCGACGCGCAAAGTTCCCTTCTGAACGAGCACCGTCGCAACGGAACCCTTCCCTTTATCAAGCTCGGCCTCAATAACCAGACCTCTTGCCCGACGGTTCGGATTCGCTTTAAGCTCTGACATCTCGGCCGTCAGAAGCAGCATTTCCATTAAGTCCTTCAAGCCTTCTCCAGTCTTTGCTGAAACCGGCACGAAAATGGTACTTCCGCCCCAGTCCTCCGGAATCAGTTCATATTCTGACAGCTCCTGTTTTACCCGATCAATATTCGCACTTGGCTTATCAATCTTATTAATGGCAACTACAATCTCAATCCCTGCCGCCTTGGCATGATTGATTGCCTCCACTGTCTGAGGCATCACGCCGTCGTCCGCAGCAACTACCAGAATTGCAATATCTGTTGAATTTGCACCGCGCATACGCATAGCGGTAAATGCTTCATGTCCCGGCGTGTCTAAGAACGTAATCTTTTCCCCGTTCACTGTGACAACTGACGCGCCGATATGCTGGGTAATGCCGCCTGCCTCTCTGTCAATGACATTCGTATGGCGAATCGCATCAAGAAGAGATGTTTTTCCATGGTCTACATGACCCATAACGCATACTACCGGAGGACGCTTCTTCATCTTCTTTTCATCCTCTTCCTCTTCTTTTAACAATTCTTCGATTACATCCACAACCTCTTCTTTCTCACAGAGCACGTCAAATTCCAGTGCGATTTCCTCTGCCGTATCGTAATCAATCTCCTGATTTACTGTAACAATCTTGCCCTGCATGAACAATTTTTTTACAATTACAGAAGGAACAATCTTCATTTTATCGGCCAAATCCTTAATTGTAAGGATTTCTGGTATTATCACAGACTTAATGACTTCTTCTACCTTCTGCACTTTCTGCTGAGGCTTCTGCATCTGCTGTTTTGGTTCATTCTTCTGCTTCTTGCCCTTTAATCTCTCGTCTTCATCCCTGTAGTCTTTCTTCTTGTAATCGTCCTTCCCTTTTCCTTTGCTTCTCTGAGTTTTCTGTCCTTCTATTGCAGGCGCTGGAATTGCAGGATTGTTCTTTCTTCCCTGACGATCTTTATGCTCGCCGCGGAAATTATCCCTGTCTCTTTCACCCCGGCCAGACTGGAAGCGGTCTCCCTGCATACGGTCTCCTCTTCCCGGTCGGTTATCCTGACGTCTCTCTCCCTGCGGACGGTCTCCTCTTCCCGGTCGGTTATCCTGACGTCTCTCTCCCTGCGGGCGGTCTCCTCTTCCCGGTCGGTTATCCTGACGCCTCTCTCCCTGCGGACGGTCTCCTCTTCCCGGTCGGTTATCCTGACGTCTCTCTCCCTGCGGGCGGTCTCCTCTTCCCGGTCGGTTATCCTGGCGTCTCTCTCCCTGCGGACGGTCTCCTCTTCCTGGCCGGTTATCCTGACGCCTCTCCCCCTGTGGGCGGTCTCCTCTTCCCGGTCGGTTATCCTGGCGTCTCTCTCCCTGCGGACGGTCGCTTTGATGCCGTTCGCTCTGCACGCGCTCAGTCTGGGGGCGACTCTCTGATACATTCTCATGTGCCGCCTGCTCGACCTTCGCCTTTGTTTCCTGCGCTTTCATCTCCTGTGCTTTGTTATCAGCCGCTTTATTTTCCCGCGCTGCCTTCTCTTTGAGAGACGTCTCCGCTGCCTTCGTATCCTGCACAGTTTCTGACTTCATCTGCTGTGTCTTTATCTCAACTTTTGCAGCCTGTTCGGACTGTTCCTTTACAGCCTCCTGCGCTCCGCTCTGGACTGGTTTCGCACCCGGTATAGGTCTTCCGTTCTGTGCCTGCACCGGTCTTGCGTTCTGCGCCGGTCTGGTTCCAGGAGCAGGTCTTCCATTCTGTACCTGCATTGGCCTTGCATTCTGAATTGGTCTTGCGCCGGCCGCCGGCCGCGCGCCTCCCATCTGACGTCCGCCCTGACGGCTTCCGCCTTTTCCTCCGTCTCTTGTATTCTGAGGACGAAACACGCGTACAATATTTTTCTTCTTTGGCAAAGCTGCTTCTGTCTTTGAAGCGCTCTCCTCTTTCTGCGTCTCTTCCGTCCTTTTTTCTGCCTGCGCTCTGGCAGCCGCCTCCGACGGACCGCCGACATTTGTCGCCGCTGATTTTCCTCCAAAAGCCTTCTTCACCAATGAAATTTCTCTATCTTCAATTGAACTCATATGGCTTTTTACTTCTATATTTTTCTCGCCTAAAAACTCAAGGAGTTCCTTACTGCTTTTTCCAAGCTCTTTCGCGAGCTCATATACTTTCATTTTCGACATACAAACTAACCTCCTCTATGCGACCTAATCTCTCTTTCGTATCTAACTGCTTTAAGATACTCCCGGCAAATCCAGCATCCACCACAGCAAGCGATGCCCGAAGTTCTTTCCCCATTGCATGACCCAGCGCCTCTTTGCGATTGTAACAGCGAATCGGCACCTGATAAAAATCACACATATTCTGAAACTTTTTTTTCGTGTTACTGGACGCGTCCTCCGCGACAATTACAAGCTTCGCAGCTCCTGCCTTCACTTCCCGTTCTGTGCAAAATTCTCCGCTCGCAACTTTTCCCGCTTTGGTTGCCAGCCCAATCAAAGATAGAACTTTATCCTGTCTCAAGTATTCCCATCTCCTTTTCCAGCGCTTCATACACCTCATCCGGAATCGCCTGCTTAAAGGAGCGTTCCAGCCCTTTATTCTTTCTTGCAAGCTTAAGACATTCCCCGTTCGGACACACATATGCGCCTCTTCCGTTCTTTTTACCGGTAGCGTCCAATAAAAATTCATTGTCCGGCGTCTTAATGACACGAATCATCTCTTTCTTACTCTTCATTTCCTGACAACCTACACACTTGCGCATAGGTATCTTTTTACTGCCTCCCAAATCATCACCTGTTTTCTATTCTTCTACTTCTTCAAATACAATCTCCTCTGTGTCGTCATACGCTCCGCTGACATCCTCAGTTCTTTCCTCATAAGCGTCTTCATAACTTCCGGCGTAATCTTCTTCGTACTCGGCTTCATATTCGCCTTCGTAACCTTCTTCATACATCTCTTCCTCGTAAACGCCTTCCATCAGCTCCATGTAATTTTCCGGAAGTTCGCCGGACTCAATCGCCTGCGTCTCACTCTTAATATCAATCTTATATCCCGTCAGCCTTGCAGCAAGCCTCGCATTCTGTCCTTCCTTACCGATTGCAAGGGACAGTTGTTTATCCGGCACAATCACGCTTGCAGTCTTGTCATCCGGATCTGCCATTACGGAAATGACCTTGGCAGGACTTAACGCATTCTCAATCAAAATTCCCGGATTGTCGCTCCAATTCACAATATCAATCTTCTCACCGCGAAGCTCATTTACAATGGTATTCACTCTGGCGCTGTTCATACCTACGCATGCGCCAACCGGATCTACGTCCGGATCGTTGGACCATACCGCAATCTTGGTTCTGCTTCCCGCTTCTCTGGCAATATTTTTAATCTCTACAATCCCGTCCCGAACCTCTGTAACCTCCGCCTCAAAAAGACGCTTTACCAGTTCCGGGTGCGTGCGGGAAACTAATATCTTAGGACCTTTTGTAGTCTTCTTTACTTCAACCACATACAGCTTAATCCGCTCGGTAGGCTGGAATACTTCTCCCTTTACCTGTTCATTCTCCGTCAGCATAGCGTCTGCTTTTCCAAGATTAATACTGACATTCCTTCCCACGTACCGCTGAACAATTCCGGTTACAATGTCCTTCTCCTTCTCGCAATACTGGTTATAAATAATTGACCGTTCCTCTTCGCGAATCTTCTGAAGAATCTGGTTCTTGGCGTTCTGGGTCGCAATACGGCCAAACGATTTGGATTCTATCGGAATCTGTACAATATCGCCAGTCTCATACTTACTGTCGATTACTTTGGCGTCTTCAAGGCTTATCTGTTCTACCTTATCCTCCACATCTTCTACAACCACTTTTTCCTGAATCAATTTATAATCACAGGTTTCCCGGTCCATCGTAACCTTAATATTATCCGCTTTGCCAAAATGATTCTCACACGCTTTCATCAGGGATTCCTCAATCGCATCCAGAAGTATTTCCCTGCTAATGTCTTTTTCCTTCTCCAGGATTGTCAATGCTTCCAATAATTCCGTGTTCATTTCTTAATTTCCTCCTGTTCACACCTAAAAATCAAACGCTAATTGAATCAATGCAATCTCTCTTTTTTCAAACGTCTGCATCTGGGCATTGTCAGTCTCGATGGTTACTGTATCCTGGTCATAGCCTTTCAAAATCCCCCGAAATTCCTTCTGTTTGTCAATCATTCTGTAGGTACGGACCTCTACTTCCTTTCCAAGACTTTTCTCAAAATCTCTCTCTTTCTTAAGCGCTCTTCCAAGCCCCGGCGAACTAACTTCCAGAATATAAGCCTCGTCTATAAAGTCCTTCTTATCCAGAAGGTCTGACAGCTCTCTGCTGACAACCTCGCAGTCGTCCACCATAATTCCTCCCGGCTTATCGATATACGCCCTTAAGTACCACGTTCCGCCCTCCTTCACATACTCTACATCCCACAGTTCAAACCCATTCTTTTCCAGAATTGGGAGCAGAATCTCTTCTGTTTTTTCTTCGTAACTCTTTCTTTTTGACAATGTAAACTTCCCTTCTTTCTGGAGCATGTTTAACCAAACACACTCGATTATGCATCCTTGCACAAAGCTGCTTAAACCTTAAAAACCTCTTCCTACGACTTCCTTACGGTACACAGCAATAAAGAAGAGTGAACTTTCGTTCACTCTTTTCGCTTTCACCTTATGCAACTGATTACAAGTATAGCACTCCATAAACAAAAATGCAAGATTTTATTCTCATTTATTACACATTTTGTAACAGTACTTAATTGCAAATTTAAATTCCACCCCTCTGTGGAATTTAATTCTGCAAATCTTCCTACCGGCAATCATGGAATTTAATCTTTCCGAATTATCTGTTAAAATCATTTCTATAAAATATGACTGTTTCCTCCCGGCAGGAAGGAAGTACTTATGAATAAACAAAAACATTTAACTCTTGAGTCCCGGATTATTATCGAAACGAAACTGAACGAAGGCGAGAGCTTTAAAGCAATCGGCAGATTATTAAACAAGGATTGTACCACCATCTCTAAAGAAGTGAAAAACCACATCTCTTTTGAAAAAAGCGGAGCCTATGGCAAAGCCTTCAATGATTGCCTCCTGGCTTTTCAGCATGAATGCTTCGCTCAAAGGGTATGTCAGGAATGTACCTCCCACAAAAATCGCCTTTGCTGGTCCTGTGGCAAATGCTCCTCTTCCTGTATTCTCTACGAAAAGTATGTTTGCCCTAAACTTTCCAAACCGCCTTATGTCTGTAATGGCTGCTCACAACGTAATAAATGTTCCTTAGAGAAGTGTTTGTACAAAGCTTCTTATGCTCAAAAAGAGTATGAACTGGTCAGAAGGGAATCCAGGTCCGGTTTTGCCCTCTCGGAACGTGAGCTCAGACAGATCGATGACATTGTTTCGCCTCTTTTAATAAAAGGACAATCTATTCATCACATCGCTGTTCACCATGCAGATGAACTCATGAAATCCGAACGGACTCTGTATGCCTATATAAACAGCGGCCTTTTTACTGCCAGAAACATGGATATGCCGCGAACTGTCCGCATGCGCCCAAGAAAGAATGTTTCCAGAAATCTCAAAGTGGACAGGGCCTGTCGCCTGGGACGTGATTTCTCCTGTTTCCATACATATCTGGAAGAACATCCTGATCTCTCTATTCGTCAGATTGATTCTGTAGAAGGCAGCAAAGGCGGCGCGGTTCTTCTCACCATACATTTTGTGGAACAGGGACTGCAGCTTGCTTTTCTCAGACAACACAATGATTCCCAGTCTGTGATCGATATTTTCAACCGTCTTTATCTGGAATTGAGACCTGACATTTTTATAGAACTGTTCCCTGTTCTATTAGCAGATAACGGAAGTGAATTTTCTAATCCTTCCGCCATTGAATCTGATATGCAGGGAAATCCACGCACGAAAATGTTTTATTGCAACCCCAGTGCGCCTTATCAGAAAGGCAGCTGCGAAAACAATCATGAAATGATCCGGCGAATCATTCCGAAAGGCGAAGATATCGGTCGATACACGCAGGAACAGATTAATCTCATGATGAGCCATATCAATTCCTATGCAAGAAAGAAACTTGGAAATAAGAGCCCGTATGAGATATTTGAATTTCAATACGGAAAGGAACTTCTGGATGCATTCCATCTGCAAAAGATTCCTGCAGATGAAATCATC
>CAJSZQ010000048.1 GCA_910574185.1 Lachnospiraceae bacterium
AACCAACGCTTGTGATAGCTCATAACAAGACGCTTGCCGCACAATTATATGGAGAATTCAAGGAGGTATTCCCGGAAAACGCAGTAGAGTATTTTGTGTCCTACTACGATTATTATCAGCCGGAAGCCTATGTTCCTTCTTCCGATACCTATATCGCCAAGGACTCTTCCATCAATGACGAAATAGATAAACTTCGTCATTCTGCTACCGCGGCCCTTTCTGAGCGGAGGGATGTGATTATTGTAGCCAGTGTATCTTGCATTTACGGTCTGGGCTCGCCCATTGATTATCAGGAGATGGTTATCTCTCTGCGCCCTGGTATGGAGAAGGACCGGGATGAGGTGATACGAAAACTGATTGATATTCAGTATGACCGCAATGAGATGGATTTCCACCGGGGAACCTTCCGGGCCAGGGGAGATGTGTTGGAGATATTTCCAGCATATTCTGGAGAAAATGCGTTCAGGGTAGAGTTTTTTGGAGACGAAGTAGAGCGGATAACCGAAGTGGATGTGCTGACAGGGGAAATTAAGCAGGATTTAAAGCACATCGCTATCTTTCCGGCATCTCACTATGTGGTTTCCAAAGAGAGTATGGAGAGGGCTATTGGGGCCATTGAGAAGGAGCTGGAGGAGCAGAGCCGGTATTTTAAGCGGGAGGACAAGCTTTTGGAGGCTCAGAGGATTTCAGAGAGAACGAATTTTGATATTGAGATGATGCGGGAAACCGGGTTCTGTTCCGGAATTGAGAATTATTCCAGGCATTTAACCGGCCTTGCGCCGGGACAGCCGCCCCATACGCTGATTGATTATTTCCCGGATGATTTTATCCTGATGATTGATGAGTCCCATATAACGGTGCCTCAGGTAGGCGGTATGTACCATGGAGACCAGTCCCGGAAGAGGACGCTGGTGGAATACGGTTTTCGTCTTCCTTCGGCGCTGGATAATCGTCCCTTAAGTTTTGAAGAATTTGAAGGTAAGTTAAATCAGGTTTTGTTTGTGTCGGCGACGCCAGGGGCTTATGAAGAGCGTAATGAGCTTTTGCGCGTGGAGCAGGTTATCCGGCCTACCGGTCTTCTGGACCCAGAGATAGATGTACGACCGGTAGAAGGACAGATTGATGATTTGATTGGTGAAGTGAAGAAAGAGACTGCGAAGAAGAATAAGATTCTGGTTACGACTCTGACGAAACGGATGGCAGAGGATTTGACCGATTATATGCGGGAACTTGGCATTCGTGTGAAGTATCTTCACTCGGATATCGACACGCTGGAACGGGCAGAGATTGTCCGGGATATGCGTCTGGATGTGTTCGATGTGCTGGTGGGAATCAATCTTCTCAGGGAGGGACTGGATATACCGGAGATTTCCTTGGTTGTGATACTGGATGCGGACAAAGAAGGATTCCTGCGCTCTACAACTTCGCTGATACAGACGGTAGGAAGATCTGCAAGGAATGCAGAGGGACATGTCATCATGTATGCGGATACGATAACGGATTCTATGCGCCAGGCGATGGAAGAGACAAAGCGGCGGCGGGAAATCCAGATGCGGTACAATAAAGAGCATAACATTACGCCGCAGTCAATCCATAAGGCGGTTCGGGATTTGATTAGTATTTCCAAGAAAGTAGCAGCAGAAGAACTGCGGTTGGAGAAAGATCCGGAATCCATGAGCAGAGAAGAATTAGAGAAGCTGATTGGGGATGTGACAAAGCAGATGAAGAAGGCGGCGGCTGAATTGAACTTTGAGGCGGCGGCGGAACTGCGCGATAAGATGACGGAGCTTAAGAAGCAGTTACAAGAGATGTAAGTATGTGTATAGAAAATTGCCCGATTGAAGATGATATTTATATTTAAAAAATTTCAATATCTGTGTGTAGAAAATGGAAAATATATTGTCATGAAGGCAGGTTTTTGAACGTTGCTGGTTGTTTGGCTTGAAGGGCTCTTTGTTTTGAGAGGGCAGATAACAGAAAGATTAGGAGAATAGTATGGCTGGAAGGACGAAAAACAAGAACTATATTAAAATACGGGGAGCGAATGAGCACAATTTAAAGAATATCACCCTGAACATTCCCAGAGACGAACTTGTAGTGTTGACAGGATTATCCGGTTCAGGGAAATCCTCTCTTGCATTTGATACAATTTATGCTG
The DNA here is from genome assembly GCA_910574185.1 of Lachnospiraceae bacterium. Classification (GTDB taxonomy): domain Bacteria; phylum Bacillota; class Clostridia; order Lachnospirales; family Lachnospiraceae; genus Claveliimonas. The sequence goes on from CAJSZQ010000048.1 coordinate 2,159, forward strand.
AGGGACAGCGCCGTTACATGGAGTCGCTATCTTCTTATGCGAGACAATTTTTAGGACAGATGGAGAAGCCAAATGTAGAGAGTATAGAAGGGCTTTCGCCGGCTATTTCTATTGACCAGAAGTCAACCAACCGGAATCCTCGCTCTACGGTAGGAACGGTGACGGAGATTTATGATTATTTTCGTCTGTTATATGCCAGAATCGGTATTCCCCACTGTCCGAAGTGTGGAAAAGAGATTAAGCGGCAGACGGTTGACCAGATGGTAGATCAAATTCTGGAGATGGAACAGGGAACCAGAGTCCAGCTTTTAGCGCCAGTAGTCAGAGGACGCAAAGGTACTCATGCTAAGCTTTTGGAGCGTGCGAAAAAGAGCGGCTATGTACGCGTTCGAATTGATGGAAATCTGTACGAACTATCGGAAGAGATTAGTCTGGATAAGAATATTAAGCATAATATTGAAATTATTGTGGACAGACTGGTAATAAAACCTGGTATTGAGAAAAGGCTGACAGATTCTATTGAGAATGTATTGCATTTAGCAGAGGGGCTTTTGACGGTGGATGTGATTGGCGGTGAGCCAATGAACTTTAGTCAGAGCTTTTCCTGTCCGGATTGTGGAATCAGTATTGAAGAAATTGAACCCAGAAGTTTTTCTTTTAATAATCCTTTTGGAGCTTGCCCTGAGTGTTTTGGATTGGGGTATAAGATGGAATTTGACGAGGATTTGATTATTCCAGATAAGAGTCTTAGCATTGAGCAGGGAGCAATCGCTGTGATGGGATGGCAGTCTGCAGGAAAAAAGGGAAGCTTTACAAGAGCGATTTTGGACGCGCTTTGTGAGGAGTACCATTTTTCCCTAGACACGCCGTTTGAAGAGTATTCTCAGGAGGTTCATGATATTTTGATTCATGGAACCGGTGGGAAGAAGGTAAATGTTCACTATATTGGACAGCGGGGAGAAGGTTTTTATGACGTTGCCTTTGAGGGAATCTTAAAGAATGTGGAGCGCAGGTATAAGGAAACTTACTCAGAAACATCCAAGGCGGAATATGAAGAATATATGCGTGTCACTCCATGCCGTGCCTGCAAAGGACAGCGCCTGAAACCGGGGGCCCTTGCAGTGACTGTCGGAGATAAGAATATTGCTGCGATTACAGCTTTTTCTATCGAAAAGCTGATGGATTTTCTGACGGGTCTTGAGCTGACCAGCCAGCAGCAGTTAATTGGAGCCCAGATTTTAAAGGAGATTCATGCCAGACTAAAGTTTCTTCTGGATGTGGGACTGGATTATCTGACTTTGTCCAGAGCAACCGGTTCTCTTTCCGGCGGCGAAGCACAGAGAATCCGTCTTGCCACCCAGATTGGTTCGGGCCTTGTCGGAGTGGCTTATATTCTGGATGAACCCAGTATTGGTCTGCATCAGAGGGATAACGATAAGCTTTTAGGAACTTTGAAGCATCTTCGGGATTTGGGGAATACGGTGATAGTTGTAGAACACGATGAGGATACGATGTTTGCGGCGGACCACATTGTGGATATCGGTCCCGGCGCCGGGGAACATGGCGGAGAGGTTATTGCGGAGGGAACAGCAAAAGACATTATGAAATGTAAAAAGTCTGTTACCGGAGCATATTTAAGTGGCAGGATACGCATACCGGTTCCAGAGGAAAGACGCAAGCCTTCAGGATGGCTGAAAGTGGTGGGCGCACAGGAAAATAATCTGAAAAATATTGACGTAGCGTTTCCGTTAGGAGTAATGACCTGTGTGACGGGCGTGTCTGGTTCCGGAAAAAGTTCTCTGGTAAATGAAATTCTCTATAAATACCTTGCTAAAAAGTTAAATCGGGCAAGAACGATTCCAGGCAAGCATAAGAAGATTGAAGGAACGGAACAGTTGGATAAGGTAATCAATATTGACCAGTCTCCTATTGGACGGACGCCTCGTTCAAATCCTGCGACTTATACGGGAGTATTTGACTTGATTCGGGACTTATTTGCCGCTACACAGGACGCCAAGGAGCGGGGATATAAGAAGGGGCGCTTCAGCTTTAATGTAAAGGGAGGACGCTGTGAAGCCTGTTCAGGAGACGGGATTATTAAGATAGAGATGCATTTTCTGCCAGATGTGTATGTGCCTTGTGAAGTATGCGGCGGAAAACGCTATAACAGGGAGACTTTGGAAGTTCACTATAAAGGAAAGAACATTTATGATGTGCTGAATATGACGGTAGAAGAAGCGCTGAAATTTTTTGAAAATGTTCCTTCAATCCGCAGAAAGATTGAGACTCTGTATGATGTGGGACTGTCTTATCTTAGACTGGGGCAGCCTTCTACTACGCTTTCTGGCGGAGAAGCTCAGCGAATTAAGCTTGCAACGGAGTTAAGTAAGAGAAGTACTGGTAAGACAGTTTATATTCTGGACGAGCCTACTACAGGACTTCATTTTGCGGATGTGCACAAGCTTACAGAAATACTAAAACGCCTGGCTTCCGACGGCAATACGGTAATTGTGATTGAGCATAATTTGGATGTGATTAAGACCGCCGATTATATTATAGATATCGGACCGGAAGGCGGAGACAGAGGCGGGACCGTAATTGCAAAGGGAACGCCTGAAGAGGTGGCGGCAAATCAGGCGTCTTATACGGGAAAATATATTCAAACAATGTTAGAGCGCAAATAGTAACGAAAGCTATTTTCAAACATTTTGGAAAAGTAATTTCAACGATTGAAGATGCGAACAGTAACATACGTGTCGAAAAAAATAAGGTACATTGGAAATATTTATGAATAAGAATGAATGAAAAAGAGGTATAATAAGTAGAGTTACTTATTATACCTCTGTGCGTAACTGTAGACCGGGGATGTCTGCTGTTAAAGTAAAAGCAGGTATTTGATGAAAGGGGAACAAAGAATGGCAGTTGATATAGGGATTGATTTGGGAACCGCAAGCGTTCTTGTATATGTGAAGGGAAAAGGGGTTATTCTGAAAGAACCTTCGGTGGTTGCATATGACAGAGATTCGAATACGATTAAAGCAATTGGTGAAGAAGCCAGACTGATGCTTGGGCGTACTCCGGGAAATGTTGTGGCGGTTAGACCGATGAGGCAGGGTGTAATTTCCGATTATACAGTAACAGAGAAAATGATTAAATATTTTGTGCAGAAGGCCCTGGGAAGACGTTCGTTTAGCAAGCCGCGTATCAGCATCTGTGTGCCAAGCGGTGTGACGGAGGTGGAGCGTAAGGCAGTGGAGGAAGCTACCTATGCGGCAGGCGCAAGAGAAGTGCGTCTAATTGAGGAGCCGGTAGCGGCAGCTATTGGCGCGGGGCTTGATATTTCCAGACCATGTGGGAATATGATTGTAGATATCGGAGGAGGAACAGCGGATGTCGCGGTGATTTCTCTGGGAGGAACGGTGGTCAATACGTCTATTAAGATTGCCGGAGATAATTTTGACGAGGCTATCGTGCGCTATGTGCGTAAGAAGCACAATTTGCTGATTGGAGAGCGGACGGCGGAGGATATTAAGATTAAAATCGGAACGACCTATCCGCTGATTGAGGAAGAGTCTATTGAAGTACGAGGACGCAATATTTTAACTGGATTGCCGAAAACTGTGAAGGTTACATCCTCCGAGACGGAGGAAGCTTTAAGGGAAACGACGGGTCAGATTATTGAAGCTGTCATCAGTGTGCTGGAACGGACGCCGCCTGAGCTGTCTGCAGATATATTAGATAGGGGAATTGTTTTGACCGGAGGCGGAGCAATGCTGCGTGGACTTGAAGAGTTGATTGAAGAGAGGACCGGAATCAATACGATGACAGCAGAAAATCCAATGACGGTTGTTGCAATTGGAACAGGGCAATTCGTGGAGTTTATGAGCAGTCGGAAAGAAGTATAGATGGAAGAGATAAAGGGATATGTAGAACACATTGTATATCGCAATGAAGATAATGGGTATACGGTATTTAATCTGAATAATGACGACGGAGAGGTTACCTGCGTGGGGTCCTTCCTTTATATAGAAGAGGGAGAACTATTGAAACTGACTGGAGAGTATGTGTCTCATGCTGTTTATGGCCTGCAGCTTGCAGTATCAGCCTCGGAGGTTTGTGCTCCGGAGGATTTGATGTCTATTGAACGATATCTGGGTTCCGGCGCAATCCGCGGTGTAGGAATGGCGCTGGCAGGCCGGATTGTGCGCAAATTTAAGGAGGACACTTTTCGTATTATTGAGGAAGAGCCGGAGCGGCTTTCAGAGGTAAAGGGGATTAGCGAGCGTAAAGCAAGGGAAATCGCGGAGCAGGTCGAAGGAAAGAGAGAGATGCGTCAGGCTATGATTTATCTGCAGAAATATGGAATAGGAACTACTCTGGCGGCAAAGATTTATCAGTATTATGGCAGCAGCGTTTATCGGGTGCTGGAGGAGAACCCTTATCAAATGGCAGATCATATCAGTGGAATCGGATTTAAAACTGCAGACGAGATAGCCAGACGGATTGGAATACACACAGATTCTGATTACAGAATACGCAGTGGTATTTTCTATACATTATTGCAGGGAGTCAACGCGGGACATGTTTTTTTGGAGGAAGAGACGCTTGCCCGACATGCCGGGGAACTTCTGGAGGTAGCGATTGAACATGTTGAGAAATATCTAATGGACCTTTCAATGGAACGGAAAGTTATATTGAAAGAAGCAGAGGGCATTCGTCGGGTGTATCCGTCCAATTATTATTATATGGAGCTTAATACTGCGAAGATGCTGCATGATTTGAATATTTACAGCGAAGTGTCGGACACCGAGATTTTGCATAAACTGAGCAAGATTGAACAGAATATGGAACTTCCGTTGGATGAGATGCAGCGAAATGCGGTAGTGGAGGCTGTGAGACATGGAGTTATGGTGCTGACCGGTGGGCCGGGAACAGGAAAGACAACAACAATCAATGCTATGATTCAGTATTTTAAGAGCGAAGAACTGGATATTTATCTGGCGGCGCCTACAGGGAGAGCGGCCAAGCGTATGACTGAGACTACAGGATACGAGGCGCAGACGATTCACCGTCTTCTGGAAGTAAATGGACATCCCCAGGACGAAGAGCAGAAAAGTGGTTTTGCCAGAAATCAGGAGAATCCATTGGAAGCAGATGTGATTATCATTGACGAGATGTCTATGGTAGATCTCCCGCTTATGCATGCGCTTCTTTCAGCGATTTGTGTCGGAACCAGACTAATTATGGTAGGGGACCGGAACCAGCTTCCGTCAGTAGGTCCAGGGAGAGTGTTAAAGGATATTATAGATTCCGGATGCTTTCCAGTGGTTATGTTAAAACATATATTTCGGCAAGCAGAGGAAAGTGATATTGTTGTAAATGCACATCGGATTAACAAAGGCGAGCCGGTGACGTTAGATAACAAGAGCCAGGATTTTTTCTTTTTGAAACGTCAGGACGCCAACACGATTATCAGTGTGGTGTTAACATTAATTCAGAAGAAGCTTCCCGGATATGTAAATGCGGGAACTCTTGACATACAAGTGTTGACACCTATGCGTAAGGGATTGTTGGGGGTAGAGCGTCTGAACAGCATTTTGCAGGAGTATTTGAATCCACCGTCCGCCGCCAAAGCAGAAAGGGAACATGGAGGCCGGAAGTTCCGCGTGGGCGATAAGGTTATGCAGATAAAGAATAATTATCAGCTGGAATGGGAAGTGTGTACAAAATACGGACTGACAATTGATAAAGGTATCGGTATTTTCAATGGCGATATGGGTATTGTAAAAGATATTAATACATATACAGAGCATTTGTCAGTTGAATATGACGAGCACCGTATTGTAAAGTATCCGTTTCAGCAGTTGGATGAGTTGGAACTTGCCTATGCTATTACTATACATAAATCTCAGGGGAGTGAGTATCCGGCAGTAGTAATTCCACTTCTTAATGGGCCCAGGCAGCTGTATAACCGGAATTTAATCTATACGGCGGTAACCAGGGCAAGAAAATGTGTAACATTGGTAGGAAGCGATACAGTTTTTGCGGAAATGATTCAGAATAATACGGAGCAGAACCGGAATTCCAGTTTGTCAGACCGTATCAGGGAGTTTGAATTATGAGGTGGAATAGACGAACAAAGGAAAGAAAGACGGAGGGAGGCCTGCTTAGGCTTCTGTATCCCCATGTCTGTCCATTCTGCGGCAGAGTGACAGCGGAAGATATTTGTAATGAATGCAGAGAGAAATTGTATTATATTGAAGAACCAAGGTGTATGCGCTGCAGTAAGCCGATTCGGAGCGAGGAGCAGGAATACTGTTATGACTGCGAAAGGCATACACGTGTGTATGAGAGAGGATATGCACTGTGGGTGCATAAAGGCGATGTGCAGCGAGCAATTTATCAGTTTAAATATCATAATCGAAGAATCTACAGCCGTTTTTTTGGAAAAGAGCTTTTATCCAGGTACGGACAGGCTGTCAAAAAGTGGGACATCACCACTATTATTCCGATTCCACTTAGCAGAAAGAGAAGAAGAATCAGAGGATTTAACCAGGCTGAGCTTCTTGCCCGGGAACTGGGCAGGGGGCTTGGCATACCTGTCGACGCCAAAAATCTGGTACGGGTACGGGATACCAGGCCTCAGAAGAAAATGGATGCTAAAGAAAGAAGTTTGAATCTTAAGCGTGCGTTTGCGTGGAGAGGAAAGGGCAGGATTTTTGGGAATATATTGCTGATTGACGACATATACACCACAGGGAGCACGATTGATGCTGCGGCAAGAGTGCTGAAAGAAAATGGGGCCGGGAAAATTTATTTTTTAACCATTAGTATTGGACAAGGATACTGATAAAAAGAGCCTTAACCGTTGTAAATACGTCGGTTTAGGCTCTTAATCCTGTCTATTGATACTGAACTGATACTAAAATTTAGCTTTTTCTATTTTCATGACTATATCGCTCTGGGCTTTTGGGAATAGATGCGCGTAGGTATTCATTGTAATGCTGGGGGACTCATGGCCGAGCCGTTCAGCTACCAACACTGGGTTGGCTCCAAGGTTGATCAGGGTAGATGCGTGGGAGTGTCGGAGATCGTGAACCCTTATTGGCGGCAATCCGGTTCGCTGGGTACGTATCCTCATAACATTCCTGAGGTACTGGAGCTGTTTATTGAATAGCCGCGCTTCCGGGTCAGGCTTGTACAGCCTGCTTACATAGTCCCTGATTTCCTGTGTCAGAAAGTCCGGTATATCAATCACCCGGTTGCTGTGGGGTGTTTTGGGCGGTTGTATAGTATCTTTCCCGGTCAAACGGTAAAATGTCTTGTTGATATTTATCTTATTATTCTTGAAATCAATATCATTCATCGTAAGAGCCAAGAGCTCCCCGACCCTTATGCCTGTATAATACAGTATTTCAAACATGGTATAGTATTCAATATTATCCTTACAGGCATCGGCAAACTTGGCGTATTCTTGCGGCGTCCAGAAGCTCAGTTTACGGCTCTTGGTAGAGCCTATGGGCTTGGTGCATGGATTCTTGGAAAGGCCGAGGTAATCCACTGCATAGGTGAAAATAGCTTTCAAATAGGTATTTGCTGAATGCAGATAGGTACTACTTAAGCCTTTTGAAAGCATTTCTGTCTGCCAGGCTGCAATGTCAGCCGGGGCAATGTCGGACACAACCCGATTCATGAAGAAGGGCAGTACATGCTTTTCTAACATGAAAAAACGTTTTGATGCCGTACTCTCCCTAATCCGGGGAGTGATGTATGCCTTGTATTTGTTGTACAGGGATTCAAAGGTTATGTCCGGGCTTCTGGCGTATTGCTCCAGAAAGAGACGTTCCCATTCCTTGGCTTCGCGCTGCAGCTTAAAACCGCGTTTCAGCTTCTGTTTCTTCTCGCCTTGCCAGTTGGTATAGTAGAATTTGCAATACCATGTTCCAGTGTTTTGGTCTTTATATGTCGGCATATTAATTTCCTTTCATTCTGTGCCGGGCAGCGTGTGAATGACTGGAAAATATTTGACATATCTAGTATATTTGTTATAATATACTTAACAAGGGAGCCGGAAGGTGAGTGCAGGTCACCCGTCCCGGCGAAATTAAATAGAAACTATTAAGAATAGCCGTCTACTTTTCTCAGGAGCAGGACGGCTATTTCTTATTTTTCAAATTCAGAATTGCTACAATCAGTAACGCTACAGTCAATATGACCATAAATTCCTCATATGTACTCATAATAATCACCGCCTTCCGTTAGGTCTCGGAATGGGTGAGAACACGTCCCCCGGCTCCCTGGGTAAGCATATTATGTTGTCATGGTGCTTTGTCCGAAAAACGGACAGACCAAAACAGTGTAGAAAATTCTACGCCTTTGCACCGGCACAATTCTTAATATACAAGGTGCCGAAACTTCGGCGGCTTGTGAAGTTTCGCTCAATTTTGAGCGAAACTATAAGGCTTCTGACTTACTTCGTCCTTTTTTCGGACGAAGCCGGGCTTGTTTATTTCTTTGGCCGGAAGTCTTCTATGTGTTCCTGTTTCAGTTCTTCCAGCTTAAATTTCAAGTATGATAGGGTACTTTTGTCCAGATCTTTTAAATTTTCCTCTGTCACTTCCAGCGTACCATCCGGATAATTTATCCATAAGAAAGCATCTTCTTCATTATAGCCGATGCTGCAGCCTAACTGTTTTAGTTTCTCGTCAAGGTATGCTGTCCAGAAATGTTCGTTAGGCAGTGCTGGTTTCAGCGTGTAACCATCATAGAGGTTCCACACATCAGCGTCGAGAGCGTCTGCTATTTTATTTAAAGTCTCAAGTTTTGGCTGGCGTTTTCCGTTTTCGTATTGGCCTATCTGTTGGTAAGTGATGCCGAGTTTTTCACCTAATTCTTTTTGCGTAAGTCCTGCTCTTTTTCTGGCAAGTTTAATTTTTTCTCCTGTGTTCAAGATATCACCCACTTTCATATTAGATAATAGCACATAATATTAAAAAATGAAAGCAAATGTTTTTAAAAGTTTATTGACAAATGCAAATGCTTGTGATAGCCTTTAGTAAGAAAGCAAAAGCTTGCAGAAAGGAGATGTGAAAATGAGAATTGACAGAGTGAAATTAGTATCAGAGTTGACAAGGCAGGATTTAACACAGAAACGTCTTGCAGAGCTGTCAGGAGTATCCAGGGCAACAATTAATTATATCCGTTCTGGAAAGTCCTGCAGTGATGAAATAGGCTGTAAGATCGCTAAAGCCTTGGATGTACCAATTGAACAGTTACTTGAAAACTAAGAACATGCCGGGCAGCGTGGAATGATTGGAAAATATTTGACATATTCAGTATATTTGTTATAATATACTTAACAAGAGAACCGAAAGCTAGAGTACACCTAGCCGCCGGGAAAATAATTTGTTACATGAAGTAGCGCCTTATCTTACCAGGACGAGGGCGCTACTTTTTGCGTTTGATGTTGATAACAAGAGTTATAACGGCGCAAAGCATAATTACGAATGTGAACAAGTCACTATATGTAACCATAGCACCAGCCCCCTTTCTTCCGTCCAGCGGCTGACGTAATCGCCCCTTCGGCTCCCTTGGTAAATGTATTATATTGTCATGGTACAATGGAAGCGCATGAATTGCGCCGGCGCATAAGGCTATTACGCTTTGTATACTATTGTTCTTCATTGCCTGATAGCAAATTATCAAGGGTAAATTTAGTAAATGCACTAATAGAATATACTAATTTTTCATAATCACTGTCTTTAATGACATATTTCTTTTTTTTATATTTTACAATATAAGAGTATCCGTCTATAGATTCAATTTCAATCCCAAGCTTATATAGATAATTTAATAGAGAATCCTCTTTTTCTAATCTAGTTTGTTCGATGTACTCATTAATGTCCAGTATATCAAGTATCTTTATCTCAAGAGCATCCGCTATCTTTTTTAATTGCTCTAAGCTTGGTTCTCTATTATTATTTTCATAATTAGAATACGTTGAGTAAGGAATACCAGCAAGTTCAGAAATCTCTTTTTGTGTGAATCCTTTTTTTGTACGCAATTCTCTTAACCTGTTTCCTATCTGTATGATTTCATTTATACCCATATTTTCACCTCCATACATTATGATATCATAAGATATTCAGAAATGAAAATATTTTTTGTATTCCATCTTGACATATTCATTATAGAATAGTATATTAAGTACGTCAAGAAATATATTCAATAACGAATATGAAAATGAATATGATAAGGAGGCAAAAATGAAATTAAAATTAGACACAAAGAAAATCTATTTTGCAATGGCGGAACGCGGCATAACAGCGACAGAGATAGCTAAACAAGGCTCTGTTTCCAAGCAGGCGGTATCTAACGCGCTGAATGGTAATCGGGTAGGAAAAATTAAGGTAGTTCCGGCAATCTGCAAAGCGCTGGATTTATCCGCAAAGGATATTGTAATTATTGAAGATTAACAGAAAACTAACAGCATGCCGGGCAGCGTGTTGGATGACTGGAGGATGTGCGGCGTAGCACAAGGAAAGGAAGGTAAACGTATGGAGTACAGGATAGTATATTGCAACGGCCAGTGCCATAACTACGCGCATAGCCGGAAAGATTTAATTGAATGGCTTAAGCTTCTGAAGGACGAGACCATAACGGAGATTAGTAAAATTTATCGAAACGGCGTGGAAAAATCTGTTATTGAGAAGTACAAGCAGTTTATCAGGTGAAAGGATGGTGAATGGATGAATAAGCAGTACATAACGGCAAAAGAAATCTCCGAAATACTCGGAGTATCAAACAGTAAAGCATATTCCATTATTAGAGAGCTGAACGCTGAACTGAAAGAGCGAGGATATTTGACAATACCAGGTAAGGTCAGCCGGGCATTCTTCAATGAAAAATGGTATTCCGGGGAACAGGTGAGTTGATGGGATGGCTAGAGCTGGTTCCTGATAGTGTATTTGACCAGATATGTCAAAATATGGAAGCGGCAGAGCAGGGCGGAGAATTTGCCGGATTATTTAAACAGACACCGCCGGAAGTGCAGAATGTGTCGGAACTACCAGACAGGACAAGCCTGTTAGAGTCGATCAGGACTGATATGAAGCTGTATAAATCAACTTTCATGAAAATATATGGCTATGAGCTGAGTTATGAAGGTTTTGCAGAGGAAGCTTTGACGAAACTGGAGAGTGTAGGCTGCAGCAAGGCAAGGGAATATTATACAGGCTTTGTTGCCGAATATGAGAATGAGCATGAAAAGGAGATGGTAAAAGTTGCAGAATGGTATAGGAAACATGTTAATAAGGAGGTGAGAACGGAGAATGTCGATAGAGGAAAGTCAAACTATCAATTTGTTGGATTTCCAGAAGATTGGTAAAAAGAGCGGAGAACCGTATGATATCCTTGATGATAAAATTGCAGAATACATAACGACACAGAAGCTTAAAATGTTTGTGCTTAATGGAAATCCGTATATCTATAGAAGAGGACACTATATCTTAGATGAAGATGGGAAAATACTTAAGGCGCATATCAAAGCCATGATCTGGCCGGAACTGATAACAATAAGCAGGGTAAACAGGGTATATAATCTTATTCTTGCAGATTACCGCCTGACTCGGAAAAATGAGGAAGTCAACCAGTATCCTAAGCATTGGATAAACTTCAAAAATGGCATGTATGACATAAAGCTAAAAGTAATGCATCAGCATAAGCCGGAGTATTTTTCTATTAATCAGGTGCCTCATGTATATCAAGAGAATGCAAAGTATAGCGGAACGGTTGCAGAGCAGTTTTTAAAAGGAATCTTTCCAGATGATGAGGATAGAGAAATGTTTCTTGCATATGTTGGGTACTGCATGACGATAGATACGAGCCTGCAAAAATTCCTGACGATTATAGGATTGCCGGGATCGGGAAAATCTACAGCAATTAATCTGGTGATTGATGCAGTCGGAGCGGACAATGTAAGCTGTATTACCCTGCAGGACTTAAATGAAAGATTCACACCTACGGAGCTTTTAGGGAAGTTATTGAATGCTTGTGCAGATCTTCCGAAAAAAGCACTTGAGCAGGTGGACGCTTTAAAACGTATAACTGGTGAGGATTTAGTAAAGGGCGAATATAAAGGAGGTAAGGTGTTTTCATTTAGAAGTAATGCGAAACTGATATTTTCGGCTAACGAAATGCCTGTCAGTTTAGATGAAAAGTCAGGCGCATTTTATAGGCGGATACTTTTGATAGAGGTAATGCAGAAAGGTGCTGAAATAAAAAATCTAAAGGAAGATCTTGAGAAGAGCCTGCCTGGATTTATCAGAGAATGTGTTGATGCGGTATCACGTCTGTATAATTCAGGTTGTGAAATTGATAGCCTGAACAGCAAAAGGCTTGTGCGCGAATATCACAAGGAATCAGATAGCGTGCAGGCGTTTCTGGATGATAGGATAGACATTATACCAGGGAAGAAGATGGAACGGACAAGCCTGTATCAAAAATATGAAGCGTATTGTATTGCTAATGAGTATGGTGCATTGAGTAGCAGGAGCTTTTATAAAAACCTGAGAGGGAAAGGCTACCGGGATCATAAATCATGTGGGAGCAGGTTTTTTAGTGGTATGTGCCCTAAAAGTGCACTTTCAGGGCAGGAAGATGAAGAGTTTTCACAGGCAACGCTTGAAGAAAACGCCGTATTTATGGAGAATTATGAAAAATAGGGCAGATAGGGCAGATAAATTTTATTTCAAGAACATAAGAGGTAAAAAAAGTCTATTAACAGGGTATATAAAAGAAGTTGAAAAAATGTGCTCTAAGTGCCCTATCTATAGAAAGGAGTCAAAAATTGAGAAGATTAATTGTAGTAGAGAAGCGGTGCGCTGAGAAATTGAAAGGAGTGTAAAAGATAATGACAGAAGGACAGGTACAGGCATTACTAAATGAAGCCGAAAAGATGAACAACACGCTGGAGAGGATAGAGGGCGCTTTCTGCGGTATCAATGAGAGCCTGGAAGCATTAAGCCAGTGTGTAGATTTTGTTCCGCCGAACAGATACCAAGTAGCAGGATACAACTTCTTTCGGATTGGCGGAAGTGTGGACAATGGGAACTATTAAAAACGCCCCATTGGTATTACCAGTACCAACAGGGCAGCACAGCCGGAGCCATGCCATAAAACGCAAATACATATTAGCATGGAATCCGGGGAAGGGACAAGGGATTACATGAAAAAGAGAAAAGAATTAAGGGAAGCAATTGCAAAATCGGCGAATGGAATCAAAAGTAATACCTGTCTGGGGATGATTCTGGAAGTGTCGGGGATGTTTAGGAAAGCGCTGGATGATAAGGAGTATGCAGAGCTGACAGACTTGCAATATAGACAGCGTTCTATCATTTGTTCTGTTTTAGATATTGAAGATGCTGAAGGGGCTGCAAATATAAGTTATTTTATAAATGCTTATACAGGAAAGTAGGTGTGGATTGATGAACTTATACGATAAAATCAGGGATGCAGAGTGTGAGATGCCAGAATCTTTCTGTATGACCATTGGACAAGTATTGGAGCTTATAGATAATTCGCCCAGTGAAGATGATTTAGTCTGGACAGCCTTCAAGTTCGGATATATGCAGAGGTGCAGAGCGGAGCGGATTTCCAAAACAAACAAAGCGAACGGAAACCGAGCGGAAAGTGAGGCGGAACGGCTCCGGCGTCATATCAGTGAAATGGTCAGCCGGATCAGGAGCGAGAAGCGTCTTCAGCGGATATATGCAGTAGCACACAGAGCATTCATCAATGATGGATTGGAGGCAATAAGTGAGCGTTAGACTTAAGGTTTCCTATACGGAAGATACAGAGCTTGCTAAGCTCCGGCAGAGGCTTGCACCGGGAATTGAACGGTGCAGGCTTCCTAAGAAGCAGAAGGGGGAGCATAAAAGGGCATATATTGATTGGAATAGTAACGTTACCAATCAGGACAAAGATGAAAGGTAACGTTACTAATCAGGATAACAGTGTCGAAAATTCTACGCCTTTTTTACTGGCGATTTTTAGGTTGCTAAGGCAAAGCGGGATTAGCATAGTTACTTAAACATTAGAAAGGACTTCATAGGCTCTAACGACGAATTTTGTCGGAAAAGAACAGCGCAAAAGACTGGGCGCAAAATTGCTTTCAGTCCTTTTGGATGTTTTCAAAATAATATTTACTTCGTACGAAAAACGTACAAAGCCGGAAAACGAGACCGTTTCAAGTTTTGTGTAAACTCAAAAAACTGATATAAGATTTATGAATAGTTGCAAGCGGGCAGAGCCGGTCTTCTGGTTCTGCCCTTGTCTGTATTATACAAGGAATTTTATCCCTGTCAATGCAGCTCGTTAAAAATCTCCTTTACAGATTCCTGCCAGATAAGCGCTCTTCAAAATAAATCTCCAGCTGGGAATGGATCTGTCCCCAGTCCTTGCGGTGGCCCGTCCATTTCTTTGTGATGTCCATCATTGCCAGGTACAGCATTTTTATAAGGCTGTCGTCGGTGGGGAATACGGTTTTGGATTTGGTTACTTTCCTCAACTGGCGGTTGAACCCTTCGATCGCATTCGTCGTGTATATCAGCCGCCTGACCGTTTCTGGATACTTGAAATACGTGGACAGGGTTGCCCAGTTGTCGTGCCAGGATTTGTAGATTTTCGGGTATTTGGCGTCCCATTTGTCCCGAAACAGTTCCAGCTCATCCAGGGCGGTCTCCTCTGTCGGGGCAGCGTATACGCGTTTTAAGTCTGACATCAGCTTTTTGATGTCCTTATAGGATACAAATTTTGTAGAGTTTCGGATCTGGTGGATAATACACTGCTGGATCTCGGTCTGCGGATATACTGCCTCTATTGCCTGCGGGAATCCGGTAAGTCCATCCACACAGGCAATCAGGACGTCTTCTACTCCCCGGTTTTTCAGGCCGTTCATAATGGACAGCCAGAACTTTGCGCTTTCATTTTCCCCGACATACATCCCAAGAACGTCTTTCTTCCCATTCATGTCAATGCCTAATGCAATGTAAACAGCACGCTTTACAATACGTCCTTCGCTGCGGACATGGTAATGAATGGCATCCATGAATACAACCGCATAGACTTCTTCCAGTGGACGTTCCTGCCATTCTTTGACGATGGGAAGTATTTTGTCCGTAATCCGGCTGATTGTGCTGTCGGATATATCCAGGTCATAGAGTTCCTTCATGTGGGATTCTATATCTCCGGTTGTCATTCCCTTTGCATACATGGAAAGTATTTTTTCCTCCATATCCTGCGTTATGGTATTCTGATATTTTTTTATGAGCTGGGGCTCATATTCGCCGTTCCGGTCACGTGGGATTGCAACATCCATTTCTCCATAGCTGGTGTGCATGGTTTTTTTGGAATGTCCGTTGCGGCTGTTGTCAGTATCCTTGTTGCGGTAGTCGTACTTTGAGTATCCGAGTTCTTCGTCCAGCTCTTCATCCAGCGCATCTTCCAGAATCACAGACATCATGTCACGCATAATGGCATTCACATCGACTCCATTTTTAATGCGGATGTCATTCTCCTTGAGATAGCTGCGCATGATTTCCCGCATTGCTGCTTTTTGTGGGCTTTCGTTTTTTCTTGCCATAATAATACCTCCAAACTGAGTAATTTTATCTTACATCAGTTTGGAGGTTTACACAATCTTTAGGATACTCCC
>CAJSZQ010000049.1 GCA_910574185.1 Lachnospiraceae bacterium
ATTCTTTATCAAATCCGCACAGGTAACTAAAAGCGCGCTTACGTCCCGCCCCCGGTTTTCCTTAAGGATATACTGAACGCCCGCTCTGCCGGATGCTTCGATATGTTTTCTGACTTCCTTAAGAACCTCTTCTTTAGAAGAAATCACACAGACCTGGATTTCTTCCGGTATCCCGTCAAGATAAGACCAGTAAACAGAAAGCGTGTCCAGATAGTAGAGATAAACAAGAATCACTGTATTCGGATACCTTTCCCTGCAAACCGAAGGCGATAAACAACCCGGTTCTGAGGGTAAGATATAGATTAAGTTTTTTTCATATCTGACGTCGTATACATTCTTCATTTTCCCACTTACCTTACAAACTTTGAACAACACAGCAGCTTCACCGGGATAAGACAGCCTATCGTACCGCCGCTTACCAAAAATCAGCTATCCTGTTCCTGCAGCATTCTTTATCAAATCAAGGACTCACAATTCTTGCAATTATTTGCTTTTTATATTCCGTCTCTTCGTCCATTTCAAGCTTCTGTCCAGCCGGACGTTCCGCAACCAATTTACCTGGAATATCCTCCCGGACTTTCGCGCCCCTCACATACCAGTCATATTCATTGTCAATCTGACCAATATCAAGAGCCTGATACCCTCTCTTTGCCAGATCATAAGCTAGAACCGTTGCACAAGGACCAAGCGAGATACAGATTATCGCTTCCTTATTCGCCTTTTCTAAAACCGTATGCAAAATATCTTCATACTTATCCCACGCATTCTTATAAGGACATAATATACGTGAAACTGAACGGGCACACGCCATCAAATCATTACCTATGCCAATCCTTGAAAATTCTCCTTCAACAATCAATACTTCTCTGTCTCTCCACAACCCTTGAAACAAAGGAAAGATTTCATCTGCATTCTTCCCATCTTTATACATAATATAGGGTCTGCTGACATAGGCGTCATAATAAATCCGGTCCATATCAAGCAATTCAAGAATATCTTTTCTCGTATCGCCAAACATATAATATCGGATACTATCCGCTGCGTCTTCCTTATATTTATCAAGCCCGCAGAAATTCTGCGGAATGGCTATATTAATTTTACCGTCTTCTGAATACAAAACTTCCTTTAACCGCTCGCCCAATGTATCATCCGGCTTTTGGAACCAAGGCCGTAACTTCCCTCGTATCATTTCAAATTCCCCGTCGCCAAACCGACATAAACTACTGTGGTCCTGATCTATCTTTTTTAAAAGTTCAGCGCCTTCCTGAATCTTCGGCGTCGGCTTTACATTCCATTCATAAGGCGCGCTGTCTAGACGTTCCTGATAAATCTGGTTTTTATGAATCAACCGGTCAACCTGCTCCGCTCGCTTGATAAAAACAGAGTTATCCGGTTCCTCTTTCCAATAAACAATGACTTTTTCCGACGGAATACCGGATTCTTTGCACGTTTTCTCTATAGACTCATAATTTTTTACTGAAATAATCAGATAATCAAATTCTTTTCCGGATATATCAGAGGGTGAAATCACTGGTATCGAATCAAATATTTTTGTTCCTTGTTTTTCTTCGTCCGAGTCAATAATACCTAATATCCTGGTTCTCGAATCATCGATCTCATCCAATACCTGCCTTGCATAATAACCAGCTCCCCATATATATACCTGATGCATCCCGTTCTCCTCCATTCTTATCTTTACAGTTGTTCCGCCACAGGAATGGGATACTGAACCGCGTCCGCCCCATTGCAGTGATTACACATATCCAGATACCCTTTGTCCGAATATCCCTTTTCATATTCCAGCAATACCTTTTTATCCTTTACCTCTTTGAAATCCAGATAATCATCCTCACCCAAGCCAAATCCCAGATTATCCGAAACACTCCTTGCCATCACGCAGTAATAATATCTGTTTCCTCTGATTTCTCTGCAGGTTGTCCCACATCTGTCAAAAACCTGAATCAGTTCCTCCTCCTTTCCTCCCCGGTCAAGCGTTTCAAACCCATAATCCATCCAGTGTGAATCTCTGTCGCTCATCCGATAAGTTATTTCATGTCTCCTAAGCTCTTCCTTCAGTTTTTCATATTTTTTTTCCAAATATTTTAACTCTGCCGAATAATTCGATATACGAATCAAAACACGATACTTTTTACATAACTCCAATATCTTTTGCTCCGGCATTATCGTCCCATTCGTCGTAATAGAAAAACAAATCATCTTTTCCCGGTATTTTTCACCAATATATGCGATTATTTTATCCAGCTCCCGGTATAACAAAGGCTCTCCGCCGATTAACACAAACTCCTTTACCAAATCAACCCTTTCAAAAAAACAATCCGCGCTTTCTTTGGCCATTTCAAGGCTCATATCCTGGCTGCCGGCATCCACCGCATAACATCCATGCGCACAGGCTTTACACTTCAGACTGCACCTCTCCGTCAGACAAATCTGAGCCTGCTCCACGTAAAACTGGTTATAAACATACACTGACAGAACCGGGTACACCGTTTTCATAAACTCCCTGTATGTATAGAAATCTTTTTGCTCTTTTAAACCCGCCTTACGTAACTGTGATTCCATTGCCGGTATATTCTTTTCATCCGCCGCAATCATGATTATTCCAGTTTTTCCTTCATCAAAATAATCTTCCAGGGAAATAACCTGCGCACCATTTACGCCTGACTCCTGTTTCCCTTTGTCATTATCTATATATCCTGCAAAACATCCCAGTTTTTCAAAAAACGGCCGGTATTCTTCTCCCAGAAGCCCCGCCCCGAAAATTAAGATATTTTCTTCTTTCTTTTGAAAATCATGAACCAGTTCTTCCCCATATTTATCCAGTTCATGCCCTTTGTCAGACCATTTCATATCAATTTATACTCCTTTTATTTTGTCGCTTTATGGTATCTCGTCAAACAACGCTTCATGCCAGACTTCTTTCCAGACAATTACGCTCTCCTTGATGAAGTATGTATCCATTAACTTCCTTTTAATTTGGGATGCCAGCAGCCGGTCCATTACCGCAATAATAATATAGTCATACTGTAATCCTGGCAGTACTTCCGGCGACTGAATGTCAAACAGACACTGTTCCCTTTTATCGAAGTACTGTTCATCCACCCACGCCGCTATATGCTCTTCCTTTTCATCGAGGCAGAGCTGATGGTAGAATGCCTGTCCGCATTTCCCGGCTCCATACAAAACAATTCTCGAATCATAATAGCCTTCATACTGAAACTTCCATTTCCCCAATACATTGACGTCAATATCAAACAGCATCTGCAGATTATGCATTTCAATATCCAAAATATATCTTCTCAACTGCTTCAGTAATATATTCGGATTTGTATAATTCAAAAATGTTTTCTTCAATTCCTGATACAGCAAATATGTATTATAAGGCAGCCGCTCATCCGCCCGCCAGCACACGGAACCATTTCGGATATTATAATGGTAATACGATTTTTTACTTACATAGATGCTGTGGGCTAATAAACAGTATTTATATAATGCCACGCTGTCTTCCCCATAGAAAATTTCCGCATTCACATCCTGATATACTTCCAACAGCTTATCTCTCAGATACAGTTTATTTACCAATGTACAATATAATCCAAAATCCTTTATTTTATAATTCCTCAACATGGTTGGATAAATGTCTGCATCCAGATTTTCATAAAATCCTTCCGGATAATTATCATAAACTTCTGTATTTCTCCTACTATCTTCATAATCCCGGAATATACCAGTAGAAATCAAATCTGCATGATATTTCTTATAAATAAGGACCATCTGTTCATACATATCCGGTTCGATCCAGTCGTCACTGTCAACAAAACCAACTAACTGCCCTTTTGCATGTATCAGCCCAGCAATTCTTGCACGAATCTGTCCCTGGTTCTCCTGAGATACCACGCGGATTCGTGAATCAATCTGCTGATATCTCCTGCAGATATCCAGACTTGAGTCCGAAGAGCCGTCGTTTACCAGAATAATGTCAAGATACGCATATGTCTGACTGCGGATGCTTTCAATACACTTTTCCAGATATTTTTCCGCATTATAAACTGGAACGATAACCGATACCAATACCTCACCTCCCAAGAACACTATTTTTCTGACATTCCAGACACAGTAACCCATTTTGCATTTTCAGTGAAAAATAAGGCCTAAAACTGTCATGATACAATTCCGTTACAAACTGCTCCCAATACCATATAGTTTCTGCCCTTTACAACATCACCTTTGGATGCTCAGTCTAGAGCACCTCAAATATTCCCTGCACTTTGCATGATTCACAATGTAAAATCCCTTTTCATTTACACAATTTACCCGATTATAAGTCATCTCACTGTCATCCATCTGCCGGAAAATCCCTCCCGCTTCCTCCACAATACACTGCATAGCCGCTGTATCCCATTCCATTGTCGGATTAAAACGGTAATACACATCCGCCTTATCCTCAGCAATCAGACATCCCTTTAGAGAACTCCCTATTTTCACCAGATTTCTAAACTGATATTTCTCTATTAACGCATCCATCTGCTCACATCCATGGGAGTTACTCATAACTACCCGGAGTGAAGAAATCTCTGTATTGCCGGATACCGTCAGTCTTCTGCTTTTTCCCTCTCGCGATTCCACAAAAGCGCCATATCCTTTCGCCGCAGAATACATTTTTCCTGTAACTGGAACATAAACCACGCCCATAACTGACTCATTCCTGTATGCCAGAGCAATATTCACCGTAAACTGTCCATTTCGTTTTATAAATTCTTTTGTTCCATCCAGCGGATCTACAACAAAACAAAAATCATTTTCCAGCCTCGACTTATCATCCTTCTCTTCCTCCGATAAAATTGCATAGGATGGAAAATGCTCTCTAAGCTTATCCACAATCATTTTATTCGCTATTTTGTCCGCTGCTGTCAATGGGGAATGATCGCTTTTGTATTCAACAGAAACGTCCATATCCTGATAAACGTCCATAATTGCTCTTCCCGCCTCGGCAGCTGCATATTTTGCAATTTTTAATTCTTTTATCCACTCCATATTTCTGCTCTCCCGTCAAATTGTATAGGACTCTTCCAATACCACTTCCTAATTTATATAAAATTTTCGACTATTAAAAATGGATTCCATCTTCTATAAAGGACTGGATTCACGCATCTGCCTTAGTATCTCATACCGTCTGACATCAACAAACTCCTTCACAAATCCCGTCTTCGGATTCCTGCAGATATCCTCCGGTGCGCCTATTTGCTCTATACTTCCCTGATTGGTAATAATAATTGTATCTGCCACCTCCATAGCTTCCTCCTGGTCATGAGTCACAAAAATACTGGTAATTCCCACGCGTTCAATCATCTCCCGAAGCCACGTCCGAAGTTCCCGGCGCACCTTTGCATCAATCGCTGCAAAGGGTTCGTCCAGAAGCAAAAGCTGCGGATTCGGCGCCAGAGCCCTGGCAAATGCAACCCTCTGTCGCTGCCCACCAGACAACTGATGGGGATAACGCCTCCCAAGCTCCTCCATAGAAATCAATTCCAGAAGTTCCTTTACCCTTCTCTTAATCTCTGCCTTTCCCTTTTTCTGCACCGTTAAACCAAACGCGATATTATCTGCCACTGTCATATAACGAAACAGAGCATAATTCTGAAAAACAAATCCAATCCCTCGTTTGCTTCCCGGCAAATCATTCACTTTAACGCCATTTATCAGAATATCACCCGAATCCGGCCTGTCCAGTCCGGCAATCATTCTCAAAATCGTCGTTTTTCCGCTTCCGCTGGGCCCCAAAAGCGCTGCCAGACGCCCCTTTTCTATCCCGAAACTCACATCATTGGACGCAAGAAACCCATCAAAAGTCTTATGGATATGCTTCATTTCTACATACATAGTTGTCTGTCCCTTCTATTTTCGTCTCCATTCCACAAAATTCCTTGCTATTAATATCAGAACTGCAAGTATTACCAGAATAGAGGAAACTGCAAATGCCGCAGTCGTATTAAATTCATTATAGAGAATCTCCACATGAAGCGGCAGCGTATTCGTCTTTCCTCTCAAATGCCCTGAGATAACTGACACTGCGCCAAATTCTCCCATTGCCCGAGCAGCACACAATATCACGCCGTAAAGGAGCGTCCACTTGATATGTGGAAAGGTAACTTTGCAAAAAATTGTGAATGCTCCGGCTCCCATCAATCCAGCCGCTTCTTCTTCATCCTTTCCCTGCGCATTCAACACTGGAAACAGTTCCCGAAATACAAAGGGAAATGTAACGAATATCGTCGCCAGAATTACACCCGGCACTGCAAATACAATCTTAATTCCATGCGCCTTCAGAAACTCCCCCATCCATCCTACATTTCCAAATGTCAGAATAAATATCAGACCTGCAATTACAGGAGATATGGAAAATGGAATATCTATCAGCGCCGCCAGGACCTGCCGCCCCCGAAAATAGAATTTTGCAAGCAGATACGAGGCAAACAGTCCAAATATCGTATTCACTACAACTGCAGATATGGTAGCCGCCAGCGTAAGGTGCAAGGCTTTTATGGTATATTCATCCACTACGTTCTCTTTGTATACCTTCCACCCATCCTGAAGGGCATTTATGACAACCACCAACAAAGGCAATACCAGCATTACAAACAGAAACATTGCACAAAATGTAATCAGTAAACATTTTACTGAATCGCCCCCCTCGTCCCTATGCGGTTCTATCACCTTCTGAATCGAACTAATCCCGTCTCCTACCAGATCCTGCTGACAATCCAACCTCCCATTTATTGGCACATCCGTTCTTTCATCCATTTTCATATTATTGTTCCTTCCATTTATATAGCGTACATGTCGATATATCTCCTGAGACAAAACACCAGTGTACTGTCTAGTCCTTGCTAAACTTCTGCATATGAAGCTGCACCGAATTAATGAAAAGCATCAGCAGAAACGAAATAACCAGCAGCATCAGTGCAATCGCTGTGGCATCAGCATATTTATACTGCTCCAGTTTTGTCATAATTAAGAGTGGAGCAATCTGCGTCTGATAGGGAATATTCCCTGCAATAAATACCACGCTTCCGTATTCTCCAATTCCTCTGGCAAATGCCAGCCCAAATCCCGCAAGAAGCGCCGGAAAAAGTTCCGGGAGTACGACACGAAAAAAAGTATATCCTCTTCCTGCCCCTAGTATTATGGCGGCTTCCTCATACTGTCTGTCCAGTTTCTCCAAAACCGGCTGCACAGTTCTTACCACAAAAGGAATACCCACAAATATCATGGCAATTATAATACCAATACGCGTATAGGCAATTTTAATTCCCACTCTGGCAAATACACTGCCAATCCAGCCCTGATCCGAGTACAGATAAGTTAAAGATATGCCTGCCACTGCAGTGGGAAGAGCAAAAGGTAATTCAATCAACCCATCCATCAGCTTCTTTCCCGGAAAGTCATAACGAACCAGAACCCATGCAAGAGCCAGTCCTGACACTGCGTTCACTAAAGCCGCCACAAACGCGCACGAAAAACTGACAACATATCCAGATACAATCTGCGGAGACGCCACGATATCTATAAATTTTCTGAAATCAAGTTCGCTGGCGCATACAAAAACAGATGCCAGGGGAATCAATACAAGGCAGCTCAGCATAGCAATGGTCACTCCCATGAATAATCCGAATCCCGGAATCACCCTGACACCCTTTTTATTCTTCACCTTTACAATCTGCTCCATAACACAAAACTTCCTTCTCTATCAATAATCTCTCCCAGCACCAAATGCTCGCCATTTATTTATCTAACTCATTCCAATTCTCTGTCAACATCCAAATCAATTCATCACTTGCATTATTTCTCATAAATTCGATCAAATATCCCTCCATCGTCAAAATAAGTCTCGTATGCTTTGTCCCAACCGCCAAAATCATCAATTGTAACAAGATTCATATCCAGATTAAACTGCATGGAAAACTCCTGCAAAATTTCTTCTTTTGAAGGACGGTAGTAATACTCCCCTGCAAGTCTTTGCGCCTCATCGCTGTATAAATATTTCAAGTACGCCTCAGAAAGTTCAACCGTTTCATGCGCTTCTGCATTCCTGTCTACGACTGCTACAGAAGGCTGAGCAAGGATGCTGATACTGGGGGTTACAATTTCATACTGGTCTGGATATTCCTCCATCGATAGATAAGCTTCATTTTCCCATGCAATCAGTACGTCGCCCTGACCGTTCTCTACAAAAGTATTTGTCGCTCCTCTGGCTCCCGAATCTAATACCAGTACATTCTCATATAATTCCTTCATATATTCTCTGGTTTTCTCTTCGTCATTTCCATCTTGTTCCTGCCAGTAAGACCATGCCGCCAGAAAATTCCAGCACGCTCCGCCAGAAGTTTTTGGATTCGGTGTGATAACCTTCACGTCATTCCTGTTTAAGTCATCCCAGTCTCTGATTTTCTTCTCGTTCCCCTTCCGGACCAAAAATACAATGGTTGAAGTATATGGCGAACTGTCCTTGTCAAATTCCTCCATCCAGCCGCTGTCAATCATTCCAGCATCCTCAATCGCCGTAATATCATGGGCCAGCGCTAACGTTACCACATCTGCCTCATTTCCCTCTACTACTGAGCGCGCCTGGGAACCAGAACCGCCATGAGACTGGGTTATCGTGATATCCTGTCCATTTTCTTCTTTCCAGTGGTTACAGAAAAGTTCATTATATTTCGTATAAAATTCCCTTGTAGGGTCGTAAGAAACATTTAACAGCTCCAGTCTATTATCTTCATCCGAAGAGCCTGAACTGCTTCCACAGCCTGCGCACATCGAAGCAGCACACATAACCGCCAAAACAACGGAAGCAAAACTTCCATTCTTATGTTTCTTAACACTCCTGTTGAAGCCTTTTTTAATTATCTTTTCTACTTCCACCTGTAACCTCCCGATATACTAATGTGCTGACACATTTACAAATACTGCTGCAGTTTATTCAATACATATTCTACTGCTTCTTCCAGTGTATATTTACTGGTATCCACTTCGATTTCCGCATGAAGCGGCGGTTCATAAGGACTGGAAATTCCTGTAAAATTAGGAATTTTCCCGTCCCTGGCCTTTTTATACAGCCCCTTTACATCCCGCCTCTCACACTCTTCGAGGGGCGTGCTCACATAGATTTCAATAAAGTCGGCGCTTCCTATAATCTCCCTCGCTTTCATCCTGTCGCTTCGGTAGGGAGAAATAAACGAAGTCAGAACAATCAATCCTGCGTCATTCATCAGTTTTGCCACCTCTGCCGTTCTCCGGATATTCTCAATCCTGTCCTGTTCCTGAAAGCCAAGATTCTTGTTCAACCCTATTCGTATATTATCCCCATCCAAAAGCATGGTATAATTCCCTCTGGTATTCAACGCCTTCTCTATTTCATTGGCAAGGGCAGACTTTCCAGCCCCGGACAGTCCGGTAAACCATATCGTCACCGGCTTTTGTCCCATCTTTTCCCCACGAAACTGCCTGGTAATATCAAGTTCCTGCCACGTTAAATTCTCCGCTCTTCTCAAAGAATGTTCAACTACGCCGCATGCAGCGGTCAAGTGGGTGATACGATCAATCAGAATAAAACGCCCCATCTCTCTATGGTTTACAAACGTATCAAAGACCGCCTTCTCCGATAAAGCAATGTCACAAACTGCAATCTCATTCTTATACAGTCTGGATTCAGCGATATTTTCTCCTGAATTAATATCCATTTTGTATTTCACAGACATCACCGTTGCAGGAAGCATTTTTGTTCCGAGCTTAATCAGATAATTTTTTCCCTGTACTAATTTTTCATCGTCCATCCAGAGTATTGAAGCCGTAAACATACTACTGACCTTCAGATCAGCTCCCTTCACCAGAACGCTTCCTCTGGATACATCAATCTCCCGGTCAAGCTGAATTGCAGCAGGATGTCCTTTTTCTATATATTCCACCGGACGGTCCGCCAGGAGAATTGACTGCACTCCCGCTTTTTCTCCTCTTGGCAATACGGTAACCTCATCTCCAACAGCAATACTTCCTGACGCTACCTGCCCCTGAAATCCCCGAAAATAAGCATTCGGCCTGCACACTCTTTGAATGGGCATAACAAACCCCGGCTCCTTCAATTCATCCTTTGTATCTACCGTCTCCAGATAATCAAGCAATGTTTTTTTCTGATACCATGACATATGAACCGACTTTTTTGTAACGTTATCTCCTTCTGTTGCCGATACAGGGATAACTTCTATATAAGGGAGTTCCAAATCAACCGCTAATTTCCGAATATTTTTCTCTACTATCTTGTATTCCTTCTGGCTGTATCCTGCCAAATCCATTTTATTTACTGCAAAAAGAAAATGCCTGATTCCCATTAACGCACATATCCTTGCATGGCGCCTTGTCTGCGCCAGAAGCCCCTGCGTCACATCCACCAGGATGACCGCCAACTCTGCAAAGGAAGCTCCCACCGCCATATTTCTGGTATATTCCTCATGTCCCGGCGTATCTGCAACAATAAAACTTCTGCGCTCTGTAGTAAAATAACGGTAAGCAACATCAATCGTAATCCCCTGCTCCCGCTCTGCCATCAAACCGTCCAAAAGCAGCGAATAATCAATCTTTCCTTCCCTGCTTCCAATCCTGCTGTCTAGTTCCAGCGCTCTTTCCTGGTCGGCAAATAAAAGCTTCGCGTCATACAGCATATGCCCAATCAATGTTGATTTTCCATCGTCCACACTGCCACAGGTGATAAACTTTAATAATCCGTTCATCCTAAAAGTACCCCTCTCTCTTGCGCCGTTCCATACTCCCTGCCGCCTCGTGGTCTATAACCCGGCTTGTTCTCTCTGAGTTCACCGCGCCAAGCGTTTCCCTTACAATCGCTTCTAAGGTGTCCGCCTCTGACTCCACACCGCCCGTCAACGGATAGCAGCCTAACGTTCGGAACCGCACCCTTTTATATTGAATATTCTCCCCCGGCAATAACCGCATTCTATCATCATCCACCATGATGATGTTTTCATCCCGGTATACGACTGGCCGCTCTTTAGCAAAATATAGAGGCACAATCTCAATCTGCTCCCTGGCAATATACTGCCAGATATCTTTCTCCGTCCAGTTAGAAAGAGGAAATACCCGTATGCTCTCTCCCTTATATATCTGCGTGTTATACAAGTTCCACATCTCCGGTCTCTGGTTCTTTGGGTCCCATGCCTGTTCAAAGTTGCGGAATGAGAAAATCCGTTCTTTCGCCCTGGACTTTTCCTCATCACGCCTTCCTCCGCCGAAAGCGGCTGTAAATCCATACTTTGTCAAAGCCTGTTTTAGCGCCTGCGTTTTCATGATATCTGTATAAGCGGAACCATGGTCAAAGGGATTAATCCCCTGTCTTACTCCCTCTTCATTCGTATATACTAACATCTCAATTCCTTTTTCTCTGGCAATCCGGTTCCGAAATTCAATCATCTCTCTGAACTTCCAGGTCGTATCAATATGTAGAAAAGGAAAGGGCGGATCCTCAGGATAGAATGCCTTCATAGCAAGATGAAGCATGACAGAACTGTCTTTGCCGATGGAATAGAGCATCACCGGCTTTTCACACTCGGCGGCAACTTCCCGAATGATATAGATAGCCTCAGCTTCAAGCTCATCTAAATAACTATTCCCATTACTGTTCGCCATTTTCTATGTTCCTCCGCCACTTTTCTAAAAATCCATTCTTTTCTTCCTGTGTATAGAAGTGATCCATTTTATAATTTCCACAATAATAATGATTTACATATTCTTTAGACAAACTAACCTCCTTTTTAAATTCTGCATATGCTAAGCCATACCATTTTTGTTCCGCTACATTCGCATTAATACGGGAAAGCCTGCCAGCCCCCACAAATGTACTGAGTTCATCCAAAATATCTTCCATTTTTTCTACTTTAAACAAAAATAATTCTATATTCTCTTTCTTTATAATCGTATATCCTCTTTCCCGATGAAAAGGATATTGAAACACATCTATTCCCAAATGCTTTTTAATCTGCTCGTCAAACCATTCAAATTCATCATTCCATGTATATGGCATGGAATCTCCAAGCTTTTCTTTTGTATATGCGCTTCCCTTCAAAATAAAATCAATAAATATATCATACATTTTGGGGAAATCATTCCCCAGTATCGGCATCCGCGCAATATGCTGTGCCTTTTCAGTAAAAGCCTGCCAAAAAGCAGAATAATCTCTGCTCAAGGGTTCACGCACTGCCGTTATTACTTTTAAATTTTTCTTTTTATGAATTTCTTTTTCCCATATATCCCTGAATTCTTCTCCCAGTATATGATTTGGATATTCCAAATAGTGCATTGAAAAAAATGTAACCTTATTTTCTGTTAACCTGGCACTCAAAGAAGTAGTGGCTGTTTTCCCAGGCTGTATAACCCATAAGGCATTATCGGGAGACGTGATTAAAGAACGTACATTATTCATTCCCAAGTTGATATACTGGCTTTTTCTCAGCATATTGTCTATCTTCAAAATAGCAAGACGTTCTGGCTTATTTACATATAAAGCTTTTGCGTGTATCTGTATAGCGGTTTTTACCCCCCAGTAAGTTATAACTCGGACATCTTTCATCCCCATACATTCCAGTAAATCAAGAAGCTCTTTTGGATACGGAATACACGCTATAATATACAAGAACTTATCATATCTATCTGGACTGTTTTTCATTTGAAAGGGAGAAATTATCTCTATATTTTTTATGTGTTCTCCACTCTTTTTTATGTCCAAATCACAAAACTTATCGACTTTTATTCCTGCATCCTGTAACCACCCTAAAATCTCCTGTCCTTTCTCACCTGCTCCATACAAAATGATTTCCCGGGCTTCTTTTAGCAAATTTATATTCTTGCAAATTTCCAAATCCCATACTATCTTATTACCGCATTCTCTCATCAATATGCCCCTCCCACATTCGTCTATAGTAATCAATCTCATTATCTGTATAAAAATGCGAATATGCCGAATTATCCTTATAATAATATTGAAAATACTTTTCGGATATCCTTAACACTTTTTTAAATTCATGATAAGTAGCGTTATATATCTTTTCTTCACTCAAATTTTTCCTTTTTAATCGGAACTTATCCTGTCCCAAAAATTCTCCAATAATACATTCAAGCGTATCCAATGCTTCTAATTTATAGATTAAAATTTCTACATTTCCTTTACGGATAATTCCATAGCCTTTTTCCTTATCAAAGGGTTCCTGAAATACATCGATTCCAAATACACGTTTTATCTCATAAGAAAACCACGAAAATTCGTCTAATCCATATTCTATAATCGCGTTTGATAAATCAAAAAAAGCGTTTTCCAAGTTCTTTTCCCACTTAGGAGTGCGCTTCATAATATCGGAATGTTTTAAACCCCCGCTTTCACTTCCAAAAAAATCCCCGTATAACCAGAATATATTTGAATTAAATTGATGATAAGGCCATAAATCTATATCACTATTTTGAAACATAGCCGCTAAATCTCTGGATATAGGTTCCCGGACACCCGTAATAATTTTTATTTTCTTTTCTCTTATTTTATCTATATAGTATTCTAACTGTTTTCTTGAAAACTCCTGAAAAGCAAAAGGAATAACAAGCGAATGAAATTGGAGGCTATTACCGCCAATTGATTTCCATACACTCTGCGAGCCCACCTTCCCAGGCTGATAAATAAACACATCGCTCTCTCCCGCTGCCTGAACCAGCATATCAAGCGCATATATTTTCTCTTGATATTCCATTCTTTTATCGCTCATCCATAAACAATGTGCCATTTCAACGCGTAAATCCTCTGGCATACGCGAATCGTCGCAATGCATAAAAAACGACTGATAAACGGCATAAAAAGAACACACTTTAGCATGTAAAAAACTTTGATTATCACAGTTTTTCATCATCTCCTTGTAATAGTCAAGGCTGGCAATAATAATCAAAACTGTAGATTTATCATACTTCTCTTTTATATCTTTGATTGACAGAACAGAATAATTATGGAATAAGTTATCTGCTTTTTCCGTATTACAAACGCTTAGAATATTTATATTTGCTTTTTTCAAAATTCGGAAAGTCTGTTCCCCCCAATGACCTGTTCCATAAATCACAATATCACTTTTCTGAATGCACGAAAAATGATTACATATGTTCAGATCCATCATCTTCATATTGTAGTTCTCCTCTTGCATTATCTTCGTCTATAATTTCCTACCCATATCCTTTTCCCGACGCTATCTATATTCTTACAATTATTATAATTAGAACTTTCTTTTATCTTCACACACTCGAAATAATCCCGGAGATCCAACATGTAATCCGAAACTAATTTCATTTTTAAAATATCCTCCCTAACCTTATACAAATAATTCTCCAATATCGTTTCGTTAATCACAGTAAGAGGAATTTTTTCAATTTCATTCCTTTCTTCCGTATACTTCAACAACTGACTTCCCATCGACAGAAAGCCATACCAAGTTTTACTCCCTATTTGATTCCATGAAAAACAATTTGCATTTTTTATATGATATTTCTTTATTAATTCAGGATTCGACAATATCATCTTATTCTCAGATAATCGCAAATCTTGAATATCAAATGTTTTATTTTCTTTGGTTAATTTTAAAGACGTCAAATCCAATTTCCTAACCGAAAATTCTTTTTGCCTAGGTATAAGATAAATAGCTCCGCCTTCCAAAATCGCGTTTTCTATTATAAAGAATTTTTCATTATTTTTTCTAATTGAGATTGAAGACATGGTTTCCTCAAACAAATCATAAATATGTACATTCCCACCCCTTCGCGGACAAAAGAAAATTTTGTTATCCAGTCTAAAAATTTCCTTATGTATATTTATTTCAAAAAGCTTATCTCCTTCAAAATGCCCTAAAAATGTTGTATTTCCTGTTCCAATTTCTACTTTAAACATTCCGTTATAGAACCAATTTGAAAAATACGCATATCCGTTCCAATCAACAAAATTACGGCAACTAATCCTTCCTGCTACGCTCATGTTTTACCTCAAACACTCCAAATATATCTAATAAAACCTTCTTCCAAATTAAATAAAAACAATATGACATATTATTCCTTGTTCTTCTTTTGCGTCAAAAGTGACCCCTACAAGAAATACCGCCTCTTCCCCTTTTTGTCTAATACTCTTTAAATAAGATACATTGGTCATTTACGTAATTCTCTCAAGATTACTGGTTCCACATGTCTTCATGCCATTCCAAACAATCGTCTTCAGAAAAACAAATGATGCAGACATTCTCTGCTTCGCTCCTGGGTACGTCACAATCTCTCGTGTTCTCCAGGTCCTGGCATACCCAATACGCAGGCCAACCCTGCCTTCTAATGCCGTTTCTTCTTTTTATATCAGGAATATCCCCCCGGTCCGTATTCCGGTAAAATCCAGGCTCATCACCAGAATTTATCCAGCGCAATATTCTTATGACCTAATTTTGTTTGTAATCCAAGGTATCATTCACTAATTCACAGTTTCCCCTTTCAGTCCTCGTTTCAGTATATTTCTTGCCGTATTGATTTTCTCTTCTTTGGAATAACCACAATTCAGACACAAGAATTTCCCGTCTCTCTTACTCCCCATCCCGCCACAGTTACTGCATTCGTTGCTGATATCCTTTCCCAGAACTTGTATCAGCTCCACCGACTGCTCCCTGCACTTCTGCGCCAGACGCTTCCGGATATATCCTCTCTTCCAGTGAGTCATAGAATAATTAATCTTCTTATTCTTTCCTCCTGCCTGTGGCTTCGGCAGCTTGACGATATAGACTGCCGCAGGCTTCTCCTCCCGCAAAAACCGGTTCAGCTCCCGGTTAATATAGCTGTGCAGGCTTTCTTCCAGACGATGTTTCTTCGCATAATATTTCTTCCGCCCCGGATTATCTTCTTTATTACGGCTGTAGCTGCTTGCCTGCTCCCGGAGCCATTCCGCGTAGGCTGATTGATAGTCCCCCAGCTTCTCTCCATACCGGCGTCCTTCATCCGTCGTAAACATGGTATAGAATCCAACCGCCACTCCTACCTGACTTTGATACTCCTCATATCTGTGAACCGCCACATTTACCGGAACCTTAATCTCCACCCGGTGCTCCTTCGGATAAAGCCTGATATACAGCTGGCTCTTATACTGGTTTCCATCTGTCAGAGGAATAAAAATCCGCTTCCTCTTCTCTTTTATAGAAATATAAATTCC
>CAJSZQ010000050.1 GCA_910574185.1 Lachnospiraceae bacterium
TTCATATCTGCCCGAAATATAATTTCATTGAGCATAACGAGTTCGTCAGTACGGCTGCCTTCTGCTTCAAATTCAGCTTTGATGGCGAAAGTAAGCCCTAGGGCGTGCCTGAAAATTGCTTTTCGGCCGCGATATTCTACAATTTTTAGAATATCGCGGCCGAAAAGCAATTTTCAGGCACGCCCTGGTAAAGTCATAGAATGGTAATTGGGCGAGCGAAATAGGGAAAAATATTTGGAATAGCAAATTCTGAATGGAAAACAGGGTTTTTATTGAAAAAAAGGAGAGATTTTGATAGAATCTTACATATAAATTTTCGTGTGAAAGAGGTAAATGTATGAGATTGAATAGAGACCAGAAAAAGAATATAAGGTATTCACTGATAATGAATATTGTGATATTTATTGTAATGAACTTATTGTTCTACCCTACCTATGAGTCGCAACTAGATGAAATGGTGCTAGCTGCAGTTTGTGGGGTATCGGGTACTAGGACAGCATATGTGCTATTTAGTAACATTGTGTTGGGAAAAGTGTGGCTGGGACTATTGTCTGTCATTCCGACAATTAACTGGTACCTTATCACTTTAATTCTTTCTGTTTTTTTATCACTTTCTCTTATTTCTTATATTATTTTAAAACGTTCAGATAATAAGATAGGGAAAACAGTTTCATTTGTATGCGCCGTATTTGTGGGATATGAGTGCTACATTCTTCCGGGAAGTATGAAGACAGCTGCGGTGCTTACAATAGCAATGCTGATTATTTTTGCTGATAGTATTGAATCGCATGCATATGGAGTAAAGGGAAGAAAAATTGTAAATAGAATACGGAAATGTTTGATTGTGTTTTTAGCGGTTTTTGCAAGTTTGCTGAGTTTTCCGATATTTTCAATTACCATAATGTGTGGAAGTGTTTGTTTGAGCATATATGGCATTTTTATGTTTGGGAAGAATAGTTTGCAAAGATGTAAAGTGCAATTGATGAAAAAAGAATTTTTGAAGTATTGTACGGGTATGGCGATTGGAATTTTCATCATAGTGTTTTTTTTCCAAATAGTAGATATTGCCAGTTATCGAATGACAGGACGAATAGATGCGTTAAAATATCGTTCCACAGTTATTCGTATGTATGGCTATGGAATGGGAGATTATGATGACAGCTATGAGGGGGACTATGGAGTTGATAATATAGAATACAACGCTATTAAAAATGGAAGCTTTGGTATGTCAGGTGAAGATGGATGGCAGATATTAGATGATTTTACAAAAGCGGAATGGAGGTTATCTTTTTCAAAGATTCTTGATTATTTTAGAACAGTTCCGATTATGCTTTTTAAATATGGGATTTTTTATTTATTTATCATTATGTTATTTATGCTTTCATTTTCTCGTATTAGTAGAAAAAAAGAATTAGTTTGTATAGAAATCGGTTTATTGCTATTTATTTTTCTGGTTATATATTTGTTTAATGCATGCTGGAATAATTGTATGATTTTTATGGTGATAATGTTGTTGTGTGTGCCGTTAATTTTAACGATGAAAGCTTCAAAAGAAGCGGAATATCAATATTTATGGGCATATTTGGTGGTGCTGAGTATCGTATTGTATTCTAAATTTTCACCGGGGATGGTTTCGACAGTATCAAGTGAAAATATGTCAGAAAGGCTTGCTGATATTCCATCTGAGCCTGTGAACATGATTGATTTGAATGCCTATTTTAAGACATTTAGTGCTTGGAAAGTCTACTCAGAAGATATATTATGGCATGAAAATCTCATAATTTCAAATGGAGCATATTCTTTAATTGAAGGTTTTGAAGACAAAATTTTAACGAAGACACCATCTAATTATGCTTATTATGAGTGGGTTTATAATCCGAGAGGATTAGATCCATGGAAACTGGTATTTGATGATTGAAGTTGGTTTTCTGAACGAAGAATGCTAAGGAAGCGTTTGGACATAATATATATGTAATTAATGGATATAATTATTAGGAAGGTGTGAATTATCAGACGATTGATAGGGCGAAATATAATCAGGAATAAAACATTGGATATTACACGAATCAAATGTCAATTTTGTGATTTACCTGCTGGTTTTGAAGGATGCAGGATCCTGCATATTTCAGATTTGCATAATTGCAATTATGGTGAGAGGCAGAAGAACCTTGTAAAGTTAACAGAGGAATTACAGCCGGATTATATTTTTATGACCGGTGACATTTGCGATGAATATCACAGAGAGCTGCATAGTGTGAAGGAATATTTGAAAGGGGTATGCAGAGCAGCGCCGATATATTATGTGACGGGAAATCATGAATGGACCCGTAAAGACAGGGGAGAAGACTTGTTTGTATATATGAAGAGCTTAGGGATTCATATTTTACATGATCAGATGGTTCGATTAGAAAGGAACGGAGATTGCATTCAAATGATTGGGATGGATGATCCTTATCGGCCAAGAAGTGGAAAGATACATGAACGAGACAGAGTACGAGCTGAGTTTTTTCTTAAAGATTTGGCTTGTCTTTGTAAAGAAAGAAAAAATATGTTCACTATTCTGTTATCTCATCGGCCGGAATTCATCCAATTTTATGCAAAGGCACAGATTCAATTGGTATTCGCAGGACATGCGCATGGAGGTTTAGTCCGGCTTCCAGGAATTGGCGGTATTATTGCGCCTCATCAGGGATTGTTTCCGAAATATACGGAAGGGATAGTGGAGGAAAGGAATACCAAAATGGTTATAAGCAGGGGAATGGGGAATAGCGGGGTGTTTTTCCGGATTAATAATAAGCCGGAGGTTGTGATGGCGGTGTTGAATAGGCTATAGGGTGGTATGGCAGATAAAATAAGGTAATTGAATGTAATGATTTTGTTACGTGTAAACGTGCATTTTGTCTTTTGCTAGGGGTAAAACGTTTGTATTTCTTAGTAAGAGTTATTAAAAAGAAGTGGAGTGGATAAAATCCACTCCGAAATTAAGCGCTTATGTTTAAATAGCAATGGTGCTTAGCAAAAGATTTTTCTTTGTTCAATTGCATTTGCAACAACCGGCATTTCAGGATATAACCAACTAACGTTCACTCCTGCATTCATTACTTCAAAAGCGATTTCATCCGGATTGCACAATGTAATTTTGTATAACAATTTATCTCCATTTTGCATATATTCCATAGAATCTAAAAATACTCCCATATTTGCTGCGCTCGTAAAGGCCGGTTCTTCGCTATAATAAGGAAATATAGTAAAAGCCCCTTTCTGTGCACGAATTCTTTCACTATGATATGATTCCACAATAGATAATGGCATAATTTCACTGATTTTTTGTTGTCTGGTCGTCATATATATGTACGACAATAGATAGAAAAGACAGTAGTATAGTTCTCCAGACTTTAGCAATGTAATCAGATTTGATTGCTGCATATCATTGAAACAGTTCAGATTAAAAATGCTCTTCAAGTGTTCGGATGAGGTTACCGATATATAATTGTTGAATGCATTTTTGAGTTGTTTCATTCTATTTTTTATTATACGTTTGTCTTTTTCAATGACCTTATATAAACAATCTACGCTCATGTGTATTATATTGTCGTTGTTGATTATAAGATTAAGTGCTTTCATATTCCATTCTATTGGATTAAATACCCATACGCAGGGAGAACTGTTAATTCTGTCTGAAGAACGATATTGTTTATCATCAAAAAAGCAATCCAGGGCAAATACCAGAGAATGAATGGATGATTCGGACCAATCCAGTAACCTTGTCTTTACACCATGATGTTGCATAACCTCATACCATTCCAGACTCGTTTTAGGTTCTTTATCGAAAAAATGATAGTTTTTCGCTATATAATGTTGCTTGCGCAGTTCTTCTGCCATTGCTCTTGCGGAAGTGGAGTCCCCTGTTCCAATTGGATTCAAATCAACACTTCGCAGTAATGTGGGCCGCAGATTCCAGCTTTGAATTCTGTGTCCTCTTGACCATAAAACAGGAGGAATTTGCGGACTGGTTTTTTGGCTTTCTCCTATGTATTTCAGGATTTCCAGATATTGATAGAAATGATATACTTTATATTGGTGAATTGCCATTGTAACTTCCTTTCGTGTTTATCTAAAAATTTCTTTGCAATTTTTTTCGTAGTACGATAAAACAAAATTGATTTCCTCAAGTAATATGCATTTTTTTTCAGTGAAGTAAGATGCTGGTGAATTCAATATGTCTGCTATACGTTTAAGCAGCTTTGTTCCAACTTCATCTGTTAATATATGTGATAGCATGTCGGGGCGTTCAATGTATGATTGATCCGATACAATATCCTTCCATATTTCTTTTTCACCAATCACATCACGCGCCAGATATACATCTTTAATATTAAATATAATATACGAAATTTGTCTCAGCATTCGTAGAACCCATTGCTGTGTTGAAGTCAGATTATCATCTTTTTGTAATTTCATTATGAAGCTGTCAATGGCATCTAATTCAATCTTTGAGGTAGTTTGCATATTAATTTCGCATGAGATATCTGGTAACTTACTTTGCAACATTTCAAGCTCATTGCATAATATCTCCATTAATTCTTGTGAAAAGTCTTCCATGTTTAATTTTGTTTTCTCACGTTTCTTACTCAGACACTGCAAAACCAGGGAGATTCGATTATATAATGTTAAGGTACTTTCATCGTTGAACATAAAGTTTTCTGCTGCCACTACAAGATAGCCAAATGGTTTCAGTCCCATCATGGAGCACATAAATAAATCGGATGTTACCTCCAGATAGCATTCCATCTTGCTATTAATAAATTCTGTTATTCGGCTTTCCTGATATTGCGAGAAAATTGATTTTAATCTTTTTTCAATGCCTTCTTCTTTTTCAAATTTAATTTTCCGCTTCAATTTTTCTAGTTTTTCACCTTTTAGTGGCATAGTTTCCCAACTAAGATGATGATTTCTTTCAGCTTCTAGATCCAGTATCATTTTAATCAAACTATGATACATCACGCTGCACATTTGTTTAAAGACATTCTGATAATAAATTTCCTGTTTGGACTGTTCTTGTCTTTTCTCATAAATTGTTTCTTGATATGTATTATATAGATTATGATAATGTTTTAATAAATCTTTTAGTTCTTCCCAAACACCAAAGTCCTGCACTGGATTATTTAAAGCTGCCCAAAGTGCAAACATTTTTTTGCCTTTTTCTTCTACGTTCATTCCTTTCCATGTTGCATCACAAAAATCTCTCAAAGCTTCCGATTGCTCTGTCTCAAGCTCAAGGTTTTTATTATAATTAAAAATAATTTCTTCAAATATCTGATTCTCCTGTATTTGAAAATATTCATCTAAAAGCCTGAAAAGAGTGGTATAATTATTGCCATTTTCTTCTGGATTATTTTGCTCTAATTTAGCAATTTCTTTGTCTATATTTTCAATTTTTTCCAGTATAGCTGCATTATAAAGTCTTACATCTTCTTTAGTTTTTTTCATATATTGTTTAGCAGCTAATATAGGAGTTTCTTTTTCCTTTACAGAAAATAGGAAATCTTTAATTCCTTGTTCGAATTTCAGCTTAAATAGTTGTAGGCTTTCATTTTTGATTTCATTGGACACGATTGCACCTCTTAATGTCTGATATACAGCATCGACTACATCCTCAACACCGTCCTCAACCTCGAATCCATACTGGTCTTCTCTATCCAGCAATTCAATAACCATACTATAAATAAACCATTTCAAAAGATATGCTTCCAGACAATCATTCCTTTCATTTTGCGACTCATATCGAACTTGATGGCCTACTTCATGAAAAGCAGTTGGAAACATAAAACAGCTTTCACATAAAAAAGAAATCGTAGGGCTGTTAACTACCATTAATTTTTTACTGGCTTCTGTCGGTAAAGATTCATTTTTATTATAATAGTCATTAAAAAGTACATATACTGACAAATCTTTTACTCCCATATTGGGAACAATAATTGGATAACATGAGTTTGAAAGATAATACGCTCCCTTATGATAAGTATCTTCCGGTTTATCTTTTACTAAAAATGGCTGCAAAAACTGACTATATGCCAATAAAAGTTTCTCAATACACATATTTGTCTGTAAATCATAGTTTGGCGTTTGCAGTGTTTGTAAATTAACATTCCTGATATATCTCGCAAAAATCTCCAAAGCGCCGATTCCTAAACGGAGATATTCATCAATTCTTCTCGCTACTGTCCGGAGATTGCGGTTGTTATTTTTGGAATTGTTTATAAATGCATAAAGAGATTTTAACAGGATCTCTAACTGTCTCGACATATTCGCTGTACTAATTCTTAATTCCCGCATTTGATTAATTTCATAAAGAATGCGGCAAAGCCGACCCAGTAAACGAACGTATTCTTTCAAATTGTGCTCACTTGGATAAAACTCAGAAAGTTTTTGTTCGATTGCATCTAAATATTTATTTTTAATATCAGAAAGAATTTTGGTATTCCTGTCATATAATGACATCCAATTTCTAGCACAAAATACCTTCCAAACATACTTTTGTTTTCCTGTCAGTAAAGGGTCATGTTCATAATTAAGAAGGATTTTTTCATTAATTCGTAATACATGCCCTTGTTTTATCATTTCTAATAAAATCTTAACTTTTTCTCCTGAAACAGAATTCAACTGTTCGTCGGAAATACTTACCGTTTCAAATTTATAGCCCCGGATATATGGATACAATTCTTGAAATTCTGCAGGTGTATATTCTATCTGATAGTCATATCTTCCAAAAAGTCGGTAACCATCAGCCAAACATAGTTGGCTTCCTTCATTTTCTTTATTTACAGCCTGAGTATATACTATCCTTACAAGGACCCGGTCCGTTGCTGCCAGATAGTTTGTCCAATCTATTCCTTCAAATATAATCTCTTTTTCAGTATCCATATTCTTGTGTAATGCACCCGATATACTATATGTAAAAAAAACGGTTTCCCTTCTATCATCTGTTTCAGGCGTCATGCACACACTTCGAATTAGTGTAGATATTTCATAAGCATCGTGAATACGCTTGCTTCGTACAATAACCGCGAAATCTCCTGCTGTAAGTAAACGAAATACCTTCCACTGTATTTCGTTTTTCTGCTCGAGATGATTTTGAATGCATTCTTTCATTTTTTCAATACAATTACTGCAGGAAACTTCTTTTTTATCTTCCGTATCTATAAAATAATCTGCCTGATAAATATCTGAATTTATAAACGTTTGAATTACTGTCAACATTGGAAATTCTGGATCATATTTAAAAATACTATCCTGCTGTTCATCTTCAGCAAATAGACAATATCTTTGATGAGATATTCCACTCTTTACTTTATTTGCTTTTCCGTTTATTCCCATACACTCAGCTAATGTCGTTGATTCAAGTTCTCGTTCTTCTATTTTTATCCCATCGAAATAGTCCGCAACAAAATAATGTATTGTTTTCTCTTTCATTCTGTCCCCAGATGAACTGCATCGAAATAAATTCAGCATTATTACCTTACTCACAAAAATTCCTCCTCGATACTATTATTTATATTGCTTTTTCATACACTTAGTTTGAAAAATTCTAATAAAGACATTCATATCATAATACTTATTAATATCAAGAAACCAGCTCTGTATTCAGAACTGGTTTCTTGTTTAATACGGTAATTCTTTTATTTTTTTTATGTGAGAAGGAGATAACATATGAAGCCCTTTGTTTGTTCTTGGAGAATTAAAAATTTTTTTCTCTATATATGATGTTTTCATCTCTCTTCCTGGTAACGTATCAACAACAACGGGTAATACAGCATCTGCTATGCTTTTCTCCTTCATCTGCTTTCCTCCTTATTATACAAATATTTTCTTTTATGTTTCATTTATTTTACACTATAATCTTGGCTAAATCAATATTTTTACGAAAAACCATAAAATTTCTTAAACCCATCGATTATATGGGGTTAATATATATTATGTACTTTTCAATGTTCCATGATGTATAGACCTAGAAATTCGTCTGACAAAATTATACCACGCGTGCCGGTTTTTGACAAATTGTTACATAGCATATTCTACCCTTCTCACATCATATTAAAAAACTACTTCAGTTATAAAAGTGTTGCTTAAAATTTGGAACGAGAATGACTTTTGGTTATGAATGTGGTTTTGGAATCACTACAGAGCCTATGATAACAGTTGTAAATTATAGGATTAGAAAAGACAAACCGATTGGTATTGGCGTCGAAAATTATAAAGAAATGATTGATCAGTCCTATTACTATGTTGACAAGACACTGACAATACGCGTCTGAATCCACGTGATATATTCCTGATATAAATTACAGAGTTCCTTTTGTTAAGGTCGAGTAGACATGTCCCGTAAAGGATGTATCTGCCCGGCCGTTGTTAATCCTCAGTTGAATAAGTTCTCTATTACAGTTGACAAAATACCGGGGGGTAAAATGACAAAGAATTGTTTTACCTAAGGATAACTGTAATAAGGAGGATGGCGATTTTGGCAACGACGGATGTGGTATTTGTGTTTATATTTCTTCCGGTTTCTCTTTTAACTCTGGCATTCAGACCTAATTTACTAAAATATGTTTTATTGCTTTTGAGCCTTTTTTATTATGCGTGTGGCTCGCCGAAGTATTTTGTACTGCTTTTAGGAATGCTTGTGTTGAATGTAGGACTGGCGTACATCATCGGAATGATGAAAGAAAAGGGATGGGAGAAACGGTGGTCTCTTTTAGCTCTTGTAGCTGGTATAGGCTTAAATACAGGTGTATTATTCTATTATAAATATTTTGATTTTGTTACGGTGGGGATTAATCAGGTTTTTGGAACAACCATTG
The DNA here is from genome assembly GCA_910574185.1 of Lachnospiraceae bacterium. Taxonomy (GTDB): domain Bacteria; phylum Bacillota; class Clostridia; order Lachnospirales; family Lachnospiraceae; genus Claveliimonas. The sequence goes on from CAJSZQ010000050.1 coordinate 8,859, forward strand.
GGGCAAGAGATTTATTATTGCCGATGGGCATTTCTTTTTTTACGTTTAAGGCTATTTCTTTATTGATAGATGTCTATAGAGGTACGGTTATACTTAAGAAAAATCCGGTATACGGAGCTCTTTATTTATCATTCTTCGGGCAAATAGTTTCCGGACCAATCTGCAGATATCATGAATTTTATGAAAAGACAAAGGGGAAGAGTAATAAGAAAGCTGTCTGGGACATGTTTTCAGACGGAGGGTATTTGTTCGTAAAGGGGTTTATTAAGAAAGTTCTTTTTGCAAATATTTTAAGTTTGATTGTTGTTGAAATCTTTGCAATGGATTTGGAGCAAACATCAGCTCCGCTACTGTGGCTTGGAGCAATTTCTTATTCATTACAGCTTTATTATGATTTTTCCGGTTATTCGGATATGGCTATTGGAATAGGACAAATGTTTGGAATATCTTGTCCGAAGAATTTTGACTATCCATATATTACAAAGTCTATTAGTGAATTCTGGCGCAGATGGCATATTACTCTGGGAGCTTGGTTCAGGGATTATATTTATATACCGTTGGGAGGTTCCAGAGTTAATTCGAGGGCAAGATTATATTTTAATTTGTTTGTTGTATGGATACTGACAGGAATCTGGCATGGGGCAAACTGGACGTTTATCTTTTGGGGGGTGGGATATTTTGCTGCAATTGCTTTTGAGAAAACATTCGGACTGCCGGAGAAATTAACATCAAAATGGAGCAGAGCTCTTTACCGTATAGCGGCGCTTGCTTTTATAAATTTTCAATGGGTTATCTTTAATTCGGTGAATTTGATTACAGGTCTCAGATACATAAAGCATATGTTAATCGGTTATGGCTATGAGCTTGCTAATGCCCGAACTTGGATTTTATTAAAAGAATATGGTGTCGTTCTTGCTTTTGCGATTCTATTTGCTGTACCGATTATTCCGAGACTGAAGGAGTATATCGCGTCAAAAGGAGAGCGCAAAGACAGAATCGCCAAAGCGATTATGGCACTTGTTATGGTATTATTATTTATTTGTGCATTATCTTTTGTAATTGCCGGACAGAATAATCCGTTTTTGTATGGCAATTTTTAGGAGGTGATTTTGTGGGAAATAATTTAGAGAAGAAGCTTGTGACCGTTTTACTTTTAGTAGTGATATTTGTGGGAAGTATATGGAGCGATGCTTATAAATACGTAGATGAAATTATGTTTAGCGTGTTTGGAGATGTTAAGACGGAATGGAATATATGGAGTGCAAAGTATAACACAGAGAATATGGAAGAGCAAATGGATGATACGGCTTTGAGGGCGAAGGATACAGCTGGAAATGATATTCCTGAGTACTCTGCTATGGCGTCAGGATATTTATCAAATTTACCTTTTAAGCAGAGGATGGTAGATATCAATGGAACTATGGCTAAAGCTTTGAATATGAGAGAAGTTTATAAGAATAATGGCGGAATTGTTTTGAATAATGGTTATGTTGCGGGAATTTATGGATATACTTCGACTGACTATGAGATTCAGCAGATTACGGAGCTGAAAACATATTTGGACGAGAGAGGAATCCAGTTATTATATGTAAATGAGCCTACGAAATATATAGACGATCGTGTGATTGCCAAAGACTTGGGTGTGAATACATATATTAATGATAATACGGATCGTTTTTTATCAAGATTGGAAGAAAATGAAATTCATTATCTTGATTTAAGGGCTCATATTGTTGAAGAAAATTTAGACTCATTTAACATGTTTTATAAAACGGACCATCACTGGACAACACAGATGGGGAAATTGGCAGCGGAGGCGATTGCTGAAGAACTGAATTATTCTTATGGATATAACATTGACTTGTCATTGTATGATTCGGATAGATTTACATATCAGGAATATGAGGATGCATGGCTGGGAGAACAAGGGAAGAAATTGGGAAAATCTTTTGTAGGATTAGATGATTTTACATTTATTGCGCCAGACTATGATACGTCATTTAATGTGTCATATGGCGGTAATGTAATAACCGGCGCTTTTGAACAGGTGCTGGTAAATCAGACAACGTATCTGCCGGAGAATAATGAAAATATTTATACGGCGCCAAGCTGGCATTATTCGTATATGGGAATTTCTGGGACAAACGGAACAACAGTGGGTAACCTAAATAATACAGAGGGGAAGAGGATTCTTATTCTGGGAGATTCTTATGAACAGATAACAATTCCGTTTTTGGCATTAGGAGTTTCACAAGTACAGTGTCTGATACTGCGTGGTTATGAAGGAAGTTTGAGGGAATATATAGATACGCATGAGATAGATACAGTGGTGATTGCATATGCCTCTTTTATGATTGGTGCACATGATAATGAAGCATCTGCAAATTATGCTATGTTTGATTTTCAGTAGAAGATGGGTGAAAGGCATTGCAAATATGTTGATTTAAAGAGAATATAATTTATGGTCTTCAATGCAGGATATGTCAGGATAGTCTGAAATATCCTGCATTTATTGCATTATCAGAGTTTTTTAGAAAATAAGTTCAAATAGTTAATATTACATCAAAAAAGATATGTATTTTGTTCTTCTTGCAGGCAGAGATAAGATGATGGTAGAATGGAGAATAAGAAAAGCTTGCTGTCTTAATAAACCTATGATATGATATATAGGTTTCATAATGTCTTTTGTTTACAATGAGGGTTTAACATGAGTAGGGAAAGAATTTACTATTTTGACATTTTAAATGTAATGGCCTGCTTTGGCGTTGTGTGGCTTCATTGCAGCGGAGATGCGTTTACTTTCAGATTGGATAAGTATTGGCTTATGAGTCTTACGATTCAGGTGTTGGCACATTGGGCGGTTCCTGTCTTTTTTATGCTGACAGGCGCAAATTTAATGAATTACCATAAAAGGTGTTCTACTGCGGAATATTTGAAAAGAAGATTTATACGAGTTTTTTTTCCATTTCTTTTTTGGAGTAGTTTCTATTTTTGGTGGAAATGTTACTTTGACGGAGTAGAATATACGGGAATAAGAGATTTTATCAGTCTATATTTAAATAATGGAGCGGTAAATATATTCTGGTTTTTCTATCCTTTGTTTGCAATTTATTTGAGTATGCCTGTTTTGTCAATTTTGACTGAAGAACAATATAAGAAACAATTATATTATTTGGCTGGCCTGGCCGTTATAGCTAATGCATTTATGCCGTTACTTCCAGGCTTTTTCGGAATATCGTATTTTGGAGATATTTTGCCTCCGCTTGTGGGGGGATATGTGACATATGTACTTTTGGGTTGGATATTGAAGACTGAGAATTTTACCAGGTGTATACGTTACGTTATTTATGCTGCAGGAATATTTGGAGCGGTAAGCATGTTTTTAGGGACAATTTTTCTATCTATGCGGGACGGTGTTCTGAATGAACTGCTGTGGGGATATTTGGTATATCCTACGCTTTTTATGGCATGCGCTGTATTTTTATTTTTTAAACATTGTAATTGGAAGTTATTCTCAAACGAAAAATTTAGGACAATTCTTTCAAAATTATCAAGTGCAAGCTTTGGTGTGTATTTGATACATATCAAGTTGATAGATGTACTTTTAGAAAATAATTTTGTAAATGGAGATTCCAGATGGTGGATGATGTTCGGTGCATTTGGAATATATTGTGTATGTGTAGTCATTGTATTAGTTGGTAAGAAAATTCCAGGGATAAAATACGTATTTCCGTAAAAAGGAGAAAGGCTATGGGATTGAAAATGATAAGAAGGACTAATTTGAAATCCGAAAAGATTACACATATTAAGAAATTTACAATTCAGTTATTCACTTCTTTTAAAGGAGTTCTGGGGATTTTGTTTATTTGTTGGCTTATTCCTTTTTTGGCAGCGTGGCCAGGGGTATATGTGGTTGACAATGTGTTTCAAATGAAATGGTTTTTGGAAGGGCAGGTAAATGCCCATCATCCTGTGCTTCATACGTATTTATTGGGTTGGATTTTAAAAACTGGCAGATATTTTTTTGGTTCTTATGAAGCAGCGTTGGGAATATTTTGTTTGTTGCAGATGCTTTTTATGTCTGCAGTATTTTCTTATTTGTTGAAGAAATTGGAAGGGTATGTCAGTGTACGGTTTCGGGTTATAAGTACTTTGTTCTTCGGTCTTATACCTTATAATCCGGTATCAGCATTTACGGCGACGAAAGATACATTGTTTGCTGGGTTTTTTCTCTTAGTTGTATTAAAGTCTTTTCTTCTTGCAGATAGTCAGGATGAATTTTTTTCTTCAAAAAAGGAAATGATTTTTTTCTGCCTGCAAGTGTTTCTAATGTGTGCTTTTCGGAATACAGGTATTTATATTTTTATATTTTCTCTTCCAATATTTTTGATTGTATGCCGGAAGTACTGGAAACGGATGTTTGCAATAGGGATTGTTAGCGTTTTGCTTTGGTTGTTTTATACGGGACCGGTATATGGGATATTGCATGTCACAAAAGGAAGCAGTGCGGAAATGTTAAGTGTTCCGATGCAGCAGCTTGCAAGAGTAATGGTAGAAGGCTCGGAAAAGCTGACAGAGGAGGAAAGAGAAACTATTGGGATGTATATACCGGATTATGTATTGTATGAACCAAGAGTAGCAGATCCGGTTAAAGATACTTTTCAGGGAGATATTTTTGATGAAGCTCCATTAGGATTCGTAAAGTTATGGTTTCAGGTAGGGGTAAAGTGTCCGATTATCTATCTGGATGCGTTTTTACAAGAAAATGAAGGATTTTGGAACCCGTTTATGAAGTATCCGGATCCGGGTACGTATCTTCCATATATTCCTTATCGAAGCGCCGATCCGCAGATGTGGGGTGAAGCGCGAAAAGGGCAGGTATTTATTGAACAAAATAGTTGGTTTCCCCAAATTGCATATGTGTATGAAAAATTAACAGAGACAGGAGACTATAATCGGATACCAGGAGTATGTTTTATTTATAGTATAGCTACAGCATTTTGGCTGATGGTTGCCGGATTTATGTATTGTCTGAAAAAGAAACGATATAAAATGGCTGCTCCATTTTTCCTTCTCATTGGATTATGGGGAACGCTTATGCTTTCACCAGTAGTAGTATTCCGGTATGGATATCCTTTGATTATTTCTATTCCGGTGGTTTATGCAATGTGTAGAGGGATGGGGAAGGCGTGATTGAAATTCCTGCTAATTAATTGTGATGGGATAAGATTTGTGATATAATTGCCAAGTATTGGATGTATTCAGTATAATTGATAGAGGGATCATTTTCAAAAAATGAAAGCAGAATCAAAGAAGACGGGATAACAAATAATTTTGTAAGATGTTAATTGATTAGATGAATAAGATTAAGAATAAATGAAGGTAGTGTCAAATAGTTTATGAAAACAGAGCTTGAAAAATATAGGCTCAAATGAACCTTGAAAAATGCAAATATATCAATCGGCAGGCCCTTCGGGGACTTAGGGCTTTGCCCTAAGAATCCACAAGGGACCTGTCCCTTGACCCATTTTCGGGCTCTGCCCGAACCCGTCCTCACCGGAAGGCAGGAAAAGGGCGCAGTAGCCCCTTTTCTGTACAATAGGATGATCCGAGAACCTTATGTCAAGAGGCTTTCGCGGCATATCCTCACACTTTGTGTTCCGGTATTCCACGGTCCTCTTGACAACGGTTCCGCTCCGTTTATGTGGTTGTCTGCTTTTGGAGATTTAAAATTGTTTGCTGGCCAAGGAAGATCAACAGCTGCCATTTTCCCGGCATATTATCCGCGCCTTCCAACATTTCTACTTTGTTAAGAACGTTGTAGTTTTTATGTTTGTGAGGACGCAGGAAATTATAGTATGCAACCCATAGGGCCAGATCATAGTTGGCACCATCGATA
>CAJSZQ010000051.1 GCA_910574185.1 Lachnospiraceae bacterium
CCCGAAAATGGGTCAAGGGACAGGTCCCTTGTGGATTCTTAGGGCAAAGCCCTAAGTCCCCGAAGGGCCTGCCGATTGATATATTTGCATTTTTCAAGGTTCATTTGAGCCTATATTTTTCAAGCTCTGTTTTCATAAACTATTTGACACTACCCCTTTAATTTAGAGCAATCACAGCTTTCTCCCTGCATTACCCGGCAGGGGCGGGATGGGATTACTGGCACTTAAAAGTTACTTCATGTCCCGGATTTTCTGTGATAAGCTGTTTTTTTAGGTCATCGACCATCATATTGTTGTCAAGTGCGGCCTGCACTACGTCAACCAGCTTTTTACCGTCCAAGTAAGCCCATACAGTTTTTCTTTTTCTTCTTCTCATATCACCCGTTCTGTTAGCGATTTTGACCTTTGATGTTTCATGAGTTAATTTCCATCTCTATCCCTATACCCCGGATGGTTTTTGCTTACTTCATTGTATCCATAATAAGAAAGTTCAGGTTTTATCAAATATTTCTCAGATACATCCGTATATGTTGAGTCCTTCATCCTAACCTTATGTACTGCTATAACTTTTATTTTGAATCTTTTAAGAAAGCGCAACTTATCTATTAAATCTTCTCTTCCATAAGCCACTAGATTATCTGTATCAGCGACAATTCTATTTTTTGAGCTATTCTTTTCTAAATCATAGTTTTTTGTTGTTATCTCGTATCTCATTTCCATATCCTCCGTTCTTTTCTTATTTGATTTAGCAGCAACCCCGAAAGAATCTTCAAGTCTATTGTCCTCTGTTATCAGGGACTCACTAGGATATTGCTTTCGGTTTGTGGGTGCTTTCGGCCTTCCCGGTTGCCTTTAATTTGAAGAATTAAAAAGGTGCAAAGCCTTTAATAATTCAATAAAGACTTTACACCTTGATTTTTATAGGTTTGCTATTCAGTTATATAATACTATTCTTGCTCTTTAGGATCATGAGTCTCAATATATTCTATGATTGCAAGTATTTCATCACTACTCATGCCCTTCTCTCTAAGTTTACGAATAAGGTTAACAACTTCTTTACCTGTCATGTTATCACCACCTTTTTAAAGTGCCGTTTACTTGGTACTTTCATTATATCAATTGGTGATTTTGGTGTAAAGCCTTTATTGAATTATCAACGTGCAATTAATAAGTTATGTTATCATCCTGACCACCTTCTATTGAGATGGTAATGGGTAATTTGCTTTGATGCTACGGCCGTAATGCTTACCGATTACCCTGTGTTTAATTTTCAAGTATTTAAAATAATGTAATCTTCTAATAACTCGTTAAGATTCTCTCTTCTCCATCTATGTAATAGCCTGTCACCTGTGAAGTATTTCACACCGTTTGACCATTCAAGGTATTGCCTGACTGAGTTGTGATAATGTCCATCGTTGTGGACTTCAAGATATTTGTTACTATTTCGTTTATTTTGGTAAATGGTTATTGTAGTCATGTTGTTTACCTCTTTTCTATTGATAATTTGGTTTTGCTCCAACCCCGGCATTGCTACCGGACGCTTGCGGCTTAATGGACTGTTTAGAGCCGCCGCAACGGCTTTTAGGCGATTTTTTCATCAAGTGCGTCTATTGTGTCATCGCCCCAAAAAACTACCTCCCTGTTGCCCCAATCTTTGATTTTTAATCGTTTTGTTTCGCGGAATTTCTTGATTGTTACAAACTTTTCCGTTCTGCTGATAACCTCAACTGTGACATCTCCTACGAACTCTACGTGACCGATTATATATTTTTTACCTACTTCAAATTTTTTCATTTTTTGTTTCCTCCTGTTTGGTTCGTTTGTGCTTGTGTTGCTTAACTTGGTTCTATTGTACACAAAAATATGTACTTTGTCTATTGTAAAAGTACACAAATATATATACTTTTTATTGTTTAAATTGTACATATTTTCATGTACTTTATTTGGACTACAAAAAAAGAAAGTAGCTTTTCTACTTTCTTAAATAATGCGTATATAATAAATTTGCTATTGTATTACATATTCGTTTTCACCTTTTAGTACGGCTGTCATCCCCAGATAATTAGCAATCTTAACTACCTCTTCAGCAGTAAAAGTATCTCTTTGCATTTTGTTTGAAAAACTCTGCTTTGTCATATTTAAAACTTTCGCTAAATCGTTTTGCGTCAATTCTTTACCATTTTTTTTATAATCTTCTAATATTTTTTTTATTGTATTAGCAAACATCTAATAATCACTCCTTTAAATCTAAATATTTTTAATATATAAAACTACTTGTTATTTTTTTATTCTACCATATTATTTATTTTTTTTCAATTATTTGTAAACAATTCTATGTACTTTTCACAAATTTAAGTACATATTTTTGTGTATTTTGCGTATTTACATAGTACATATTTTTATGTACAATGATATTAACAAATCAAATAAACCAAAACAAAAGCACCCTGATAATTTAATAGACTTTACACTATCCAAGTGATATAATAACTACTACAAAGACAACCAATCAAATCACGAAAAGGAAGTGATAATAATATGGCATTGACAAATGAAGATTTACAGGCAATATCTAATTTAATTCAACCCATCAAAGATGATTTACAAGAAGTAAAACGCAAATTGACAAGTGTCCAAATACATCTTGAAAATGGTACTGATAAAAATATCCAGCTTATAGCTGAAAACTTTATTGAACTTACAAATAAGCTGAATCAGGCTATACCGGTAGCTGACAAGAATCTTGCCTATGAAGTAAAAGTAAATTATCTTGTTGAAAAAGTACAGACGCTTGAAAAAGAAATTGCTGAGTTAAAAAGCAAGATCGCATAAAACTACATAACATATCACTAAAAGGGTGTAAGGTCTATTGAATTATCAGGACTTTGCACTTTTTTTGTACCCTGATAATTTAATAAGGCTTTACACTGAAATCGCTAATTGATATAATATAGTTATCAACTACATGCAAACAACATTTATTAGAAAGTAGGTGAAGATATGACAGAAAAAGAAATGATGCAAAAAAATATTGAAGAGTTTGTACAATTACAAAGTTATATGCTATTAGCCGATAAAGATTCAGAAGTATATAAAGCTATGAAAGTAAGATATAATACATTAAAAGTTATACTTACATCGTCTGGAATAAATTTAACAGAAATAGACAGAATCAAAGAATAGCAAAAACTAAATATCATATAACCATAATCACTAAAAGGGTGTAAGGTCTATTGAATTATCAGGACTTTGCACTTTTTTTGTACCCTGATAATTTAATAAGGCTTTACACTGAAATCGCTAATTGATATAATATAGTTATCAACTACATGCAAACAACATTTATTAGAAAGTAGGTGAAGATATGACAGAAAAAGAATTAATCACATCGACTATTGACAGATATACAGAATTACAACAGATAAAAAAAGCAAATGGTAATCATGAAAATGAATTATTAGATTATTTTATAAAGGTTACTGTTGCGAAGTTATCATCTATGGGAGTAAATGTAGAAGATATAACCTTAAAGTAAAACTAAAACTGCATAACCATAATAACCAAGGTGTAAAGTCTATTGAATTATCAAGGCTTTACATCTTTTTTATTTATGGAGGTTGAGCGCATGAAAGCATACTTTAACAACGTACAGACATTAGACGAATTAAGAAAGCAGTACAAGGATTTACTTAAGAAGTATCACCCGGATAACGAGAACGGCTCAGAAGAGATAACAAAAGAAATCAACAGGGAATATGAAAGCCTGTTCAAGATATTAAAGGACAAGCATACACGACAGCAAAGCACAAGAGCAGATGGTAATACCGGAGATAATAAAGCGTCTTATGAAAATATGAAGTATGATTTTTCAGAGGATACATTGTTAAGGGAAATGATTCAGAAAGTCATTCACTTCTCGGATATTACGATTGAGATTATAGGTAACTGGCTCTGGATCGGCGGTAATACTTACCAGTACAGAAAAGACCTAAAAGATTTAGGCTTCAAGTTTGCAGGAAAGAAAAAGTGCTGGTACTGGCATTCGGAAGCTTTCAGAAAGAAAAGCCACAAAATTTTATCTATGGATGATATTAGAAGCTATTACGGCAGTACAGAAGTCGAGACACACAAACGGAAACGGCTTGAAGCATAAGAGAATACAAGGGTGTAGCCTATACGGTTGCGCCCTCAATATATAACAAAATAGTAAAGGAGATTATGAGAGATGAAGAATAGAATAATTAAAGCAATAGTAACAATGGTAACAATGGTAACGATAGCAGTATTAGCAGGTAGTAACAGCGTAACAGCAAGTGGATACAGAGAGACAGACAGTACAGATATAAGCTGTACATTAATGGCAGCAGACAAGGGATTGGATAAGCGTAACGACGTAGCAATATATCACACGCAAAGCATTGAAGATTATAACAAGCTTACACCCATACTTGAAAACAGAAACGGCAAGATGATTATTGAAGTAATCGAGGCTACTGTATTAGACGATGAGGGTAACGGCTGTGACAGGTTTGGTTTTTATGTGAAGTATGATTCAGAACGGTTCTCAAAAGGTGATAAAGTGAAAAGCATTTTTGTTTACAACCCTGATACGAATTATACGGATGACTTCTTGTATAGGACAGATATATTGATGGAATGAGTGTTTGAATGAGTTGGTGACTATGAGGCATCATAGCTACAAAATAGAAAAGAGCCTTGGCAGATTACTATAGTCTGTCAGGCTCTTATTCTTTGTGTATATCTGTGGACTTTTGGCGCGTTTTTGGGGGTATTTTCGGCTTGTAGAGGTGTAGGTGTATTCTTCTTGGGTAATGGCGATTTTGACCGAAATTGGGGCGATTTTCTGCCGTTTTGTGCCTTTATGGGGCTGTGATGTGGTAAAGGGTATCCCCGGGTGGTTTACATTTTCAAAATTGAGGGTTGATCTGTATATGGCCCCATGTGTTGTTCTCACACGTCAAGCTTAATTTTGAAGATACCGAGCAAAGCATAATTAACCTTTCTATTTCGATTCACCTTTAAAGAAAAATCTATTTTATAATCGCAGTTTTTTGCATTTGCGAGAGTTCAGCAAAAGCTCTTTTTAGAGCATCGATATTGAAAAACTATAGATTTGACGCTCTTTTTTAGAGCCTTTACTGAACAGAATTAAGAAATAACCTATTAAAAATATATTGTATTTCAATACATCGCAGTAAACTAAATAGTTTCTCTTCTAATCAAATATATGCAAAACCGTATTGTCGAATTGCTCCCTTTTCAATATTATAATTTTAAATACATTGGTATATTTTTATGAATTTCTTGATTGTTCTCCTTAACCATAAATTCCGTATAATCTGAAAAACCATTTCTTTCATAATATCTATATGCATTTTTATCAGCATATAAAACAATATAATCAACCAATGCATATTTCTCTGACATCTCTCTACAATGACTTATAATCATTCCGATAATCTCATCACTAAAATAATAATGATTATCTGGATTCGTATCATTTTCAGAAGTAAAATCATAATGTAATTTCTGATAATTTTTATCAACAGCTAATACATCAATTTTAATCGCTGGTAATACATGAGTATATTGACCAACTTTATAAATAATCCCTGAAGATGCCAAAGACACCAGCCCAATAATTTTCCCGCTATTCTTATCAACAAACTTAAAATAAAGTCCATCTTCATCAACAATGCAATCATTTTGAATTACACAATGTCTAATATGATTATCTAATCTCTCATTTTTACATTCAAAAAACTGAAGACTCTCATAGTCTTCAGCCATTAATAATTCAAAATCATATGATATTTCTTCTCCATATTTATACATCTTTTCTTTTTAACGGAGTCACTACGCCATCTTTAGGTTTATGTGCGTAGAAACGATCCATCACCTTTTTCGATCCGCTGGACTTCTGCATAAACTGGTTAACCTTGTCTTCTTTAAGCATAAATGCCCTTGTATTTGGCTTTGTAATTGATGCCATAGTTCCTTCCTCCTCTTTCGTATTTTGATTCTTATACTGCTCCTCTGACATACACAACACCACTCCTTTTGTAAAGAATACTAAAAAAACAGTGCAAAATATGTCATAATCTGTACCATGAGCAACATTTGTTATCTTTATAATAGATGATTTTCTAAGCAATTTCAAGTATTTAACCCCACATTGTTTATAGTCCCCTCATACCGCTTAATCTTTCTCAGAATCTTTTCTTATTATTATAGTCTCTATTGCGACTATAGTCAATTAAAAGACTCCATACTATTCTTAAATCATAAAGGAGTCTGTCATGATAGATTATAGTCCCTTCTGGAAAACGCTGAAAAACTCAACAGAATCAACATATACTCTGATTAACAAACATCATATCTCTAGCTCTACTATTGACAAATTGCGAAAAAACAGGCCATTGAACACTACTACGCTCAATGACCTTTGCAGGATTTTTGATTGTCAGATACAGGATATTTGTCAGTATGTAAGATGCAACGAGGAGCAAGTATTGTAAATATCATTATTATATTTTCTTACTTAATTAAGGATGATATTAATTCTACTAACATTCCACTTGCAACACCTGTAAACATATTTGAAGAAAAACTTGATAAATTATTCTTTAGGAAGTTTATTAACCCATGTTCGTCTTTAGCCATTGCATAATTGAGAGCCCTTTTTAAATCACAATATTCTTTAGATTCTTTTGGTAATTTTGCAGATGTTTTTATTAGCTCATCTTGTAACATTTCCCAATCAAATACCTTTTGAGAACTTTGAATATTTATTTTTATATTATTGTTCTTACCCTCAACTATAGGACTTCCATACAAATCACTATTTTTTATATTTATTGACATTATCTCACCTCATTTTCATCTCCTACAATTATAGGCGAATTAAACATTTTACAATTTTGAAAATCTATTTGTACAATTTGTGCCGAATGATTGTTAATACAATACTCCATTACTTCCATTACTTGAGTCATAAAATTTGTATTTCTACATATCATAGAATATACCTTTCCAGAATTTAAATATATATTCAAATACTTATCATTCACACCATCATAATACTCATAAAAATAGAAAATTATATATCCTACTCCAACACCAAGTATTCCCAAGCCTAAATATTCCAACTCACCATAGGTTTGCGCTAAAAACAACCCACAAGCCATCAAAACAATTGACCAGAGATTAAACCTTTTTTTAGGAACTGGTGAAATACTAACTTGAGAAATATTGCTTATTTGAATCATCGAATCAGTAAAAGTAATAATATTTTTTTCAATTTTAAAATTATTAGTAGTAATTTTCTGTATGTCCATTGGATCTACCCCCTCTTTTTATGAAATGTATAGCTTTAAACCACTTTCATTGTTTAAAACATATTCCATTATTTTTATTATACATTTTCTTCCAATTCTCTACAATTCCAGACAATCCTCTTTACAGCACATACCACCCCATCCACAACATATCAGAAAATTCAAAAGACAATTATCAATATACTCCGTCATTCCACAACAATTTTTCTCTCTTTGCTTGTTTACAATTCTAGGGAATAAATTATTTAGTATAGTAAATACACTATTGTTTTACCCAGCCCCTTCATCTCAGCTAATCCTCATTCCATAACCTACACCTACTCTCTACAAGGGACAGGGGGCTACATTTTCATTCAAAAAAACTAAGTCCCCACTACTCACACTACCCCATATAAAAATCAGCAACATTATAATCACCTATGGCAGCAGTCAATAACTTCTAAAAATTCGTAAAAAAATAGGGCATACCAGACTTTTACATCCGATACGCCCTATCGCTCCCCAATCCATTAATCATCAATCTCAATTTCCCATTTCACCATTGCTTCATATACCTTATCAGAAATCTTATCCTTGTACTGTTCTGCTATATCCTGAATAAAATCTTCTTTATATTCCTTGTATCTAGCAAATGCAGATTCAATAGTATCAAAACTGCCTAATTTAATATTCCTTCCCATAAATGACATGTTTGCACGATATTTCTCCCGTTCTTTATCATAATAAACGCCAATCGGGCAATCACCTCTGCCAGCCTTTTTACTGAGAAATAACGTATTAATCGCATGGGGTACAAAACAGCATGTTTCAGAACTGTAAACCTTATTTCCTTTGAAGAGAATATCCTTATCTAAGTCCCATGACATGCCATTGTTTTTATTTTGCTCGTACCAAACTTTAAAATTGCTATAATTCTGCCATTCCTCACATACCGTACATCCTTTATACTGCGGTTGTCTCTCATGGAATTTTTCATTGTAACAGCGGTTCATCATATCGTGCCACTTTATATAGGATTCTGCCCTGCAGTCCACATTTTCACTCCCCCGATAACCAATACCGCACATGACAAGATTCATTGCCTTTTTGCTCCAGTTATCTGGTTTATATTTTATCTCATTCATTACTTTTACAATAAGTTCTTCGGAATCATCCCCTGTTTTTCGGAAATGATTTTTAATCATTCTGTATTGCTCCTGGTTTAATGGATACAGATTTTTGTAGTAGTAATCCTCTTTATCATATCCACTGTGCCATATATAAATGTTGTTTTCTTTATCCGGGTTCACAATAAATTCTTCAACTACTGCTCTCGCCGCATACAACGGAACACGTTTATAGGACCATCTCCCATCAAAGAATACATTCTTCTTAAGTGAATACCGCAATGCTCCATTATTATCACAGCCACCCTGCAATAGATTATATTTACCATATGTATACCGAATTACTCTCCCATAATTTGATAACCATGCATCTTTGTAATCCATAAGCTTTACAAATATCTCATCTGTACCTAATGGGATAATATTCAAGTTTGAAATATCCAGTATCCTTTCAGGTTTGATTTCTTTATAACGCCGCTGAATATGCAGTTCTAAATGGTCTGACAGCCTGATTTTATTTTTTTCTTCCAGATATTTACGATGTCTTTTATATTCACATTTCTTACATTCTCCGCGATAGTATGGATTATGGAACTGTCCCCTTTCTAAACTAAATTCTTCTACAGGCAGGATTCTGCCACATTTCTTACATATTTTTGTCTGTGTTATTTCTGTATTCATTTTTAACTTCTGATATTTCCTTTCGACTTGATAATAGATAGCGATCCCAAAACGGGGAACGCTAAAAAAGGAATCCAGAACAGGACTCCCGATATAATTCATAGATTCAATTGTATGTTTTTTATTGGCAATTTCGCATTTTTGAGAAATCGTGGCGATTATTCAATTCTGTGTAATCGTAATATGACGTTTCCAGAATGGGAAACACTGATTAAACCATGATGGACTAACTCGTAAATATTTGTTGTTGTTCCACCATGGGGCAACCTTTTTCACAGTTTCGTGTAAAACCCATCCCCTCACAGGCGATAGGTTTAAACCCACTGCTATAAGTTTTCACTTTAAACGAAAAAACAATAATTATAGCATCAAACGCTTTAAAAGATTTGCTCATTTGACAGAATAATTTATTCAGCTAATATAAAATCGTACCTGTAAATACACGCCAGTTCCCCGCGAGAAACCATCGCCCCATGAGACTACGGTATACGATAAAATACAATATGCCTAATATTTCATACTGGCAGCAGTTGTGTCATAGTGTCACAACCATTTCTAATTAATCTTCGTTGTCCACGATGGACAACTCTTTCCATATTTCTGTGAAAACTCATCTCTTTACAGGGATTAAGTTTAACCTCTGCAAAACTTAAGGTTTTTTGTTTTGAAGTGAAATAACATCTCGCCATAATTGGCGCAAACTTCTCTTACATTTTGCTTTCCTATTTTGGAAAACAAACTATGCTACCAATCGCACCCACTTAGGCTAATCGTCAAATAACCGTATATTTCAAAGGATACGCTAATTGTACGTATCCTCTATCTGGTGGATACGGCTACCCTAAACAGGGTGTCGCGAAACACTACACCCCTAAAATCTGCTCCGTCTATTTTGTCGAAGCCATATTTTTTTGGTATATTGTTTAGTATTATATTTTGAGCCAACCATCAAATGGTTTCCTATATGATATAACAATGTTCTTTAAAAGCAGTGTATTGTTCTAAACCTGATGTTCCAGAATCCAAAACAATATATCTTCATACTCTTTTTTTCCAGCCGCAACATCAAGTATGATATCTGATAATTCCTTTTGTGTATATTTTAGCTCATACCCATTTACAGCAAGAAAAACCAGCATAGCATGTGCACCAATTCTTTTATTACCATCAATCATCGCATGATTCTTTACCAGTCCATAACATAACCTTGCCGCTTTTGACTGGATACTTGGATATAATTCCTCGCCGTCAAAAAACTGAAATGGACTTTCCAATGCTGAGTCCAGAAGTCCATAATCCCGAATCCCTTTACACCCTCCAGTAGATTCTATCAACTGACTGTGAAGCATTAAAACCTGTTCTTTTGTCAAACGAATCATTTTGCCAGTACCTTATACGCTTCTTTATTCTGCTCAATCAGCTTTTTTGATATGCTCATTATATCTTCATCTGATGCAACCGAATCATTTTCAGCCCTACTAAAATCTATCACAAGATACTTTGGAACATTATTTTTTAAAATTACAGCAGTACCATGTTCATCAACCAATCTTGCAACCTTAGAAAAATTCTGGTTTGCTTCTGTAATGGAAACTAATGTATTTGTATCAATTTTCATGGTCTAATATCTCCTCAAATAAATATTCTGTTTATAGTATATGCAATTTATAGGATATATTCAACCTATTTTTTATTGTGAAAATTGCATTTTTTTCACACAGTTATCATTCCATTAATATAAATCATCTATATCAATATAATCCAAATCCTTCCCAGTAACGCAAAATATCCCTTGATTATATTCACCATGAGATTCATTATCTGTATTCTTCTGTTCTTTATTTTCTTCGCCCACTGTATGCAAATCCAGTATTTCTTCTATGGAAAAATCATTCTCCATTGAATCAGGTTCTCCCCAGTTATCGTCAGATTCATTTCGCGCATTATCTGAAAAAACAGATAAGTCCAATAGTTCCCCCTGTTTCCACTCCCCATCATAACAGCCTTCTACTGGCTTTACCCCCAATGACCTGTTATATGCTACACATTCTCTATATAAATCAATCTCGGCAGCAGGGTTATTTCTATACTTCTTTGCATCATTACAATAAGCATTATATCTTAACTTGATTGCTCTCCTGTTTATCTTTTCAACAAAACCTTCACATTCTACAGTTTCAGAATATTTCTGTGCTTCTGCAATGATAGCATCTCTATCACAATATCTTCCATAGGAATTATTCAGCTTGTAGTATGTACCGTTTGCCCTGCGCTTTTTATGCCTGTGGACATAAATAAGCTGCATATTTTCTAACTGTTTCAGATAATCGTTAATCGTTTCTTTCCCATATCCCCATAATGTTGTCATTTCATCCTGTGACATGTGCCATTCTTTGGTTTGATTATTAAGTGTTCCAATCAGGGAACAGAAAAAAGAGAACACATTAAATGGTTTATTTGCTCTTTCAAAAATACTCTGCATTTCCCATTGTTCCACAACAATAAACTTTTTCTTATTAGAATTTACTTCCAGTCCTTTACTAGTAAAAATGTAAGTATCGTTATCCTTATTTATAAGTCCTATAATCTCTTTATCTATAAGTGACTGTATGGCGCTTTTAATTCCATCAATTATTGTACGCTCTTTTTTGGTTGAAGTTTTTAGAAACTTACCTGTCATCTCATAACCTATCAAGCTAACAGATGTACTAAGATGATCATATTTCTTACTATACATTCCATTAAGAATTGCCAATATAGAGGTTTCTTTATCATTCATATTTAATTGCCTGTCTAAAAATAATTTCATATAAATTAAATCCTTTCACATAAATCAAACTAATTTCAGTATTATTTTTCAGCATTTTCATATTGGATTAATTTCACAGCATTAAAATATCTCCTATCTGCCATAAAGACATGATATATACGTCCATCCTTGTCACCTACACCACAACCAATAGGATGGACACCTTTCTTAAACAATAAATTACATTCTTTTAAATCATAATTATAAATAGGTTTAATATTTCTGTTATACATAAATCAACACCCTTTCTTAAATCAATTTAACCTAAGTTTCGTTTTAGGCAATCATTTGCCCTTTTTTCTATTTTTTTCTAGGACAAAAGGGCAACCATTTGCCGATTCCGATACTACTACTAAAGGAGATCCTTTTACTACAAGAGATACATATGAACCTCTAACAAGGTTTCATTTAAACTTACTGTTTCACTTGTTTTCTTCTCTGTTTTATTTAATTAATACTTTTCTCATTTTTTAGATTCATCAATATCATTGTTATAAATTACTTTCTTCTTGCTCATAAAAATATTCCTCCATCATTAAAATATCCATTAGAATAACCTTTCTCTTTTTATTTCCTTCTTTTCTCCATTAAACACAAAATCACACCCAAAAATTTTAGGGGGTGCAAAATTTTGTACTACTCCTTATCTCTTCTCTATTTTCTTTTTCAATTTCAATATTCAGTTTTTGCTTGTATTGGAATTTCTTTGTGCGGAATTACACAGTTGATATATTTAATTATTAAATAAGATTTGCCAGAACTTTAATATACTGATTGTTTTAGTATTCCTCATTAAAGGGGTATCAAAGTTTGTTATCCCTAGGATTAAAGCAAATTTGCATTTATTTTGAGTTTATTATGTATTATATTTGGCTTCGACAAAACTGTCGAAGCAATTATTTTTCCCTCAGCGGACACCATGCAGGGCTTGTCTTGGGTGGATAGCCTACTCCTAATCTTCCCAAATCATCATATCTTTTTTCATGGTCACAATAATAATTCTTGTATCTGTAATCATACATCTTCATAAACTTACATTCATTGCATTGTGGTACTCTATTAGCCGTTTTATTATCTTCTGCAGGCTTTTTCACTCTTTTTTGTCCATATGTCCTTCTCATGCTTTTATGTGCCGGTGCTTCAATCACAATTATATTTTTTGCTTCTTCCTTCTCTGTCTTTCTGTTGATGCCTACGCCAAACTCAACAAGATATCCTGCATCCAAGATTCTGTCCTGAACCTGGGATACATGTACAAAGTAACTTCTTCCGTCTACTTTTGACCTGATGAATCCAAAGCCCCGTTCCTTATCGTATTTTGTTACAATTCCCCACATTCTCTGTCCAGTAAAATTATTGATAGATTTTTTCATTAACAATCCACTCTCTTTCTGTAAATATTATTTAAGCTGCTATTTCCTACTAAATTTTTGAAATCCCCTGCCTACTACTCTACAACCTTAAATGTCTTTTCGCCTCTGATATACTTATCAACATCCTTAGAAATATTGAATTTGATTACTCTTCTTTCTGGCAGCAGTATCTTCTGTTTATGTACAGAATCATAAGCAATTCTTTCTTTTCGTGTGTTGGAAATAAACTTGCCAAAACCCCTCATATTAACATCTTCGCCATCAATCATGCATTGGGACATTTCACTTAATAGTGTATTGACAATTAGTTCAATATCATCCTTTTTCAGCCTTTCTTTGTAACCTGTCCTTCCTACATTTACCTTCTTCCATACTCTGTCAATTAATTGTGGTTTGAAAATCATGTTACTTGTCCTCCTTTTTGTTTGTCTATTGAAATTCGTGTTTTATTTAGTGTCCTATAGTAAGCGACACAAAACATACCGTAGTGAATCTTTCCCAGTCAATTGATATACTTTCCTTATATCACAAGGGAGGTATTTCAAATGAGTACAAAGTTTACAGATGATGAATGGCTGCTGTTCTTTCAGCAGAGAACGCAGAGCGGCCTGTCTGTCCGAAAATGGTGTGACAGCAATCAGATCAGTTATGACAAGTATAAATATTGGGAAAAGAAACTGCTGCGCAGAACAGATCCGGAAAGAACGGTATCTCCTATGGATTTTGTGGAACTCCCGCATACGCTGCTTCCTCCGCTTTCACTGGAACAGGAGCAAGCCTATCCTTTTGAACTATCTTTTCATGGATCGCAACTAAAGATCGCCAGTCATGCACAACTCTCACAGTTAGCAGGGATCCTTAAGATCCTGCAGTCCTCATGCTGAACCTAATCACACAGGGAGCGGAACACATCTATCTTGCCTGCGGGCCTACAGATTTCCGCAAACAGATCGAAGGACTGGCTGCTCTGGTCAGCCTGAGATATCAGCTGGATCCCTATTCCCCTGCCTGTGTGTTCCTATTCTGCAATCGGAAAAAGAACTGTCTGAAAGCCCTGCGCTTTGATAAAGA
>CAJSZQ010000052.1 GCA_910574185.1 Lachnospiraceae bacterium
CTTGTTTGCTGACGAGGCTGGCATTGAAGGTTTTTATATCTTTTAAGCCGCATCGTCTTATCGTCATACCCAGACAAAAGTTTATCTAACATACGTTCAGCAAACTTTTGTTCTTTTTTTGGTACTCCAAAATCGCAATTTCCTATAAAGTAAAATAGAATGTGCCCTGGCACATTCTCGCGCCGAGCGCGGTCGCCTGCGACAAACTTCCTCTTCGCGCGAGCGCGCATCCCCCGGAGGGTTATTATGATATAGGAAACGAAGTTTCCTATATCATAAATAAAAGGGGCTAACAGCCCCTTATGCAATATATTTCTAATTACTAGCCAGTGTAAACTGATCTACCAGTTGTTTTAAATTAACTGCCTCCGCCGAAAGCTCTTCGCTGGCCGCCGCGCTCTCCTCGGCTGTAGCGCTGTTGCTCTGAACCACAGTGGAAATCTGATTGATTCCCTCGTTCACCTGCAAAACGGCTTCGGACTGTTCATTTGACACAGTAGAAATCTGATCAATAGAACTAACCATAGACTGGATATTTTCTACCACATCCAATAGAGCGTCAGCCGTATGTTTTGCAATCTCCGTACCAGTCTTCACCGCTTCTGTTGAATGCGTAATAAGTAAAGAGGTGTTCTTCGAGGCCTCCGCGGACTTGCTGGCAAGATTACGAACTTCATCTGCCACAACGGCAAAACCCTTACCTGCAGCGCCTGCCCGCGCCGCCTCTACGGCCGCGTTCAGCGCCAGAATGTTGGTCTGGAATGCAATATCTTCTATGGTCTTGATAATCTTGCTAATCTCTTCTGAACTGGAATGAATCTTTTCCATAGCATTCATCAATTCCTGCATCTGCTGATTGCAGACAGAGACGCCCTCCCCTGCATGGTGAGTCTGCTCCCGCACTTGTCTTGCGCTGTCTGCGGTATCCTTGACCTGATTGGAAATCTCGCTGATTCGGGCTGCAAGCTCTTCTACGGAGCTGGCCTGTTCAACGGCTCCCTGACTTAAGTTCTGGGCGCTTGAAGATACCTGATTACTTGCGCTCGATACCTGTTCTGCAGAAGTATTAATCTGATGGAGTATCTCGCTTAATTCCACTTTCAGGTTGCGCATAGAGTGCAGGATACTCTGGAAATCACCCACATAAGTTTCACGATGCTGGGACTGGATATTCAAGTTCTGATTCGCCATCTCTCTCAATAAATATCCAATATCATGAATAATAATGGACAGACCTTCCACCAATTCAGCGGTAGACTGCGTCAGCATTCCTGTCTCATCCTTGCTGACAACCTCCGGAACCGGAGATTCCAAATCCCCTTCCACCAACAGACGCATACGTTCTGCGCAGGCTTTCATGGGCCGGCTGATACTGTTCGCCAGTTTCAGGGCAACGATGATGGAAAGCAGAATAGCAAGTACCATCATCACTAAGTTTATAACAATGTCAAAATATGTAGTATGAAGATAATCCGACTGCGGCGCAACAACTGCTACACTCCATCCATCAGTACCGTTTACCGGCGCATAAGCTGCAAACATACTCTTCTTGCCATTCTTATAGTCTCCAAAACCATTCTTGCCTTCGCGCATTTCAGCATGGATGGATGCCAGTTCCTTTAAAGAAGAGTCACTTTCCGCTTCGTTTTCAATATTCTGGACAGTAATCGTATCCAAGGTAGTATCTGCAATCGTATCGCCGGAACGATTAATCATGTATGCGCGACTGTGTTCGCTGACATTAATTGAGGAAACAATATCGTTCAGAAACGTCTCGTGGGGAACGAAGTAAACTACGCCCTCAATATCAGACCCCTGAATCCCCTCTTTGTAGATAGGAGCCGCTACCATAATAGAAAGCTCTCCCGTCACCTTACTGATTAGCGGTTCCGACACATAGACATTACCCTGCATTGCCTGTTTGACATATTCGCGGTCGGAATAATCATTTCCGTCAAAGATACTGATACCGTCCGAACCGACGATATTCCCACGTTGGAAATCGTGCATACTTGCACGTTCGTCTATAATCGAGCGCTTTTCCTCCAATGAGACGTTTTCATCAAGAAGCTGCGAAATGCAGCCGGTGTCCATAGCAACATTCTTGTAGGCAATCAGTTCCTGTTCTATGCGTTCTGCCGCGAGAACTGCAGTCTCACTCATCATTTGATCCACAGTTGAGATGGTGCTGTTATAGTTGAGTGTAATACTGGACGCTCCCACCACAAGCTGCGTAGCAAGGACTGTCACCATAAGACACAGAGTGATTTTTGTCCGAATGCTTTTCATAATACTTTACCCCCTAGTTTTTCATAAGTGAACTATATACAATATCACTGTATAATATTATATGAATTTGCACTCTGGTTTGTCAACTGTATTCATGAATGTAAAGCTAATTTATGTAACAGTTCAGCCTGCAACTGCGCACTTGCTGCGCAGTTAGCAGCCAATGAACCTGAGTAGCCAGGAATCCGCCCCTTTGCCATAGGCAAACTTTAAAATGGGCGGATTTCGTAACAGTGAAGCCGGAAGGCTGAACTGTTACTAATTTATAGTCACAGTTATTACAGTTCACAGGTCATCTGGTAAACAGCGGGTTGAATCAGGAGCAGGTCTCTAGGCGGACAATTCAGGAGTGCTTTTCATGGAATTGAAATAGCAGCTTATGCAGACTTAGACGCGAAGGCTTTCCTGAGCGCCTTAGTCTGCGTTAGCTGATAGTTCAATGGAATGTTACTCCGTCTGCTTAGAGACCTGCTCCTGTTTCAACCCGCGTCCGGCAGGTGACGTGTGAACAGTAACTCACAGTTCAGCCTTCCGGCTTCACTGTTTCGGAAAGTCCTTTAAATCCTATTGTGCAGCGTATGATAAGCCAGATCAAAATCGCTCTCCTGTTCTCTTCGCACACAGGACGCCATTTCGCTGCGCACACCCTCCTTGTCAGTCAGAAACAGCGTCTTCTGTCTGTAATCCCCCTGCTGCCTGATTCCAACTTCCACCTTAGCCATATCCTTTAACAAATAAATCAATACCTCATTCCGGTATCGAAGTACATAATCTCTTGTGATAATCAGCCGATATTCCGGTATCTCTATTGTCTCTGCCTCGATAAGCTGATTGAAAAAATCTTCTTTATCTGTAATCCAATCAAGTTTGCTTCTAAGAGTCTTCTGGGAACGGATATTTAACACACCCAGTGCGATTCCCAGAACCGCAAGGATGTAACCCAATATCCCTCCTGCAAATATCGCAAGCAGCGCCACCGCCAGCAGACTAATCCAGATAATCATCCCCAGTCTTAAGCTCTTTGCTCTTTCCTCTATAAAATCATAATATTTCTGTTGTCCTGCTGTCCGTATCTCCATGTTTTCCGTCTGTTCTCCTTTATCATCCGTACATAAAATCATAGGGCCTCTACTGCAATATTCATGCAGAAAAGCGTTAAATTTCCGTTGTAATTAACGCACCCTCTCCGGGAAACCAACCTTCTTCTGCACCTTCCTAAGCGTTTTCATCGCATAATAATTCGCCTTCTCTGCATTCTCCTTAATGATACTGTCAATATACGCCTTATCCTGATTCAGTCTTGCCACCTCATCCTGCAACGGCTTTAATACGGAAACCACCGCTTCGCCTACCGCAAGCTTAAAATCACCGTAGCCCTTACCGTCAAATTCCTTCACAACTTCCTCTGGCGTCTTGCCGGTACAGGCGCTGTAAATGTCAATCAGGTTCTTCACTCCAGGCTGCTCCTCCCGATAAAGAATCTGTGCCTCCGAATCCGTCACCGCTCGTTTGCACTTCCTCATAATCGCATCCGGCGCATCCATTAAATAAATACTTGCGTTCGGGTTCTCGTCGGACTTAGACATCTTCTTAGAAGGCTCCTGGAGACTCATAATCTTCGCGCCCACCTTACCGATATAAGCCTCCGGAATGGTAAATACATCGCCATATATATTGTTAAATCTCTGGGCGATATCACGGGTAATCTCAAGATGCTGCATCTGGTCAATCCCAACGGGAACTACATCCGCCTGATACAAAAGGATGTCCGCCGCCATCAGCACCGGATAGGTAAAAAGTCCCGCGTTGATATTGTCCGCGTGTTTGGCAGATTTATCTTTAAACTGAGTCATCCGGTTCAGTTCTCCCATATAAGTAAAGCAGTTCAAAATCCAGGCAAGTTCTGCGTGGCCTGATACATGGGACTGATAATAAATGCAGTTCTTCTTCGGATCAAGTCCCGCTGCAATATAAAGTGTCAAAAGCGCCCTCGCGCGCTTGCGAAGCTCCGCCGGATTCTGCCTTACCGTAATGGAATGCATATCCACCACGCTGTAGAAACACTCATATTCATCACTTAAACAAATCCAATTCTTGAGCGCCCCCAGATAATTGCCAAGGGTTAAATTACCGGTTGCCTGCATTCCGCTGAATAATACTTTCTTGTCTCCAATCATAATCTTATCCTCCATCCTCTGTTTAGACAGTCCTTACTGTCTGTATGATTTATTCATAATATGTAACATTCTCCACCAGAATCTCTGGTTTGCCGTCCGTTACCAATATTTCCGTTACACCACAGTTTTTGCTGCATCCGTCTCCCCAAAACCGTTCCACCGGCAATTCCTTAATATTGGCGATGATTCCCGCCAAAGCCGCTCCATGGGTAGATACCAATATCGTATAATCTTTATATTCCTCCCTGTGACAGATATCCTCCAGAAAAGCTCCGGTTCGCCGCTTTAATGTCTCTAAGCTCTCTCCGTCCAAAGGCGCCTGATATTTCCCCGGCTCATCAAAGAAACACTGAAATTCTCTTGGCATAGCCTCATCCCATGCTTTCGGGTCCCAGCATCTACCCTCATAGCTTCCGAAGGACACTTCTATAATCCTCTCGTCTATTATCACAGGAACATTCCTGCCTTCAAGAACCAACTCTGCCGTCTCCCTGGCACGTCCCAACGGGCTGCACAAACACAAATCGAAAGGAATGTTAAAAAGCCCTTCCCTGGTCTTTACCGCCAGCTCCCTGCCATACTCGTTCAACGGCACGTCTATCTGCCCCTGGTTCTTCTTCTGCTTATTATAATCTGTTTCTCCATGACGTATCAAATATAGCTTCATCACATAAAACCTCCGTTTTTACAGACCTTTACAGTTCACAATCCAGAGCGAGCGATGTGTAAACTGCAACCGTAATCCCTAGTATAACACAGTTTTCTTCCTCTTTACATAGCTATTTTTCTAAATTCATGTTATCATAAAAAGCAGGGCTACAGTTCGCAGGGTTTCTGGCTTGCCTGGAAATGATGAACTGTTACAAAATAGGTTATATGCGAAATAACCGCCCTGTAATTCATCACGAAAACAATATAAAGGAGACAACAAGTATGGAGAAAATAACAAGTTTCACCATAGACCACATCAAATTAGCGCCTGGCGTATATGTATCAAGAATTGACTATGTAGAGGGGCGTCCGGTCACTACCTTTGACCTGCGCATGACAAACCCTAACGAAGAGCCGGTCATGAACACTGCCGAGGTACATACCATTGAACACTTAGCCGCCACATTCCTCAGGAACCACGCTGAATATGGGGACAAGACCATCTATTTTGGTCCTATGGGCTGTCGAACCGGATTCTATCTTCTGCTTGCAGGAGAATATGAATCAAAAGATATTATTCCCTTAATGAGAGAGATGTTTACATTTATCCGGAATTTCAAAGATGAAGTGCCGGGCGCATCGCCAAAGGACTGCGGCAACTATCTGGATATGAACCTGCCGATGGCAAACTATCTGGCTGACAGATACTTAAAGAACGTGTTAAATGAGATTACCAAAGAACAGTTAATCTACCCGGAATAATCTCTTCCAGGATTCAACTTGTATGTAAGAGGTGACAATCTATGAAAAAAGTATGGTTTATTACCGGTGCGGCAAAAGGTATCGGATATGCAATTGCGAAAGCGGCTTTAGAAGCCGGCGATTGTGTTGTGGCAACGACAAGAAAAGAAAATGACTTTATTATCCCGTCAGGATATGAGAACAATGCCCTGCATCTTCTGCTTGATATATCCAATCAGGATTTATCTGCGTATACAAACGCCGTAGAACAGGCGGTTCAGCATTTTGGACGGATTGATATTCTGGTAAACAACGCCGGATATGCAAGGATTTCTTACTTTGAAGAAACCAGCGAGGAAAGTTTAAAAGAAATATTTGAGGTGAATTTTTTTGGATTGATGAGAGTGACAAGAGCGGTGCTTCCTGTTATGCGCAAACAGCGTTCCGGGCATATTTTCAATATCGCTTCCAGCGCGGGATACTCCCATGGCCCGGTCCCCTACCACAGTTCCAAGTTTGCCGTCACAGGCTTTTCCACTGCCCTGGCATTTGAGGTGGCGCCTTTTAGTATCAAATTAACCAATGTAATTCCTGGATTCGTCCGTACCAATTTCTACGACAAAGGCGCTATAAAAGACAAGGCGGATATTACCATTGCTGATTATAATCGTTTCCGCTGGCAGAGTAATTTTGTGAAAAAGAACAGACGCCATGAACAGGCCGGCGACCCGGACAAAGTGGCAAAATTAATAGTAGAGGCGTCGCGCGCTGCCAAAGCTCCACTTCATCTTCCTGTCACTGCCGATGCGGTCAAGATACTGAAAGAATGGCAGCAAGGAATTGGAGCATGCGTAGAGGAATGGTGCGACAAGGCAAACGATACGTCTTTTGATGAATAGAAGAACCGATTAAGCCGCGCTTCTCCCAGTACTCCGTCCTGAAAATACTTCAGGGTCGGAGTACTGGGACAGAGCTAAAGCGTATTCGACGGCGCAAAGCAGGTGTGGTTTTTACAGACATAGAAGGTCGTTTTATCATTCACCAGCGGATACTCTCTGCTTTCGGGAACTACCGTTACACTCGCGAGTAGCGGAAGCCGCTTTTTTACGTTCTTAAGCTCCCCATTATCTTTAAGAACAATCCGGATTTGCTCCGGCGGATTATCATACGTCAGCTTTGCAAATAAAAACATACTGTACCCTGTGGGATAATCCTGGGCCTGAGCAGACATATTATATATCTGCTTATCGGCATTCTCTCTGTATTCTTCTTTTCCGGTTATCTGATACAGCCGTACAAAATTGTATGTCATAACCGAATTTCCACTTGGGACCGCACCGTCATAGGTTTCTTTCGGATTCATAAACAGCTCTGTGCTGTCCGAATCAGAGAGAAAAAATCCCCCGTTTTCTTCATCTGCAAACCGATTTACTGCTTCCATACAGAAATGCTCTGCTTTTTTAAGATACGCTCTGTCCAGAGTGGAATGATACAGCTCCGTCAATGCGGCAGTGTAGAATGCATAATCATCCAGAAAGCTCTTCTCTGACCGCCTTTTATCACGCCAGCTCGCAAAAAGACAGAGGTCCTCGCATAAGTTCTTTTCTATGAAGTCCTGCGCATCTTCCGCCGCCTGAAGATATTTCTCCTTCCCGGACACTCTGTAGAGCACAGCCAGCGCCGCTATCATCATGGAATTCCAGGAAACTAAAATCTTATCGTCAAGATGCAGCTTTCTTCGTTTTTTCCGATAGTTATACAACTTTTTCAGCTCCTCGTCAAAATCAGAATCCAGCTCATTACTCTCAAGAAGATTGGGGATATTCACGCCCTCAAAATTGCCTCCCGCGGTGATATCAAATGTCTCTGAAAACTGCTTCCCTTTTTCTTGTCCCAGAATATCCATGATTTCATCTAATGTAAACGTATAGTATTTTCCCTCCTCACCCTCGCTGTCGGCATCCTGCGCGCTGTAGAATCCGCCATAGGGAGAAGTCATTTCACGCAACACATAATCCGCCGTCTTCTCGGCGGTATTTAGAAAGAGCAGATTCCCAGAAATCTTATAAGCCGCTGAATATGCAATCATGAGCAGGGCGTTATCATATAGCATTTTTTCAAAATGAGGCGCAAGAAAATACCTGTCTGTTGAATACCTGGAAAACCCGCCGCCAATCTGGTCAAAGATACCGCCCTTCCGCATTTGAATCAGTGTTTTTTCTGCCATTTGCAGTATGCCTGGAGCGCCCATTAACTGGGCGTAAAGCATTAAAAACAACAAATTATGCGGTACAGGAAATTTGGGAGCGGCTCCAAAACCTCCATATATATTGTCATAACTGCGGGAAAATGCTTTCACTGCTTTTTCTAAAAGTTTTTCATCATCTATAGCATAGCGAGCGGTTCTTGATTGTTTCAATTGTGCGATAATTTGTCCGGCCGAATACAGAAGCTCCTCTCTTCTGCTGTTCCACTGATTCGCCACCGCACACAGCAAATCAGAAAAGCCAGGCATGCCATACTTTGACTGCACCGGAAAATATGTGCCTGCAAAAAACGGTTTCTTATCCCATGTCATGAAAATACTCATAGGCCAGCCGCCGCTACCAGTAAACGCCTGGCATACCGACATATATACACTGTCAACATCCGGGCGTTCCTCCCTGTCAACCTTTACAGAAATAAAATATTGATTAAGTATATCAGCCGTTGCCTTGTTCTCAAAACTTTCATGAGCCATAACATGGCACCAGTGACAAGTGCTGTAGCCAATGCTGAGAAAAACCGGCTTATCTTCCCTTCTGGCCTTTTCAAATGCTTCACTGCACCAGGGATACCAGTCGACAGGATTATCTGCGTGCTGCAGTAAGTAAGGACTTGTCTCATTTTTCAGTTGATTGCTCATAGTATTCTTCCTTTCCCAAACCGAAGAATTAAACATAACAAAAACAGATTATGCAATAAAATCTCGGCTATTCTTATCCGTTATTATGCATACAGAATCTGATATTATGTACAATCAGTCTGAATAAGGAAAATCTCATCAAATCTGATATAATTTTTCATTTTATCTTTTCCTGAAAAATCTCTACAATCGTCTTCTCCGTTCCAATCATCCCCGGCGATGCTATCAGTCCCATATTACGCATCGTCTCCTCCGCAGTTCTTCCGTTAATTCCATGTACAGAATCAATATAGACACCGTTCATGGCAAATTCTACTGACTGGTATGCCGCGTCCACCGCAGCCACGCCTTTCATGGTACAGCCTTGGTTGCCTCCGTCGCAAATCATACCGGTAATGCTGCCGGCCATATTATTGATTGTATGGGACATCTCCTTCACTCCGCCGCCTCTGAGATATACAAGCCCGCAGGCCATTCCGGTTCCTGCCGCGATAGCGCAGCCGCAGAACGCAGATAGTTTTCCGGAGTACTCTTTCAGATAAGTACATATCAGATAACTAAGCGCCGTTGCCCTAAGAAGCTGTTCTTCAGAATATCCGTTTACCTTATACGCAGCATATAAGGGCATGGTGGCAATGATTCCATGAGCTCCGGAACCGGTAATACTCATAGCCGGTTTATCCAGACCGATAACCCTTGCTTCAATTGCAGCATTACACAGCAGAGAGGCCGTAGTCTGCTCATTTTCGGAAATCACTTTCCCTCCGTTTTTCTTCAGCAGATATTTGGCAAATGTTGTCCTGGAGCTGTGCATTCCCTCATCAAAAAGCTCCTGATTCACCCGATAAGCCTCCCGGATAAATTCCAGCTCACTGATATCTACAGAAGATATAAATTCATAAATCTGCTGAAGAGTATAGGTATGAATAAGACGCTGTTTTCTTGGCCCTCCGTCCGTTTCCTTCGCCGCCTCTTTCTCTTTATTCTCTGTCTCCATCTCCGTCCGTCCATTTACCACAATCTTTGTAATATTCGTATGGGAATCCCGGATGGTTACCGTCGCCTCATCCATGGAATTTTTCACCGTTGCTTCAATAAATATCCGGCTTGTAATCCCGCTCATAGAAACGCTCACCTTCCCTGCCTGAATCAATTCCTCCGCTCTGACGTTATCTTCCTGCTTCACGTCTGCCAGAGCTTCCAGACCTTTTTTGGCGTCTCCGGCCACCGCCCCTAAAGCTGCTGCAAATACATTGCCTACTTTTGTACTGTTCGGAATGCCACAGGTAAAGGCATTCTTATACATACCGCTGTTCATGGATACATGGACGCTCTCTGGCTCTCCCTTTATATAGCTTGCCGCTTTTGCAACCGCATATGCAATTGCTCCCGGTTCTGTCACTCCGAGCGCAGGCTTCATATCCTCATAAATCAATTTCGTCAGTTCATGCATCATTATTATCCCTCTTTTCAATAAAATAGAATCTTTTTTCTCCGAGCGAACTATTTTCTTTACCATTCATACATCCTTTAACTTCTTATCTTAAAAGTCTTTGGCGCCAGCCGGTATACCAGAACACAGGCAATTACACTGTATACCACACAAAATACAATCATCATGCTCCCAAATGCCATCATCGGAATCCGAAGCCACGTCATATAAAAACAACAGAAATAGGTAACGCTCATAATCACCTTGTACATCCCGCTCTTAATTTCCGTACCTGCATTGTATGGCTGCAAAAGATAATAAATCGTCAGATAATGCACTGAGAAAAACAGGCTCATACATAGAATAGAAACCACCAGAACTCCATAATCCATCCATCCGTATGCCCCGCCGGACACATAGAGTATCAGCGCCAGACCTACTCCGATAATCAGCCCCGGAACTGCATTAATCTTCATAATCTCTCTCAGACGGATTTGAAATAGTTTCAGAATACATTTCGGCTCTTTGTAAAAAGAATAGGTTAAAAGGCTATGATCGCAATTCATAAATAATGCCTGTGTAAATCCTGTTCCCCGGTTAATCATATACATGATAAATGTAAAATACGGCAGACAGTTCTTCACCTGTTTACCCGCTTCATGCTTCATCTCTGGATACAGGTAAAGAATCAGCATCGCTCCAAAAATGCATGCCGCACATACACAGGCAATCTTTTCTGTAGCGCTCCATAAAATTCTTCGGTGTCTTTTGATAAACAGCTCATTCAGATATTCAAATCCCTTCCTATTGCTGGAAATGGAAGTATCCGCCGAGATTTTCTTTTCCACTCCTGCTTTGGTAATCTGAGCTGCCGTATCCATTTGATTCGTTTGCTGAACAAGCAATTCCTGATTAATCTCCCGGTAGTTTTGAAAAGAAAATATTTTATAGCTCCCAGC
Organism: Lachnospiraceae bacterium; assembly: GCA_910574185.1. GTDB lineage: Bacteria > Bacillota > Clostridia > Lachnospirales > Lachnospiraceae > Claveliimonas. The sequence goes on from CAJSZQ010000052.1 coordinate 11,155, forward strand.
TGCGCCCATTGGAATAAAACTCAGCATCAGACAGACGCATAACTTCACCGGAACAGTCATCTCCAATGCCGGTAACCCATAAGCCGCACCCAGAAGCACTCCAAAACCAATCCATATATATCTGTTCAGTTTGTTCTCGTTGTATACACCGCCCCTCCTGTCATAATCCCACAAAGATGCCGCGGCAATCGCTATCTTACACCCGGCTATGGAAAAAGGAAGTGCAAAACACAGCCACAGAGGAAGGCCCGATAAACTTCCAAACAGGATGGTAAGCGGAAGGAATCCTACAACCACCTTCAAAATAGCATAGGCATAATTAACCAGCGTATACTCCCTGGCATCCATCCGCATCAAAATCATAGCATAATATTTGTCCTTGGAAGGGTCAAACATCTTGGTATTCGCGAATCCGCCAATCAGAGTCAGAAACAACAGAATATGCAGAAATACCTGCATATCCGGAAGTCTGTCATACAATTTTCCCGCTCCAAACACCATGAGAAGCAGATAGAGAAGCTTCCCTATAAATACCGAAATAATTTCCCACAGAACTGAAAGGACATTTGCAAAGATTTTAAGCCCTCTCTCCTGATACAATGTATCCGGCAGAATCCTTTTTAAAATCGGTATCTGTTTTAACGAATACAATATACTGTTAACGCGGTAAGTATTTTTCAGTGAAAAGGATAATATTAACGTTTTACTCATGTTCTTCCTCCCTGAGCGCAAGCATAATCTTGTCCCGCAATCCATAACTGTCTAGATTACTCTTTTCCACTACTTCCAATTCTCCATGGTTTAAAAGAACGATTTCATCGCAAAGGTCTAAAGCTAAATCCATAATATGTGTGGAAAAAATAGTAACCCTCCCCTGTTTCAAAGAACGAAGCAGCGATTTCATCTCTTCCGCCACCACTACATCCAGAGATGTAAGCGGTTCGTCCAGAAGCAGAATATTCGGTTCCGCAATCATATTTACTAACATCTGCATCTTATTTTTCATTCCATGGGAATAATCTTTCAGAAGTTTGTCCCTGTCTTCCGGTGCAATACTTATCTCGTCAAAATACTCCTCTGTTGTTCTAGGATTTTGGATGGATTTCTCATTAATATCCATAAAAAACTTCAAAAATTCCCTTCCGGTGAGAAATTCCGGCACCGTAGGCGTAGAAAGCACATAACCGATATCCTCTGCCCGAAGCTCTCTTCTCCCATCGTCTGCCTCCAGATAAAAGGTTCCACCGTCGCTTCGAATATCCCGATTAATACAGTTAAATAACGTAGTCTTACCAGCGCCGTTACGTCCCAGCAAACCATATATTTTCCCTTCCTCAAAGGTAAAATTAATATCTTTAAGAACCTCCTTTTTCTCAAAATGTTTGGATAAATGTTCAATGATAAATCTCATAGCGTCCTCCTGTTTCACTCCCCGGTTCTTTCGTACTTATTCCAAACGGTTTTTCACAGTCTTTTTCTTCTCTATGGAAAACACGCTTTCCACTCATTTATTATATATTTTATAGAAGCAAAATATCAAGCATACTTTCCATATTATTCATGTCGGCTGAATTTGTAGATTTTACAGAATCGTAAATCCGAAAACTCTGTGTAAAATACAGTCCGGATTTCGTCGTGATAAAAAAGGAGCAGGCGTTGCAAAATACAGCCTACTCAATAATAAAAATATGGTCCAGCAATATCTTAGGTATAGCAGCTATTTTTCAATAAACTGTCCCTGTCACGAGAAACATACTGATTTCCCTAATCCAAAAAATTCTTATCCGCATACGCCGCCTGATATTGATTTCTGCGTTTTTCAAAGTAAAATGATATCAGCCTTTCAGAAAGAAAACCAGGATAACGATTTTGGTAAATATCTTCTTTTTCTCCTCCATTTGCTACTACACGAAATAAAATGGGAAATAGCCATGCACACAGCTCTGATAATACCTCTTTTCGCATAATGAACATATTACAAGGAGAGTACAAATTTTTCCCAAAAAATTTTTTTGCGTCCTCAAATTCCATTTCGTGATTCGCTTTCAAATACTGCATCATAAATTCCCAGTCTGAAGCATCATGACGTTTTTTATAATTGTCTGCCAGATTGGGCGCAACATAAAGCGGCGTTGGTAAAATTACATCTACCCCTTTCCTCATCATACGCTCTACCCAATCTTCCGGCAGAAGAAAATGTCTTCGATAATGCGCCAATCCAACAATATCTTCGTCCGCATTTTTCCAAATCCAGTAAAGTGCGGTCAACTCACAAAACTGTTTATTCATAGCGGAAATATTATCTCCAATATTATCCGCCGCCATATTGCTCGAAAGGCGTTTCTGCGTAAGAGCCGCTCCTGCCTGAATTTCTTTCTCATATGAAGCCAGCTCATATAACTTCCGCAAAGGCTTATCAAATACTGAACGAACTACATACACTGCCACAGACTTATTTTCTATATTTGTACCAAGTTCATCAATTTTAGAAAAACTCCGCCCAATACTTTTAAAATATTTTTTCAAATATGCATTGCGAAGTAGCCGGTCCAACTTCGGCGTAGCAGGAATAATCTTCTTAAATCCCATTTTACTTAACTTGTCTGTTATCTTAGCATGATAGATTCCTCTTGTCC
>CAJSZQ010000053.1 GCA_910574185.1 Lachnospiraceae bacterium
GATGGCAGTATGGTTACTTTCCACTACAACCGTCACGAAGATGAAAAATATGTGCAGGAAACCATCCCGGCTATGGATTTCATCAAACGTCTGATCCGCCATATCCCGGAAAAACACTTTAAAATGATCCGCTATGGCGGACTCTATGCAAGACATCGGACCATTGATTCCAAACTCTATCGGGCTATATCCAAAAGCAAACATCCTATATACCGAAGTTTTAACCAATGGCGCACCGCCATTCTTTCTTCCTTCGGCTATGATCCCCTGGAATGCCCTGACTGCAAACACAAAATGATGTTTCTTGAACTCTATTATAACCACAAGCGCGTATCCCTCAAAGAATTGTACGAGAAAGCAATGTCCAAATCTCGTGGGAAGCGTTCCTCTGCATGATTTATTTTTCTACAATCTGTGATATAATCCTCTAAAAGGAGGATTGCATACCATGAAACCAGATGTTGGGGAATTGCGCAAAAAATATATCGAAAATCCTCCAGAAGGAATGACATCTAAGGACATTCGCCGTATGAGCGAAGATGAGCTTCTGGATATGGATTATTTCTTAAATGAAGACGACTTGTTTGCTGACGAGGCTGGCATTGAAGGTTTTTATATCTTTTAAGCCGCATCGTCTTATCGTCATACCCAGACAAAAGTTTATCTAACATACGTTCAGCAAACTTTTGTTCTTTTTTTGGTACTCCAAAATCGCAATTTCCTATAAAGTAAAAAAGAATGGCAGTTTTACATTCAAATAAAACCGCCATTCTTAAGCTCATGCGCTATATATTTTTCATAAAATTACCGTCAGCGTTTGCTTTGAATATTTATAAAGATAATTTTATGAATGCTTTGTAAAATATAAAAGTTATGTTTTGTATAATTTATGTAAAATACAGGTTCTTTAGGAAAACTGCACCATATCACTTTTATCTTGCTGAAAAATAATCTGTATAACCGTTCCTTGCCCCAGGCTGCTTTGCAGTTCAATCTTGCCATTCAAGTATTGTACAGCATGTTTTACAATAGATAGTCCTAATCCCGTTCCGCCTGATTCCTTAGAGCGGCTCTTGTCTACACGGTAAAATCGTTCAAAGATTCTTGCCTGATGTTCCGGCGGTATGCCGATTCCCGAATCCTTCACAGTAATCGAGGCACTATTTTCCTGACTGCTTATAGCTACTTCTACCGTACCGCCGTTCTTATTATACTTGATAGCATTATCACAGAGGTTAAAAATAATTTCTGTTAAGAGCCGCCGGACACTTTTAATATAAACCTTTTTTCCTGTTAAAGCCACTTCAATATCTTTTGCCGCTGCTATATCTGCCAGTCCTGCCATCACCTCAGATGCGACCTCATATAAATCAACATTTTCAAACGGCATATCGCATCCCTCGTCTAATTGGGATAAACGGATAATATCATCAATTAATGTTACAAGCCGCCCTGCCTCTGTGCGGATATGCCCTACAAAGCGTGTCATATCCTCCGATTTTACAAGACCGTTCTCCATTAACTCCGCACTCCCCATTATGGATTGAAGCGGAGTTTTCAATTCATGTGATACGTTGGCAGTAAACTCCCGTCTGTTCCTTTCTGCGAAAGCTGCTTCTGTTATATCAAAGGCAAGAACAACCGCCCCAATTACAATACCATTAGATTCAATGCGGTTGACATGGATCTGATACTCTTTTCCCTCACGTTCTATGCGGATTTCGCTGTGTCCACTTGAAAATGCGTCCTGTATGGCGTGGCTCACATTATGGCTTCTCTCTACTGTCAGAAAATCTTTACCTATGCTGGAACGTTTCGTATGAAACAGCTTCAGCGCGGCAGGATTAATGTTCAGAATTATATTTTTCTCATTCAAAAGGACAAGCCCTTCCGTCATGCCATATGTAATCTGTGCAAATTCATCATTTTTCCTTTGGAGTTCCGACAACTGCATATCAATCTGCTTATGCTGTTTATTGATACGGTTTAATAGGGGAGCCAGCTCCTCATAAGTATCGTTTTCCAGCGGTTTTTCTAAATCAAGTCTGTTTAACGGCTCCATGATATGTTTAGAAATACGGCTTGCTAATACTCCTGATAAAATGAGTGTTACAACAACTACAATTAAAATCGGCTGTATCATCCCCAAAACAAGCACCCATATCGTAACGCTGCTGACAGAAATCCTTAATACTGAACCATCATTAAGCCGCCTTGCACAGTAAAGTGTTTTTTCTAAAAGAGTCGTGGAATAACGTGAGCTTTTTCCCTCTTTATTCCGCAGAGCTTCTTGAATTTCTTCCCTGTCCGCATGGTTTTCCATACTTTCCCCGTCAGACTGTGTATCATATATAACATCTCCATTTTCAGCAACCCATGTCAGACGGTACTCCCTTGACTGTAATTCCTCCAGATAGTTCCGTCCATCCTTTTCAACGGCTATGGCAGCTAAAGACAGTTCATCCTCCAACTGTTTTCCCTGAACATTACTGAAATAACTGTAAAGACATCCCATGATGATAACAAGGCTTGCAATCAGGACAGCCCCCGCTACAACCATAATTGATTTAAAAATTTTCTTTGTCATGCCTGCACCTCTAACCTATAACCAACACCACGCACTGTTTCAATCATTTTCCCATAATCCCCCAGTTTTACACGCAGAGTACGGATATGCATATCAACCGTTCTCGTTTCACTGACATAATCAGCTCCCCATATGTCATTAAAAAGCTGGTCACGAGAAAATGCGATGCCCGGACGGGAAAGGAACAGCCGGAGAAGTTCAAATTCTTTTAAGGTAAGCTGTATTCTTTCATTATCAATGGAAACTGTATGTTCGTCCAGATTGACAACAAGCCCCCCGGCTTTCAAAAGATGTTCTACCTCTGTAGGATTGCACCGGCGGAGTACCGCTTTCACACGGGAAACCATCTCCATCATCCCAAAAGGCTTTACAAGATAATCATCCGCACCTAAATCAAGGCTCTGGATTTTATCATACTCCATGCCTTTTGCAGTTGCCATGATGACGGGAATCCTGCAAGTGTCAGGGCTGTCTTTTAAAAATTTCAGCAGTTCCACGCCATCCTCTCCGGGCAGCATAATATCAAGAATTATCAAATCCGGCTTTTCCATAGATAAAGCGTCACGAAAGGCTATTGCATCCAAAAATCCTTTTGCTTCAAAATCAGTGGAATTAAGCGTATATACCTCAATATCCCGGATACTGTCATCATCTTCCACACACCATACTTTCATAATCATGCTCCTTTATGTTCTCCTGTCACGGAAAAAGCCACCCACTCTGCAATATTTACCGCATGATCCCCGATACGCTCAAAATATTTGGCAATCATCAGTAAATCCAGCGCATATCCTCCGTCTGTCGGTTTTTCTGCTATCAGCTTAATCAGAGATGACTTGACCTGTAAAAACAAATCGTCAACCACATCATCACGGTCAATCGCCGCACCAGCCAATACTACATCCTGTTTTACAAAAGCGTCAATGCTTTCTGTAACCATCTGGCTCGCCGCATCTGCCATAAACCGAATCTGTTCACATTCCCCTCCAGTCCTTCCGTCAAGAAACGTGATAATTTCCGCAATATCCGCCGCCTGTGTTCCAATACGCTCCATATCAGTAATCATTTTAAGGGCTGCAGATATTTGCCGTAAATCCCTTGCTACCGGCTGTTGCTGTAACAGCAGTTTCAAACACAGTGTTTCGATTGTGCGCTCCATCCGGTTAATCTCTCCATCAAGGGATAAAACCTTGTCTGCCAGCTTTATGTCGCCCATAGTTAATGTTTTTGAAGCAGCAGCAATCGCTTCCTCACACATTGCCCCCATTTGGGTAAGCTCTTTATTCAGCATAGCAAGCTGTTCATCAAAACGACTTCTCATTATCCAAACCTCCCCGTAATATAATCCTCCGTCCGCTTGTCCTTTGGTTGCTCAAACATCTTTTCCGTATTTCCATACTCAATTAAATTGCCAAGGAGAAAGAAAGCCGTATTATCGGAAATCCGCACAGCCTGCTGCATATTGTGCGTTACGATGATAATAGTATACTTTTCTTTAAGTTCCATTGCAAGTTCCTCTATTTTAGATGTGGAAATAGGATCAAGTGCGCTTGTAGGCTCATCCATCAGAAGCACATCCGGCTCCACCGCTAATGCACGGGCAATGCAGAGCCGCTGCTGCTGACCGCCTGACAGTCCTAATGCCGATTTTTTCAGCCTGTCCTTTACTTCATCCCAGATTGCCGCCCCACGCAGAGAGCGTTCTATTATATCGTCCAATTTTGCCTTATTTTTCACTCCATGTGTCCTCGGCCCGTAAGCAATATTGTCGTAGATGCTCATAGGAAAAGGATTCGGCTTTTGAAAAACCATGCCAATACTGCGGCGAAGCTCATTGACATCGACATCTGCATCAAAAATATTATCGCCCCTATAATACACTTCTCCTGTAATCCGTACACCAGCGATAAGGTCATTCATTCGGTTTAACGATTTAAGGAAAGTAGATTTCCCACACCCGGAGGGGCCAATCAGTGCCGTAATGCTCTGTCCTTCAATCTCAATATTTACATCTTTCAAAGCCTGTGTACTGCTATACCACAGGCACAGGTCTTTTACCACCATGGCAGGATTTTTGTCATGATTCATTATATTATTCATACATTTCTCCTTTTTTGGAAATATCTGCTCGCCAGTGTAGCCGACAGATTGATGAACACGGTCAAAATCATCAGGATAGTGGCAATTGCAAAGGCTATACCAAATTCCCCGTTTTCTTTTGCATAGACATATAATGCGACCGTCAATGTTGCCCCTGCACTGCCAAGCCCTTCAAGAATCCCGTTCAGGGCATGGGCAAAACCAGCCGTAAAAAGAAGTGCCGCTGATTCTCCCAAAATTCGCCCCACTGACAATATACAGCCTGTTATGACTCCATCAATACAACCTGGAAGCACAACGGTATAAATCACACGCCACTTTCCAGCTCCCAGCCCAAAAGCACCTTCACGGTAACTTTGCGGTACTGTTTTCAGGCTTTCCTGCGTTGTGCGCATAATCGTAGGCAGATTCATGATTACCAACGTAAATGCCCCCGCTAAGAGGGAAGTTTTCATACCAAAAAACTGACAGAAAAACAGCATACCTACAAGTCCATAAATAATAGACGGAATCCCTGATAAGGTTTCGGCTGCATACCCAATCATTTCTACCAGTTTCTTATTTTTGGCATATTCTGTAAGATAAATCGCCGCACCAACTCCAAGCGGGAGAACAAATACCAAAGTTGCCGCTACAATATAGACTGTGTTAAGAATATCCGGCAGTATCCCGATCCGGTCAGACAGATAACTCGGTTTCGTAGTAAGCAGCTCCCAAGATACATTTGGCAGCCCTTTCCACAATACATAACCAATCAAAAATAATACCAATGCACAAGTAATGCATACGGAAATCCCCATCAACACACGCATGGCTGTAATATAAGTTTTCCTTCTAAGGGAAATTGATTGTTTTTCCATCTATATTTACTCCTTGCTTTGTTTCAAAAAGAAATTTAATACGGCATTTATCAGCATGATAAAGAGGAATAAAACCAGCGCAATCGAAAATAATGCCTGTTTCTGTAAACTTCCGTCAACCGCATAAGACATTTCACTTGCCACAGCGGTTGTAAGGAAACGGACGCTCTGAAAAATTTTCGGCATATTTGGGGCGTTCCCCGCCACCATCATAATAGCCATAGCCTCGCCGATAGCCCTGCCAACGCCTAACACAACAGCCGCCGCAATGCCGCTTTTTGCCGCCGGAACGGATACACGGAAGTATGTTTCAATCGGTGTCGAACCAAGCGCAAGGGAAGCATCCTCATATTCCTTTGGAACAGCTTCTAATGCCGTAAGCGACACTTTAATGATTGAGGGTAATATCATAATTGCAAGTACAATGATAGCAGCAAACAGGCTGGCTCCATCGGGGATATGGAAAACAATCCGTATCCCTGGCACAAGCACCATCATTCCCACAAGCCCATAAACTACCGACGGAATGCCAGCCAATAAACTTACCGCTGTTTCAATAACGGTTTTTATTTTTAACGGCGCAATCTTAGCAAGATAAACTGCTGTCATAAAGCCAATTGGCACTCCAAGTACGATTGCGCCAGCCGTACCATAAATACTGGTAAGGATAAACGGAAAAATCCCATATTGCGGCTGTGCTGCTGTAGAAGCCCATTTCTTCCCGAAAAGGAAATTCAAAACTCCTATTTTTCGGATAGCCGGAATCCCTGATATGACAAGGTAAACGGTAATCAGGAGTACACAGCCAACTGTAATCAGACCAAGTATCAGGAATATGCCATGTATGGCATTCTCCATGAACTGTTTTTTGTTCATTTGACTTCACCTTCCAAAACCTTTCATAATCCGCCGGATTATTTATTTACTGGTACTGCACCCGCAGATGAGATAATCTCGCCTGCTTCAGATGAAGTAATATAATCAAAGAATTTCTGTGCAGTTGCCGAAAGCTCTGCGCCGCTCTTTGTCACTAACACAAACGGACGCTGCACCACATAGCTACCATCTTTTACCGTTTCCTCCGCAGGTACAATACCGCCGACAGAAAGGGCTTTTACCGTATCCTTTACAGATGCAAGGGAAGCATATCCGATTGCCGCCGGATTGCCTGCCACCGTTGTAATCACATCCCCGGTAGATGTAAGCTCCTGACGGTATTTGCAGGCATCCTCCGTGTCCGTAATGGATTCAAAGCCATCTCTTGTACCGCTCCCGGCTTCACGTCCAATCAGGACAATTTCCAGATTATTGCCGCCTATATCCTGCCAGTTTGTTATTTCCCCTCTATAAATCCTGCTAATCGTTTCAAGGTCAAGGTCATTTACCGGATTATCCGGATTTACAATGACAGCAATCCCGTCAAGCGCAAGCACCGTTTCAGTCAATCCCTGCGCTTTTTCTTCTTCCTTTAAGTTACGGCTGGAAAGACCAATATCGCAGCGTCCTTCTGCCACAGCCGTAATTCCGGAGCCGGAACCGGTAGGGTTATATGTAAAGGTTACACCGGAATTGTTTTCCTCAAAAGCTTCGCCCAAAGCACCGATTACTTTTTCCATAGAGGTTGAGCCATCCGTGGATACTGTTTTGCTGTCCGCCTTCCCGCATCCGGTCATAGCTACGAGTGCAAGTGATAAAGTGGCAACAAAAGTAACAATTTTTTTCATAATAATTTTCTCCTTTTTTCTTTGTGATATTTTCTTCTACGCTTTTTATCATAAATACTGCTTGTAAAATCAAAAACATAACTTATGTCAAATTTTTGTAAAATGAACAGACTTACCATAAAAACTGCATCATGGAAATGTGCATAACTGACTATTCCGTCATGGATAACTCTATTCACAGGATGTGGAAAAGCAAAGTGCAGCTTTCCCACATCCTGCAAACAGAGTTACCCACAACTCCATAAGATAGCCAGTTATACGACATTTCCACAATGCCGATTACGGCGAAATCCCACTCATTCATTCCACTTTTTCATAAAACACAAATAAGAAAAGCTCTGCATCTCACAGAGCCTTTCTAACCTTTGATTATTCGCCAACTACCGTTCCATTTTCCTCACAAAAACAACATTATAGATATATCTCTGCCGCTTTTGCAAAAGCAGCTTTCCTCATGATAAGTTCCGACTGTTTTTCTTCCGGCAAACCCTCAAACACACCTTTATAGCCCTTCTCCAGCAACGGTGTGCCTTTTGCCAGTAAATACAGTTTTGTATTCAGCCATTCTTCCCACAAATCTTCAAATAGTTCCACACTGTCTGTAAAAGTTATGGCATCTTCAAAACCATGTGGCAGATTATAATATTTTAGCATTACAAAGCCATACCTGCCTACATCAAGCACTACGATATTCTCCATCTCATACAGCTCTGCAAACGCATCTACCACCTTTTGACACTTTGTCCGTTCTTCCTCTGTGATATAAATTTTCTTTTCCATATAGCCTTACCTCGTTTCTTATAAGATTGTACCATATTCATTTTATAAGAACCACCTGCACACCAGCTTTTATTCCTCTTGTTTTGGCAAAACCCACTTTACTAACAATTCACTTCGGAAAACATGGTATCAAGGTTGTTAAGTACCCACCCTTGCAGCATCTCCTTTATGAAATCAGTGATTTTGTCTATGATGCCGCCCATTTATCTTATGAAAACAGGCTGGAAAGCTGTGGAATCACCGTCTGCGCCACAATGATAATGCCCCCTCCACTCATAAGCTGTGTCATACCTAAATAGTTGAAAAATAATCGAAATGATTGTGAAACTTCAAGATTTGATTGTGTTTTGTAGATATTTTTCCGCCACAGGGGATAAACATCATTCCCCTGTATGCGGTTTTTGAAAACATTAGACTAACCTTTTACCGTTAGCCGGTTTCCCTGTTTCATAAAATTAAAATGTATCTCCACTGTTGTGTTGCGTCTGCCTTCTGACAAATCCTCATGGACAACAATCTCTTTAATGAGTAAGTGTAACATCTCCCTGTCAAGCTTCTTAATGTCGGCATACTGCCTAATCAGTGAAAGCCACTTTGAATTGTCCTCCTGTTCCCTTGCTGCCCCGTCAAGACATTCACGCATCGTATCCGCCTTTTTCTGCAAGGCTTCCTGTTCGCCCTGTGCTTTCTCCATCATGCGGGTAAAATTTGTTTCGTTAATCCTGCCTGCCACCCAGTCCTCATAAAGTTTGGAAATCAGCGCATCCAGTTCGGAAAGCCTGTTCGCACTTTCCGAAAGTTTTGCTTTCATGCGCCTGCTTTCTTCCTCACTGTCGCACTGGCAGCTTTTCCGAAGTTCCTCCATGACTTTTGTTTCATCTGCAAGGGCGAGTGCCGCACAGGTGCGTATCTGCTCCAATACAATCTGATACAGCGTGTCAAGCTCCAAGCGGTGCTGGCTGCAATGTGCCACGCCATATTTATTGTACTTTGCACAGGTCAGTATCCTTGTCTTTGCTTTCGCATTTGCCACACGCTGGTTCATTGTACTTCCGCATTCCCCACATTTGACAAGTCCTGCAAATATCCCATAATTGCCCCATGCGTCCGGTCTTTTGCGCATCTTTACCTTTTCCTGCACAAGATTGTAAGTATCTATATCCACAAGCGGTTCATGCACGTTCTCTACCTGAATCCATTCCTCCGGCTTTTTATCCCCAAGCCAGCCGACCTTGAAACGGTAGTTTGCTTTCTGCGATGCTATCGTGCCGATATAGACGGGATTGGCGATTATCTGCTTGATTGTGGAGAAATCCCACATATAAATGCCCTTTTCGCCGTATTCCTTTTCCCATTTTGTCACATGGTTGCGCAAGCCTTTCTTCCTGTTCCACCAACAGGGAGCAGGGATTTTCTCATCCTCCAGTCTGCGCCTGATCCAGTTCGTGCCATGCCCTTCAGCCGCCCATCCAAATATTTTCTGCACAATCCAGGCAGTGTCCTTGTCTGGTATCAGGAAATTCTTATCCTCTGGTGACTTCATGTACCCAAACGGTGCGATACATCCGGTAAACTTGCCTTTTTTCGCCTTGATGACGTAAGAGGAATGTACCTTTTTCCCGATGTCTTTTGAATAAATCTCATTGAAAACGCTGCGGAATGCGATAAGGTCATCATCTTTTCCCGTATCTACGCCGTCTGTCACACCTATGTAACGGATATGGTGCTTCGGGAAAAATTCATCCCTCAACTGCCCTGAATGTGTGCTGTTCCGGGTAAGCCTTGACATATCCTTCGTTACCACAATGTCAATCTTGCCCTGTTTGCAGTCGGCTAACATTCTTTGAAAGTCCGGTCTGTCCATATATAAACCGGAATACCCGTCATCAGCGTACACGCCTGCAACTGTATAACCATGCTCCTGACACCACGTTTCCAGCATATCCCGCTGGTTGTGTATGCTTGCGCTTTCCCCGTCAAGGTTATCGTCCTTTGAGAGCCTGCAATATATGGCAACCCGTAAGCTGCTGTGAAGCTGTTGTAATGCTGCGAAATTAGAATCCATCATGCTGTCCTCCGTTTTCCGCAAAACCAACAGTTGTACCGCCAACATCTGCTTCACTGCCTTTAGTATAATCTCTATATTGTGTTTTGTCAATATTATATCTTGCATTATCAATATTATTGTTTTGTATATCCGAACCACTGATACGGTACTGCCTTTGTATCAGTTTCATAAATGCCTGCTGTCCGCTTTGGTTTCCGTCAAAGACCGTTTTTACTGTAATGCCTTTTTTTGTATCGGTGCAATTACCTGTCATGTTACCCATATTTATTCCCTTTCCGCCTGTACCGCCTTCATCTTCTGCAAAAATAAAGACAAGTACAGATTTCTCCGTAATTGCCCTGACGCTGTACAAGGATACGGACTTATTGGCACTGCCATATCCATAAGTTACTGTTATTTTTTAAGCCTTTAAAATGCCCGAAGCACTCTCCATGTTTGTCCTGCCTTTACCCGTCCGGTAATTTTTCCCCGAAAAAGCAACAGGAATGCATCTCTCCATAATGCGGTCATAGATGCGCCCATGCTCCAAATCTGCCGGATTCTGTAATTTTTCCAGTGACAGGTTTGTTGTAATAATAAACGGTTTCCCGCTTTTATAACGCTCATCTATCACGAGATAGACCGTTTCCAGCACATAGGGAGTGTCACGTTCCACGCCTAAATCGTCAATGATAAGGAGCTGGTATCGGTTCAGGCTTTTCAGGTACTCATTTTTTTCGCCGCTGTATATCCCGCCAAGCGCATTTAACAGTTTCGGGAAACTTGTCATCAGCACAGGGATATTCTTCTCCATGAGCGCATTTGCAATACAGCCTGCAAGGAATGTCTTTCCCGTTCCCACGTCACCCCAAAACAATAACCCCTGTCCGTTTTTCTGAAATTCTGCAAAATGTCCAACATAACGGTACGCATATCCGGCGCAAGGGTGCGCCTCGTCACAGTTTGCAAACGTATACCCAAAAAATGTTCTGTCCTGCAGACCTGCGCTTTTCAGCCTGAAAATGCCCTCCATCAGCTCCTTGTTTTTTCGTTTCTGTTCTTCTTTCTCCAATTCCTCCGATTTGCACTTGCATAAACAGGACGGCTTCATGGTACGCCCCATCAGCTTTACAACCGTCTGCTTTTTTGTGCGGCATTTTCCGCACATCAGAAGTCCGGTATCAGCATCAATGTAATCGCCGCTGCCTGCAATCCCCTCCTGCATCAGCTCCGCAAGCATATCATCAACTGCCGCCTGAATATCTGTTTCATTCATAGACTTTCGCCCTCCTTAAACCTGCCATTGTAAACATACCCCTGCTTACCTGCCTTTTCCTGTTTTTCCCGTTTCCTGTCCTCTGCCTTCCAGTATTCCATCGTGGCAAGGTGGTTTTCGTAAGTACGTCCACTGTAAACCATGTATGCAGATAAATGTTCAATCATCTCCATGTATTCATCGGGATAATCTGAGATAAGCGCATGGTATTCTTTTTCTGTAAGAAAAACATTCTCGTACTTTCCGTATGAGCGTGGGGGAGTAATTTTCTCTTTCACACACTCTCTTTTATCTAAGTTCTTATCTCTATTCTCTGTACTCTTATCTCTAATCTCTGGTGGACAGAATTGGGACACAGGTGGGACATTGTCCCAATTTTGTTCTATGCCCGTATTTTTGTCTGTAAGAAGTGGCGTTTTTCCCTCTGACCTCAATCTGCGGTATCTTGCCTTGCGTTCTGCATCGGACGAGCCTTTTCCTGTCATTTCCTGAATTTCCGGCATATAGTAAGTGTTATCTTCCAATACCTCCACAAGCCCAAGCTGCATGAATGCCCGTATCGCCCTTTCCACTGTTCCTATCTCATGCCTTGTGAGCAGTGCGATCATCTCCGCAGAAAGCGGCGTCATCTCATTTAAGAGCAGTTTTCCGTTATGCTGCAATGATTTTAAATACAGCTTGAGCAGGATATTCACATATAAAACGCCATCTTTTGAACCTTCCAATACCACAATCTCACGTTGGTCAAAAAAATCCTCTTTGAGCTTGAGGAAATAATATTTCTTATTCTCTGCCATAGCTGCCCCTTTCCTTTTTTATTCTTTTTTCCTCCCCAAGATTGGGAAGTATTTCATTCTGTTTTGCTTTTGCCCTCTGTACCATTGCCGCCTTGTCCGCAATCTCCGCAAGTTCCCCAAGAATGGCATCATCTTTTGCTAAATCGTGTGTTATCTTTGCACTTTCCGCTTTCAGTCCGTCAAGTTCCTTTTTCCACGTTTTCGGAAGCAGCTTATCCGTACCACTCATATTTTTCAATCCTGTCCGGTAGGAGAGTGCAGTTTCAATCTTGTCCGCATTTTTGTCATAATAAGACTGTTTCTGCCTGCCGGAAAGACTTTCGTATTTTTTCAGGTACTCTGCATATGGCTTGTAGGCTTGATAGATGTCTACGATATTGGATACTTTTTTCAGCTTTGCATTTAATTCACGCTGGTTGTGAATGTTATCGCTCCGCCGCTTTTTGGTGTCCTCTGCCAGTTTCCGCAAATCTTCAAGCGTTTCAATCTTATGTGATTGCAAAAATGCCACCATAACAGAAAAATCTTTTACATTTCCTGCTTTCGTGTCTGTGCGCTGCCGGATATTGTTACCCTGAATAAAGGCGCTCCGGTTTTGCTGCCATTCCATAAGGATTGAAATTAAAGTGTCCGGTTTCTTTTCCTCTGCCGGTGTTTCTTTTTCTTCCTGTCCAACGGCTTTTTTCTCTTTTTCGAGGAACGTTATTTTATCCGTCAGACGCTCTATGTTCTCCATGCTGGACAGGATAAGGGCGTTGATTTTTCTAATCTCCCTGTTCATGTTGCCGACTTCGGTTTTAATGCCCCTGCGCTCCATTGCGGTCACTGCCGCACCCATATGGATTGTCGGTAAAAGGTCTATGCCCTGCCTTTCAAAAGAACGGTGTTCCGCCGTAATCTCATAGCCGTTCTTTTTGTAAAAATCAGTTTCAATATCCGCCCACAATGCCCGCCATTTTTCCACGTTTCCCCTGTCATCCCAATCAGTAGCGTAAACTTTATGTGACTTATAATCATTGCCTTTCTTTGTGGGGATTTTCTGACCGTTTTTATCAAGGTCATATTCCCGCCAGCATTTCTTTTCTAAAAAAGTCCCGTCTTTTTGGAATGGGCGCATGGTAAGCATGAGATGACAATGCGGGTTCGGGTTTTCATGGTCTGGATTGTGCAGATTCATATCAACAACCATTCCTTTATTTCTAAAAAATTCCGCGAGTGTTCTTGCCGCCTTTAACCGTTCATCCGCATCCAGCTCACAGGGCAGAGAAAATTCAACTTCCCTTGAAAGCTGCGCCCTGCTTCCTTTTTCAAAATTTTCAACAGCGTTCCACAAAACAGAACGGTCTTCAAATTCTTTTGGCGCATACTCCGGCAATAGGATTTCGGAATATATCACATGACCCTTCCTTGAAAAGTCTTTTACTTCACCATCATATTCGCAGTAAATTTTGTAAGCGACACAAAACATACCGTAGTGAATCTTTCCCAGTCAATTGATATACTTTCCTTATATCACAAGGGAGGTATTTCAAATGAGTACAAAGTTTACAGATGATGAATGGCTGCTG
>CAJSZQ010000054.1 GCA_910574185.1 Lachnospiraceae bacterium
ATAAACACATCTTAAAAGAGGGGTCTTATCTTAAGCAATATATTTGGATGACCACAATATATAGTGGTGGCTCCCAAGCTTTAAAATACACTGGATTCAGGTGGCTCTCAAGCTTTAAATAGATGGCTCCCAAGCATTAGAATAATCAGCAAGAAAATCCGGGCGGTAAAACGCTCAAAAGGCATGAGTGGGAAGCCCGTCACAAGCAAGCCCGTGTACGGCTACCTCATGGACGAGGACGAAAATTTCATCATTGACGAAGAAGCCGCCCCGGTAGTAAGGCAGATTTACAGCTTATGCCTTGCGGGGAATGGACCGACCAAGATAGCCCGTATGCTTACCGAGCAGGAAATCCCCACGCCGGGAACGCTGGAATACCGCCGGACGGGAAGCACACGCCGCTACCACCCCGGCTACGAGTGCAAGTGGGCGGCGAATACCGTGGTACATATCCTTGAAAACCGGGAATACACGGGCTGCCTTGTGAACTTCAAGACCACCACACAATCCTACAAGTGCAGCAAGATTATCTACAACAGCGAGGACAAACAGGCAATCTTTGAGAACCACCACGAACAGATAATCGACAGGGACACATGGGAACGGGTGCAGGAGCTACGCAAGCAGCGCAAACGCCCTAACCGCTATGATGAAGTGGGCTTGTTCTCCGGCATACTCTTTTGTGCCGACTGTGGCAGCGTCATGTACCAGCAGAGGTATCAGACCGAAAAACGGCGGCAGGACTGCTATATCTGCGGCAGCTACAAGAAGCGCACGGCAGACTGTACGGCGCACTTTATCCGCACCGACCTTTTAACCGCCGGAGTGACCGAGAACCTACGGAAAGTCACCAGCTACGCCGCCAGGCACGAAGCCCGGTTTATGAAGCTGTTGACCGACCAGACCGAGGACGGGAGCAAACGCCGCAACGCCGCAAAGAAGAAAGAGCTGGAAGCGGCAGAAAAAAGGATTGCGGAACTCTCCGCCATCTTCAAGCGGCTGTATGAGGACAGTGTGACCGGGCGCATATCGGACGAGCGTTTCACGGAACTTTCGGCAGACTACGAAGCCGAGCAAAAGGAACTGAAAGAGAAAGCCGCCGCTTTGCAGAGCGAACTTTCTAAAACGCTGGAAGCCACGGCAAACGCTGAAAAGTTTATGAAAGTGGTACGCAAGTACACCAGCTTTGAGGAACTCACCCCTACCCTGTTACGGGAGTTTGTGGAGAAAATCGTAATCCACGAATCGGAAGCCCTTGACGGGAAACGCCGGGGGAAGCTCCGCAGACAGGAAATCGAAATCTATTACTCTTTTGTCGGCAAGGTAGAATTGCCCGACTAAAGCCCGACCCGTCCGGCAGTCAGCCGGATAGGGAACGGCAAAATTTTTTACACTTCTTTTACTTCTTTATCTCACATGAGAAAAGAAACAGTGATTATAATAACGGAATTTATCAGCAGCTTATGGAAATCATAGGACGTCTGGATTCTGTTGAAAAAAACACAAACAAGAAATGAGGGAATTAAAAAAGGAAGTTATTTATGGGTACACCAGCTATATTTAAGCTGATACAATGTTGGTTTGCTCAGCCTGCAACTGCGCACTTGCTGCGCAGTTAGCAGCCAATGAACCTGAATAGCCAGGAATCCGCCCCTTTGCCGTAGGCAAACTTTAAAATGGGCTGAACTGTTACAATAATATTGATAAAATTCAAATTATGAATTGACAAAAAGCGGTCATTTATGGTATAAATATTTAGTGACCGCTTTTGTTAATAAAAGCTGTAGGGGATTGGTCAAATGGTATGACAGGAGTCTCCAAAACTCTTAGCGGGAGTTCGATTCTCTCATCCCCTGCTTAAGACCGCCGTAATTCGGCGGTTTTTTCATGTTCAGAATGTAATAGAACACAAGCCAGAACACAAATAGAAAAGAGCCTTTTTCATACTACATCAGATAGTCGAAAGGGCTCTTTCTATTTCCTTTACTTTATGCTCTTTTGATTGATTGTTACGATAATAATATTTTTTGGTTGTAGAAATATCCGAATGCCCCATCTGATACGCTACAAGCGTTTCTGATACATGATTATCAAGAAGCGTAGTTCCATAGGTTTTCCGAATTTTATGCATTGGTCTAAATGGAATATCAAGACTTTTGCACGTTCGTCTTAATGCACCGCTGAATCCTCTGATTTTAATTCTTTGTCCATTTTCCTCAAAAAGATACTCTTTTTGGGTTCGGATTCAATTCCTTAATGCGTTGCAATATCTGTATGGCAAAGCTGTTAAGAATAATATAACGATCCCCTGCTTCGGATTTCGGAAAATCCTGTACGCCAACGACATTCTTTCTCTGCCCCTGTTCATCTTCTTCACTGTAATGAATTTCAGTTCGACAAACATGAATAAAACTGTTCTTATCTGTTATTTGAATATCTTCGGGTTTTAACGTGGATAATTCGCCCACCCTCATACCAGTTACGAATACTAGTAACACGCCTCGATTCTTAATAGTTGAAAATCTGATTGGAGAATCGCTATAAAGATAAATATGTGTATGTGGAGTTTTTTCTTCTAACCCAATTTCATCGGCCATACACCAATACACTACAGAACCAAGTTTTCCTATTTCTTGCTTTATCTGCTCATGTGTCATGGGTGGAATCATTACTAATGGGTTATTTAACGTGATGCTATATTTGCGTGATTGACGGTCTTTTATTTCGCTTTTCATTATTACCCCCTTTGCTATTTGCTACATAAAGATGTAGTAATGACAAACTTTTTGATTTTGCTACATAAAATAGATTTTGCTACAACCCCTTGTAATACTAGACGGGGTTGTCCCTCCCCTCTGGCTCTCTGCCGTTGGCAGCCGCCAGAGGGAAACCATTCTATTTTTCATGGGAATATATAGGAATTAGTCCAATACGCCATTTTTAATATATGGAGCAACAAATTCACGCGGTCTGCTATCTTCACCACTCCGCATAATTAAACCAGAACCGATTTCATTATAACGCAGATTCTTTATGTCCGAGAACTCTTGTCCGAAAATCATACTATATTCTGTAGACATTAAGTGTCCCAAAGCAATTTTTAATCCAATATTTCCTCTTATTCCGCTGTTTCCAAAATATTCAGCCAATGCAGACTGTGAGATTAATCCGCAAAATATATTTTTACTCCGTCCACCAACAATAATTTCATTAATCCGTTTAATGGTTTCATCATATAGTTTTTTAGGAAATATCAATTTCATTAAGATAATTTCATCACATATTAAAAATACAGGATTAAAACCGAAATCAAAATCTTCATCAATCTTCATATTGCTAATATCTTGCGTCCTATTTTGTAGTTCTTCTGCAACTTCTGAAATGACTTTTGCTATAGCTTCTGTCTCATAAGCGTATGTAATCATAAGATTTCCACTGCAAAATCTTTCCATCTCCAAATCTCGTTTTACATCAACATAAATAATACGAACGCCACGATTAATTAAATTAGTAATCAGAAATCGAGATAAAGTTGTTTTACCTGAACCAGTAGCACCAATCAACATAAAGCCGACTACTTTCCGATAATCCCATACAAATGACGGAGCAAGTGTAACTTGAGTTTCTCCATAAGTTCCTTGTATTTCTTCTTTATTATTAATTACCAATCGCTTTTCTGTTTCTAACTCAAATAAATACTCAATGTATCCTCTTTCCTCATAAACATTCAAACATATCTTTTCTAAGCGATCAGAAAGTCCTTGTTCCAACCCCCTTAAATTGATTTTGTTACCACTTAACCGGAATCGGATAAAAAGTGTATTGAGTGATTTATCTATTCGCCAGTACACTTCGGGATAAAAGATATATACCTCTCGATTTTTACGACCGTTCGTTTCTGTCTGATATAGTTCATTTTCTCTAATGTGTTTATGTATAAGGCGAGAAATATCTCTCGCCTTAATCAATTTCTTTCTGGCAATCTTGATATACAAAACGCCTAAAATGACCATAATTCCTACAATAAACCACCATATATTTTCACCTATTAAGCCAAATAGTATTGATTGAAACAATACTATGAAGAAAATAGCATATAACAATTTTAACCAAATATAAGAATTTGGTCTAACTTTCCGATATTTCATTCGCCTACTCACCCCCTTTATTTACTTTTACCCGGTTCTGTACTGCAATACTGTCTGCGGTAACACTTACTTTGATTTCGTTGCTTTTAAAATCTTGCCAAAGTTTTGCATCAACATTCGTTAGTGCAACAGGAATTGGTTTACCATGAAATTCTATAGATGGTTTTAGCTCTTTTACCTTTATGGTTAATTTTTCCCATAACTTAGTGGAAATAACAGGATAACCTATCGCCTGCAATTGATTTGTAGGTTTTCCATTTTCATAGCTATAAACTTCTTTAGGCTCTCCTATTAACATTAAATCGCCAACGGTTTTTTCAAAATTAATATTTACATCACTTGGTTTCATTTTGTACCTCCAATTTTTTTACTGAACAAATCAGTTTTTAATTCACTAAGCGCTTAATGTGTTTATATTGTATACCAATGTGTTTAAAGAGTCACTGTGTTATTTTTAATACCAGTTTTTACTAAAGTAGTATTTATAATTATTTTTTAATATATTTTGGGATTTACAAGACATTATATATGTGCTATAATAGCTAAAAACTAATATGATAGGAGAAAAGTAGGCAATGAAATATGAAGAAGTTAAAAAAAACGTATCAAAACAACTAAAAATTCTGAGAAAAAGGAGCGGGGAAACCCAAGAAACATTTGCTTCTAAAATTGGTACTTCAAAAGAAAATTATGCAAAAATTGAACAAGGAAAAACAAATCTAACTTTAGAAAATTTAACACAGATTGCTGAATACTATCATGTTTCGTTTGATTTTATATGCGGTCAGGAAGATGATAAGACTTCTTTAGATAAATTAGAATCATTAATATTTATTGAATATCATAAATTGGATATCGGTTCACAAATAATCGAATATCCTACTCTAAATATAAATCAAGCGTTATTTAAATATTTATTACAATCTGCATACATAAAAAATAATCAAGCAATTCCTAGTGACATAAAAAATTATTGGATGAAAAAAGAGATAGATGAATGTTACGATAGTATTAATAATAAAACACAAATGAAAAAGGTTGTACCTATTATGGAAGAGCTAATTTATCCGGATGAGCATAAAAATAATTGGAAACAAGAAGACTTGATAAAAGAAATAAGCCATCAAAAAATATTGTTTAATTTAGAGAGAGAAAGGGATTCCTAAAACTACATAGGAATCCCCTCCTTTTTGTTTCATATATTAACCATTTTTTCTTATTCGATTTATTAGTTTTCATCTACAACATCCATATTTTCCAAAGCATATTCACATGCCTGTATCACGAAACTTGAAAAAGTGACCTCTTGATTTTTTATTGCTTCATTTATTTTTTCCACTAAAGGTAATGGAAATCTAATTGTTTTGTTTTCACTTTCTTTTCTATTCGGCTTTAATTGAAATGCCATATGCACTACCTCCAATCATTTATATGATATTGCATATAAAAAGATAAATATGCATTCTGTTTAGCAATTTTAATTGCAATGCAAAACGCAATGCAGTATAATCTTATTAAGATAGAATAGGTGTTTATAAGGAGGAGAAAAATGAAAGAAAAAATTGCCAATTTAAAGAATATGGAGTTAAAAACATGGAGTCTATTATCTGCAATAGTTGCCGATTGCATTTATGTTTTGAACCTTATTTTACGTATTCGTAAGTTTTCTAAACTTGATGAAGCAATTCCAGATGAAAAATTTGAAAAAGAAAGAGGATTAACCGAATACATATCTTCTCATCAATCTGAACAGATACTATTCATGATAGGTGTACTTATTTTGCTTTTAGCTACTGTTTTACTTTTTGTACAATATATTAAAGAAAAAGATGGATTCTTGAAATTCATTATGACTGCATGCCTAATTTGTATAATTACATTCGTCACAATAGGCATTTTAGAATCTATTTATTTAAATTTGGATGTACATATTAGATTCATTGATTTATTTGAGCAAATTATGCATCTAATAGAGGGACTTCTTATGATTGTACTGTTAATAAGTTTACTAATCCCGTTTATTGTGTTTCTCACAAATGCAGATTACAGATGGAATATGCTAATGCTGGTTGGTTCAGCAATATGGTTTTTATTTGGATATGCTATCATCATATTAGGAATAGCCCTGATAATAATAGAAATATTCGTTGCTATCTTCAATAATTCTGATGACAATGACCATGTACTTATAGAGTATGATAAACATGGTAATCCTCTGAAAAAATGGATAAAAAGAGATTAAAATCTTGCATATAATAAAGGAGAAAGCATAAATGAAACGAAAAAACATTATTTTAATAGCAATCATCATTATCTTTATTTTGGTTTTTGCCATTAGTGGTATTGTTTTGTTCAAATTTATGAATAAGAACGATAAGAATAATAACGACAGTATTATTATCAAAAAAAATGTTACAGTTATAACTGATAAAACAGAACCAAAACGGCAACCCATAAAAGTTACCGATGATGAATTGATATTTTCCGAGAATCCTCATTACTCAAAAAATGATGTAATAGTTGCCGGAATAATAGATGCTGCTCCAGAGGGTTTTATTCGTAGAGTTCTAAGTATTAAAAAAAACGGTTCACAATATATTGTAAAAACTGAATATGCGGTATTAACAGATGTCTTTGAAGAATTGCATTTAACAAAAAATTTCATATTAACCCCTAATGGAGTTAATGAAACTGATTCAAACAACAAAAGTCGAACCAGAAACCATGATATGTTCCAA
This sequence comes from Lachnospiraceae bacterium, assembly GCA_910574185.1. Lineage (GTDB taxonomy): Bacteria > Bacillota > Clostridia > Lachnospirales > Lachnospiraceae > Claveliimonas. The sequence goes on from CAJSZQ010000054.1 coordinate 6,887, forward strand.
AATATTTCTTACAAAAAAACAAAATTCAATTCACATGATACTAGTTCAACAACCAATATGTTGTTAAGTACAGATGAAAATACAGGTTATCAATTTTATCAAGAATTTGAAGAAGAAATAGAAGATAATATTTCCTTATCAGGCTCTGTCGGTTTTAATATTTGGGAAGAACTTACATTTGATATTAGTCATAACAATATTGCATTTGGATTGGCTTTACATAATGAAACAGATGGGGAGCTCTTTCTAGGTTGTAATAAAGATGCAGAAAAAAATTATCAAAAGGAAATATTAAAAAAGTATTTACCTGCTTATCAATTTATGGTTAGCGGTATTCCAATTGTAGTTACAAATGAAGTTCTTTTGGACATCAACGGAAATACAACTATAGAGGGTTCATTCGGAACTTCTTTTGGACTTGAATCAGAAAACACCAGTGGATTCTTGTACGATAGCAAAAGTGGCAAAGTAGAAGACATAACTGATAAGAACTATCTTTCAGACGGTCTGGATTGGGGAACAGAAGCAAAAATGTCTGGTGAATGTTCTGCAAGTGCATTATTACATCTTGTATCAAAACTATATGGATGCACTGGTGCAGATATTGCAGTTGGCATTTCTGGAAACGCAAATGGTGAAGTCAGTACAAGTGTGAAAAAAAGTACTGATGGATTAAATTATGCCGGAAGTATTGACTTAGCAATAGAACCTAAACTTCAAGGAACTTTAGTTGTATCTGTCCCAATTATTGATAATAAATTAATCGAACAACCTTTATTTCGAGTTAAGATAAAACCATTTTGGGAAAAGCATTGGGAATCAAGTGCGAACTGGAAAATAGACTTAGAAAATTCAGAAGCATCAGAGGACTTAGAATTAAAGAACTCTTATCGAACCAAACTTGCGGATGTTGACATGGTAACTGTTCCGACATTTCAATTTGATTATCCTGATAGTTGGTCTATTACTACAGAAATGTTACATCAAGTGCCAAATATCATGGAAACAGTTACCTTAACCAATGACCGAGGGGTAGAAGTCACTTATGTAGACTTGGATAGTCCTGCTATAGATTACGGTCGTACAATGTACACGATTGATGTTACAAAAGAAGCTGATTCGGCTTTTATTCCTGGATATATACAGGCAGAAGACAATTCTTATCTAGGAAATTTCATTGTGGCAAAAATAAAAGTAACGGGAGAACTTTCCATGGATACAGATTCCGAATATACACAAGTTGACGGTCCTGTTTCATATGCTGTTCTTCCTGAATCTTACAGTGGAATACAAGAAGATATAAGAAATTGTGGCTATTATAAAGGATTTTCGTATAATTATTTTCCCTATCCTACAGGATGCGCTTTTTTCGCTGAATCCCCCGATGGGACATTTACAAAGGAAGAAGAAAAAGAAGTTATTGCGATTCTCTCTAGTTTTAAAGAAGTACAATAATTTTCGATAAGTAATCAAGGGATATTCCAAAAAACTGCATTGGAATATCCCTGTTTCTATTTTGGGAAAGTGGCTTGCGTTGTTTCCGCCTATAAATCCCCACTCTTCGAGTGCCTACGGTAAAGGGATTGACAGGCTTCATAGCATTAAACTGGATGATGTGCGTTCCCTCCAATCTGAATATTAATTTAATAGAACATATCAGAACACGATAGAACACTTTACACACGTGCTAATAAATGTTAAAATGCAGTAAATACAATGGGTTTTAAGAATTCTGCAAAATTTGATTTCGGTGTTCGATTCTCTCATCCCCTGTTAATCAGGAACCGGGAATGCTTAAAAAATAAGTATTCCCGGTTTTTTGCTTTATCCGAAAAATCAAATGGTATCAACCAGGGTATCAGAAGATATTACAGCAAAAAAAGGAGGTGCATCACTCAGGGATATTTCATCATACACCCACACCTAAGGCGAGCCAAAATGGTCAAATCTATTCGGGTAATCTTACTCTTATAATAGTTGTTAAATTGTGTTCGCTGTAAATTACAGTTCTTACATACTTGATTTTTACTAATATTCTTCTCTTTTAGCAAATCAAATGTTACAGTTCACAGGTCATCTGGTATACAGCGGGTTGAATCAGGAGCAGGTCTCTGAGCAGACAATTCAGGAGTGCTTTTCATGGAATTGAAATAGCAGCTTATGCAGACTTAGGCGCGAAGGCTTTCCTGAGCGGCTTAGTCTGCGTTAGCTGACAGTTCAATGGAATGTTACTCCGTCTGCTTAGAGACCTGCTCCTGATTCAACCCGCGTCCGGCAGGCGATGTGTGAACTGTAACAATCAAATAAACCAAATCAATGCATCCTGACAATATAATAGACATTACATCTTCTAAATGATATAATGAGACTATCCAAGAAACTACACTTATAGAAAGTAGGTGAAAGATATGCCAAGTGCAGCAGATATCATTAAAGACTATGTTTCCGAATTTTCAAGACTGCAAAACTGGATGATAGCAATTAAAGATAAAGATTTCGTAACTTATAATTCCATGCATGACAGATACATTGAATTAAAAGTTACATTAACAAGTTTAGGAGTCAATCTTACTGAGTTAGATAAGATCAAGGAATAATTAAATAATCAAACATGAACACTAAAAAGGTGTAAAGTCCATTGAATTATCAGGACTTTGCACCCTTTTTACTTAGTATATGGACGACAGTCACATGAAAGCATACTTAAATAACGTACAGATATTTATACTCGGTGTACCGGTTTCTTTCGTTTCGCCATAATAAAAGAGGCCCGCCTATGATTTGCATTTTAACATAGAAGAACCTTTTAAATCCTATTTTACAGAAGAAGTTTCACAACCCCGCAGAAATAGTCAAAGTAAACAACATAAAAAAATATATAAATAACTTTCAGGATATTTCAGGACTAACCCCGTCTCTTATAGAATACATATATAAAAAATACTTGAGGACATTATGAAACAATTATCCAATTATTTAACATTTACCAAAGCAATTCGTTATATCTTTTTAATTATACTTTCTTTTCTGCTTGGACGCTGTATAGGATTTGCGCAACACCATTTCCTGTCGTCTGACGAGACAAAATCCGCATCTATACATCCGTCTGTAAATTACGAATATGTAACTGCCTCCTGCCGGCCTCAGCTCAATTCCAATGTACCACAGATTGCGCCTGCAGCCGATGGCAATTGGGGGTTAAGCTTCCAGGAAGACGGAAAGCCTCCGGTTGCCAATGCTACTGCCGATGAGCTAAAAAAATATGACGCTTATTACGCAGGAGACCAAAAAGAAAAAGTTATCTATCTAACCTTTGATGCAGGCTATGAGAATGGCAATACCGAAGCCATTCTAGACGCCCTCAAAAAACATAAAGCGCCAGCCACATTTTTTGTCGTTGGTCCCTTCATTTCTGAACATCCAGAACTTGTCAAACGTATGTCAGAGGAAGGTCATACCGTAGGTAACCACACATACTCTCACCCAGATATGTCCAAAATCTCTACAAAAGAATCATTTCAAAAAGAATTGGGCCAGGTTGAAGATATTTATGAAGAAATTACCGATTCTTCCATGACCAAATATTACCGCCCCCCTCAGGGTAAATATAGTGAAGCCAATCTTTCCATGGCTAAGGAACTAGGCTATAAGACCTTTTTCTGGAGTCTTGCCTATGTAGACTGGTATCAGGATGATCAGCCCACAAAAGAAGAAGCCTTTAATAAACTAATTGGCAGAATCCATCCTGGCGCAATTGTTCTCCTTCACAGCACGTCTTCCACAAATGCTGAAATTCTCGATGAACTTCTTGGTAAATGGGAGAGTATGGGTTATACTTTTCAATCCTTAGATGACCTCATAAAATAAAAACTCTATAAAACCTATATCTATACACTACTTCCAGATTAAAATTCCTTTCTTGCAAAATGAAATACTTTTTCATATAATAATTGCAGTACCAATGAGGAGGAAAAATCAATGTATTGCAATATCAGCGTACTTTTTATTATGGAGCTAATCGGAACTGCCGCCTTCTCCTGTTCTGGAGCAATGGTGGCAATTCGTAAAAAATTAGATTTACTGGGAATTGTTGTTCTCAGCGTGATAACCGCTGTAGGCGGAGGGATGCTCCGGGATGTTCTGATTGGTATCCATCCGCCCACATTATTCATGAAACCAGTCTATGTAACTACAGCCGTAATCTCTGCTGTTCTCATATTCCTTGCTATGAAATCCAGACGTCTTACCAGATTCCTTCTGGAAACCGAATACTACGATTGGTTTATGAATCTGTTGGACGCTATCGGTCTTGGCGCCTTTACAATTGTAGGGGTAAATACAGCAATTTCCGAAGGATATGAAGATTATCTCTTCCTGTCCATTTTCCTTGGTGTAATTACCGGTGTAGGCGGCGGGCTTCTGCGAGATATAATGGCATGTGAAATTCCCGCTATTTTAAAAAAACATGTCTATGCCTGTGCTTCCATTGCCGGCGCATTATTTTATGTTATAATTATTGGTTATGTCCCTACTGATGCCGCCCTGATTTTCAGCGCTTCTCTTGTAATTCTGATTCGCCTTCTAGCCAGACATTACAAATGGAATCTTCCCCGATGCAACGTATAAAGCTGTGAAAGTCTTTCTATGACTTTTCACAGCTCTTTTATATGTATTCTTTTGAAGGATTTTTACATGCAAAAACTAACCTTTATTTTGGAAAAATTTCACCCACTTTCATGTCCAAATATTTTCCTTATCATACTTTTAACTCTGGACAGAGTGCGCATTTTTTTACATAAAAACCTTTTTTATAAAATAAAAAAGTGTCTTCGACACTTCAACTCCCCTGCCCCTCAATCTTGAGGGGATTAGGGCTTTCTTTTTGTGTCTCTTTCCTTCATAATAGTCTTATGAACGTATTACAGAAAATTTTTACCGACTATTATGAAGAAATTAAATATACTCTTCATCCCAGAGATTCTGAGATGGAAAATATCG
>CAJSZQ010000055.1 GCA_910574185.1 Lachnospiraceae bacterium
TATAGAAATGATTTTAACAGATAATTCGGAAAGATTAAATTCCATGATTGCCGGTAGGAAGATTTGCAGGATTAAATTCCACAGAAGGGTGGAATTTAAATTTGCAATTAAGTCAAACCAAAAAAATAAAAATATTTTAAAAATGTGCTTGCTAATTATGACATTATTTGCTACAATAGACAAGCACGAGATAGATAAGTGACAAGGCTCCGTGGTCAAGCGGTCAAGACGCTAGCCTCTCACGCTGGAATCCGGGGTTCGATTCCCCGCGGAGTCACTGGATAAAATCGCTGATATCCTTTAAGCAGAAGGAATCAGCGATTTTTCTTTTTTTACAATCCGAATGCGGTTCATAGGGCGGATGGTAAGCAGAAGATTGAATCAGGAACATGTTCTGATTCAATTTGCAGCTGCGAATCGCGTGTGAACGGCAGCGCCAGTCGTCATTTTTTTAACGGAAAGCAAAAAGATTTATTGAGTTTTCCGTTAAATTACGCTATAATGTTTTCAGTAAAATATTTTTACAGTATTTGTGAAAAACATTTTAAGGAAAGAAGGTAGGAGTTATGGCATTAGTAACCACAACTGAGATGTTTAAGAAAGCTTATGACGGCGGATACGCAATCGGAGCTTTCAACGTTAACAACATGGAGATTGTTCAGGGTATCACAGAGGCAGCCGGAGAGCTTAAGAGCCCGGTTATTCTTCAGGTATCTAAGGGGGCGCGTGCTTACGCTAATCACACATATCTTGTGAAGTTAGTTGAGGCGGCTATTCAGGAGAATCCGGAGATTCCGATTGCATTACATCTGGATCATGGCGACAGCTTTGAGCTCTGCAAGAGCTGTATCGACGGTGGCTTTACATCTGTTATGATTGATGCTTCTTCTAAGTCATTTGAGGATAATATCGCATTGACCAAGCAGGTTGTTGAGTATGCGCACGCACATGGCGTTGTAGTTGAGGCTGAGCTTGGAACGCTTGCAGGCGTAGAGGATGAAGTAGTGGTAGAAGCTGGACAGGAGAGCTATACACGTCCGGAAGAGGTTGAGGAGTTTGTAGATAAAACAGGCTGTGATTCTCTTGCGATTGCTATCGGAACATCACATGGCGCATATAAGTTCAAAGCGTCTCAATGTACACGTAATGCAGATGGTATCCTTGTACCGCCGCCGCTTCGTTTTGACGTACTTGAGGAGTGCACAAAGCGTCTTCCAGGATTCCCAATCGTACTTCATGGTTCATCTTCTGTACCGCAGGAGTTCGTTGAGATGGTTAATAAGTATGGCGGAAATATGCCAGATGCAATCGGTATTCCAGAGGACGAGCTTCGTCATGCGGCAGAGCTTTCTGTATGTAAGATTAATATCGATTCCGATATCCGTCTTGCAATGACAGGCAATATCCGTAAGTATTACGCTGAGCACCCGGATCATTTTGACCCACGTCAGTATCTGAAACCAGCTCGTCAGGCCGTTAAGGATATGGTAGCTCATAAGATTCAGTATGTATTAGGAAGTGCGGGCAAGATTTAATTCGTGAACTTTTACTTGTATTATTCATATGAGTTCGTTATATTGATATGTATAGCAAGAACAAAGGCGTTCCAATTTCGGTTGGAGCGTCTTTTTTGATGATATAGGAAACTTCGTTCCCTATATCGTCAAAACCCTCCGGGGGATGCGCGCTCGTGCGAAGAGGAAGTTTCTGTTCTAAACAGGAAATTCATTCCCTAATAATCTAAAACGTGCCAAGGGGATACGAAGCTACACGTACGGAACATAGTCTGAGCTGGCAGAAATTTCCTATGGACTTTTTCGGGGTGATTGATACCGGCTGACAGTAAGTCAGGAAAAGTGTTTGTAGGAAATAGCTTGCCTGAAAACATGATTTGCTATATTATAAGAAGAAGTAGTTTCAGGAGCGTGTCTGAAACGTGATTTCTATCGTCTGCACGCCCCGATGTAAACAAAGAAAGGAAACAAAAATGGGTGAAGTTATGAATGTGGCGAAGATATTCGGTGAAGATGTGTTTAATGATACCGTTATGCAGGAGCGTCTTCCGAAGAAAGTTTACAGAGATTTAAAGAAGATGATACAGGAGGGCAAAGAACTGGATTTGGCAACAGCGGATGTGATTGCCCATGAGATGAAGGAATGGGCGATTGAGAAAGGGGCTACCCATTACACGCACTGGTTTCAGCCTTTGACGGGGGTGACGGCGGAGAAGCACGATTCTTTTATTTCCGCGCCGATGGAGAATGGTAAGGTGTTGATGAGCTTTTCAGGTAAGGAGCTGATTAAAGGAGAACCGGATGCATCTTCATTTCCTTCAGGAGGACTTCGCGCAACTTTTGAGGCAAGAGGATATACTGCATGGGATTGTACGTCTCCGGCATTTGTAAGGCATGATGCGGCAGGGGCAACGCTGTGTATTCCGACTGCGTTTTGCTCTTACACAGGAGAGGCTCTGGACCAGAAGACGCCGCTTCTTCGTTCTATGCAGGCTATTAATGAACAGTCATTAAGACTTATCCGTTTGTTTGGAAATACAACAGCGAAAAAGGTTACTCCTTCCGTAGGACCAGAGCAGGAGTATTTTCTGGTAGATGCAGAGAAGTTTATGCAGAGAAAGGATTTAATCTATACAGGCCGTACTTTATTTGGCGCGATGCCTCCAAAGGGGCAGGAATTGGATGATCACTATTTTGGCACGATACGCCAGAGAATTGCGGGATTTATGAAGGATGTCAATGAGGAGCTGTGGAAAGTAGGCGTATCGGCAAAGACACAGCATAACGAAGTGGCGCCTGCGCAGCATGAACTGGCGCCGATTTACGCTGAATGTAATGTGGCGGTGGACCATAATCATCTGGTAATGCAGACTTTGAAGCGGATAGCCAGTCAGCATGGTATGAAATGTCTGCTTCACGAAAAGCCATTTGCAGGTGTAAATGGTTCCGGAAAGCATAATAACTGGTCTCTTACCACAGATGAAGGAAGGAATTTGCTGGAGCCGGGAAAAGCGCCTCATGAGAATATTCAGTTCCTGTTGGTTTTGACCTGTGTCTTGAAAGCGGTAGATGAACATGCGGACCTTCTCAGAGAGTCGGCTGCCGATCCGGGTAATGACCATAGACTCGGAGCAAATGAAGCGCCTCCGGCTATCATATCCGTTTTCCTTGGCGAACAGCTTGAGGATGTTATTCAACAGTTAATCCGTACCGGAGAGGCGACCCATAGTTTGAAAGGGGGCGCTCTTGAGACCGGTGTGGATACGCTTCCAGACGTAAAAAAAGATGCCACAGACAGGAATAGGACATCGCCATTTGCCTTTACTGGCAATAAGTTTGAATTTCGTATGGTTGGTTCAAGGGATTCCATTGCCGCGCCGAATGTGGTGCTGAATACGATTGTGGCGGAAGCTTTTGCAGAGGCCTGCGACGTATTGGAACAGGCAAAGGGAGAAGATTTCCACAAAGCGGTACATGACCTGATTAAAAAGTATGCTACGGAGCATCACAGAATCGTATTTAACGGCGATGGGTATGCGGATGCATGGGTAGCGGAGGCTGAGAGGAGAGGACTGCCGAATATCAAGTCTATGGTTGAGGCTATCTCTGCTCTTACAACCGATAAAGCGATTAGGCTTTTTGAGCGTTTTCATGTATTTACAGAGGCAGAGCTTTTGTCCCGCGCAGAAATTAAATATGAGAACTATGCTAAGATTATTAATATTGAAGCAAAGACGATGATTGATATGGCGAGCAAACAGATTATTCCGGCAATTATGAAATATACAAAAACTCTTGCGGATACCGTTGTGGCCGTAAAGGAAGCAGGGGCGGATGCGTCTGTGCAGTCGGAAGCTCTTGCAGATGTGACGGCGCTGTTAAAAGAGGCAAGCGGTGCATTGAAAGCGTTGGAGAAGATTACGCAAGAAGCAGGAACTATGGAGGAAGGGAAGGAACAGGCTGAGTTCTTCAAGTTCCGAGTGTTCCCGGCTATGGATGCGCTGCGTGAGCCGGTTGATAAGCTTGAGATGATTGTGGATAAGGAAGCGTGGCCCATGCCTTCTTACGGCGATTTGATTTTTGAAGTGTAAGAATTGCTTTTAGGCCGCTGTATGTCACTGAGAGCATACTATTTCGACTTCATGAAAAACGCTCCTGAATTGCCGGTTTAGAGACTTACTTCTGATTCCGTCCGCCGTTTGCTTAGGAATATGTTCCTGATTCAATCCGCGTCCGGCAGGTGTGCGAATAGTAACAGTTTAGAAAAATCTTAGTAAATCTTAAGGACCTTGCACTTGGAATCCATATATAGATATGATATTCTTAGTGCAGGGTTATTTTCATTGCATAGGAAAAAGTTTCTGTGTAATAAAAGAAATGCGCGAAAGCGCACTTTTGTTTAGTGGAATATTTACGAGGAGATTGAGATGACAAAAGGAGAATTTTTAAATCGTTTGAGAGAGTCGTTGGAGAATGGATTAGATAGCCGTACTGTGCAGGAAAATATGAATTATTACCGCGCCTATATAGAAGAAGAGATTGAAAATGGACAAGATGAGGAAGAGGTGATTGAAGAACTGGGCGATCCATGGGTAATTGCGCAGTCGGTTATTAGCATGGAAGAAAGTCGAACGGTTTCAGAGGGACCATATGGAAGCGACGGAACGTTTGGCGGAAATAATGATTCGGGAAATTTTGACGGTCAGAGACGACCGAATATGTGGGTATATACTCATGGAGTAAGCGGTTGGCGACTGTTGTTATTCGTGCTGGGGATTATTGGGATTTTCCTGATTGTGTTTGCGGTGATAGGGGGGCTGATTTCGCTTGTTATGCCTATGATATTGCCTGTTCTGGTGATTATACTGTTAGTGAGATTAATCAAACGGATGCGATGAGAGTGTAGAAACGGAAAATGGGGTTAGCCTTTGGAATAAAGGCCGCGCCTGCTGGAGATATTAAAACACGAAGGTATGTAAAATATATTTTGCTATATATAGTAAAAGACCGATGGGGGAGCCATCGGTCTTTTGAGGGGAGTATAAATAATTAATAAGGGGTTGTAGGAAGTCTCGCTCCCTACAAGCATTAGTATAATATAGGATAAAAGAAATTGCAAGGAAAAATTAAAAAAATATTAACATTATTCCAAATTTTCTATTTTTTACCATAACATCTGTACATAGAATCTTAAAAACAGGAAATAATAAGCTCGTAATCAAATTGATTAGGAGGAAAAAACAATGGCAAACAATCAGAATTCTACAAACCAGAATGCATCTAATAGAAATGCATCCAATCAGAATGCATCCAACAGAAATGCGTCTAACCAGAACGCGTCCAACAAGAATGCATCGAATCAGAATGCATCTAACAAGAATGCGTCTAACAAGAATGCATCAAGCAAGAACAGCAGCAACAATTACTAAATTGAATGGATGGATTCAGTAAACAATGGCACTGCCTGCGGGCGGTGCCGTTTATATTTGTACTTGACAGGCAGAGAGGGCGGCAAGTAAGATGTAGTAGTAATCAATACAGTATATACTCTGAAATAAGAGTAGTTTTTGGAGAGGGATATGAAAAGATTTGAGCTGATTGCTCCTTGTCACTTTGGCTTGGAGGCAATTTTAAAGAGAGAGATTCTAAATCTTGGTTATGAGATATCAGAAGTGGAAGACGGACGGGTTAGTTTTTATGGAGACGCAGAGGCAATTTGTCAGGCTAATATTTTTCTGCGAACGGCAGAGCGCGTTCTGCTAAAGGTCGGGAGCTTCCGGGCAGTTTCATTTGAGGAGTTATTTGAAGAAACAAAAAAATTGCCCTGGGAAGAATACATACCAAGGAATGGAAAATTTTGGGTGGCGAAAGCTGCTTCTGTGAAAAGCAAGCTGTTTAGTACTTCGGATATTCAGTCCATTATGAAGAAAGCTATGGTGAGAAAGCTTCAGGAACGCTATCGTATGGAATGGTTTCCTGAGGACGGAGCCTCATATCCGGTTCGGGTATTTTTAAAGAAAGACGTGGTAACGGTGGGGATAGATACGACGGGAGTTTCCCTGCACAAAAGGGGTTACCGTGAGCTGTCGGGAAAGGCGCCGATTACAGAAACGCTGGCGGCGGCGTTAATTTTGCTGACTCCATGGAAAAAGGACAGGATATTGGTAGATCCTTTCTGCGGCAGCGGGACATTTCCTATAGAGGCGGCTATGATGGCGGCAGGGATAGCGCCGGGCATGAATCGGTCATTTATCGCGGAAGAGTGGGGCAATCTGGCGCCAAAGAGATACTGGTATGATGCGGTTGAAGAGGCGAATGATATGATTCGGGAAGACGTTCATGTAGATATTCAGGGATATGATATTGATCCATCCGTCATAAAGGTGGCAAGAAGAAATGCTAAAGAAGCGGGAGTGGAGCATTTGATTCATTTTCAGGAGAGAGACGTGAAAGAGTTAAGGCATCCGAAGAAGTATGGATTTGTGATTACGAATCCGCCTTATGGAGAACGGCTGGAGGATAAGAAGGATTTGCCGGGATTGTATCGGGCGTTCGGTGAGAGCTTCCGTATGCTGGATTCCTGGTCTGCATATATGATTACCAGTTACGAGGATGCAGAGCGGTATTTTGGACGGAAGTCGGATAAGAATCGGAAGATATACAATGGGATGCTAAAAACATATTTTTATCAGTTCGAGGGACCGAAACCGCCGAAAAGAAGAGAAAAACGATAGGAAATTATACGGTAACGAAAGGGATGAGGAGATGAAAAAGATAATATTTGCGACGGGCAATGACCATAAAATGAAAGAGATACGAATGATACTGTCGGATTTAGGGATGGAAATTCTGTCCCAAAAGGAAGCGGGAATCGCTGCAGATGTGGTGGAGAACGGTGCTGCGTTTGAAGAGAATGCAATGATTAAAGCGACAGAGATTGCAAGGATTGCCGCGCAGAATCCAGAATATGAGGAGGCAATTGTGCTGGCTGATGATTCTGGTCTGGAGATTGATTATCTGAATAAGGAGCCGGGAATTTATTCTGCCAGATATATGGGAGAGAATACGTCTTATGATATAAAAAATAATGAGCTGATACGAAGACTTGACGGTGTGCCGGATGAGAGGCGCACCGCCCGATTTGTATGCGCCATTGCAGCCGCCTTCCCCGATGGGACTAAGCGGGTGGTCAGAGGGACCATGGAGGGAAGAATAGGGTATGAGATTGCCGGAAAGAATGGATTTGGCTACGACCCGATTTTTTATTTGCCGGAATACGGTTGTACCAGCGCCCAGCTTGCACCTGAAAAAAAGAACGAACTGAGTCACAGAGGCGAAGGTCTGCGGAAGATGCGGGCAATCATCGAGGAGATGCAGTAATTTTTCTGCACAGTGCGATATCTGCATCGTTCATAGAGGTCACCACATAATCAGCATGTTCAAAATTCGGATTTCCGAATCCAGACTGGTATCCCAGCGCATACATTCCGGCCCGTTTGGCGGCGAGAACACCGGGGGAAGCATCTTCGATTACCAGACAGTTTCCAGGGGTTACTCTCAGCCGGTTCGCGGCTTTTAGGAACACTTCCGGATTCGGTTTTCCTTCTTTGCACTCGTCGCCGGCAGATACAAAAGCGTCTATGTACCTGCGGATGTTTACTGCGTCTATCACGTCTTCAATCTCTGATTTCGGAGAGGAAGAGCCAATCGCCATTTTGATGCCGGCCTCCTTTAGAGAGGCCATTAATTTTAAAGTACCTTCTATTGGAATATATCCTTCTTCTTCGATTTTTTTCTTGCGGCAGCGTTCCATGCCAATCACAAACTCCTCGAAAGAAATGTCGGATAGATGATATCTTGAACATATTAATTGCCAGATGCGGGAATAAGAAATTCCCGTTAGCTGATTATTAAATTCCCGGGATATGGATACATGAAAGTCTGCAAGATATTCATTAACTGCTTCAAAATATCCCGGTTCTGTATCGACGATTACCCCGTCCATATCAAAAATTACAGCTTCTAACATTTATATTTCCTCCATATATGAAACATTTATTATTCATGTACTCATGTACAAGTGTACTGTCTGCATTATATTCGGCCGCGTGGCGCGATACGCAGGGCCGTTTGCCGCGTTTTCTTCTCGTTTGCCATATTTGCGGTATTAAAGGATACTTTAGGTGGCAGACTTATCCTTAAAAGAAATGATTTCCTAATAGACAGGAAATCGTTAAGTTGTTGGACTCAAAAGACAGATGCTATCATTATACCATGATATGTAGCTGTCAGACAATAAAAGAAGAAAAAAGAAAGTTCGGGTATTCTTAAAAGGTGTTGCCATTCGCAGGTTGCCTGCGCTGGCCTGCAAACTGCGGCATATGGAGCAGGCGATGTGCGAACGGTATCCAAGAGGTGACAAAATGTTTGACTTGCAGGATAGACATAAAAAAATAATACATGAACTTATATCCGGAAATGACTGGATGAAGGGGAATGTGCTTGCGGAAAAGGCGAGGGTGACGCCAAGGACGATTCGGTCGGATATCGCGGTGATTAATCATTTGCTGCATCCGATTGGATATGAGATTCAGTCATCCAGAAAAGACGGGTACCGAATATCGGGAGATAACATTGAGAAATTAAGCAGAATACTAAACGATGGAGCGGATATTCCAAACACGCCGAGAGACAGAATCAAAAAACTGAGTATCCGGTTGTTATTGGCGGACAGGGAGAATGTTGAGTATTTGGATGATTTGGAAGAGGAGATGTATATCAGCAGGGCGACGCTGGAAAATAGTATCTATAAAATCAAGGCAGCAATTGAGAACAGAGTATCGCCGCTTTTTTTACAGCGGGAAAGGGGGAAAGTGTGGACGGCAGGCGAGGAGGAAACCAGACGTTTTCTGCTTAAGGAGTTAATCGTTGACCGGACGGAGCCAGACTATTTTACGATTGAAAAATACGACGATTATTTCGGAAAAGAGGTTCCGGAAAAAATGATGGAGGTAGTGCTTAAGGCGCTGAATGGAAACGGGCTGATGATGACGGCGGAAGATACGCTGCATCTGGTGATTTTTCTTGCGATTAAGATTACAAGAATCTTTCAGGGTAAAGCTTATGACGGCGGGAATCTGGAAATGCCGTTGTCGTCGGATGAAAATTCCAGACTGGCGCTTTCCATTGTGAGGCTGGTAAAGGAAGAGTTTCGGGTTACGTTTAATGATGCGGAGCAGATTGATTTGATGATTCAGATATCGCTTATGAGATTAATTGGCAAAGAGGAGGCGGACTGTGAAAATGTAAAAAATGATACAAATCATTATGAATTTATTGTAAATGAATTGCTGGATGATATTAAGAAGAATTTCTTTATTGATTTAACAGATGATTTTGAACTGAAGCAGGGGTTGATTGCGCATATCCAGTACATGGTGAAAAAGCGGGCGAAGCATCTTCAGGAGACAGAGAAGACAAATCCTGTATTGACGCTTTTTAAGACGGAGTATCCTTTTGTGTTTGATATGGCGCTATTTATCTACGAAAAATTCTTTGACATTTTCGGATTGAAGTTAAACGAAGATGAATTAGGATATGTTGCAACTTATCTGGGTGCAGCCATTGTAAAAATGGAGAACAGTGACAGCGCCAATCATATCAAAATGGCTGTGGTAACGGGACTGAACTATGGAGCCGGCAGACTGCTGGTCACTCGGTTGAAATCTATGTATGGAAACACATGCAGCATTGTCGGTCCATTTTCACCTTACAACATTAGAGAAGTGGAAAAATTGGAGTCGGGGATTGTGGTGTCGACGGAATCAAAACAATTCAGGCTGGAAAACCGGTTTGTGCAGATACGTATTTCCCCACTGGTGAATAGCCTGGATCAGAATAAAATTTCGGAAGAGATTCAGAAGCTTAAGAAGGAATCTTTCTATGAAAGGCTCCCCAACGATATTAGAAGTTATTTCAGGGAAGAGTTATTCTTTCAAGATTTATGTGGACGCGATTACAGGGACATCATTGTGCAGATGGCGGGGGAATTGATTCGGCAGGGGATTGCAGAGGAAGTATTTCTCAAAAAAACGCTGGCCAGGGAAGAGATATCGTCGACGATTTTCGGAAAACATATTGCAATGCCGCATCCGATAGAACCTTGCGCGAAGAGTACTGTCATAAGTGTTGGAATCTTAAGAGAGCCGATAGAGTGGGGAGACGGGAGTGTACGGCTGGTATTTCTGCTGGCAGTACGCCCGGATGATTTGAAATATTTAAATGGTTTCTTTGAACTGATTATCCGGTTGATGGCGAATGAAAAGCTTGTGGACAAACTTTTAAAGGCAGAAGACTTTGAAGATTTTCGAGCGATGCTTCCCAATATGACAAAGTGAAAGGAGTGGTGGGCAGATGGATTTAAGAGACTTGATATATCCGGAATTAATTTTTTCGGATATCAGGGCGGCTGACCGCGGCGAAGCGTTGAAGTTTTTGACGGATTCTTTGATGGAAAGAGGATTTGTCAAAGAAGGCTATTATGAAATGTTGATGGCAAGAGAGAAGGCTTATCCGACAGGTTTAAGAACAGAGCCGTTTGCAGTAGCGGTGCCGCACGCGGACCCTGATTGTGTGTTAAAGCCTTGTATTGCGATTGCCAGATTGGAGAAGCCGGTTGCGTTTGATGAAATGGGGAACGAGACTGAGACGGTGCCGGTGAAGTATATATTTAATCTGGTTTTGCAGAGGATGGAACAGCAGTTAGAACTGCTTCAGACGGTAATCGGTGTTTTTTCTGATTGGGACTTGATGAAACGTCTGGAAGAGGAGACCAGACCGGAGAAAATAGCGGAACTTTTGTGCGGCGGAGGTATGGAAGGTTTTTAAAAATTATTTACATGATGTAAATTAGTCCGGTATCTTGCAAAAAGAATTTTTCAAACGCACTGTGGAGTATGTCAGAAGAAATTTTTGAAGTATGTATTCCGTCTGATAAAAGTGGAGTTCAGGCATGTTTCGGAGAATAAAAGAATGGGAAAAGAGAGGAGGGAAGAAAATGACGCCTACAATTTTAATATGTTGTGCAAGCTCGATTGCAACATCTACGGTTGTCGCCTATAAAGTTCGGGAAGCATTAGAGGAAAATGGATTGGAAGCAAATGTAATTCAGAGTTCTTTTGCGGAAATGAACGCCAGAGTGGAGATGACAAACCCAGATCTTGTAATGGTAACGGGAACGGTGACCGTACCGGAAGGGATTCCAAGAATCGTAGCAACACCGCTGCTTACGGGAATCGGCGCGGATAAGGTAATCGAAGAGATGGTTGCGGTTATCAGGAAGGTGACAAAGATAACTTTTCGGAATTTCAATGAATGTGATTCTAACTGAAAATTGACAACTGAATATCGTGCAGGAAAAGAAATTTGAGAAAAATGGACATAAACATTGGACATAGTGGGTACT
>CAJSZQ010000056.1 GCA_910574185.1 Lachnospiraceae bacterium
CGGACGCAAGGCATGGCTGTTCGCGGACTCACCGGCAGGGGCAAGAGCCAGCGGCATCGTATATACATTGGTAGAAACAGCGAAACTGAATCATCTGGATGTATTTGGCTATCTATGTTATTTATTAGAAAGTCTGCCGGATCTCAATCACCGAAACCATCCTGAATTACTGGAAGCATATCTCCCCTGGTCTGAGACACTGCCAGAAAGCTGCCGACTCAGGGAACATAGAACAAATAAGAAGTGTATGTTTTGATAGAGTATATCACGACATGCACTTCTTTTCATTACGGTGTGTTTTGTATCGCTTACAGATGTAAGGAAAAAATTAGTGGATGAAGCTAAGAAAGAGTTGCTATGTAAATTGTCCCAATTGGGATATAAAAAAGAAGAAATAGCTATGCTCATTAGGCATTTTTTAGAGGATTATTAGAACATAAAGAAATCATTATTGGAATTTGAAATAGGCAATACAAGCCCGCCATATAAAAAAACGGTGTTTTGGCGGGCTGATTTGCTATGCCCGAAAAGACTTAACAGACACTCTCCAGACCTGTTTTAAGTTTGGAGGGATTTTTTTATGTCCTTTTTTCGGGCAGTAAGCTATCTGCTCATGCAACGCAGATTTGACTTATACATAGCATATTGGGGATTGGCAGGAAACCCGTTAAAAAAGTCCCTGCTTATGCAACGCTACTTCTCACCATGAAACCAGAAGTAGAATCTCCGCTTAACAGAATATATATTTCTTATAACCGTAGAGGTCACAGTACCTTTGCGGTTTTTCTTTTGTCGTTTTTTATCGGAATGTGCCGCAGGGCTGTTTCTGCTGTTGGATGCCGTTCGCCGCCTTTCCAATCTGGATTATTACATTTCAAAAATTCAGATTGGAGGAAAAAAGAATGGCATACAACAACGGACGTGAGAACAGGAAATGGCTTATCTGGAAAGAAGCCGAGGAAAAAATATTGCGGGAGCATGGAGTTGATGAAAACACCATTGAACAAATCCGCACAGACGACAGGGCAGACTTCAATTCCAACAGGCGGTTTTACCATTGGACAAGCGACTTCGGCGAATACCTTGAGGGGATGGCAGACAGGGAGCGGGATACCGAAGTAAAGTCGGTTGCCGGTTTACTGGATGAGATTGAGGACGAGACTCTGTATCGGGCATTGCTTACGGTGGACATGCGTACCCTGCAAATTATCCTGCTGAAAATGCAGGGCTATTCCACAAAGGAAATTGCCCCGCTTGTTGGATTGACAACGGGAGCTATCTATGCAAGGCTAGACCATCTGCGGAAAAAGCTGCAGAAGATTTTATAATCATCTAAGATAGACGGTTTTTCGGCGGGCTATTGGGTGGGGATAAAATAACAGGCAGCGGAAGAATTATCGCTTTAAAGCATTGAAGTTTAAGGGCAGATGTGGTACACTGTACCTACACTTCACAATACCGTGTCTGCTGTCGGGAAGGAGAGCTTTATGAAAAGACAGCAGGAAGAATTTACTGCATTGTATTGTAGATTAAGCCAGTCGGTCATTTTTTGCGGACAGTTCAATACATACTGTCATTTTCTGTTCCCTGCTCCTGCGTCTGCTCTCGTTTGACCTTTCCAGCCTTACTTTTCTGGCACAAACAGGGCAATACTTTGACACGCCAGAGCCTGGGACATACTCAACGCCGCACACCGTACAGTTTTGGGGCGGCAATGTTGACCAGCGTTTTGTGGGTGTGATATGTAATTCATCGACAAAGCCGATGAATTTATAACAAATCTTGATTTTCTGCTGCACTGTCCCGTCTGCCATCTTCTCACGCTCCGAAACAAATATCTTGTCTATCAGCGCATTTACAATCGTTGCGTCCAGTTCCTTTAAGCCTTGATAGTTGCGGATAAGGGAGAGGAAGTCACGGATTCCCTGCGATTTCTCGTAGCTTTCATTGAGCGTTTCCATTACCTCTTTCAGCCTTGTTTCAATTTCAAGCTGTTCTTTCTGGTATTTCCCCGACATCATCTCAAAATTCCGCTCGGTGATACGCTCCATGACCTTATCCTCATAAAGAGAGGAAAACAGCCTGTCAAGCTCCGCAAGGCGTTTGTTCAGCTTCTTTTGTTCTTTCTCCATTGCTCTTGCCTTGCTCTGGTCTGTTTCCGTGAGCCGCTTTTCTATGGCTCTTACCGCCTTTTCGTCATTTACCGCCATATCCGCAAAACGGTTGATGTCGGCAAGGACAGCATTCCCTGCGGCGGCAAAAGTCTTTATATGATAGTTCCACATAGACGTTGTTTTCTTTGATATATACCTTTCTTGGTGCATACTTCACCGTATTTTCCTCCCATCTGAATTTTTGAAATGTTAAAATCCAGATGGAGAGGGCTGAGAACGACAACGAATACCAGATACAGCCCTGCGGCATAATCTGATAAAAAACGACAAAAGAAAAACTGCAAAGGCTGTCACCACATAAGGAGATAATTTGAAAACATAATTGGAATACAGCTTATGGGCGATAGCAAAGGCAAAAGCCAGCGTAAAAGTAGGAATGCTTTTCACGCTGGCTTACTCTATATGAAAATATAATCACATATTCGTAAAATGTAATTTCTTTTGCCACAATGCCGAAAAGTACTGCAAAATTCAAAGCAACACTTAGCGTTTGATAATGTGCATATCAAAGCAGTCAACAACTAACCCAAAAATAAAATTATGGAGGATTAATACTATGGAAAAGACATTGTTTGAATAGATGGGCAGGACATATACAAAGGTTGGCGATTATTATTTGCCTGCGCTCGCCTTACCTGCCGAAAAAGAAAAGCATATCGGCGTATGGGGGCAGAGACATGCAAAGTATTTGAAACAAAACCATAAGGTTTTATATATGATCCTCTTCACCAGCGGCAGGCTGAATGAATATCTTGCAAGTGTAGACGCACTGGCAGTAGATATGTTTTTTCGGCTAGCAACGGAATATTCCGACAGGCAAGGCGTGACAGAACAGTTGAAATCAAAAAATCAATTCTTATGGATTCAAAAGATGAATAACATTTTGGCGTGTGTAAGGGAAGTTGTTGAAAATGATATCATTTATTCATAGGTGAATGACAGCGTTTCCGTAATAAGCGGCAGTCCCATCCAAACCTAAGCAAAGACAGTAAGACAGTTTGAGAATTGAAAAATCCCATGTTTTCATGTATAATTGGAAAAAAAGTTAAACTGGAAAATCAGAATTGATGGAGGGCAAACTATGGAATATAAAGACTATATTAAGCAAGGCTTGAATGGGAACGCCCCATTAAAATTAATATTATGCGGAAATATACAGGGAACGGAAAATGATAAAGTAGGTGTTGTATCAGTTGTGTATGCTACAAATGATAAGGACTTAGCAGAACAAAAAATGAATGAATTGATTGCCGTCAATCCTAATAATTATTACATGATTTATAGTGTGCCACTAAATGTTGATTTGACGGAACTTTCTCATTATCCTTCAATAGCAATTTCTAAAGATGATTTACAATAAAAGCAATTCCAGTTTAGCATACTGGAAAATCGAAATTTGAAAGGGAACATTGGGATGAAAAAGACAAGTTTTATAATCGTTATAATCATTGTAGTAGTCAGTGCAATAAGTATCCATCTAATAACCAACCCCAAAGTATTAGGCAATATGAGCAAAAGTTATTCAGAGCAAATAACTACAACTTCTGATATTTCGTTTTCGGGGGAAGCAGGCGATAGAATAAAGTTTTCATTCAAGTCTGATATTATAAGCGGGAATTTAGATATGGTCTTATATGATTCAGTTGGAAATGAAGTATATACATTAGACAGCGCAAAAACGTTAGAAACTTTTTTCACTTTGGAGCGTTCAGATACATTTACTTTAGCTACCAAATGTAGTAATTTTATTGGAGATTATAAGATTGTTGTTTATAATATGTCAGATTAAAACGTTTTGTCTGACACAGAAATTCCTGTTTGTCGGGAAGTCAAGAATAAAAAGAAATCGGAATTTCATAAGGAGAGGATAATGGTTAAAGAAGTAAAATGGACAAAATATTTATGGCTGAGCTTGCTCTCATTTGGAGCATTTATGCTTGAACTTCTGTCAATATTTGCAATTGAAGTTATATTTCTGCATGTAGATATACAGAATTATACAATGCAGCAAAGAAGTATTCATTGTATCATAATGGTTTTTATGTGGGCGTTTTTCATTGGTGTTCTCCTGCTTTTTTCAAGGAAGCATTATCATTTTCCAGTAAGAGGAAGCAAAAGGGATAAGATTTCCTCGAAAAGTTGGATTGTAACGCTTGCTTGTTTCATTGGCTGCAAAATTATGACTTTCATTGATTGGCATACATTAAAGATTGTCGGAGAAGCACAGGGTAAAACCGTATTCCAATTTTGTGCGCAGTATTTATACTATATATTTGAGGTAATGCTTGTTATTCTAATCATAATATATGGGCAAAAAGCGATTGAAACCTTGTTGAAAAAAGAAAGCCCAATTCCTTTTGGCGGTATTATATTGGCTATGACATGGGGAGCGATGCATTTCGTATCAAGAGGAGTAGGTCTTGAAATTTGGAACGGAATTTCTACTATGATGTTTTCTGTTCTTAGCGGTGTAATGTATCTAAGATTAAACAGGAAATACCTATATAGCTATCTTTTCATCGCTATAGGTTATTTACTATAATTTCCTATTTATCGGGCAAACAATATTTCACCAAAAAGCCAGACACATAATGCGCAGAGTCGGCAGGCTTGTGAGCAATCACAGCCTGTCGGCTCTGCTCTTTTATCCAAAGATAAACGAACATGATTTTTATTTGAAATTAAATAGTATTCCCACCTTCTGAAAAAAATATTCAAAATCTTTTCGGAAAGTATTGACAAACACTTGTTTTCTCCAGTATAATAAAATACTTCTCAGAAGAAGCACAAGCAATTACATATCTTCACAGAATTTTTTTTTGGGGGGGTACGGCTTTGCACCGTACACGCCTGCGGTATGCGAAAAGGAAATGCCGCCGCTGCCATTGCCGCCTTGAACTGTCGGCGGAGGTCAAGCGTAAAAGACAGTTTCGACTTTGAATCTCAAAGCCGGTTACATCATTGTAAAACCAAAAACCGCAAGGGATAAGTCTATCCTTTTGTATTGGTCGGTACACATTGATGTGCCGGCTTTTTTGCTGCCCAAATGCCGGTTACAATTGAACGACCGGCTGAATGGGATATGATTTTGCGGCAACCTCTTTTTTCGGAGAGTGAGCGAAACAACGCCGCCTAAGATGGGGGGCAGGGACAGAAAAACGACGTTCAGACAGACCGGCGGAAAACAACAGACCATATGCGGCAGAAAGAGTGTCGCATACCGTAGCAAGCAGGGAAACTGTATTGACAGTTTCCACCAAAATCGGAAGGCTGCTCCGATTTCACTTTAGGGACACCCTAAAACCCGTTAAAGAAATCAAAGAAAGGATTGATGTTATGAACGAAGCCAGGAACAAAAATTTATTTATCCGTGTGAGTGAAAAAGAAAAAAATATCATAGTGCAGAACGCCAAAAAGTGCGGGCTTTCCGTATCAGAGTATCTCCGACAGCGGGCTTTGGGGTATATGCCGTCTGATTCTGTCACGAGTTTTACTGCCACAAATAGGGCAAAGTATCCATTGTTGTTTTTTTTATACTCACCTGTTAAAAATATTTCTTTTAAAATTTTACATTATCATATTGTTTGTACGTCTGATAATACCATAAATAAGAATAATTCCTGTTATGATATTTACAGCAATTCCTAATACAATTATTTTGCTTGTTAATTCTATTCCGTTATATCCTGAAAAAGCATACAGATAATACATAAAGTCTATAAACGAAATGTAACTGCCAAAAAACTGGCTAAATAAATTATTGACTAATAAAATTATCAGGGAAGCGCACATCATACTGGATATATTTGACATATACAAGGACAAAAGCACTAAAAGCAGAACCATTGTTGTCTGCGGAAAAGCTAATAATAACATTTGTAACAAATATTCCTGTGCATTATCGAATATATGACTGCCCCATAAAACGAAGCCTGTTACAATACTAACGATTGCCACAAACAAAAAACATATAAGCGCAACTGTGAAAATACTAACAGTTTTTGCTATTAAAAGCTGTCTTTTGGAAACACCATTCAACAAAGGCTGTCGAAACATACCGCTTGCCTTTTCCCCGCATATCAATACTGCACTGATAAAGCTAAGGAATAGTGTACCGACAATATCAATATAGGACTGCATACACATCGTTGGAAATTTACCGCCTGCATAATATCCCATGCCATAATCTTCTGAACTGCCTGCGCACCCCAGCGCATTGGAGATGATAATTACTGCCATCACAACATAAAATAAGTATAATATCTTTTGCCTTTTCAGCCGTGTAAATTGTATATTTAATAATCTTATAATCATTTTTTACCTCACTCAAAAATCTATTTTTTTTGTTCTGTATAGGGATATTTGAAAAAAAATAATTCCGTACAGTATCATAATAGATATTCCTATCAGTACTTCGCTGAATGGTATTCTCTGATACTCATATGCAAACGTCCAAAGGTTAAGGTAATATCCAACCCATATTTTTTGTAATAATGCAATATTGGAGCTGTAAATAAATTGGTCAATCAATAAATAAATAATCACAAATAATATCGTTTTCCATGCGCCTCGGGTACAGATACAAAGTGTAATGATTCCAAGCGTTATAACCGACATATAGATACCTGATAACAGATATTTTATAACGGTTCTGATGAAAGCTGCCTGTTCAAAGATTTCATAGCCCCAACGCATAAAGGCTGTTGTGTAATTTATAAAAGCTGTCAGTAAAACAAAAATTATTGACATACTAACGGCAACATAAATTTTTGACCGCATCATTCTGCTGCGGTTTTCCCCATGCAATAAAGGCTGATAAAGCATTTTGTTCCTATCTTCCTCACAAATAGACAACGTCAGCAGAAATACATTAAAAAGAATACCCACTGTTCCGACATAAAATCTCATCATAAATTCGGGGAAATTTTTCCTCCCAACAATTCCAATATTGATATTCAGCATTTCTTCCATTTGCGGTGTTGAAATAAGAAAAGCATAAAAGAAAGAAGCTATAAAAAAGCACGCAAAAAAAATGTAAATCAGCTTTTGTCTGTATATTTTTCTCGCATATAATTTTGTTAATGGATACATGGCTCTGTTCCCCCTGTTAATTTTAGAAAGAGATCCTGCAATGAATGTTTCCGCATGGAAAGATAGCGGATATGCAAATGGTTTGCTACAAGTTTTTTAATAAATTCGTCGAAGCAGATATTTTCAAGTCTGACTGTAAACTGATTTCCGTTCTCTGAAATCAAACTTATTCCTTGGCACTCGAAGAGGATGCTCCTGGCAGTTTTCGTTTCTTCCAGTATACAGTCCACAATGTTTGTCGTTTCAGATAAAATTTCTTCCGTTTTCCCCTGCAAGATACTTTTTCCCTTATCCAAAATTAAAATATCGGTACAGAATTTTTCCATATCATGTAGTTGGTGTGATGAAACGATAAATGTTGTGTTTCGTTCTTTTGCCATATCACAAATCAAACGGTATAGGTTAATCTGTCCCTGCGGGTCTAATCCGTTTGCCGGTTCGTCTAAAATAATCAGTTTTGGCTGCCCTAACATAGCCCTTGCTAATGCCAGTCTTTGTTTCATTCCAAGAGAAAACTTTTTAACTTTCTTTTCAGCCTGTGAACTAAGCCCGACATAATCAAGCAATTCCATGACTTGCCCCTTAGGGATATTTTCATATAGATGTGCAAAACATTCTATATTTTCTCTTGCGGTCAGTTCTTGATAAAAACTGGGTGTATCAAGTGCAGCCCCAACCTTTGACAATGCCAGTTCAGGGTTTTCGTCTAATGATACATTGTCTATGACAATTTTCCCGTTATTTATGGAACACAAGTTGGTAATCATCTTTAATGTCGTAGTCTTGCCCGCTCCGTTTGTTCCCAATAGTCCCATGATACTTCCAGGTGTAAGGTCAAAGCAGACATTCTCAACGGCGGTTTCCTTTTTATATGTTTTTCTTAAATTTTTTACGCTGATTATTTTCTCCATTTTTTTATCCTCCCAATAAGTCCAAATACTATTATTCCAATCACTTCTCCAAGCGCATTACCTATAAATCCCTGCATATGGAGTACATCATTCCACACATAATCTCCTATAATCAGTTTAGTAACATAGTTTCCTATGATTACCAATAACAAAAAACATGCTATGCAATCCCAAATGTTCCATTTTAGGAATACTCTTGTAAGCACTGGAAGCCAGAGGACAAGAAGCCATAACAGCAGGATGGGTAAGCCATAACGGAAAAGCCAGACTGTCCCTGTTCCTATAAGATAATATCTGGTAATCTGTATGACAGAAAGCAGGACAAACGACCCAATACTTATAACTGCCATTGCAATACAGCCTTTATTCTTTTTGCAGGTTGATAGAGCATATATCAAAGCGTCCGCAAATAAGCAAGAGCTTCCTGCAATCAAAGACCATGTAATTCCTTTGTTTACTGCCAAATCCACAATCAGACAGACAAGTATTGCAATAAAGCTAAGACCGCCTAACCCATATAGCAGATACATTTTCTTTGTTTTTTTCAAAAATCTCTTAACATCCGAAACTTCTGTCGGTGGCGTTTCCATTTCCAGATGATAAGCCATATTGTGATATATCTCATTACATTCTGTACAATTCTCTAAATGGCTTTCTATACTCTTTTTGGAAACATCACTTACCATTTCGTCCACATAGAGAGGAAGTAAATCTTTTACAATCTCACAAGCTAATTCTCGTTCCATTCTTTCATTCCTTTCATTATTTTTTGTTTTCCCCTGTAATAAGTTACCCTAGCCCAATTTTCCGTTTTCCCCAAGATAGCCGCAATTTCAGAAAATTGTAATTCTCCTGCCAATCGTAAATACATGACTTCCCTTGTTACATCATCAAGGTTGTGCATTAGGCGGAAAATTTCTACTTTTTCTAAATTATTAAGACTTTTAATTTCAACATTTTCTGTGGAAGGTATCGTATCGTCCAGTGGGGCGGTTTTATGCCTGCTTCCTTTTTCAAGTTCTTTGTACCATAATTTTTTGGCAATTCCGCATAGCCAGACGGAAATTTTACAATCTCCCCTAAATTTGTCAATTCCTTTGACTGCTTGAAAGAAAGTTTCCTGCGTCAGTTCCTCGGCAAGTCCGTTATCCTGCGTTAAACCGCACAGATATTTATATATCATTGCAGCGTTTTCACGATATATTTCATCAATTTTTTCTTTATCCATATCAGCACCTCATATTGTTAGTTCTTTTCAAGTGCGATTCGTTACAATTAATTTTACTTTTTTCAATAGTTTTTTCTGTTCATTCCTCAATTTTTTACTTTAAATACTTTGCCTACCGTCCATCTAATATTATAATTTGCCTTAGAAACCACATCAACTGTAACTGTACAAATATAAACTTTTGTATCTTACATAAAATAAATCTCCTATATACAGAGATTTTATATCATTTATATAAAACTTTCCCGAAGAAAAACGACAGGGCTTTTACGCTCTGCCGCTTCGTTTACCTATACGAAAATTATTTCCTCATTCACAATCTCCCTCGCACAAGCCCTTATGTTACCTAGTCGCCCTGTCCATTCTAAGGCGTCTTCTGCCTTTAGACGTTCCGTTATGCCCTGTGCCTGTTTCATGCCCTCTATGAGCCTTTCAAAGCGTTCCTGCGCCTGCCTGTTGATGTCGGCAAGGTAAGCATTCAGCCTGCCGCTTGTGAGAAGATTGGTGTATGTAACCTTGCGGTACTGCTTCAGATAGTCCAGATGCCGCTGTCCCCATGTGCCTATCGGCTGTTCTTCTTCGGCGGGTAAAGCTATACATGGAATTAAATAGTCACCTTGCCTTTCGTATCTGCCGCCCATTTCCTCAAAAATTGTCTTTGCCATTGTCTGTACCTCCACATTCATTTTTATTTTGAATGTCCGCAAAATCCGTCCTACTCAAGATGACGGACGGGAAGGCGAAAGCAACAGCATTGTAAACCAGAAAGAATATCTGATGAAATACGCCAAAGAACACGGTTTCCCTAACCCGAAATTCTACGTGGACGACGGCTATACGGGTACGAATTTTGTTGAGGTAAGATAATGATTATTCTAATGCTTGGGAGCCATCTATTTAAAGCTTGAGAGCCACCTGGATCCAGTGTATTTTAAAGCTTGGGAGCCACCACTATATATTGTGGTCATCCAAATATATTGCTTAAGATAAGATCCCTCTTTTAAGATGTGTTTATGAAAAGTACCCGTACTTTTCAAATACATTTTAAAGGAGGTTTTCTATGTTTAAGAAAACAAAAGTAAGACAGATCCTTGAACTTCTTCACAAGGATCTAAGCGCCAGAGAGATCTCTAAAACTTTGAAGGTCTCTCGTAATTCTGTTGCATTTGTGAAAGAATCTTATGACAAATGTGACAAAGACTGGGATGAAATATGTCTGATGA
>CAJSZQ010000057.1 GCA_910574185.1 Lachnospiraceae bacterium
ATGGCAATTTACTACGGATAAAGCCAGAACCAAACTGGTATCACTTTATCCCAAATTCGATGAAACAGCGGCAAAATAATTAGTATAAATATAATGCGGTCAGCACACTAGTTCACAGGTCATTTGGTAAACAGCGGGTTGAATCAGGAGCATGTCTCTAAGCAGACAATTCAGGAATGTTACTCCGTCTGCTTAGAGACATGCTCCTGATTCAACCCGCGTCCGGCAGGCGACGTGTGAACAGTAACTTACTTGTTGTTGCTTGACGCGTCGTTTGCCCTGGCAGGGAAATTGCCGCTTAACAGGCAAAATTCTAAAAAAAATATAAAATAATTGACATTGAATGGCAGAGTGATAAAATAATGTTTGAAAACGAACTGTTTGTGGACGAACAGTTCGCAGGGCGACAAATACGATTTTATGCCTGGATAGTTTTGTTGTCTGTTAAAATTTACAGGATAGGAAGTGATTGCAGATGAAAAAAACTGACCCATGTTATTTAGGAGAAATTGGCAGGGAGGTTCCGGTGGGACCGGTTATCCATAAGATGGATAAGATGCTGTCCAGAAATATGGCGGCTAAAATGCGGGCCGCCGGTATAGACGAGCTGACCCTGATGCATGGATGGATTATCCGCTATCTCTATGAGCGGCAGGAGGAAGAGGTTTTTCAGAAGGATATTGAGAAATTCTTTTCCATTGGGAGATCAACGGTAACCAATATTATACAGTTGATGGAAAGGAATGGTTATATTGCCAGAGAATCTGTACCGGGGGACGCGAGGCTTAAGAAGGTAAGGCTGACCAACAAGGGAATTACGAGCCATGAGATGCTTGAGGCGCTTATTAACAGGCTGGATGGGGAACTGGTACAGGGAATAACGGAAGAGGAACTGGATACATTTTATACTGTGATGAATAAAATAAAAGGCAATCTGAAAGCTGTTTGGAATGCCGGAGAGGAGGATGCGCATGCTTCGTGTATTGCTGAAAGAAGTAAAGGAATTTAAACGTGCTTCCGTTGCAACGCCGCTGTTTATGATTCTGGAGGTACTGATGGAAATGGTCATTCCCTTTTTGATGGCGTCGATTATTGACGATGGAGTGAATGCCGGCGATATCGGACATATTTACCGGGTTGGAGGACTGATGGTTGTGGCGGCGCTTATCGGTTTGTTTGCCGGAATGGCGGGGGGAAGGTACGGAGCTAAGGCCAGTACAGGATTTGCAAGGAATTTGAGGGAGGCGATGTTTAACAGAATCCAGACATTTTCCTTTGCCAATATTGATAAATTCAGTACGGCTGGTCTGGTAACAAGGCTGACTACGGATGTTACGAATATTCAGAATGCTTACCAGATGACGCTGCGCATGTTTATGCGGGCGCCGGCAAGTCTGGTGTGCGCCATGACGATGGCGTTTCTGATTAACCGGAAATTGGCGAGCATTTATCTTGCGGCGGTGGCAATTCTGGCGGTTCTTTTATTTTTTCTTTTGAGGAGAGCAACCAGATATTTTCAAATGATATTTCCGAAATATGATGATTTGAACGCATCGGTTCAGGAGAATGTATCTGCTATTCGGGTGGTAAAGGCTTATGTGAGGGAGAAGGAAGAGACTTTAAAATTCCGGAAAGCGAATGAGAATATTTACAATATTTTTGTGAAAGCGGAGAAAAATGTGATTATTAATGCGCCGCTGATGCAGACGACAGTTTATACCTGTATCCTGCTGATTAGCTGGATTGGGGCGAAGCTGATTGTATCTTCTGAGCTGACTACTGGCGAGCTCATGAGCCTGCTGGCATATTGTATGAATATTCTGATGAGCCTGATGCTGCTGTCAATGGTTTTCGTAATGATTTCTATGAGTATTGCCAGCGCGCGCCGGATTAGCGAGGTGCTCTCTGAGGAAAGTACGCTGATGAATCCAGAGCATCCGGTGATGGAGGTTCCCGACGGAAGTATTGAATTTAAGGAAGTAGATTTTGCTTATAATCGGGATGTGGCGGCGCCGGTGCTGCTTCAGATTGATTTGTCAATTTATTCCGGCGAGACCATCGGTATTCTAGGGGCAACCGGAAGCGCTAAAACCAGTCTGGTGAACCTGATTAGCAGACTGTATGACGTAACTGCCGGAGAAGTTCTGGTAGGAGGCCATAATGTGAAGGATTATGATATGGAGGTTTTGCGCAATCAGGTCTCCGTAGTATTGCAGAATAATGTGTTGTTTTCCGGGACGATTCTGGATAACCTGCGCTGGGGAAATAAAGAGGCGACAGATGAAGAGTGCATGGAGGCCTGCAGACTGGCCTGCGCCGATGAATTTATTCAGAAATTTCCGGATGGGTATTACACCCATATTGAACAGGGGGGGACGAATGTATCCGGAGGTCAGAAGCAGAGGCTCTGTATTGCAAGGGCGCTTCTTAAGAAACCAAAGATATTGATTCTAGATGACAGTACCAGTGCGGTAGATACGGCTACAGATGCGAAGATTCGTAAGGCATTCCGGGAAGAGATTCCGAATACGACGAAGATTATTATTTCTCAGAGAATATCCAGTATTCAGGATGCGGACCGGATTCTTGTATTAGAAGACGGCTGTATGGACGGATTTGGAACTCATGAGGAATTATTGAAAACTAACAGCATTTACCGCGAGGTCTATGAGTCCCAGACTCAGGGCGGCGGAGATTTTGACGTAAAGGCAGGTGAATAGAAGAT
The DNA here is from genome assembly GCA_910574185.1 of Lachnospiraceae bacterium. GTDB lineage: Bacteria > Bacillota > Clostridia > Lachnospirales > Lachnospiraceae > Claveliimonas. The sequence goes on from CAJSZQ010000057.1 coordinate 2,726, forward strand.
GGCACAGCATCCAAGACAAATGCGAGGGATGAAGCCGGGTATCAAAAATCCGGGTAAGATATTTAAGCGGATTATGAGCTATGTGTTCCGCAAATATAAAATTCACTTTATGACGGTAGTAGTCTTAATTTTTGTGGGAGTCATTGCCAATGTGCAGGGGACGCTCTTTATGCAGAAGCTGATTGATGATTATATCGCGCCGTTCCTTTTGAGCGATACGCCGAATTTTACTCCTCTTGCTCAGGCAATCGGGAGAGTAGCAATCTTTTATGCGGTGGGAGTTCTTTCCGTATATCTGTATAACCGTATTATGGTGTATGTGACTCAGGGAACGTTAAAGGATTTGAGGGATGATTTGTTTTCCCACATGGAGAAATTGCCAGTTCGATATTTTGACACTCATGCGCATGGGGATATTATGTCTGTTTACACCAATGACATCGATACGTTAAGGCAGATGATTAGTCAGAGTATTCCTCAGTTCTTAAACAGTGGAATTACCATTATCAGTGTATTGCTTAGTATGCTGGTGCTGAATATTCCACTTACTTTTGTTACGTTGGCGATGGTGGGAGTCATGTTGTTTTGCACAAAGAAAGCGACTTCCCAGAGCGGGAATTACTTCCTGCAGCAGCAGAAGAATCTGGGAGCGGTAAACGGTTATATCGAAGAGATGATGAACGGGCAGAAGGTAGTGAAGGTATTCTGTCATGAGGAAGAGAGCAAGGCGAAATTTAAGGAGTTGAACGACGCGTTGTACGTAAGCGCAGACCGGGCAAATACATTTTCCAATATTCTGGGACCGATTAATGCGCAGCTTGGCAATGTAAGTTATGTGCTCTGTGCGATTGTGGGAGGCGCTCTGGCGTTAAATGGTGTGGGCGGCTTTACACTTGGAGGGCTTGCAAGTTTCCTGACCTTTAACAAGAGTTTCAGTATGCCAATTAATCAGGTGAGTATGCAGCTTAACTCTATCGTTATGGCTATGGCAGGCGCCAACCGTATCTTTATGCTTTTGGATGAAGAGGTGGAAACGGATGAAGGCTATGTGACTCTGGTAAATGCAAAGGAAATTGACGGTAAGCTTTCGCCGACAGATGAGCGGACCGGGCGGTGGGCGTGGAAACATACTCACAAAGCAGACGGGACCACCGATTATGTGGAGGTGCAGGGCAATGTGGTATTCAATGAAGTGGATTTTGGATATACGGATGAGAAGATTGTTTTGCATGATGTGAAATTATTTGCCGAGCCGGGACAGAAGATTGCGTTTGTCGGCTCTACTGGGGCGGGAAAGACTACGATAACCAATCTAATCAACCGTTTTTATGATATTCAGGACGGTAAAATCCGTTATGACGGAATCAATATTAATAAAATAAAGAAATCGGATCTCAGGAGGTCTTTAGGAATCGTGCTGCAGGACACTCACTTATTTACGGGAACGGTTATGGAGAATATCCGGTTCGGAAGACTGGATGCCAGCGATGAAGAGGTAATTGCAGCGGCAAAGCTTGCCAATGCCCATGGATTTATCAGTCGTTTGCCAGACGGTTATCAGACTATGCTGACCGGCGACGGGGCTTCCTTAAGTCAGGGACAGAGACAGCTTCTTGCCATTGCCAGGGCGGCGGTTGCCGACCCTCCGGTGTTAATTCTTGATGAGGCGACCAGCTCCATTGATACCCGGACAGAGCGTATTGTACAGGAAGGGATGGACCGGCTGATGAACGGAAGGACGACTTTTGTTATTGCGCACAGACTGTCTACCGTAAGAAATTCTGACTGTATTATGGTACTGGAGCAGGGCAGAATTATTGAGCGTGGTACCCATGACCAGTTGATTGAGGAGAAAGGGAAGTATTATCAGCTTTATACGGGGAATGCGATTAGCGCTTAATTTATGTAGATGAGAGTATTCGTATATTCCATAAGATTGGCGTAAAGAAAAATGTTATCATTAGGAGAGATTACGTATCAGTCTTTCTAATATCTTTAGCAATGGTTTTGTGTGCAGTTCCATCCGTTATTTAAAGGATTTATTGCGGCTGCGCTAGAGCGGGAAAAGGAAAGAGGAAAACTGTAAGGTTGTGTTAACAGCCGTCCGATGAAAGCCCCCTTTGTTGTAATAGTGGACTTGCCGCTTTTCATATAGTGTATTAGCCATTCTTGAAAGGGGGCTGATTATGGAAAATAACGAAGAATCCAAAAGTGTTTGCAGTAGTGTTTTCAAAAGCGGCGAAAGCACAACTTCAAAAACTCAATTCACTCAAAAATGGATTGAGCTCATCAATAAAATCGAAAAAAATAAAGGAATAGCCGTAATACGGCACTAATGACAAACCTCCTCATTTATACCTTAAAAAAGGCCGAAAGGCCAAAAGTGGTGCCCTGCGGGTATACCTTATGAAATGGACATGATGGGATGCCGGGAAGGTTTTATTATAAATGAGGAGGTTTGTACCTATCTCTAAGGAGATATGAGAACATGAAAGTTGCTATTTACTGCCGCTTATCCGAAGAAGATAGAAACAAGCAATTTGAAACTGACGACAGTAACAGTATACAAAATCAAAAATCTATGCTGCTGCAATATGCTATGGAACATGAGTGGGAACTTTACAATATTTATAGCGACGACGACTATACCGGTTCTGACCGCCGCCGGCCAGGGTTTAACCATTTGCTCAAAGACGCCGAACAGCGAAAATTTGATATTATCCTCTGTAAAACACAATCGCGCTTTACCCGCGAACTGGAACTTGTAGAGAAGTATATACATGGATTATTCCCTGTATGGGGTATTCGCTTTATCAGTATCGTTGATAACGCAGATACCGCGAACAAGGGAAACAAAAAATCCCGCCAAATTAACGGACTTGTCAACGAATGGTATTTGGAAGATATGTCTGAAAATATCCGCAGCGTACTGACAAACAGGCGAAAGAATGGTTTTCACATTGGCGCGTTTGCTCTTTATGGCTACAAAAAGGACCCAGACAAAAAAGGGCATTTAATTATTGACGAAGAAGCCGCGGCAGTTGTCCGGGAAGTGTTTACCCTGTTTTCACAAGGTTACGGTAAAACTGCAATCGCCCGTATGCTCAATGACAGAGGCATACCCAATCCAACAGAATATAAGCGTCTTCATGGTTTACGTTACCGACAGCCGAAAATGAAAAACAGCGCTCTCTGGAAATACTCTGCTATTTCTGATATGCTGACAAACGAAATCTATATTGGCAATATGGTACAAGGAAAATATGGCAGTGTGTCCTATAAGACAAAGCAGAATAAGCCGCGCCCTAAAAGCGAATGGTATATTGTCGAAGGAACACATGAACCAATTATTGAGCAGGAATTATGGGACAGAGTACAAGCATTGGTCGCGCAGAGGGCAAAACCTTTTGATGTTGGTACAATCGGTCTGTTCGCAAGAAAAGCTCGTTGCGCGAACTGCGGTTATACAATGCGTTCTTCCAAAAATCATAATAAACGTTATCTTCAATGTTCAAATCGTCATATAGCAAAAGACGCTTGTATCGGCTCTTTTATATCCGTTGACAAATTGGAGAGACTTGTTATTGACGAGTTAAACCGATTATCAGTCGAATACCTTGATAAAAACGAGTTAGAGCAGAATATTGAGTTTTGCGACAACTTACAAGGGAAAAAAAACCGCCTGCTTTCTGACCTTACTATCTATCAGAAAAAGATTACAGAATATTCAAAAGGTATTCAGGAACTTTATATGGATAAGGTAAGGGGGTTAATTTCCGAAAGCGATTACGTGAATATGTCAAAGGATTTTACCACAGAACGCGAACGCTTGGAACGTGTGATTGCCGAGGTCGAAAATCAATTAGCCGAAATCGAAGAAAAACAAACGGCGGGTGACAATCGCCGCGAACTGATAGAACAATACACGAATTTGGAACATCTTACCCGCGAAATTGTGGAAACACTGATTGATTATGTGTCTGTTGGCAAACGTATACCAGGAACAAGGGACGTTCCGATTGAAATTCATTGGAGCTTTTAATTAAAAGTTGTTCTTATATAATTGCAGCAGAACAAAAGGCTAGAACTACCTATGATAATATTCTGCGTCTGGTAAACGATCCGGAAGTGGCTGATCCAATACGTTTCTTGCGGGAACGTGAAATCGTGCATTATCAGAGATTTGGTGAAAGTCTCAGGATTGTTCAGGACAGATTGGACAGCAAGAATTTCTATGCATTTAATCCGGAATTTGACATAAGAGATTCTGGGAAATGTTGTAAATGAGTTAACACAGGCAGGGAACGCAGAAAATAGGGGCTTCCTGCCTGTATTGCTTTTTCTCCGGCTCTTTGATAACGGATATTCATCACAAGTCAAAAACACTTTTTTTCTGTATTAGTTGTATTTATTGTGCTTCCCAGATATAATAAGATGGATTGGAGAGTGTAATAATTATGAGTAATATCAGACAAATGCCGCGTACGCGCCGGGAGAGAGCGCGTACAAAATCCGGGGCAAGGAAAAAAAGAAGAATACAGTATTTTGATTACAGTCTGCTTGCAGTAATCATTTTTTTGGTGTGTTTTGGGCTGGTTATGCTGTACAGCACTAGTTCTTACAGCGCGCTTAGGACATTTGAAGACGGGATGCATTTTTTTAAACGACAGGCATTTTTCTGTGTTACAGGTTTTGCAGGCGCTTATGTCGTGTCCCGTATCGACTATCATATTTTTGCATTTTATGCAAAAAAGCTGTACTGGCTGTCAATTTTCCTGATGGCGCTGGTTATGACGCCGTTAGGGAAGGAGGTAAATGGAGCAAGGCGCTGGATACAGCTTCCTTTTGACCAGCAGTTTCAGCCTTCAGAGGTGGCGAAGATTGCAATTATTTTATTTATTCCGCTATTATTATGTAAACTAGGTAAAGAGGCGTATTCTATCCAGGGAATCGTACATATATTAATCTGGGGTGGATTTGCGGCGGCCTGCGTATACATAATGACAGAGAATTTAAGTACGGCGATTATCGTAATGGGTATTTCCTGTTTTTTGGTATTTGTAGTTCACCCTAAGACAGCGCCTTTTATTATGGTAGTTATTGCAGGGTTTATATTCCTTTTGATTGTGGTTGTAATATTAAAACTGGTAGTTCAGAATCCGGAGATGAGCGGGAATTTCCGTCTTCGACGCGTGCTGGTATGGCTGCAGCCGGAGCAGTATGCATCCAACTGGGGATATCAGGTTATGCAGGGATTGTATGCGGTTGGTTCCGGAGGCTTTTTTGGAAAGGGACTTGGTAATAGCGCTCAGAAAATGATTATCCCTGAAGTGCAGAATGATATGATTCTTTCGATTATCTGTGAGGAACTGGGGGTGTTTGGTGCAATTATTGTACTGATTTTGTTTGGTCTGCTTTTGTACCGGCTGATGTTTATCGCACAGAATGCTCCAGATATGTATGGTGCCTTAATTGCGACTGGGATTTTTGCACATATAGCGATTCAGGTTATTCTGAATGTTGCGGTTGTAATCAATTTAATTCCCACAACGGGAATTACGCTGCCCTTTATCAGTTATGGAGGAACTTCGATTTGGTTTTTGATGGCGGAAATGGGACTGGCGCTGGGAATATCCGGGAAAATCCGGTTTGAGGAATAGAATTTTAGTAACAGTTCAGCCTGCAACTGCGCACTTGCTGCGCAGTTAGCAGCCAATGAATCTGAGTAGCCAGGAATCCGGAAGGCTGAACTGTTACGAATCTTATCGTTTGCCTCATGTATGCTCTTGCCAAGAGTGGGTATGATATGCTATTATTTAAGTGGTTTTAAAAACTACATGTAATAGAAGCGGAAGACGTACTTTGGTTTCTGCGGGAGGGTTTGATATGAGTTATAAGATTGTTGTAGACAGTTGTGGAGAGTTATCTCAGGAGATGAAGGAATCCGGCCATTATGTGACAGCATCTCTGTCGATTGATGTAGACGATTATCATATTATTGATGATGAAACATTTGATCAGAAAGCATTTTTGGAGAAAGTAGCGGCAAGCCCTAATGGGCCGAAGTCTTCCTGTCCGTCGCCGGAGACTTACAGGGAAGCATATAATTGTGAGGAAGAACATGTATATGCAGTTACTCTGTCAGCAGAACTCAGCGGTTCCTATAATAGTGCGGTGCTTGGTAAGAATTTGTATCTTGAGGAATATGGAGAAAAGGATATCTATGTGTTTAATTCCAGATCTGCTTCTATTGGCGAGACGCTTATTGCGTTAAAGATTGCGGAGTGCGAGGAGAAAGGGATGGATTTTCACCAGGTGGTGGAGACAGTGGAGTCTTATATTGAAGGGCAGAATACATTCTTTCTTCTAGAGACATTGGAGACGCTTCGCAAGAATGGAAGGCTGACCGGTTTGAAAGCGGTTGTTGCTACAGCTCTTAATATTAAGCCGGTTATGGGCGCTACTCCTGAGGGCACCATTTATCAGTTAGGACAGGCAAGGGGCATGAAGAAAGCCCTTGCTAAGCTTGCAGATGAGGTGGCGAAGAAAACAGTAAGGGCAGAAGAGAAAATTTTAGCTATCAGTCATTGTAACTGTCCTGCAAGAGCGCAGGAATTAAAAAGAATGTTGTTAGAACAGATGAAGCCCAAGAGTGTGATTGTGTTGGACACAGCAGGCATCAGCAGTATGTATGCGTCAGACGGCGGAGTAATTGTGGTCATTTAGAAGTTGTTTCCTGTATGAAAATGTGCTATGATAGGTATGTTGCCGGATAGAGTTAGCAGAAACCGGCGATAGCGCTTGATATGGTAAAGGAGTCGGGGAATATGAGTCAGGAAAAAGTTGACAGATATAAACAGGAAAAGGCAAATCGCAAGCAGAATATGAAGAAAGAGAAGGCGAAGCAGGCCATTCGGCGGTGCGTCGTGGGAGTTCTGGGTCTTGCTTTGATAGGATGGCTTGGGTATTCTGCGTATAATGTATATGATTCCAGCAGACCGAAACAGACCGCACAGGTTGACTATACAGCGATTACAGAGTATCAGTCAAGTTTGGCAGAGCCTGTGGAAGATTAGAGTGTGTTTGAAAATAGAGCATGTTTAAAAGTTCAAAACGCATTCGGGCGTGCTGTTATTAAAGTGAATGTGTAAGTATATGAGTGCACGATGTAAGAATTGAGCAGGACGGGTAAAGATGGGAGTATCCTAAAGATTGTGTAAACCTCCAAACTGATGTAAGATAAAATTACTCAGTTTGGAGGTATTATTATGGCAAGAAAAAACGAAAGCCCACAAAAAGC
>CAJSZQ010000058.1 GCA_910574185.1 Lachnospiraceae bacterium
ATTGACACAAAAAAGGGAGGTCATTGCTTTTTTCTTTGAAAAAGTGGTGAAACCCTTGAAATAATAAGGTTTGTTAAAAAAATATGGTAGTTAACTTGACACTACCCTGTATTTAAAGGAGGAACATTCAATGAAAAAATATCTATGCGAGCCATGCGGCTACATCTACGACCCGGAAATCGGCGACCCGGACGGCGGCATTGCACCCGGAACTGCCTTTGAAGATATCCCTGACGACTGGGTATGCCCAATCTGTGGATTGGGGAAAGAAGTATTTGTTGAATTATAAATACAACGCAATAGTTTAAGGGGCTATCTATTATGATATGCCCCCTAATTTATATTTTGGGGGAGCTGGTTTAACTTCTCAGCAGCTCCCCGTTGATTACATAATTTCTCATTCCTGGTTGCTTCGCTAAAATCTTGGAAAAATACTGCATTCGCCTCAGACAATTACGGGGCTGGCACATTTTTTCCGTCCCCAATGTAATGTCGAGACACTCGTTCGATGTATTAATACTTACGTCAATTCTCATACGAGTTCCTTTCTTACGCGGAAGACTATTGAAAATTCCCACCACCGTCGGAATTACTGCTTGAAGCAAGGCCGCATTAAATTTTCCACATACAAAATACGCTGAAAAATTAAAATAATGCATTCTCTTATTCCTCCCTTTCCACAACTGGTAAAATCTCTTTTGATACAATTTTTTTTATCCTGCCAAATGCGTTTTTTGCGCTTTCCGGCATTGTACTTTTGGGCGTTACCAGGAAATCAACGAGCATTTTCACCACATCCTCGTCTTCGATTGACATTTCTTCTTCTACTTCTGCTATGGTGAAAAGCTTTCCATGGAACACATGTTCCAAGAAAAACGAATCGAAGATTTCCGCATTCTCGTCTGTTTGAGCCACCAGAAGCCGACTGAACTGCGACAACGCCCTGCCCGGCGCTCTTGTCAATTCAATCTCGCTCAGCAAGTCCACAACAATTTCGTCATCCCGATATTCAATGTTTTCTAACCGTTTCTGATTCACCCTCGATTGAGAGCATTTTCGATTCCATTCTGCGACACAATATTCAAACCATACTGCGTGTTCCGCAAAGGATTCCCGTTCGTTAGGCTTCACAAATTGAATTGCTAATTTTTTTGAAAACATTCTTTTTTCCTCCTCATTACAATTTTATTTTGAATCAAATTCTAGCTTTTATGCCAAGGTCTCATTCTTGACTGTTTTATTGTAATATATATTCAACAAAAAGTCAAGATTGCTTTCTTGACTTTTATAAAAACTGAGAATAAATCTCTCAAAAAAGAACGCGAACATGCCTTATCAGACGTTCGCGTTCTTTTTTCTCACAGGCGAATCTTTTATTCCGCCCACATATCTGCAAATTTTTATCCTAATTTAAACTTATTTCCACATCGTATCTTTCACGCCAATATTCTCGCCTTTAAATACCGGTCTCTTTCCATTCTTTCTCTGAATCTCATAATCCTTCAGCGCTTTCATAGCGATTCCGCCCAGCAGGAAAATCGCGATAATATTTACAATCGCCATAGCTCCCATGGTAATATCCGCAATATTCCACACCAGTCCAAAATCCGCCTGTGCGCCAAGAAATACCGCAGCACAGCAGGTTGCCCGAAAAACATTCAGCAGCAATTTATTATCCTTAATAAACAGAATATTCGACTCTGCATAATAATAATTTCCAATCAAACTGCTGAATGCAAAGGCAAAGATAGAAAAAGTAATAAAGTGAATCCCCCAGCTTCCTACATTTGCCTGAATGGCCGCCTGCACATAGGGAATCCCGTCCAATACGCCGCTCTCTCCCTGAACGCCGGATACCAGAAGCATCATAGCCGTACTGGAGCAGATTAACAGCGTATCAATAAATACGGAGATAACCTGTACGAGCCCCTGCGTCACCGGATGGTCCACGTCGGCCGAAGCAGACGCATTGGGCGCGCTACCCATACCGGCTTCGTTAGAAAACAGTCCCCGCTTAATACCAATCACCACAGCGCTTCCCGCCATACCTCCCGCCATTGCCTGAACGTTGAATGCATTCTCAAATATCACGCCAAATACTCCCGGCAGCTCTGTAATATGCGTAATCATCGTTATCACACCAATAAGAATATAGAAACAGGCCATAATCGGAACAATCACAGAGGTAATAAATCCAATTCTGTGAACGCCTCCCCAAATCACCAGACCTGTAAGCGCTGCCAGAATCAGTCCAATTATCATCGGTATCCTAGTCTCTGAATAATTGGAAATGTAATACGCTAAAGAGGAAGACATATTGTATGACTGCAAACCGTTAAATCCATAAGCAAAACAAATAATCAGCAATACCGAAAACAATACTCCCATCCATCTCTTTCCCAACGCCCTTTCCATATAATAGGAAGGACCTCCCCGAAATACTCCGTCCTTCTTAACCTTGTATATCTGAGCCAGCGTGCTCTCTACAAACGCCGACGCCCCGCCAAGTACCGCCATCAGCCACATCCAGAATACCGCTCCCGGTCCTCCGGCAGCAATTGCCGTAGCAATACCCGCAATATTACCAGTTCCCACCCTTGACGCAGTGGAAATCATAAGGGCCTGAAAGGACGATACCTTCTTCCGGCCGTCCTCCCCCACCTCATTATTCTTCTCAAGCATAGACTTCAATCCATCTTTCAGCAGACGAAGCTGAACCACTCTGGTCCTCACAGTAAAATAAATCCCAGCTGCCACCAGCATAATGATTAATATGTAAGTATACATCACATCATTAATCTTAGTAAGTACGTCATTGACACCCATCTTTTCCTCCTCTTCTGATTGCTGCAGTCCCCCACGGCATTTTCCCTTTTATTCACATAATCCAGTATATCATAAAAGTATTCAAAAGAAAACTTATATAACAATTCAGCCTAGAACTTTGCACTTGCTGCAAAGTTCGTGAGAATGTGTAAATTTGGCCAAGAGGGAATCTGTCCATCGCCGCAGGCGATTTGGAATGGGCAGATTCCGTAACAGTGAAGCCAAAGGCTGAACTGTTACAAACTTATTTATTTCCACTTACACCGGCCTTGACATTCACATGGTAACTTGATAAGATTATTGTTATTATTTTCCGGCAATTCATAAGGGCTTTCCGCACACTAGATTTTACTCCGGAAAAGAATGGAATCCATAGATAATCTAAATATGACGCAGAGGCAGATAACTATGAATATTTTCTTAGACGTGCTTTTGGACGCCGTTTTGGACAGCGTCCGCATGCTTCCTTTTCTATTCGCTGCATTCCTCCTGATGGAAGCGCTGGAACACTACTCCGCAACATGGATAAATAAAACACTTACGACACTTCAGAAAACCGGCCCTGTCGCCGGCGCTCTTCTAGGCTGCATACCGCAATGCGGATTCTCTGTCATGGCCGCCAACCTTTATTCCGGCGGCGTGATTTCTATCGGGACTCTGCTGGCCGTATTCCTCTCGACCTCAGACGAAGCGATTATTATCCTGATGGGGCATCCTGGTAATACGGACTCCATCTGGCGGCTGCTGGCAGTCAAGTTCCTGATTGCACTTGCAGCAGGATTTTTAACAGACTCGATACTTGCCGGAAAATTCCCGGATACCAAGCACATCGAAGATTTGTGCCATAATTGCGGATGCCACAGTCGCCATGGAATCGTGAAGCCTGCCCTGAACCATACTTTCCAGCTGTTTGGATATATCTTTATATTTTCAGGAATTTTAAATCTCCTGATTGCTCTCGCCGGTATGAGCGCTATTTCAACATTTCTGTTAAATGGCAGCATCCTTCAGCCGTTCCTGACTGCAATTATTGGTTTTATTCCGAATTGCGCCGCTTCCGTCCTGCTGACAGAGCTCTATTTAAACGGCGCTGTTTCCTTTGCCGCAGTCATCTCCGGCCTGTGCACCAATGCCGGAATGGGATTGATTGTCCTGTTTAAAGTGAATCATAATCAGCGGGAGAATCTGTCCGTCGCAGGGCTTCTATATCTCACAGCCGTCATTTCCGGACTAGCGATACATTTACTTTCTGGAATAAGCTCTATGAATTAACGCCCCTTTCCAGATGGTTTTCAATTTCATCAAGCTGTTTTCGTATGGCTTCCTGTCTCTCGTCAAACAGGAGGCCCTTATTATACTTATAATACCGCTCACAATCATTTTCTCTCAAAAACCAAATACTATAATGACCGGAACCAAGCTCTGTCACAAAAGACACCATCTCCTGACTGTCCCCAAATGCCGCTTCCATAAAATCAAATCCATATTCCAGTCCCTCCATCGCCCGGTCCACACATGCTTCTCTGACAGAAATTGATTTCTGAAATTCTTCCCGCACCCTCTCAAACGCCGCGTCTGCCTCTAAGCATTCCTTCTGAATAATCAAACGGTAGCTCTCCAGCATATCCGTCGCTCTGCGCCAAATCTGATTCTCTGCTCTGGACAGCAGCTCCCCTTTTCTAAGATTCTCATAGTCTTCTTGTTCCTGTGAAATAACGAAATCAAAACTCTGACATGCTCGATACTGTTTCAGATACCCAAACAGCCTGGTAACAAATGCATCCTCCATATATGCGTCCCGGAACAGTTCATTCAGCTTGCCGACAAGCATGCCGACGATACTCAGTCTCTCGTCAAAAGGCGCAAATTTCACGCGTTCTAAGGCTGTTTTTGTGTAAATTCCTTCCACAATCCGGTCAAGTCCATAATCTTTTTTGTACTTCTCATAAAGTTCAAGATAATTCGCAAAATCCTTCGCTATTTTCCAGTGCTGAATATACTGATGCACAACCTCCCTGTCCACGCTTTTTTCTATCCGCTCACAGGCATAGAGAAACTGTGACAAATCCTCCCAGCCTCTTGCCGTTACGAACATCTTACCGTCCACAGTAGTTTCCATCCGGTAGAAATACTCCTTCCGCAGTTCCAGATAAGAAAGAATCGCCGGATGGACGCCGGCCCGATAAGCATACTCCCTCCATACTCCATAATCTGCTTCCACTTCTATCATTTTAATCCTATCCAGAGTCACCGTATCAAAATCCCGCACTGATTTGTTATACTCCGGCGGATTGCCCGCCGCCACAATCAGCCACCCTTTTGGTACTTTCTGATTTCCAAAGGTCTTACATTGAAGAAACTGCAGCATAGCCGGCGCCAGAGTCTCCGATACACAATTAATCTCATCAATAAAAAGAATCCCTTCTGAAAGCCCTGTCTGCTCCATTTTCTCATAAACAGAGGCAATAATCTCACTCATGGTATATTCCGTTACCGAAAAAGTCACCCCGCCAAATTTCTTCTCTTGGATAAACGGAAGCCCCACCGCGCTCTGCCTGGTATGATGCGTAATCGTATAAGCCACCAGCCCTATTTTACATTCCCTTGCAATCTGCTCCATAATCTGGGTCTTTCCAATTCCCGGAGGCCCCATAAGAAGAATCGGCCGCTGGCGGATAGACGGAATCAGATACTCTCCGTCTTCATCCCGAATCAGATATGCTTTTACCGCATCCATAATCTCCTGTTTTGCCCGTTTAATATCCATGTTCTGCCTCCTGATTTATTCTATGACACTGTATGCGCAGCACACAACGCACGTCCGTCCTTATGCTCTCAGCCTTTCTCAATTACATTCTGTATCCGGGCGCGTATTCTTCCTCATCTAATACCAGTTTTATCGCCCACGCCGGAACATTCACATCCTCATAATCTTCCTTCACAAATACAAACGCCGTCTGAAAGGGCGGCTTTCTCACCGGATAGATTCCCTGTCCGTCCGTAAAATAAATCAAACCCTTAAGACTGCCAAGCTCTCCCTTTTCAATCAATTCTTCCACATAAGCAAAAGCTGGTCTAAAATCCGTCCCTCCTTCGCCTTTCAGCGTCAAATCTTCCATATATTCCTTCAGCTCTTCCCCGCAGGTAATCTTTCGGTCTTCCTTTACCGTTTCATCACACTGGATAATGTGAATATTAACTTTTCTGAAAAAGCTGTTATTCTCGCTAAGCACCGAATAAGTCTCTTCTAAAAAGCGTTTTACCAATTCCCCGGAACAGGACATGGATGTATCTATAACGATAATAAATTCCTCTATCTTCTGCTCTTCCTTCCACTCCTGTGGTTCAATCAACGGCATATTTCCATAAACCCTCAACCCATAACTATAAAACCCAAAGTCAAAACTATCTTCATCAATACGCAATTCTTCTTTCAGAATCGAAAATTTCCGAAGAAACTGCCGGTAGTCGCACCGCTCTTTATTCTCTACCCTGACCTGCTTCAATATATCGCCGAAATCCGACGCGCTCTCTTTGGAAAATGTCTCCATATCCGTCTCTATCCGCTCCGTCTGATTCTTCCAGCGATTCTCGATTTCATTCTTCTTATTCTGGTTGTCATCCTCTGGCCAGAGCCTGTGGTCGTCCACGTTAAATTCTTCCGAAAGTTTAAAAAGCTTTCTCTCTGGAAGCCCCCACTTCACAAGCGCTGCATATATCTTCTCCGCCGTAAATACCCGCATCTCTTTTTCCAGTTTCCGATAAACGTCCTGCCTGAGCCAGCTTTGCGCCCGTCTTACTACCCGGTGATTCATACTGTCAATGATAGACTCTGCAGCAATATTACAGGACAAATCCCACAATTCTTTCTCTCTTCCATTCTGACGTGTTACATGCCGAAAAACACAGTGCAGCGCCGTATGAAGGTAAAGCCTGTTTACCATAACCCGGTCTGTCCGGTACAATCCTCCCAGCGTCTTCGGCTGATAATGCATCCCGAATCCATCCGTCCCCATCTGATAGATATCCATATCTATCACATAGAAAAAAGAGGACAAGGCCACATCCAGGAAGCGCATTTTCAGATATAATTCATTTCTTGTATTGATAAGAATCGACCTGCAGACCCGCTCTAAATTCTCCGCTGCACTCCAATCGGTCCACTCTGAACTCTCCAAACTATCTATCTCGCCCATGCCGCCTCCTTATTCTCTCCATATCCTTCCCACTATAAATCAAACGTTTTTCGTCTGCCGGGAAATAAGTTTCGCTTCTGCTCCATTAAAAGCGCCAGCGCTTCCAGCTTCTTCTCTCCTGAAGCTATTTCAATTGCCCGGTTCAAAGCTTCCTTTTCCCAGAGTCGTCTCTCCCCGAAAAAACGCAGCATGTCCAAATTCTCCCGCTTCACGCTCGCCCTGCCGGCCCAGTCCATATGTCCGGCAAGATATCCCAGATATTTATCTTCAGCCTTTTTTTCCAAACAATAGGGAAAGAGAAGCCGGTATGCGGCGATATCTGTCAGGATTTCTTCATTCTCCTGAGCAAGCGCCAGCGGAAATAACGAGTCATATTCCTTAAAATTAAGCTTCTTATTATAGAAGGTCTGCCTGTAATAACCGCCCGCTCCATGGTAATGAGTTTCCACAATCCTCGCCGGTGTGTTTTCCACCGCTTCTTCATAATGCTCCGGAAATACCACCTTCGCCGTATCTATTCTGCCGTCAGAACGGTGATAGCGCAGCGTAACCCAAAGCGCATACCGAATCTCATCCACAATAAATTTGAGGCAGGACTGTTCTCCCTGATAGAAGTCAATCTCAATCTCCTCCAACCGGCATCCGGTAAACGCCCCCGCTCCAATATCGGTAAATGTATCGCTAAAACAAAGTTTCTTTAAGCGAAAGGAGCGGTAAAATACATACCTGCCTGCTTCGCGCAGCGTCACCGGCAGAATAAGACTCTCCATTCTTTTCGCAGAAAAGGCATACGGCGCAAGACTCATCACCGAATGCCCTTCCACTTCTTCTGGAATCACAACTTCCCCTTCTACATCTTCGCAGGAAACTGCCTGTGCGTAAAAACACTGGCCGTTTTCTGCAAAGAACGCCCTCTCATCCATATATTCCACCGCGCATGAACATTCAGGCTGACGCTCCTCCGTCCACAAAGTATACGTAATTCCATTTACAGTAATCTCTTTTCTATCCTTCCCCTCCGGCCGATTCATAATCTCTGCTCCGTCATCTGCTCATGCTCTTTTTTTATCTCACAGTATAACTCCAGAGAGTTCCAGAATTGATTCGTCTGCGTCATTACTGCCTTCAGCGGAACAATCACATTCTCCTTTCTAAGCCAATCAAGCAGACCGTTCATCTTACTGCCAACATGACACATCACCAGCATTTCCTCTGAAAAATCTGATTGTTCCAATTTCCGCTCTCCATTCTGCCTTATTTCATCATCAGAGAAAATCTGTTCTTCTCCAAACAAAACATCCGCTTCTTTATCTACCAGCGCAAGCACTGGCTTCCCATATTGCTCTTTATCCACCGTTCTCACCCGAATCCCGTTCATGGCACAATAGGTATTCATCTTCGTTCTTCGTCTTTTGTCTGTGAAATTATAAAGTAATACAGTTGGTCTTAATGCCATTTTTCCCTCTCCCTGAAATTTCTATTCATATATTCCGGCATGATGGAGCACGCGTGCGTTCAATTCCTTAACTCGTCCGATTACCAATCGGTCCGCCTCCGCACAGGCAACGCTGTCCGCCTTATCTTAAATTCTAACAGCCGTTTCCAGCGCAATCTCCATCATCTGCTTAAAGTCATTTTGTCTCTGCTTGGCTGTGGTTTCCTCTCCGGTAATCATTGAGTCAGATACGGTAAAAATGCCGAGAGCCTTCACGCCTGCCCTGGCTGCTTCACAATACAGCGCGAAGCTTTCCATCTCAATGCCCAGCACTCCCATCTTCGCCCAGAGCTTCCATTCGGCAGTTTCCGTATAGAATATGTCCGAAGACAGAATATTGCCTACATGCCAGGAAACCCCATTCTCTTCCGCAATCTCCTGCGACATCTTTAATAAACCATAGTCCGCAATGGCACACATCGTTCCCGGAAGCTGGTACTGACGCGCATAGCTGCTGTTCGTACAGGCCCCCTGCGCCATAATCACATCTCCAACCTTTACATGCTCCTGACAGGCTCCGCAGGACCCTACACGAATCAGATTCTTTACCCCGTAAAAACGAATCAGTTCATGGCTGTAAATCCCAATTGACGGAATACCCATGCCTGTCCCCATGACAGATACCTTCTTATCTTTATAGGTCCCTGTATAGCCGAACATATTTCTCACACTGTTAAATTGCTTCGCGTCCTCTAAATAAGTATCCGCGATTACTTTCGCGCGAAGCGGATCACCCGGTAACAAAATCGTTTCTGCAATCTCGCCCACATTAGCGGCATTATGCGGTGTAGCCATAATCAAATCCTCCTTCTCCTTCACAGGGCATTTCACAAATCCCTTATACTCTTAATTTCTTATTTATTAGTATACCTGTTTTTACAAAAAAATCCCAGCAAATTCCAGATTCTTTTTTATGAACTTCGCAACTATATTTCCATCTGATGCGTTGGCTTCAATCGACGATGCCACCGCATCACCTCATTCAGCCGCCTTGCAGATGAGCGAATATTCTGCGGAGTTTCGCCAGATATAATGCGGTCAGCACACTAGTGTAGTGACCGCATTATATTTAAATTAATTTTACTGCCATTATTTACCGCCTTATGATATACTAAAAAGAAATGGCGGTGGATGGTATGGCAAGA
>CAJSZQ010000059.1 GCA_910574185.1 Lachnospiraceae bacterium
AACCAACGCTTGTGATAGCTCATAACAAGACGCTTGCCGCACAATTATATGGAGAATTCAAGGAGGTATTCCCGGAAAACGCAGTAGAGTATTTTGTGTCCTACTATGAAAATGGCGGAAAATGGGGGTTATTTGGTGCTGATTTGTCCATTTATGCGTCCTTAGAGGCGGCATAATGGACAGAATAGTACTGGCTGGATGTGGTGAAAATAAGTGGATAGGTGACTTTATTCGTGTAATGGGGGTGGAGTGGAGTATTAGCCAGAGAATGATGAAAGTTGATTTTTTGCCATTGTGAAATTACTGTAGTAAACCAGTTGCCGACATTGTATATTTGAAATAGTAGGGCTATACTGTAATTAAAAGAAAGCGGGAAGGAGTAGAGCTTATGCCAATGAATATCCAAGCATTACTATCTGGATACCTTACTGGGCTACAGCAGATCTATAAATCTCATTTAAAAAGTGTGATTTTATATGGCTCTTATGCCAGAGGGGACTATACCGTGGATTCCGATATAGATATAATGATATTAGTGGATTTGCCAGATGAAGGCATGGATAAATATTCAGATGCACTGGCGGAAGTCGGATTTGAGTATAATGTTACATATGGAATTTGGGTTATGCCAGTTGTAAAGAATAGAGAGCATTTTAAGTACTGGGTACAAGCTTATCCTTTTTAAGGAAATATTCAACGGGAAGGGGTGATGCTCTATGAAGCAGTCTGATTCTATGGATGTTGGAACAAGGATGGATATGGCTATGCATTGGATGCAAGTGGCAAAAGAAGATTTAGATATGGCGTATTTTATCTTTAATGCGGGGTAGTTTAGTGGGGTAAATAATCGTGCATTTTACAGTATTTACCATAATAAATAAATTTTTGGGAACTCCTTGATATAATTCTCCACAAAGATTACAATACGACTGTGGAAAATTCCTACATATTCAGAAGGAAGGTGAACAATCCATGCAGTTACCACAAGAACTGCTGATATTGATACAAAACGGTGAGAGCAATACCGTAGAATTAAAAAAATCCACCACAGAGATAACTAAAGATGTGTATGACTCCGTCTGCTCCTTCTCTAACCGGGATGGTGGACATATCTTCCTTGGGGTGAAGGATAATGGCACGATCCTCGGTATACAGCCGGACTGCATCGATCAGATGAAAAAGAATTTCATCACATCTGTCAACAATGAGAACAAAATGTATCCCCCGCTTTATCTTACTCCAATCGAGTATGAACATGACGGGAAATATATCCTATATATTCGTGTGCCAGTCAGTTCCACAGTATGTCGGTGCAATGGGCGAATCTATGACCGCAACCACGAGGCAGATATTGATATCACAAACCATGCGGATGAAGTCTATAGGCTTTATGCCCGCAAGAATAGCTCTTATTTTGTAAACAAGGTAACCCGTTTCGGAATTGAGGCATTGCGGTCTGATTTACTGGAGCGAGCCAGAAAAATGACCCGGATTAGAGGAGAAAATCACCCGTGGAGATCCATGTCGGATGAAGAATTGCTCCGTAGCGCTGGTCTGATTCTTACGGATGATTTTACTCAGAAGGAAGGAATTACTCTGGCGGCTATTCTTCTCTTTGGCGAAGACAATACCATTATGTCTGTACTACCGCAGCACAAAACAGATGCTATTTTCCGCGTACAGAACATCGACCGGTACGATGATCGTGACGTTGTAATAACGAATCTGATTGAAAGCTACGACCGCCTTTTCTCCTTTGGAGAAAAGCATCTAAACGATACATTCCACCTGGAAGGAATACAGAGCGTGAGCGCAAGAAATCATATCCTGCGCGAAATCGTCTCGAATCTCCTTATGCATCGTGACTTTTCAAGTGGATATGTGGCAAAACTTGTCATAGAAAAAGATAAAATGTACACTGAAAACGCAAACCTATCTCATGGTTACGGAGTTCTGAACCTTGCATCATTTGACCCATTTCAGAAAAATCCTCCAATTTCTAGAGTATTCCGGGAAATCGGTCTTGCTGATGAATTAGGTTCTGGAATGCGCAATACCTACAAATATACAAGAATGTATTCTGGAGAAGACCCGGAATTTATTGAAGGAGATGTTTTTCGCATTATCGTGCCACTTCCGGAAATTGCTACAGCAACTGTGGGACCAACTTCGTCTTCAAGTACCGAAGTTAATACCGAAGTTAATACCGAAGTTGAAATCAAACTTTCTTCGGAAAAACTGCATAATCTTCTGGATTACTGCTCAATGCCAAGAACGCGTGCTGAAATGCAGCTTTTTTGTGAAATCAAAACAGAAAAGTATTTCAGGGAAAAAATTTTGCAGCCAATGCTTGCTGCTGGTATAATCAAGCGTACCATTCCGAACAAACCAAGAAGCTCAAAACAGAAATATATCAAAATGTGAGCGACCTTACAGGCACAAAATATAAACGGTAGATAGTGCGTATTTCGACTGCAAGGGAAAATGTATGACAATAGATTACATTTCTATCGCAGGCATCAAAAGTTAAATTTCAACTTTTAATACCGCGATCAGAAGTTAAGTTTATGAGTTCAGAAACAACCATGGTGGTGGGGTAGTACCGTCTCCAGGAATGATCATACAGAGCCGGAACTGCCAGAGAAGCCCGATCAGTATGAGTGATAATGGCATCATAAAACAATAAATTTTATTGCTAAAGATAGTAAAGAATTTGTTTTTTATGGAAAGGACGGGCTTGAAATGGGATATGGCAACATTATCCAATATTGGAGAGCCGGTAAGTGTATGGGAACAGTATCTTTTCTTTTGGCAAAAATGCCGGAATTTTTTAGAGAACAGATGGCATGAAAAGTACTTTTTATGTAGTATAACTATAACTTGCCATGTCGTAAGTGACATTGGTAGGCTATAGTTATTTTTAGGTATACAAAAATTTGAATGAAGGGAAAGGTTATATAGGAAAATTGCTGCTAGTGGTAGTAAAGAATTACGAAGAGACGAGACCCGAATCGGGCATCTTTATATTGGAACAATAACTTTTGAGAATATTTATCTCAAATATAAAATCTATGCAAAATGTACAGGCAAAGGAAAAAAATAGAAAAAAACCAGATAAACTCACAATTAATAATCTATAATATATTGACGATATAAAAATATAAAGGAAATAAGGGAAAGACTGCCTTAACCGACCAAAGTTTAGTAACTTCCCCTTACTAAGTATTTACACCATGTATAATGGTGTTATTATGTTGTAATCTTTTTTACTTTACAACAGTTTCATATTATATGATATAAAAAACTTTAAGTCAAGACATTTTAGAAAAAATTAAGAAAATATTTTTAAGATATGTATAGTAAAATACGGAGGTAATTTAATAATGGAAAATAAGAGTTTAAAAAGAACTATTTATTTTGAAGAAATAGGAGCAGGTGATTTTATTATTAATTATCAAGCTGCGTGTTGTAATTGGGATATGAAAGGTAAATTAAAAATTAATGCAAATAGATTAAAAAGAACTTTGAAAGTGAATGATATTCAAAATGTAAAAGTGAAGATACTGAATACGGCAGAAGAGTGTGATAATGATTTGCGTATATATGTATATAAAACAAAGGAATGTAATATAGATCTTTTAAATACTGAAGAAGCATCACATGCATTGCAGGTTTCGGTGGGAAGTGAAGAAAGAAAAGATTGGGTGTCTGCAGAAAGTTCTTTTTCTGCGAAAGTATTTATTGATGATGAAAGTAAATTGATGATGCTTATAGAAGATGTTGTTTTAGATATTCAAATGTTTTATTTCTATCATTATGAAAAAAAATATGAGAATTATTCGGAAAGACGGGAGTTTTCTAGAAAAAAAGTACTCTTTTTATTAAAAAGAGGAGAGAATAGTTATTTAGGACAAGTCAAAGATACAGAGTATATTTCATTTGCTTCTTTTTGTAGAGAGGGAGAGAATTATGAGATTGATTATGATAAATATGTATCTATGTGGGAGGAATTCTATAATGGAGAGCAGAGAAAGAAAATAAATGAGAAAGATATTTTTGGGGTGGCAAGTATACTATCATCTCATCCAAGATATGGGCAGCTTAGTATAGCTAAAATTGAGAGAATACTCAATAAAATGCCATATGGAGAGTATTTATTAATTAGAACAGAAAAAAGACCTAAAAAGCAAAAATATAGTAGAATAATTAAAAGTCAATTCGGGTTAAAAAAATGGAGGAATGGTAGAATAAAAATAGTGCCAGAAAAATACTATTTTACATATCATAAAATGGTGCCATATGTATCAATTTACAGAATCCATTGGAAAGGAGGGAGCAACAATTAAATATATTGCGTTTATGGATTTACTAGGAACCAAAGCAATTGCGATTTCGGATCCTAGTAAATATAGGAATGTTATAAAAAACTTCCATAGTAATATAGTTGGTTTGCAAAAGAAATTTGATAAAGATTGTCCTGAGATTAATGTTTTTAGTGATTGTGCTTATTTGGAAAGTGAAGATGTTTTTCAATTATGCAAATTTTTAAAGGAACTGAGACAGAAATTGCTATTTCAAAAGATATGTTTTAATGCTGCTGTATGTAAGGGAGAGTTGCAAACCAATAGTATCTATATGAAAAAAACAAAAGTTTCTATCATAGACTTTCAAAATGAAAAAGTAGTAAAAGTATATGGTATGCAGAGCCGCTTTAGTGGGGCAGGGATATATGTAGATCCTGAATTAATGAATGTTAAGAATATTAAAGAAAAGATGATGGAAATTACTGTTCCAAGTATATATAAGAGTATAAATAAAGCAGATGGAAAGGCTGAAATATTTAATTGCATAGACATAAAATTTGGAACTAATTCTTTACAACTTTTGATTTATATTTTGAATTTATATATTCAGTGTTATATTTTAGATCGACGTGCGTCAAGATACTATTATACTTTGTATGCAACATTTATAGGAGAGCAGTCCATAGATGTTTTCCTGAATGAAGATATGAGAATAATTAAGGAAATTATGAAAGCAGTAAAAAAAATTCAGGTGCAAGAGGATGAGAATATTATAGTTATGTATTTAGTAAATAGATTATATAATGCGCAGATAGATTCTTTAGAATTTATAGATGATTTAGAAGTTGCTCATGATTATTTGGATGATGTATTAAATTACATTTATGAGGAAGCAAAGTTGGATAACCTATATAATTTGAAAGAAATAGATTCTAGAATTATGAGTAATAGAAATAAGACATTATTAGCGGAATTTTGTTTTAAAAAGAAAATCAGTTGTGAGGATAAGTGAGAGCTATTTAATTATATTGACGGTAAAAAGTTTATATACTTAAGCAAGGCAAACTCGACTAATTTTTTGTAATGGTATCAGTCTAGTAGGTAAAGGTAAATGTAGAAATTCTATCATTGACAATTAACATTTTTAAATATAGAATAAAGATGATAGATATTTATAATTCCAAGATAAGAAGGAATTAAGAAACTTTTGTTCTAAGTAGAGTGATTAGAACCCCAACTTTTGCAGATTAATTCTGCCATTATGTTTAGAATGCAGGAAGGCATTGATTATTTTTATGGAATAATCAGTGCCTTTTTTTGCGTTTAAACGAAAGTCGTACCGGAAAGGAGGATAAGTTCACTCAAACCAAATAAGAAAGGAGCTGCAAAAAATATGTTACAGGAAATCAAAACATTAGTACAGACACTGAATAAACAGAGGGATGCTTATTACAATCGGAATTCTCCAACAATGACAGATCAGGAATATGACCGTCTCTTTGACCATCTGGCAGAACTGGAGAAGGAATCTGGCATTGTATTTTCCAATTCCCCAACACAGAGCGTCGGTTATTATCCGGTCAGTGACTTGAAGAAAGTAAGGCATCCAAGGGCATTGCTTTCTCTTGAAAAGACAAAGCAAATCCAGGAGTTAGCTGATTTTATGGAAAACCAGGATACATTGCTGATGCTGAAACTGGATGGACTGACTGTTAAGCTTGTTTATGAAGAAGGCAGACTGGTACAGGCATCTACGCGCGGTGACGGAGATATTGGGGAAGATATAACCCACAATATCCCTGCATTTGAAAATATTCCTCTTACAATCAGCTATAAGGAAAGACTTGTTGCGGTTGGGGAGGCATTTATCTACAAGGATGTTTTCCGGCAGCTAAAGGATACGATCCGGGATGGAAATGGAGAACCATATAAAAACGCTCGTAACCTGGCTTCCGGATCCGTCCGCAATCTGAATCCGGAAGTGTGCAAAGGAAGGCATATCAATTTTATCCCGTTCAATGTATTAGAAGGACTGGATGGAGGAGAGGGTGTTGACAGCCGGGAGTTTAAGCTGATACAGCTTGCAGCTTTGGGATTTGATATATGCCCTTATGTATGGCTGGAAGCAGGAAGATACAGCGAGAAGGAGCTTAGTGAGCAGATTGGGAAGCTAGAGGCCATTGCAGGAGAAAAGGAATTACCCATAGACGGCCTGGTTCTCATTTACGACAGCCTTAGTCATTCTGCAAAATGTGGCAGGACAGGGCATCACTATAAGGACGGGCTTGCTTACAAATTTGAAGATGAAACTTATGAAACTTCGCTACAGGAAATCGAGTGGACGCCTTCCAGGTCCGGAGACCTGGCGCCGGTTGCTGTATTTGACCCAGTGGAGATTGACGGTGCGGATGTTTCAAGGGCATCACTTCATAACCTGTCTTTTATCAGGAATCTGGAGCTGGTTCCCGGATGCCGTATTTTGGTTTCAAAGCGGAATATGATTATTCCGCATATAGAGGAAAACCTTGACCGGGGATTCTACTATGACACGTATCCGGTTCAGTGTCCTTGCTGCGGCAGTCCTACAAGAATACGGAAAGGGAGAACGAATAAAGGAAAGGTTTTGGAGACGCTGCATTGTGATAATCCGGAATGCGACAGCCAGATTCTGAAGAAATACGTCCACTTTGTAGCGAAAAAAACAATGGATATATCCGGGCTTTCCGAGTCAACTCTGCGGCGCTTTCTGGAGTGTGGATGGCTTACCTCATTCCAGGACATTTACCATTTGGACAGATATCGGAAAGAGATGATTGCTTTGGAAGGATATGGAGAAAAATCTTATGAAAAGCTCTGGACGGCGATCAATGAGAGCAGGAATACGGATTTTATCCATTATCTGACTGCAATGGATATCCCGATGGTCGGAAGGACAAAGAGCAGGGTATTGTGTGAAGTATTTGAAGGGAGTCTTAATAGGTTCGAGAAGGCAGCTATCGGAAACTATGATTTTTCGAAGCTGGAAGATTTTGGGGATACTCTGAACCGGAACATTCACACATGGTTTGCGGATGAAGATAATCTGAACTTATGGAGGGATTTGCAGATGGAAATGAACTTCAGACCTGTGGAGATCAAAGCGACAGAGGAGGAACTTGTTACTTCCAGCAATCCATTTCAGGGATGTACGATTGTTGCTACGGGAAAGCTCATGAATTTTACCCGTGATGGAATCAATACAAAGATATGGGAGCTTGGCGGGAAACCGGGCAGCTCGGTCAGCAGAAATACGGATTATCTGATCTGCGGCGAAAAGGCCGGAAATAAACTGGCAAAGGCACGGTCATTAGGAATAAAAATTCTTTCAGAAACAGAATTTTTAGATATGATCGCATAGGTAAAGCAAGGAACAATAGGTAAAAGCAGAAAGGCATTGATTATTTTACGGAATAGTCGGTGCCTTTTTTTAATTTTTAAAGGAGACCAGCTATGGATTATAAAGAACTTGCAAGAAAGATTAAGGATGGATATAACAGTTTAAAAAGGGAGCCAATATTTAAGTATTATAATATTACCTGGAATCAGAAATTAGGAACAGCGGAAATTTTGGTAGAGAATGATGCGGGATTTAAAGCCATTATTATTGGCAATACAAAAAAATCTAACTCAAGAGGGTATATGTATCTGTTTTATACAAATGACAGAAAGGTACCATTTCCTTCAGTCAAAGAAATCATACGCAGATTGAAGGTCATCGCAAACAGAGGGATTCTGGCGGATAAAGATGCGGAATATTTTGACTGGAGAGAATATGGCTCATTAGAAATGCAGAGGATTTATTTTTCTGAAATTATTAAAAGAGCAGCAAAAACGGCTTCGGTGAAAAAAGCGAATCATGAGGACGAATATCTCGAATTTACTGACTCTATGATAGAGCGTATGGATGAGATGGATCAGGCAGTATATCAGATGTGCCTTACGCTTTTGGAGCTGGAAAACGAAGAAGATTACGCAAAAAGGTTTCCCTGGAATATAGGCATAGTGGAAGAGATAAAAGAATCAGTAATTCAGATTCTGAACGAAAATCAGTATAGGATATGCCACCCGTTTATACAGGAAGAGGAAGGAAACAGGGAATTTTGTGGGTTAGATTCATGCGGACTTTCAGAGTGTTTCAGACATCCTTAAAAACGCATGCAATGTAGTTTTAATGTTAAGGAGAATGTGAAAATGGAGATTTATAGAGAAGGAAAGAAGATTATTTGGACAGAGCAGGAGTTGTTCCTGGCTTATGAGGAGCAGGAAAATATTTATGATATGGAAGCAGTACCAATGAGCTTTTGGAGGAAAAGCAGATTGTAAAAACTGAGAATGGGTATGTGGCTGTAAATATTGTTTAGTTAATTACCAGGTGCGGACAGGCGGACGGAAGTCCGCCGTCCTGATGGATTAAAAAAATATCTGGATAGATATTAACAAAAAGTAGATAGGATTTTTAGGGAGTATCCTAAAGATTGTGTAAACCTCCAAACTGATGTAAGATAAAATTACTCAGTTTGGAGGTTTATTTTATGGCAAGAAAAAAAGATTCCCCACAAAAA
>CAJSZQ010000060.1 GCA_910574185.1 Lachnospiraceae bacterium
ATAATACAGACAAGGGCAGAACCAGAAGACCGGCTCTGCCCGCTTGCAACTATTCATAAATCTTATATCAGTTTTTTGAGTTTACACAAAACTTGAAACGGTCTCGAGCTAATAGACAGTTATCATTTAACATATTGGCGGTATGTATCCGAGTTGAATGGCTTTTGTTACGGCTTCTACAACAGAGGAAACATCTAACTTTTCAAAAATGTGTTGCAAGTGATTAGAAAGTGTCCTCTCACTCATATATAGCTCATCAGCGACACATTTCCGTTTTTTACCGCTACTAATAAGCTGTAATATC
Organism: Lachnospiraceae bacterium; assembly: GCA_910574185.1. Taxonomy (GTDB): domain Bacteria; phylum Bacillota; class Clostridia; order Lachnospirales; family Lachnospiraceae; genus Claveliimonas. The sequence continues at coordinate 305 of CAJSZQ010000060.1, forward strand.
TTCTTTTCCATACTTGTTAAATCTTCAATCATTATTTCATTACTTTCGGATGGAAAGCAAGTGTTTCCACGAGAAACATGAATTAGCGAAGAAATTAAATCATCAGGGCTGATATTTTTGTTAAGAAAGCCACTGATACCGATTTTCTTTGCTTCGTGCCTATACACAGGCAGGTCATATCCTGTAAGAATAATTATTTTTACCATAGGGCTTGATTTCAGTAGGTTTGATGCTATTTCCAAACCATCTGTATCGCTTAAATTGCCGAGGTTAATATCCATTAAAATAATATCTATGTTTTTATCGCAAACCATTTGCCCTATGCCTTGAATGTCCTGTGTTGAATAGAAATGCTCAATTTCATTATACTCATCTAAAGCAACTGAAAGACTTTTGGCGAAAAGCGTATGGTCATCAACTAACAAAATATTGATAAGAAACATCCCCTTTCATTGGTAGTGTAATTTGTATGCAAATGCCGTGTGGCGAGTTATCTGAAATAGTTATTGAGCCGCCCATATTATTTACTTGCTCGGTAATAGAAGCAATGCCTTTATGTTTCGATTTATCAATTACAAGTAAGCTGTCTGGGGCAGCGTTTCCATCATCGCTGACACATAACTCAATAATGCCATTTTCCTGCGTGAGCATCACCCAAGCTCGATTGCCTTCTGAATGCTTAAAAACATTTGTGAGAAGCTCCTTGAGCAACCGATATATCAGCACATTATATGGCTCGACTAAAAACAAGGTGTCGGAACAATCAAAGGATACCACAATCTTTCGCTGCGGAAAAGACTGCGAAATAGCTTCAATTAGATTTTGATAGTTTTCTTTAACGGTTAAGTTTTTCAAAATAACAGGATGGTAGTCCTGCATTTGTTCACGGATATGCGTGTTCAAATTATCAAGTGTTTCAATAATAATGTCCTGTATATCTGGACGATGAGCTTTCGTCATCATATTTTTAATTGAGAGAAGGTCTTGAAGTACATCATCATGAAGAAAATTTGAAAATTCTGTTTTTAACAATTCCTCTTGCTGCAACTGCCGCAAAGAAAACTTGTATTTACTTTCTTTGATTATTCTACTTTCACCTTGTTTTAAGCTCACCCCCAATATGATATTGCAGATATAGATAAAAGAGAATAGTGCATTTACCACAACAAACAGTTCTTTATCACCGCCACCCGTTAACGCAACCATCAGCCGAAGAGCAAGTAATGACAGAGATAAGATTAGTGCTGTTTGTCTTTTGTTGAATACGGTAGAAAGCGGATAACTGCCATGTTCTTTAATTACTATACCATGAATGCTCATAAGAGACAGAAGCATGGGCAGATATATCCCAAAATTGGCAATGTGATTTTTTACATTGATTGTAGCAATATAATATGCAATGAAGAATGTCGTAATGACTATAACGGAAAATAGAATACACTTCCATTCGCTCTTTAGGACAAATGCAACTCTTTTTCGGTGATAAGTCAGAACAAAGAAAAAGGATAGCCATCCCGCTAAAAACTGTATTCCATACAAACAGGCGAATGCCCTGCCCGATATGGCAATGCCAACAAGAGAGCTGATGCAGGTTACAAAAAGCATAAGATTAGTTGCTTTCCTAAATTTATATCCGCTTCCTTGAAACAGAAACATTAGGATAAATTTAATGGACAAATAACAAATGATAGGATGTAGTGCTGTAAGAATGACCTGCGTGGCTTGTCCTTCTTCAAAGGACAAGAGCAGATACCAACTGTCTAAAGCCAATAATCCACAAAACAAATTCATTACTTTGCTTTCTCTGATATTGCAGGAACTGATGTAGGTAACATCAATCAGCATCAAACTGGATATAAGAAGTGGAACACCGCTACCTATGGTAGTCTGTTTCTCGTTTATATTCCAACTTATATAAAAGATAATCAACAGGTAATTCGTTAGGAATAGTGATTTTGATACCATGTCTTTCATTTTTATCACTCCCTTATGAGTTTTCTGCATTATACCATATTTTCATGCTAAGATAAAGAGTACCAAGCTACCGACACTCTGCCGACAGCTTGGTTATGGTTAATCCTTTAGCACTGTTTTATAGCAAGTATGAACAGTAAGAAAATAGTATATCAAATATATGAGAGCTGTCAGAGCTACTGCAATCATAGTAGGGAAATAAAGAGTAATCGTATTTCCAAGCAAATTCTGCATGAGTCCCGTTTTATAAACAATCGTTGCGAATATACAGTCTATCAGTCCGAAAAGGAATGGGATGCTGAAAAAGGTTAAAACCTGCTTTCTGAGAATCTTCTTCAGCTTTCTGTTTGAGTATCCCATTTTACTGAGTATTTCATAATCTGCTTTTGAATCCGAAACCGCAGAAATATTATTAAAATATAAGATACTGCCTGTCGCAATGAAAAACAGTACAACCAAAAATCCAATCAAAAGAAAAGTTGAGCTGCTTGCTGACATAATTTCATTTACCTTATGGGAATGTCCCTGCAAATATGGGCTATTATTAAGCAGATTACTCATGTCATCAAACAATTTTTCGTTATCTTCGATAACCTCACCGTTTATACTTATAATACTACTTTCTAAAGCTGTGCCCGATTTTATCTGCTCATAGACATTATCACTCACAATCATTGTCCCTACGCTGTTCGCAAAAGAAATCGGATTATTGAGTGTCGTTGCCTTTACAGTAAGCGGTATGTTGCCGTTATTGATATTCAAGGAATAGATACTTCCAGTTTCATCGCTTCCGTCAGCATTTGGCTGATACTTTACCAAAATACATTCATCATCCTGCAATACCGATAGTTTGCCTGCAATATCATTTCTCCCTTGAGCTTGTAACAGGGAAATATATTGCGAATATGAAATGCATTCAAAGCCCGCTTCCCTCAATATATTTTCGTTGTCAGCACTGCCTTTTGAAGTTCCCACACTATACTCCATAGGGAGTTTTTCGGCAGATGCAGTTACCTTATAAATATCAGTTTGAATATAAGTTACAGAATCATCGGATGTATTTTGGCTAACAAGCAATGTTGCATTGTTTAACTGTCCTTCTTCCTCAATTCTAAATTCCAACTCAGAGGGAGCTATCCGAGCAACTGCAGCAATAGGATAGAAAAGCGATAGTGCCATTACACTTGAAACAGTCAATGTCGCTGCTGATAAAAGCGTAAGCATTATTAAAGTCTTAGCATTAGAGCGTATGCGATAAATAAAATTAGGAGCCGTCACAATCTTTGTTTCGGTGTAAAATGTTTTCTTATGCCGTTTGCTTTTCTGCACAGCAAACGGGAGAAAAGAAGCAATGAACAGGACGGTTCCCACTACAATTAACATGGCAGTCAACAGCCCTGTCGGGTAAAATCCAACAGTAAACCATAAGGAATCAGAGCCGCGGAAAATATCCAATGCCAGTCCATATCCGACAATGATTAGAATAAAGCCGAATATGGCAGGTGCTTTTTTGAATTTCATTCTTTTCTCCGCACTTTTTTCAAACCGAACCAAATCCATGAGCGAAGTTCTGAAAAGAAAGAGGGCATTTGATATAGCCATAACACACATTATCAAAAAAATAAAAACGACAGTGTTTTTAATAGCATTTAATTTAAAGAAATGGATTTCCGCATTGTTTATTGACAAATTCAAAAGAACTGTTGTCCCATATACAATGCCCTTATGCATAATGGCTCCCAATACCAAGCCTACGATAAGAGAGCCGCAACCGATTAAAAAATTTTCAGATACAAGCAGAGAAAGCATCTTTGACTTTCTATAACCTAACAATGCATAAATCCCAAGTTCCTTAGTACGGCGTCTCAAAAAGAAGCGATTTGAATATGACATATAAAAAATCACAAAGGCTACCAGAAATACAGAAATGATATTGCACATGGATTCTACTCGACCATCCCCCGATATTTTCTCAAGCATTACGCTGTTCATTGAAAATGATGTAAACGCAAAGTAGACCGTAATAACAAGGGATACGGACAGCAGATAAAGAGCATAAAATGAAAAATTTTTCCTTAAATTCTTAAATGCCATAGACAAATTATTCATTGTTCCCCCCCCTTATCTTTCAGTATCTAATCTGGCAGCTTCCGCAGCAATAGCGTCATAGAAGTCACGCCTGTTACTGCCATGTTTGGCAAGTTCCTTGATAATACAGCCGTCCTTAAAAATAAGAATGCGGCTTGCAAAGCTCGCTGCATAAACGTCATGCGTAACCATCAATATGGTGGTATGCAGTTCTTGGTTGGCTTCATACAAAGTATTTAACAGTTCCGTAGCTGAGCTTGAATCTAACGCCCCCGTTGGCTCGTCTGCAAACAATATACTTGGCTGCTTTACAATCGCCCTTGCTGCGGATGCCCTTTGCCGCTGTCCGCCAGACAATTCATGGGGATATTTACCCAACTGCGATGCTATGCCAAATCTTTCTGCCAGACTTCTCACCATATTTTCGATTTTTTTAGGCGGAAGTTTCTGGAGAGTAAGGGGAACGGATATATTCTCACGGATAGTAAGGCTGTCAAGCAGAAAATACTCTTGAAAAATAAATCCTAAATTGTCTTTGCGAAAATCGGCAGCACTTGTATGGTTAAGATTTTTCAAGTTCACTCCGTTAATCCAGATATCTCCGCTTGTAGGAGTATCTATCGTGGAAAGAACATTGAGCAAAGTGGTCTTTCCAGAGCCGGATGCTCCCATAATACCAATAAATTCACCCTCGGCAACACGAAAGGATACCTTGTTTAAACTGGGATGCCCCGCTTTTCCATAGATTTTTGTTACTTCTTTTGCTTCCAATAATGTACTCATAGAAAATCTCCTTTTCATTTTGATATCCACATTCTACTCTTGTGAATAAAAAAGCGAATGAGTAAATCAAGCAATTTTTTTGCGTGATTTACTCATTCAAAAGAAAGCACAGGCTGCTATTATCAATTTTGGGGATCATACTTGTAAAGACATTTCTCTTTGTGTTCACAACCACTGCAATCAGCATATCCGTATACTTCGTAAGTCTGTGTATAATCTTCCATTCGGACTGACCAAAGCATATCAGCCATGTTATCAATATTTGTTTCGGTAGGCTTGATTTTTAGAAATTGGCTAAATATGTAAGCAAGTTTCTGTTTGGAAGTTCCTGCAAAGGATTCTGCCTTTTCAAGAATTTCTTCAAAATGCTCAGTTAGGGTTTTAGGAGGGGCAGAATCAATATCGCCTTTATGGGCATTCCTGATGTCTTTGATAATGGCGTGCATATCGTCATCAATCACAAGAGTTACAGAGTAAATTATAAAAGCTCTCAAGATTTGGCAGTCAAACTGTATGCATTATTACTAGTGTGCTGACCGCATTATATTCAGTCAAATCTCCTTGCCTATCCGTCCATCTGCCGCGTTGGATTTTCTATCCGTAGCCACCTCTACGCCGTCGAAAATCCGCCTTGCAGATGAGCGAATATTCTGCGGAGTTTCGCCAGATATAATGCGGTCAGCACACTAGAATGTTCAGATAAAAACCATTGCTTGTTGGTGTAAAATTTTAAAGCAATATATACCGACTTGTATATTTCGTTCAAACGAAATATAATATATTTTGTTATTGATACAAGGAGGACTTGCAATGGAATTTATGACTATAAGAGATGCAGCTATTCAATGGGGACTTACCAACAGAATGATACAATATTACTGCAAAGAGGGGAAAATCAAAGGAGCGATCAAAATAGGAACAATGTGGATATTACCGAAAAATGCAGAAAGACCTTTGGACAGGAGAAAGAAAAGGATGGGGGAGAAACAACAATGAGTAATAGAATTTTCCTTGTAGAAGATGATCTATCTATTTGTGATATGGTCAGGGATTATTTGCTGAGTGAAAATTTTTCCATTGATGTTTTTCATAATGGAACTTCAGCTATTCATGCGTTTCAGGCTGATTATGGCTATGCTCTTGTTCTTGTTGATTTAATGTTACCAGATATGAGCGGGATGGAAGTGTTAAGAGCGATACGTGGAATGAGTACTGTGCCAATTATCATAATAACAGCGAAAGACAATGATACGGATAAAACAATGGGATTAAATTTAGGAGCTGATGATTATGTCGTAAAGCCTTTTTCGTTGATTGAACTTACTGCGAGAATTAAAGCCAATATCAGACGTGCTGTTAAATATGATAAACAGTTTGATCCGGAAATAATTCAAATCAAAGATTTGGAAATTAATCTGACAACACATACTGTTAAGGCATCAGGAAATGTTTTAGATTTGACACGTACAGAATTTGACATTTTGAAATTACTGGCATCCAATGTGGGGCATGCATTTTCTAAAGAGCGTTTATATGATTTGGTTTGGAGAGAACCTTATTTTGGAAATGAAAATGTATTAAATTCCCATATTAACAGGTTACGAGCCAAGTTAAAAGCTGCTTCCGGCAGTGACAGGAAATATATTAAAACATTATGGGGTATTGGATATAAAATGGAGGAGGACAGATGATGATAATACTTTTTTGCCTGCTTTTTCTGGTGATAATTTTGTATCTGCATGAATGTGTTAAAAATATGGCAATTAGCAAAGAAATTTTGTATGTGAAAGAACGGATTGCTGAAATTGCCTGTACAGGAGAAAATGGTTATATACTCATTCCGTCAGAAAATAAAAGGGTAAAGGAACTGGTCGCTCAGATAAATTGTTCATTAGATATATTTTATGCGCAAAGGACTGATTATAAACGCTCTAAACAGGCTATGGCACAGGTGCTTACCAATATTTCACATGATTTGCGAACTCCGCTTACGGTATTGAAAGGGTATATTGAATGGCTGAATAAGGAAATAAAAGGAATGCCGAAAGCAGAAAATATGGAGGACATGATTATAAAAATTGACAGTAAGGCAGATGAGTTGGTATCGACAATTAATGAATATTTTACCATGTCTAAGATTACATCAGGTGATATGAACATGAAATTGCAAAAGGTAAATATAACGGAGATATGTCATGGAATTATATTAGATTATTATGACGTTCTGGAAAAACTATGTTTTAATGTTGATATTGACATTGGCTTGGCACCGGAGTATGCGTATGCTGATGAAGATGCCTTAAAAAGAGTTTTAAAAAATCTTGTGGACAATGCCATTAAATATGGCAGTGATGGAAAGTATATTGCTCTGCGCATAAGGAAAGTACCCAATAAGCTTATCATTGAAGTTGAGGATCATGGGCAAGGCATATCAGAAAAAGAACAGGAGCAGATATTTTACAGGAATTATACAACAGCACATAAAGGTGCTGGGAGTGGGTTAGGTCTGACGATTGCCAAGAACTTGGCTTTACAAATGGAATCAGATATAGTTGTAACAAGTGAGCAGGGAAAAAGAACAATATTTTCCTTATCTTTAAAAAGTTAGAAAAAAGTTAGAAACCGGACAGAAAAAAGAGAATTCTGTTTTGTATACTGTGTAATAACTTTTCGGAATTTCAATGAATGTGATTCTAACTGAAAATTGACAACTGAATATCGTGCAGGAAAAGAAATTTGAGAAAAATGGACATAAACATTGGACATAGTGGGTACTATG
>CAJSZQ010000061.1 GCA_910574185.1 Lachnospiraceae bacterium
TCTGGAATTGCCCGAATCTCCCACCACTGAGAAAGCCCTCTTCCATTCTCCAGACATCCAATCGGCAATTCTTCTGGAAGATATACTTCCAGCACATATTCTATTTCTCCGGAAAACATATTAATCTGAACCATTGCAACATCTAAATCCTTATGTTTTAAAACATAAATACCAGAATTCATAATTTCCGTATTCACATCACCCATTATTTCTTAACATTCCTTCCCCAAATCTAAGCTTCTTGTTAAAAAACTAACCCTGCTACACATCAATCTTTTTCATTAATACATTGATATTTTTCCCAGCCGCTATTTTTCACTGCTCTTATAAATTCTTCTTTTATTTCCTCATTTGGAATATACACTTCTTTACAGTATTTATCGTAAGCCAAATATCCCAAATACACTAATCTTGTCGCAATTCCCCAATTACTTTCTTCTGGAGATAGGCATGCAATTGTTCCTGACACCCTTCATTAATTGCTGTACTCCGAATCAGCTGCATATCCAGTCGCAGAAGATCATACTTATTTAAATGCTGCNTAAACGAAATGTCTTTGGCAATCCTATAATTTTGAAACAATTCATAAGAATTACAGCCAGTACTATAATATGCAACCAGCATTTTTGCTGCCATCGACTTTCCGAAACGCCGCGGTCTGCTAACACATATGAATTTATTTTCTGTATCAATAACCTCATTTATATAGCCAATCAAATCTGTTTTATCTACATATATCTTAGATCTTACAGATGTAGAAAAACCATCTCTTTATAACTTCATTGAAACGAATGATATGGTTTCGATACAGATATCGCTGACATTTTATTCAGCTTTTCTGCCTGCATCCAACCATACCACCCTTTCAACAATTATCTGACTGTTCCTCTTGCCATCAATTATAGTATACCACATTCTGATATACAAGTAACAGTCAACTTAAGATTTCCCATTCCCCCTTTCCCCCTTTTCCGTTAAATCTCACCTTCCCTTCTGCCTTCAAAACATTTATTCTATAATTTGCTCCTGATAAGCTTATCTGTAATTCCTCAGCAATTTTCTTCGCTGTTATTCGTGGATTCTCCCGCATCATTTCAACAATAGTCTCACGTTCTTCCAGCTTCTTCTTTTTATAATCAAACATACTCCCATAGTCTATTCTCATGCTATTTTTATATTCCTGCATCGGGACATCCATATTTTCTATCCCCATTACTTTCGACAAGCTGAAAATGATCTCCATATATTCCGGATATATCCATATTTTATCTACATCCTCCAACATACCTGCGACTGTAGCTTTTTCTACCACACCTCCTGTCTGCAGAGTCTTTTCGATCTGTGCGATTCTCTCCTTTAACACACTTCCTTTCGCTTTCTGTTTCTCTAACTCCTTTATCGCATCACAAATCTCTGTTAGCTTCCCCTCTAATTCCTTCTGCGTTCTCTGATAAATTGCATTTGAGACTACCCCCTCCAAAAGCTTTTCCACCAAAGTATCCATCTGCTTCATCAGCTTCTCCTTCTGCTGCTTTTTTCTGTCAAGCTCCGGCTGATAATCTTTCTCCTTTAATACAATTTTCAGCATATCTATCATATGACTGATAATCTGCTGTTTATCCGGCTTATACCTTTTCTCACAGACCTGATCCAGTAATTGATACAGTCTCTCCTCATCTAAATGAACATTATCACACCCCTCCACCTTTTCAAGCATTACACACCTTAGTTGCGGACGGTCTGCTTTTCCTGTATTCCTGCCCGCTGCTAAATACTGTTTACATTTCCATTCATAGATAATAGAATGGTCTTTAAACTGTCTCCTTGTTCTTCTATAATAAGGACTCCCACACAATCCGCAAAACAGCTTTCCGCTTATCTGGGATTTTCCTTTATACCTTCCTCTCTTCTTTTCTCCTATTCGATTCGTCCTCTCTGCCCGCTTTGCAATCTCTTGATTCGCCACCTCCCAAAGCTCCTCTGATACAATTGGAGGAACCTTATTTTCATACACATACTGCTCTTCTTCCGGTACCCGCATCACCTTCTTTGTCTCAAAATCATAATGCAACCTATTCATCACTACTGTCCCTTTGTTCAGAGGATTATGTATCATCCTGAGAATTGCTGAGTCTGTGAATGGCTTCCCATTTCTTCCCACAATACCTTCATTCTTCAAAATAGAGGATATCGTCCTGCTCCCGAACCCGGCAGCACATAACTCATACATACGACGCTTAATCTCTGCTTCCTCCTCTACGATTACTACACTTTTATCTGGCATTTTCCGATAACCATATGTATTAGATGTCAGAATCACAGGCCCATTTTGCTTCTGGCGATTGTGGTGCGCATTATTTATCTTCTTGCTTAATTCCCGGCTGTATTCCTCCGCCAGAATCGCTTTAATTCCAGTAATCAACGCATCATCCGTCGTGTAAAACTTTCGTTCAAGGTAGATATACAGCTTTTTCTGCTCAGTTAACAAACGATCCACAAAAAGATACCAATCCTTTGTATTACGCATCAGTCTGTCCTGAGATTTAATCACGATAATATCAAATTTATCACTTGCCAAGTCTTCATATAGACGGTTATACTCACTTCTTCCTTTTGTAGTCGTTCCGGAACGGCTCTCTACGTATAAATCAACCAGCGCCCACCCATTTGCATGGACGCTGTCCTTTCCCTCCTCTACCTGTTTTTTCAGAGCATCTTTCTGGCTCTCTTCCTCTGTACTGCAGCGAGCGTAAATGACAGCGCGGAGAGTCATACATCATCATCCTTTCGGATGAGCTGTGTCAGATGATACTTCTCTTCTGCAGTAATTAAACAATCCTGCAATAATATTTCTGCAAGTTTCATCATAATTCTTCTGTCTTTTTGCATCTTGTTTCTCCCTTCTTCTGTCAATTCATTTTCTAAAGGCTGACTGAGCATAATCCATTTCATCGTTTTTTACAACATATGTCAGCCAGCCTGTCCTTTTAACTTCTTTCCGTCATAATCGGCAAATGAATGTATACATAATTTTTAATTATATTATCCATAATTCACCCTCCCTAACATATATTGCGCTATAATTCCTCTCCATTCTTCCAGATTTCTTCAATCTTCTTCCTTAACAAATACACAAATCTTCGATTTACTAGCTTGCCATCAATTACCAATTTGTGGGCCCTTCTAATTTCATTTCCTTCCTTCTTTACCAAAAGCAGATTTTCAGCATTCAGAAGTTCTGCGATTTTCCTTCCACTAGTGTATGGAAAATGAATCTTTCGATAATCCGTATACCTTCTTGTACATTCAAAAAGCGTTTCAAGTTGAACATACATATATGTATCATCTATAAGCACTTTGTTCTTATATTTATCTTCCTGCCATTGATCCAAAGATTCTACCTGCACCACTTTTTTATCAATCGCATCTCCCAATGCCTCTATGACTATAATTCCTGGAGCAATCATGGATACCTCACCATCATTTTGCAAAATAATCTGCAGCATAAGTTCACGATCGCTCATTAACATAGCCTGTGCCTCTTCACAACTCACAATATTACTCCTCCTTAAAAAATCATTAAAAATGCGAGATGTAGCACAAAGAACACCGTATGCGTCTCTATACCTCGGCGTTTTTATTTGTTTTTTCAGATAATTTCTGGCATATGCACATTCTTGCGGAATTATGTCTATAATCTCTACAAAGTATTTTGCCAAATATTGAATGAAAAGATTCACAAAGTCCGGGAGAATATACAAATTATTCTGAAAATATGTCAACTCTTTATCATCTACATCCCCTTCTTCAAATCTAAGAATAATTACTCGCGCCCTGCTCGACTTTCCACACGAAAACTCTTCCCCCGTCAAAAGAGCACATCCAGTGATCGGAACAAACTCTGTCGCATTATCATTTGAAGCATACGAAACCGAACGTCTCCGAGGAACTCGATCTCCATACGATCGAATAATTAATTCCACCTTTCTCTGTTTCATTTTTGCATCACCATCGTTTTCTGAAGGTGTCAAATCATCAACTAGTACAATTTGATCTGCTCCTTTCCCCATAATTTCATAAATCGACGCCTCGGTCGCAGAAAAATTAATGTCTGGCACAGCACTCTTTGTCCGTCCAAATATTCTTGCGAATATCTCCGCACAACTTGTTTTTTTGGAATTTGTCTTTCCAATTAAAGCAGTCGTAAATTCTATCTGATGTCCCGTCTTCTTGAAAAATGATGTCATCAACGATGTCATTACGTAATGCTGAAGGTAAACAGCATTTCCAAGATTGCCTGATATAATTTGTCGCATATACAAAAAATCATGAATTATCTTATGCTGATCCTTGTTGCCAGATATTAACAACGAAAATCCGTTTATCGCTCTGATTGGCAGATTCGGAAATCCAATCACTCCATTTGACGTCACATAATATGGCGTATTGTCTTGATTGAATTTCCAACCTGGTGTGGCAAACTCTGTTATCACATTATGTTGTTCTGCTGAAATTATTTTCTGAACATACAGTCTTAAAATCCTCTTACTTTCAGCGGTATCTTCATAAACTGCCCTGTAACATGATGCCTCTCTGATCCAGAAAAGTCCAAGTAAATCTGCCTCTCGCACATATGTGATATATGTGCTATTCAAGATGATTATTTCAAATTTCCATAACGTAGTTACAATGTTTTTGATACACTCGTTAGCTTCATTTAAAACCTCTTTCTCATGCTTAATCTCTTCGTGCAAATTCAAGCAAAAATTCCCTAAATATTTTGCATTTTTACCAGCTCCTAGCGCGTATAGGCTTCCTTCCGAATAGGAGAAACGTACACTTTGAAAATCAAAACCTCGCTTTTCATTTGTTTGCAAAGTTTGAACTGGCTTTTGATCCACTGCTTGTATGCATTGATTGATGTTAGAAGGTAACATACTCTGCCCGGAAAATACGGAAACATGTTCCGGCGCAGATTCGCCTATTTCAAAGTTTTCCAGCGACAAAACTTCTCTGTCAACCCTTTTAGGAACTTCTTTATAGACTCCATTATTTTTCACTTTTTCCTCGGTATTTTCAACTTTCTGTTCTTCTGGAATGACTGAAAATAGTCGTGGCGTCTCTGCCTTTGTATCCTCTTCCGGAATGACTGAAAATAGTCGTGACGTCTCTGCCTTTGTATCCTCTTCCGGAATGACTGAAAATAATCGTGGCGTCTCTGCCTTTGTATCCTCTTCCGGAATGATCGAAAATAAATATTTTTTCTCCATTGTTTTTTCTCCTTCCTGTTATGTGCTTTTNGTTATGGCAAGTAGATGCTTCCTTTTTCATCCCTCCTTTTTTTATTTTATTCTATCACATAATCCATTGAAAACCTAAAAACAAAAAGCAAGCTATGAAATTTCATAGCTTGCTTTTTGTTTTTAAATATGATATAATTAATTTTTTATATTTTTTATATATTCTTTCTGTAACAATTTATAGGTATTCAGTGTACTATATGGATTTTTTATATTTTTCAAAACTAACATGCTAGGACTTCCAAATTTACTTCTTTCAAAATCTAATATATTTTCAATATACTCTACCCCATCAAATATGTCAACTCCTTCTTTTAGATTATCTTGATATTTTTGTAATAATTCACATTCATCCCTTTCACAAGAAATAACCTCGAAATTCTTCAAGATCGTTTTATTCCAATCGCCACACACATCCACAAAATCTTTGGCAACTTCCAAACCTTTAACCTTACCGCCTCCTTTCTCCTTATATTTTTGCAGCAATTCACATTTATCACTTCTACATCTAAGTACTTTATTAACTTCACCAAAAAGCATATTTTTATCCCGAGATATATCCTTATACTCTATCATATTTTTTACATGTCCTAATTCCGCAAATCTCTCCATTCCCTCTTTTAGATTATCTTGATGCAATTTCATTATCTTTTCAGAAATATCCGCATTTATTATGATTTCTTTTACGCATTTTACAATTTTGTAGTATTCTTCTTTCAACCTACATACCTGTTTTTCGATAATGATTAATTGCTTTTTTATTAACTGATTAGTTACGATTACTGGTTGCATAAATTCATACATAATTCTTCCTTTTGCAATTATATTAGGCATCTCACAAAAGTGTTTAAATATTTTAAATAAATAATCAACTATCTGTTCTTTTTCTGACTTATTTTGACACTCATCATATGACAAAATAACATCGTAATATACCCCATACTCTATACATAAGTTCATACCCATCCACATTTCCATTAAATACAAAGACAAATTATAATCGAATTTATTCACATTATCCTCACATATTGACATAAGATTATCTATATTCTCTCGAATTGTAGAGGTATCTCTAATATCTATTTTATGCCTAATATCATAAAGGAATCGATTACGAAAATCATTATAGAATAATAATGATATCTGATATTCCACATCTGTATCTCCAATACACAAACATTCTCTTTCACAATCAATAAAATTTTTAAAGTGTATTGGAAAACTTGTCTCAACATCCAATATCTTTTTTATATCATTCAAACATCTTTTTATATATTTTTTTCTATTTTTTACTACCTCTTTGGGCGGAATAGAAAGAAATTCATAGGTTTCTTTCCATTCTAATAAGGTTTCCCCTTTTATTTCATATATTCCCTCATCTTTAAATAATAGAGCATGAAGCAAAATATATCTTAAATCTTCTCTTATAAACAATCTTGAGTTTCTTATTATTTCTTCGATATTTTGATAATATATTGTAAACTCTCCGCCTATGATATCAGAAAATATAGCAAATGTTTGATCCTTAGCCTCTCTTTTTCTGGCTTCTTCTTCGGACAGTCCCTCTTCTATTGCATCTAGTCTTGTAAATAAACAATCTTTAATTTTCATCGGAACTTTTCGTCCATACTTTTTTTCGATACTTTCTGCTACTATAGTATCTATTTTCTGTGCTTGATTCTTTTCTTCTCCAAATATAATTTCACAAATCTTCTCTGCTAAATCTTGTTCTGTCCCTTCTATCAATAAAGCTTCAATCTTTTCCCTAACTTCTTTCCTTTGTATTTTTGATGTCATTTCCCTGTTTCCCTTCCTTCCCTCACTTTCCAAAGGTATCCATTTCCTCTATTTCACGTAATAATATACTATTTTCCACATTAGTCCCCCTCTCTTAATCATAGGGAATAGAGGGAAACAGGGAAATATGCATATTTCTCTCTATCTTATATCAATTAGATTTTTACTCTATCCAAATATAATTCTACCCATAAGATAAACCGGGATCGTCCTCTTCTTTTCATCAATTCCCCCATAAGTATCCCCTTTCAGAAGATACAAATACTGGATTTTTCCATCCTCCAACATCAGATTTGCAGTTTTCCCTGTCGCCCGCCCGGCTTTAGCTTCAATTCCATAATTCTGGTAGTCTTTCCTGCTGTTTACAATAAAATCCGGTTCTCCGTTTTTATATAATGCATATAAAGGAGTAGCTCCAGCAATTTCCTGATTATCCACCTTTTTCTTCAAATATAAATAGACAAAATTCTCATTCACAATTCCAGCAATTACATCTGGCTGTGCTCCTGCCATATTCAAGAAATATTCTGCCACACCAACATCCCTGAAATAAAACCTAGTGTTTGGAGTAATATCCAGCATATTCCCCTCATTAACCTGACCGCAGTATCCAATCACATTAGAGCGATAGAGCCATGCCACTGCCTGATTGACACTTTTTTTGGTTA
>CAJSZQ010000062.1:0-1201 GCA_910574185.1 Lachnospiraceae bacterium
ATGGCAAAGCCTTCAATGATTGCCTCCTGGCTTTTCAGCATGAATGCTTCGCTCAAAGGGTATGTCAGGAATGTACCTCCCACAAAAATCGCCTTTGCTGGTCCTGTGGTAAATGCTCCTCTTCCTGTAGTCTCTACGAAAAGTATGTTTGCCCTATACTTTCCAAACCGCCTTATGTCTGTAATGGCTGCTCACAACGTAATAAATGTTCCTTAGAGAAGCGTTTGTACAAAGCCTCTTATGCTCAAAAAGAGTATGAACTGGTCAAAAGGGAATCCAGGTCCGGTTTTGCCCTCTCGGAAAGTGAGCTCAGACAGATCGATGACATTGTTTCGCCTCTTTTAATAAAAGGACAATCTCTTCATCACATTGCTGTTCACCATGCAGATGAACTCATGAAATCCGAACGGACTCTGTATGCCTATATAAACAGCGGCCTTTTTACTGCCAGAAACATGGATATGCCACGAACTGTCCGCATGCGCCCAAGAAAGAATGTTTCCAGAAATCTCAAAGTGGACAGGGCCTGTCGCCTGGGACGTGATTTCTCCTGTTTCCATACATATCTGGAAGAACATCCTGATCTCTCTATTCGTCAGATTGATTCTGTAGAAGGCAGCAAAGGCGGCGCGGTTCTTCTCACCATACATTTTGTGGAACAGGGACTGCAGCTTGCTTTTCTCAGACAACACAATGATTCCCAGTCTGTGATCGATATTTTCAACCGTCTTTATCTGGAATTGAGACCTGATATTTTTATAGAACTGTTCCCTGTTCTATTAGCAGATAACGGAAGTGAATTTTCTAATCCTTCCGCCATTGAATCTGATATGCAGGGAAATCCACGCACAAAAATGTTTTATTGCAACCCCAGTGCGCCTTATCAGAAAGGCAGCTGCGAAAACAATCATGAAATGATCCGGCGAATCATTCCGAAAGGCGAAGATATCGGTCAATACACGCAGGAACAGATTAATCTCATGATGAGCCATATCAATTCCTATGCAAGAAAGAAACTTGGAAATAAGAGCCCGTATGAGATATTTGAATTTCAATACGGAAAGGAACTTCTGGATGCATTCCATCTGCAAAAGATTCCTGCAGATGAAATCATCCTGAGTCCTGAATTATTAAAATAAACTCTAAAACATAATCAAAAAGCTGGGCAGGAATCTATTACAGCCATCATCGCAGAATCTCC
>CAJSZQ010000062.1:1206-7317 GCA_910574185.1 Lachnospiraceae bacterium
TGTTTTATTGCAACCCCAGTGCGCCTTATCAGAAAGGCAGCTGCGAAAACAATCATGAAATGATCCGGCGAATCATTCCGAAAGGCGAAGATATCGGTCGATACACGCAGGAACAGATTAATCTTATGATGAGCCATATCAATTCCTATGCAAGAAAGAAACTTGGAAATAAGAGCCCGTATGAGATATTTGAATTTCAATACGGAAAGGAACTTCTGGATGCATTCCATCTGCAAAAGATTCCTGCAGATGAAATCATCCTGAGTCCTGAATTATTAAAATAAACTCTAAAACATAATCAAAAAGCTGGGCAGGAATCTATTACAGCCATCATCGCAGAATCTCCACAGAGGTGGAATTTACTCTATCCGAAAACTCAACCGTAAATTCGACTTCCGCTCAGCATGCAATAAAACACCCAAAACCACAGCTTTTATTTGTATTTTAACTCTGATTTCGGGTATTTTCTATATGAAATCTCTATTTTTCTGTATTCCTATTGAATTTACTTTTTCAAAGCGGAATTTAATCTTACAAAGTGGAATTTACTTTTTCAATTCACCGAATTTTGTAACCGAATTTTGTAATTTACCGTTTTTCTATTTTTCATTACAGATACCGAATCTCAAATGCTGCTTCTCCTGCTCTATCCATCTCCATAACGATATAACTCGGACGCCTGCCGCTCTGCCTTGGATAAGTAAGGCTTCCCGGATTCAGCGTCACCAAATCCTCCTCGCTAATCAGAAGCGGCCTGTGCGTATGCCCATACATCACAATATCCGCGCCAAGCTCTCTTGCCCTCTCCTGCAAATGCTCTTCTGTAATATTCACCAAATATGCATGCCCATGAGTGATGAACACCCGATACCTTCCAATTCGGAACTCTTCTTCATTCGGAAGCCCACAAAGAAAATCATTATTTCCCGCAATCATATGTATCGGACAGTCCACCATCTGTCTGACCTCCGCCATCTGCCGCTCCACATCGCCCAGGTGAATCAGCATATCTATCGGCTCCTCCCGCTCAAGCGCCTCCCGCAGTGTTTTTAAAGACCTATGGGTATCGCTCACAATCAATATTTTCATATAATACTCCTGCTCTTTCTTTCCGCCGTTTTCTTTATCAGCAATAAACGTCTTACTTTTCTCTATCATGTTTACTCTGAAAACTTTCTAACGAACATTCTATCATTAAACCCGGCATTATACAATGTATTGATTTTAAAATAACTATCTCTTGTCCGAAGAACGTTACTGTTCACACGTCGCCTGCCAGACGCGGGTTGACTCAGGAGCATGTCTCAAAGCAGACGGAGTAACATTCCATTGAACTATCAGCTAACGCAGACTAAGCCGCCAAGGAAAGCCTTCGCGTCTAAGCCTGCATAAGCTGTTAATTCAATTCCATGAAAAACACTTCTGAATTATCTGCTTTGAAACATGCTCCTGAGTCAACCCGCTGTTTACCAAATGACCTGTGAACTGTAACCGAAGAACCTTAATACTCACTGGATATCTGGCAAACAGCAGATTCCATTATCTACGTCTCTTCCGTCACTTCCTTCATCGTCTTCTCAAACCTCTCAAGGAAGGAGGCGCATTCCGCCTCATTGATAATCAACGGCGGCTTTACTTTAATTACATGGGGCGACGACCCGCCCAGACCCATAATCAATCCATTCTCCAGCGCCTTGTTATAAATTGCTCCAGCCATAACCACGTCTGGCTCCTTCGTCACTGGATCTTTTACCATTTCAATTCCAATATGTAATCCCGGACCTCTCACATCGCCCATAATCGGATATTTTTTCTGAATTTCTTTTAGCCCCTTTGTTAGAAATTCACCCATTCTGCGGGCATTTTCCGGGACATTATCCCGAATTAATATCTCAATTGTCTTAAGAGCTGCCGCCTGCGCCATTGGATTATTACAGAAAGTAAAGTTATCATCATTGCCATCCTGAAAGCCTTTCAGTTTCCTGCTTATTACAGTCCCGGAAATTGGGAAACCGTTGCCAAGAGCCTTTCCAATCGTGAAGATATCTGGCGTCACTCCATACAAATCCATTGCAAACATAGTTCCGCAGCGTCCAAAACCGGTCTGCATTTCATCGAATATCAGCAAAGTATTAAATTCATCGCAGATTTCCCTAACCCGTTTCAGATATCCCGCCGGGCATGGAATCTGCCCGCCGCTGCCCTGTACTGGTTCTAAGATTACTGCCGCCGCCGGCCCGGAAACACCAAACTGTAAGGTTGTCCTCAGCGCGTCGGCACATTCAAACCGGCACTCGCCCTCCTTTTTCCCACATGGACACCGATAACAGTAGGGGTTCGGAACGCGCACGACATTATCCATAAACGCCATATATTTTACACCGCCGCCGTAAGCATCGCCCTTCGCTTTGGTTGCATGCCATCCTGCTGCTGCCGTTGCCAGCGTATTTCCATGAAACGCATGATACAGACTTACGAAATATCTTGCTTCCGGCCGGTTAATCATAGCAATCTTCATTGCTGCCTCGTTTGCAATCGAGCCGCTGGGCTCAAAGGATACTCTGTCAAATACGTCTGGCGCGGTCTCCAGAATTTTATCCACCAACTTTAATCTTGGATATGTATTTAATCCGCCCTTCATATGATATAGAAACTCCGCCTGTTCAAACGCCGCCTCCATCACTTCCTCGTTTCCAAATCCAAGGCAGAGAGACCACGCCTGAGATTCCAAATCCAGATATTCCTTCTCATCCCTGTCGTAACAATATACGCCTTTCCCTCTGACAATCAACGGTCCCCTCCAGGGTCCGCCGAACATAACGTGCTCCTTCATCTGAGCTTCTGTATTTCTGTCCATTTCATTTGGATAATTTTTCAACACTGAAATTGCCTCCTTTCAAATTATATCTTAATATTCCTTATATCAAATGACGTTGGAATCAAAAGGTATTTTGACCGTCCTGCTCCCCAAAATATGCGCGAACCCCTCCGCATCAGAAGAACAAGGAAAAAATCTTATATACAATAAAGCTTATCGGATTCGCCCCGTCAAGAAACGAAGTAACCATTGTAGCGGTTCCAAAGCCTTCCGGCAGACTGAACATTCCGGCTTCTTTTACAATGTCCGTAACTAACGGTCCAGTCAATGTGGATACCGGCAGCATAACGAACGCAATAATAAATGTTCCGATAATCACCAGTTTTACAACATTGCCTTTAACATATGGCGTAATCAGGCACAGCATAAATGCAATACTTTCCAAATCCGCAAATGGAATCGTGTGATTATAAGGAAGAACCGCCGCCAATACCAGGGAAATCGGAACAAGCAGAACACTTGCAGCAAGCGTAGCCGGATGACCGATTGTAATTGCCGTATCCATTCCAATCCGAATCTCCCTCCCCGGCAGCCATTTCTGGATTCGGTTCCGAATCACCTCGCTAAGCGGCGTCAGGCCTTCTACCAGCACCGATACCATTCTCGGAAGCAGAATCATAACAGCCGCCATAGCAATTCCCACATACAACGCTTCACTAATAGAATTTCCTGCCAGAAATCCAATCACAGAACCAATTACAAATCCCATAAACGCCGGCTCTCCAAAAACGCCAAACTTTTTGCGCAATGTTTCTGGGTCGGCGTCCAAATCTTTAATTCCAGGAATCCTATCTAACACTTTTGCCAGCAGCCATCCGATGGGCATAAATGAGATAGACACCACGTGCGGAAATGAAAGTCCCGGCAGTCCAAAAAACTCTTCCGTTTTCGGCGCGATAACATCGGCAGCCTTTAGAACAATAAGCTCGCTGATTACAAATGCCGCCAGCGACAATAGCACATTGTGCTCCGACGCTGTATATACATACATTCCGCCATAAAAACATAACGCATAGTTCCACAAGTCAATATCCATTGTATCTGTAAATTTGATAAATATTAAAACCAGATTTACTACCAAAAACAGCGGAAGCATTAGCAATGCAATCGGCAGCGCCCAGATTGCACTCATCAGCGGCCCCCAGCCCACATCAATAATATTCAGAGAAAGCCCCCAGTTTTCTACCATCGCTTCCGCAGGTCCCGCCAAAACCGTAAAGAACAAATCAGTCAGACAGGCGATTCCCACAAACCCAATTCCCACCGTTAACGCTGAGCGCAGCGCCTTGCTGAATTTCGCCCCCATAAGCATGGCAATAATCAGCAGGAATATCGGAACAAGAACCGCAGAATTCATATTTAACAATGCTCCAAAAATATTTTTTATCACATCCAAAAAACCACTCATCTCCACTCCTCCTTTGTTACTTTATATATTCTCGGAATCTTCAGCCCTGATTTTATAAGGCTTTCAGATCCCTATCTCAAAAAATCACCCACTTTTTTGCAAAAAACGCTTGACAAATCGCTCAAAATTTGCAGCGAAGCCGATTGATTATATTTTATTTCAATCGACTGGAGGCGATTTTTTTGTTACCTATAAATCCCGGCGGCCATGCCGCCTATCAGAATACTTTCGTATCCGAGTTCCTTAAATTTTATCCTGATCCCTTTGTGCTTCCAAAAAGCACCTGGAACTATATCGTGCAGTTCTGGTATCTCGATCTTTCCCTGACGGATTCCATTATGAAGGAATGTTACTCTGTTTTTGGCCCGGAACCAAGGCTCCCTTCCTGTATGCTGCGCTCCTACCTGCTTGCTTTGAAACTGAAAGTTACTTCCATCACTGTCTGGTGCCGCATGCTTAAGGAAACTCCCCTTTATGCCATCCTCAGCGGGTTCTCTTTCGGCGATACCCCAGGCGTTGGGACTTTTTATGATTTCTTTTCCCGCATCTGGCAGCATGACTCCAACAACCTTTCCCCGAAAGACCGGTTCCCTAAAATGAAGAAAACTCCCAAGGGGAAGAAGAAAGGTGATAAGACTCCCTGCGATTCTTCCAGCACTGCTTCAAAACTTCTTCCCCTGCTGGAACGCTGGCAGTTAAAGCCTGAGAATCCCTTTTTCCTCATTTTCCGGCTTTATCAGCAGCAGTTCCTGGACCAGTCCATCCACAGGGGGCTGGTTAATCCCAGGCACCTGGCCCTTGCCGGCGACGGCACCCCTGTCCGCACTGCCGCACAGCAGCGCAAAAAGCGCATCTGCGATTGTAAGGAGAAAGGCTGTTCTTCTTGTAACTGCAAACGTCATTATTCCCAGCCTGACTGTAACTGGGGATGGGACTCCCACCGGGAATGTTATTTCTTCGGCTACCACCTCTACATGTATGTGGCTTCCGATTCCTACAATGATCTCCCTGTGTTTCCGCTTTTAGAGCGGGCCTCCCGGCATGACATGCTTTCCTTCCTGCATTCCTTTTTCACTATGAAAGCATATCTTCCGAAATTCCGCATTGAAAAGCTCCTTCTGGATTCTGCACACGACGCTTACGCTGTTTATGAATACTGCAGACGGGAAGATATCACACCCTTTATCGACCTCAATCCCGGACATACCGGACATTTTACCTATAAGGACGATTTCACAATCGATGACGATGGCGTCCCTGTCTGTAAGTTGGGCTTACGTATGCATAAAGATGGATATGAAGCTGCCAAACACCGGGCAAAATACCGGTGCCCGAAATCAAACCGGAAACGTGGCTGCTTTTGTGAACACCCTTGTTCACCGGCAAAATATGGAAGAACCGTACACATCTTTACCAATGACAATCCAAGGTTATTTAACATACCGCCAAGGGACTCTAAAGCATGGGAAAAGGAATATGATAGAAGAACTTCTGTGGAGCGCTCCAACAAGCGCGAGAAAGAGGACTATAAATTAGAAGACGGCAGGCACCGCTCGACTAAGATGTGGTACTGCCGCCTCTACGGCATCATGATGCTCCAACATCTTGATGCCTGGGAAATGCCATCTGCTGAGGCATTTCAAGAATCATTATTAGGATTCACCGCCTAATAATGATATCTTAAGCGATTCCATAAGATTTTTCAAGGCATAGTACCCACTATGTCCAATGTTTATGTCCATTTTTCTCAAATTTCTTTTCCTGCACGATATTCAGTTGTCAATTTTCAGTTAGAATCACATTCATTGAAATTCCGAAAAGTTAT
>CAJSZQ010000063.1 GCA_910574185.1 Lachnospiraceae bacterium
CAGCATATCCGGCATTCTGATATAACACGTCCGGAGAGTCTGTTTACATGCTTCTACACCCAGGACACATGCAAGATAGGTTTTCCCGGCACCCGTCGGGCCTGTAATGATCAGGTTTGTTGCAGCACCTACGAATCCCATGGTTGCAAGATTTGCGATTTTCTCCCTACTGATCTCTCGTGCATCACAGTCTAAAGTTTCAAGGCTTGCATTGGGATACTTTAAATCTGCATTCTTTGTCAGCCTGGTGATCAGTCTGTTCTGCCGTTCTGTTATTAGAGCTGAGAGCAGATGTTCCAGTCTCTCATTGTAAGTCAGGTCAACAAAAGATACTTCTTTTTCCTGAGCCTCGATCACAGCCACTAAATCACTGAGTTCTAATACTGATAATTGTTTCTTGATCTCTGTATTCATAAATTTTTACCATCCTCTCTATAATAATCCGCACCTCTTACGATTCCCTGCTTATGATCTTTTACGTTCTTTTTTGTAAGATCATTTTTTCTGTTTTTTGCAGCTCTTTTCACATAAGGCATAAGCGTGTTGTAAGTAATCAGATGAAAGTCCTTAAGTGCAAGGCTGCAAGCTGTTTCAAGGATATCTTTACCATATACACCAGCGATATCCAATACGGTTCTTGCATCTACAAGAGCCTGTTCTTTTACTTTTGCATTGTCATACAACCTGCCTATTACGGTTCTTGTACTGTTGCCAATAGCTTCTGCTTTATTCAGCGTTGATTCCATTGTATCCGGAGTGTATATTGGATATGGAAGATGGGACATCTCTGTTCTTTTCGCATTCCGAATGCCTGTGGGAATACGTTTATGCTCAGCTACTAATTGATGTGAGGCGTAGATACAAACAAGAGAACTGTTATACTGCACATCAACGTATTTATTTATGTAACTGCTTGGAACAGAGTATTGTCCCTTGTGAAACCATATATGGGAATTCGGGCCTACTTTGTGATTATATGACCATTCACAGATCTCAAAGGGAAGCATTGGCAGGGTTCTGAGATATGGTTTTTCCTCCAGCTCATAAATTGTTTTTCTACTGCCGTTTCTCTTTTGGAAGGGTTTGTCATTTAGCCTGTCAAGCACTTTTCTGATTGCCGAATTAAGCCCTTCTATAGAATGAAAAGTTTCATTTCTGAGCATGCCGATGATCTTTCTTGCAATTTTTCCCACCGCGCCTTCGACACTTGCTTTCTGTTTGGGTTTCTTTACCTGTGCCGGCATAATTGCAACCTGGTAGTGTTCTGCAAAAGATAAATAGGAATCATTCAGCACGACCTCTCCATGTTTCGGGTGTTTGATCACGCCTGTTTTTAGGTTGTCACAGACAATCCTTACAGGTGTCCCGCCAAAGAATTCCAGCATGTGGACATTGCACGACAGCCAGTCTGATTGGTTCATAGAAGCGGCAGCCTCTACATAGGTATACTGGCTGTACGGAAAAGCCGCAACAAACAGATATGCCGTTTGCTGTTCCTGTTTGTCAGGATCCATGTAGCTCATCGTAGGACCTGACCAGTCAACCTCCAGAGTTACTCCCGGTTTGTGTTCGATATGACTGGTATAATTTTTATCAGCTATAAAGCGTTTATAGCCATTTGCGAATGTAGCATAACAGCAATGGGAAATCCCTTGTGCATTACACTTTTCACAGTATTCCTCCCATAGCAGCATTTCTGTAACCCCGACCTTTTTCAATTCACTGTGGACATACGAATAGTCCACTGGAGCAAATCTGTTTCTTGGCCTGAAGGTATGGGGATAAAAAAGGTGATAGATCTCGTCATCGTTCATCAGACATATTTCATCCCAGTCTTTGTCACATTTGTCATAAGATTCTTTCACAAATGCAACAGAATTACGAGAGACCTTCAAAGTTTTAGAGATCTCTCTGGCACTTAGATCCTTGTGAAGAAGTTCAAGGATCTGTCTTACTTTTGTTTTCTTAAACATAGAAAACCTCCTTTAAAATGTATTTGAAAAGTACGGGTACTTTTCATAAACACATCTTAAAAGAGGGGTCTTATCTTAAGCAATATATTTGGATGACCACAATATATAGTGGTGGCTCCCAAGCTTTAAAATACACTGGATTCAGGTGGCTCTCAAGCTTTAAATAGATGGCTCCCAAGCATTAGAATAATCAGTTGCCAAACAATATGGTGAAGATGGAGCATCTGTGCTGTTATCCGCGGCAAGTGAGTTGGTAAATGAAAATGCCAGCGTATATATGGAACTGGGATTGCAGGCAGGAATTTTGTTATTCGCCGATCTGTTCCAAAACATCTGCTGGGAAAGGAATCAAGCTGTAAGCAGCACAGATTCCAATGATCACAAGATACAGAAAGAACAGAATGCAGATACCGTATCTGATATAGATTCGGATATAGCGTCTGCCAAAACTGCAGATACTGGCAAGAAACCTGAAATCCGGCATACAGTCCTGCAGCAATTTATCCGAAACAGGCTGGATACAGCTTTGGAAGATACACTGCGGAAAGACCGGGAATATCAGAAATCTAAGAAGAATGCGGAGGCGAAGGCTGACAAGCTGACCGAAGATATGTTCACACATGA
Organism: Lachnospiraceae bacterium; assembly: GCA_910574185.1. Taxonomy (GTDB): domain Bacteria; phylum Bacillota; class Clostridia; order Lachnospirales; family Lachnospiraceae; genus Claveliimonas. The sequence goes on from CAJSZQ010000063.1 coordinate 2,598, forward strand.
GCAATGGAATCTGATTGATGATGCTCTGGAAGAGAGTAATGCAAGCGCTTCCGAATATGGGCGGGTTGCTTACCAGCAGGGTTTTTTTGGATGCCTTAGACTTTTTTAAAGACATACGATTAATGAAAGGAGATTCTATATGAGTACATCGGAATTTAAAAAAGATACTTTAAAACTGCAATCGATTGGTACAGACTTTTGGTCACGTCCAGTCTATAAAGACCAGTATGGCCATTTGTGGAAGGATATCACATTAGGCAGCAATCAGCCGGATTTTCGTTCTGTAGTGGATAATGCATTTGACGGCGAGCCAGATATGCCGATCCGAAGACCATTTACCATTATAACAACGGAAGAATAAAGAATAGATTGCTTCTTTAGAGGTAATGATTCCGTCAACAGGGAGGAGACAGATATGGAGAGAAGAATTCGGAAAGTGACACAGGATACGATTGATGCATTCTATCCCAATTTGAATCTGGCAGCCTTTTACAGGAAGGTGGCAGAGGAATTTCAGATGCCGGATACGGGTTTGACTGCACGAAAATACGGATTGCGCCTAACATACAGGAGCAATGGTGCGAGAAATTTGAAAAGGAATATGGAGAGGCGAGGCGTCAGGAGATCAATATGTGCTTATGTATGTCCGGCCCGTGCGTGGAAAAGTATTTGAGGGAAAATGAAGTGGAGGTTGAGGAAGACTGGATTTGTAAGATAGGGCAGGATAGCGGCAAATAAATGTAAACAGAATGAGAAAACACAAAATAATTATTCCTTACAGAAATTAAAGGTATGTGGACTTCTTTTAATATAGGGAATAATATATGCAATTAATTGTACCTTGATAAGTGTATAATGCAAGCTGATTATACACAATATATAGAATGAAGTGTTGACAAATATCTATATATTGTGTTAAAGTGTAATTGTAATTTTTTGCAGAGATGCATAACTGTGTAAAAATTTTGTTCTGGAGCAGGTTCAGAAGTAAAATTTTATGTCGGTCTTTGACCGAATGACGAAAAATGAGAAAGACACTAAAAAATCAGATGGTTTTTTGGTGTCTTTTTTTACGCAGTAATGCAGATTTAGCAAGATAATTCATTCACCAGAAAATGTAAAGAAGGAGGAGGATATATGGCAAAAGAAAATTTGTTATCAAAGGTGTACAATGCTGAAGAGATTCAGCAATTACTGGGGATTGGAAGAAGTAAAACCTATGATTTTTTGGATGAGGTTAGCAAAAAACAGGCACCATTCAGAGTAATTAAGATCGGACGAATCTATCGGGTTCCAAAAGAATCTTTTGACAGGTGGATTGATGGGGAGGAAGCTTAAGAGGAGAAAGAATGGATAAAAAATCAAAAAAATGTCCGCACGCCTTTTATGAAAGAGGCTCGTGGTATCACAGGACAAAAATTCTGCAGGAAGATTACAGTGTAAAGTATGGAAAAACAGGCGGTTTTAGCAGTGACGTTGAGGCAGAAAAAGATTATGAAAAGCACATAAAAGAGTTTAATCAGAGTTTGGGTTCCAGACTTACCACACAGGGCGCAGATATATCTTTGAAAGACTACCTGATTTACTGGTATCAAAGTATTTTTTCTGAAAGAATAGTAAGTACAACGGAGTATTTGTCAGCTTATGTGCTTTACACCTTTTTGCTGCCATCAATTGACAACGATGTAAAGCTTAGGACAATTAGTTCTGAGTATTTGGATGAAGTTCTTAAAAAGGCATCCAGATATTGTGAATCTGCAGGAAATAAGAGCAGAGAATTACTGTACATTGCGTTTAAGGATGCTCTTTCAGAGAGAATGATAAACGATAATCCGGTTCCAAATACAAAAAAATATCCACGTAAAAAGCCGAAAATCTATGTCTTAAATAAAGACCAGATTAGAACATTTCTTGCGGCAGCAAAGCAGAGAAACTGGTTTTTAGAGATTATTCTTGCATTGTATCTCGGCTTACGGAAGGGAGAAATACGTGGATTGAAATTTAATGATTTCAATTTTGAAGAAAGAACAGTTCACATTCAGCGCCAACTGGCAATGGAGATGAAGCTGCAAAGCGGTGGCATAGAGGTCGAAAAATATCAGCTGGTGGAGCGTGATCCTAAAACAGAAAAAAGCAATCGGTTTTTACGTGTGCCAACAATTGTAATGGTAGAATTAGAAAAGCGGAAACAGCGTGTCCTGACTCAGAAGATTCAAATGGGAGACAGATATCAGGATAATGATTATGTATGTTGTCAAAAGAACGGACTTCCTCATGGCCCGCATTCTTTAAATAAAGAAATCAGGGTTATTTGTGAAAATAATTCATTGCCGCACATTACGGTTCATGGACTCAGACATATGTTTGCTACGATTTTGCTGGAGCGTGACGTGAGCATTGCAAAGATATCAGGAATGTTGGGACATAGCTCGGTTCATACTACTTTTGAATATTATTTAGAAGTAATGGACGCGGATAAAAAGATTGTGGAATTTATGAATAGAGAATTTATTCCTGATCTGGAATAGGGGGCTGATATATGGATTTATCAGAAATAAAGCTTAAGCCATATGTATCGTATGATGTTTCTAATGTCCTCGCAATAAAAGGAAAATATGGATTTAGGGTCACGTTAGTTTATGAGGATGGGAATAAGAAGGTAAAACAACACGCAGGATATGGGAAAAAGGCAGAGGCAAATAAAGCCCGAAATAATGTAATTGGTCAGCTCCATACAGGAACATATATAGTTTATCCCAATGTCAAGGTGGGAGAGTTTCTTGAATACTGGCTGGAGTATGTAATGCGGCCGGAAAATACATTTACGACAAACAGTTATCATACTTACAGAAATTGTATCAGAAATCATATCGTGCCACAGCTTGGTAATTTAAAGTTGTCTACATTAAATCAGGGACATTTGCATAAGCTGTATAAAAAGTTGGCGGAAGAATATATTTCAATCCCTAAACTGGCAAAGACCATTATGAATACATCCATGCGTTATGCACTGAAGAAACATTTGATTGCGGCAAATCCTTGTAAAGACGTTAATCTTCCGAAAAAGGTATCGAACACATCCTATCATACGATTGAGGTAAAGGAAGCGGAAACATACACGTTAGATCAGGTAAAAAAGCTGTTAGGAGCTTCGAAGGATTCTAAGATTCATATGCAGCTTGTATTTGCATTGTTAATGGGACTTAGGAGGAGTGAGATTAACGGAGTAAAGTATTCAGATGTTGATTTTAACCATCGCAAATTGAAAATTCAGAGACAGCTTGGAGAAGACCTACATATGGATCCTGAGTTGATTCCTGCTAATATGCGAATGAAACAGGAAATACGGCCCAAGACGCGTTCCAGTGTCCGCGAACTGGATATTTCAGATTATGTTTTTCAGGAAATCCTGGAAGAGAGGAAGAAGTATGAAAGGAACCGAAGCCGCAGACAAAGCGGAAAATGGGTATTCCAGGACTTGGGCTATATATGCTGCTCCAGCTATGGACGACCCAGGAGTAAGAGCTATATTTATGTTCATTATAAAGAGCTTCTGGAAAAAGCAGGGCTGCCTTATATTCCTTTTCACAATCTCAGGCATACATATGCTACGCTTTTGATGAAAAATAATATCAATCAAAAAGCGGTTGCCGTATCGATGGGACATGCAAAATCTATCATAACAGTAGATATATATACGGATATGCAGGCAATTATTGAAGATTGTGAAGAAGAAATTCAGGAGTTCATCAAAGATGTCCATCCATATGATAGTGCGGACGTACAGATGCTAAAAGAAATGTTTCAGGAAGAGGTTGATTTGCAGGAGGAGAAGGAAAGTATAGAGGAAGAGAATGGCGGAATAAAAAAATATGATTATTCCGATGTTGAAGAGATGGATGATATTGACGAATGGTATTTGGGAGAGGGGCAGTGAATCTGCCTCTTTCTTTTTGAGCATTTTTGGGCATTACATGCAGAAAGAAGCTGACAAAAGCATAGAAGAAAAGTTTTTCAATTTTCCTCTTGTATTTATATGTCTCTTTTGGTACAATTGGAAAAGAACAAATGTTCTAAATAAAAATAGCCATACGGACTTTCCATACAGGCTTCTCTGTGCTATTCTTTGCTATGGAATATTGAACAGTACTGCCTGGTCAGGAAAATCAGTTTTAGTGACTTTATTCGTGTAATTGCTGTATTAGCCGGAAAAAGAATACCCTGAGACATGAATTTTAATGAAAATCAAGGGAATTTTCGGGCCAATAGTGAACATAGTAAGGAGGTTCGGCCATGAAAAATGAGCAGAATATATTCAAACTGCATGCCCCATACCAGCCTACGGGAGACCAGCCGCAGGCGATAGAAGCACTGGTCAAAGGCTTCAGGGAAGGCAACCAATGCCAGACTTTACTGGGGGTTACGGGTTCCGGCAAGACATTTACGATGGCGAATGTGATTGCCCAGCTGAATAAACCAACGCTTGTGATAGCTCATAACAAGACGCTTGCCGCACAATTATATGGAGAATTCAAGGAGGTATTCCCGGAAAACGCAGTAGAGTATTTTGTGTCCTACTA
>CAJSZQ010000064.1 GCA_910574185.1 Lachnospiraceae bacterium
CCGCCGGGATTTATAGGTAACAAAAAAATCGCCTCCAGTCGATTGAAATAAAATATAATCAATCGGCTTCGCCGCAAATTTTGAGCGATTTGTCAAGCGTTTTTTGCAAAAAAGTGGGTGATTTTTTGAGATAGGGATCTGAAAGCCTTATAAAATCAGGGCTGAAGATTCCGAGAATATATAAATAAATAAAGGAGGATATCATGATAAAGTACGAGGAATGGAAGGATAAAAAGAAAGACTTCTTCAAAGTGGATGTACGCCATGTGCAGGGAAATTTCTTTCCCGGCTTACAAAGACGTGCCATGACGCTAAAAGCCGGGGAGGGAATTGAGGTCATACAGGCTTTTGAACCTTACCCGCTATATAAGGAGATGGATATGCTGGGGTATATACATCATACAGAGAAGCTGGCAGAAAATGAGTTTCATGTCTGGTTTTACCGGACAGAGGAAAAAGAGCCGGAAGGCTCTGCACCATACCGTCCGCTTGCATTGCTGAATTATCCTATGATTGATGAGGACTTAGGGCGTATCGCGGCGGATTTTTGGCAGGCAACATGGCAGAGTGAGAAGCGCACTCTCCCCTATGAAATGCGTCTGCTCCTTTCCCTGACAAATGCAGTTGGCGCAGGAAGAATGAGGCAGGCTGTGCGGGAACTGGTAAAGGCATATATCTATGGTCTTGAATCCGCAGCGCTGGATGATGTGTTTGAACTTTTGGCATGGAATCAGGGGATCGGATTTTTCAGCTCGGAAATTGGACCTTCACCGCTTTTTCAAGCGTATAAGATGATTAAGACGCAGGAACAAAGAGGCATAAGCAGGGAAGAAATCTGCACCGAGATAAAAGAAAAGTTTGGCGAAAAAAATCAGGAAGTGCAAGTGTTGTAACAGGAAAGAAAGATAGGAGGAAAATAATATGGCAATCACAAAGGAAATGTTACTTGGAGAAATTTTAAGAACCAAACCGGAGGCGGCAGAGGTGTTGATGCAGATGGGGATGCACTGTTTAGGGTGCCCGTCCTCACAGATGGAGAGCCTTGCGGATGCCTGCATGGTGCATGGGCTGGATGCCGATGAACTCTTGAAAAAGCTGAATTCATAGGAGGAGTGCAATGAGCGCATTTTTAGGTTCGATTCATCACTGGCTATACGGAAAAATAGAGTTCCAAAACGGGCTAGTTGAAAGATTATCAGATATGATAAGCAAAAACGGGTATGATGATGGCATTCTTTCCGAAATGGAACAAAAGTATGGGGCGGTGGAGAAAGGCAGTCTTGAAAATATGATTGATAACAGTAATATACATGGCTGGTTACAGGATAAAATCGCTGCCGCTGAAAACCGCCTTGCTTTTCTGGTCATCTCAACGATGGATGCCCATTCTGAATGTATGCCGGATATTGCGAATGCTGCATATGAGTATGGACGGAGCAGGAAACTGTCGGGGAAAACAAGCGCAGAAGAAGTTTATAGGCATTTAGATAATCTGCTATTGAACGGAATGCCTTGTGACAGGGTTAATACTGTGGTTTCCATAAGTCAGGAGGCAGTAGTATGGAAACAGACTGTGGATATACATTTGCCATATTGGGAAGCATTACAAGGAGATGTCAGTCATTATTATGACCTGAAGGAGAGGCTGGTCGCAGGTATTTTGGAGGGCAGCGGTTTTTCCTACAAATATTTAGGAAATCAGACATTCACATTGATTAAGGAGGGATAAATAATGTATGGAATTGATTTACTGATGAAAGAACATGAGAATATCGTAGCACTGACTAAGCATTTAAGGAAAACCTGCTGTGCTGTGATTGAGGGGGCAGACATTGATGTTCAGGAGTTCCTGGAGTGTATTGATTTTGCAAGAACTTATGCAGACAAGCATCATCATGGAAAGGAAGAACAGATATTGTTTCGGTTTATGCTTAATAATTCCGATCCTGTTGCAGAAAAACTGGTGCGCAATGGAATGCTGGTGGAACATGACTTCGGAAGATTCCATATCGGGGAATTGGAGAACGCAGTTAAGCAGTATGCCAGTGTTCCGACTACAGAAGGAAAGCTGGATATCGTCACCCATGCATCGGGTTATGTGGATTTATTGCAGCGTCACATTGAGAAAGAAGATACCGTCTGCTACACTTATGCATTACGAACACTGTCAGAGGAATGCAAAGCGCAGATTGATGAACAGACAAGAGCGTTTGAGAAAAAAGCGGAACAGGACGGCATACAGGAGAAATATATTACATGGTTAGAAAAAAGGAAACAGGCGAATGGGTAAAGTTGTTGATTTCACAAAAACAGTTTCAGAGCTGGTAAGTGAAAATCCTGAAATAAAAGAGGTATTGGCAGAAGCAGGGTTTAAGGAAATTATAAAGCCTATGTCTTTAGCTGTAATGGGTAAGGTAATGACGATACCAAATGGAGCTGCCATAAAAAATATTCCTATGGACAAAGTTTTTGAAACTTTTGAGAAACATGGGTTTGAGGTGAAAACAGAAACATCTTGAACGGGTGGTAAAAAATCAGGCTGAGGGAAGGAGCAAACGAACAGTATGGAAAAAATAAAAAATATAGACAAGGCAGAAATTTTAGTTTTAAAAGAACAGGTTGCTTACCAAAGCAATCAGGTTGTAAGCAGGACTTTAGCACAAAATAATGCGCTGAGTGTCACATTGTTTTCTTTTGACAAGGGAGAAGAAATCAGCAGCCATGAATCCAGTGGTGATGCCTTTGTGATTTGTTTGGATGGCGTTGGCGAGATTACGATTGATGACAAAAAGTATGAACTGCATGAGGGAGAATCTATCGTAATGCCCGCAAAACACCCTCATGCGGTCTTGGGTAAAGAGCAGTTTAAAATGTTGCTGGTTGTTGTATTTTAGCGAAAGGGGGATGCGGCATGAGGGTGAATGTAGATCAGAATGCTTGTATTGGATGCGGGCTGTGTGTTGGGATGGCACCTGATGTATTCCGTATGAATGACGATGATAAGGCGGAGGGGTATCAGGACTCTGCACCGGAAAACGAAAGCATGGTACAGGATGCCGTTCGTTCCTGTCCTGTTTCCGCTATTGAATGGGAGGAATAGAGATGATAAAAACAATTAACCCAAGAAAAGCAGCAGTCATCGGCTGTGGATTTGTAGGCGCTGCAACAGCATTTACACTGATGCAGAGCAGGCTGTTCACTGAAATGGTGCTTCTTGATGCAAATTATGATAAAGCAGACGGAGAAGCAAAGGACATTTCGCATGGCGTTCCGTTTGCCGGACAGATGAAGATTTATGCAGGAGGCTATGATGACCTGATGGATGCTTCTATTGTCATTGTGACTGCCGGGGCAAACCAGAAGCCGAATGAAACAAGGCTCGATTTAGTACATAAAAATGTTGCTATCTACAAAAGCATCATTCCTGAAATTGCAAAGCGCAATTTTAAAGGAATATTGCTGATTGTATCAAATCCGGTTGATATTCTTACTTATGCTGCTGTAAAGCTGAGCGGGTTTCCTGAAAAAAGAGTAATTGGTTCCGGAACGGTTCTTGATACCGCAAGGCTAAAATATGCGCTTAGTAAACATTTAGGGGTAGACAGCCGTAGCATTCATTCCTTTATCATTGGCGAACATGGGGATAGTGAGATTGCAGCATGGAGCAGCACGAATATATCTGGTATTCCATTGAATGATTTTTGTGAGATGCGTGGACATTTCAACCATGAGGAAGCAATGCGGGAGATTGCGGAAGATGTAAAAAACAGCGCTTATGATATTATTTCTAAAAAGCAGGCTACTTATTATGGAATTGCTATGTCGGTTAAACGTATCTGTGAATGCGTTGTAAGGGATGAAAAATCTATTCTTCCGGTATCTTCTATCATGCATGGAAATTATGGGATTAAAGAAATTGCCCTTAGTATGCCCGCTATTATAGGGGCAGACGGAATCGAAACCCATGTTCCTATTTCTTTGAATGAAAAGGAAATGGAGAAACTTCACAATTCGGCAAAAACTATAAGAAAAATTGCAGAAGAGCTTGATTTGGAAGTTGTCCCAAATTAGGAAAAAGGAATATTTACACTGAAATTTAGGCGGGAAAGCGTTTGTTGGAAGAAAACCAATGAGCGCTTTTCTGTTTCTAAAAGCAACAATACACTGCCGTTCCCCGCCAGTCCTGACTTTGTTTCAGATAAATCAGATTTTCAGAAATGGAGGACAGGACATTGATAAACAAAGATAAAGAGGACAGGGTAGTGCGCCAGTTTGTGACATACTGCCGCATGGCATTAAAGTATGAAAAAATAAATTATTACAATGAACGCAAGCGCATAGCAGAACGGGAATCGCACATTGAGATGTTTTCCGAGAAGCAGTTGGAAACGGTTGATAAAATCTTTGATACATACCACGCTGATTATTTTTATGTCATGGGTTATGAAATCGGTATAGTGGACGGTGATTTGGCACAGGCATTAAGGGAACTGCCGGACAGACAGTTACAGATTGTGCTGATGTATTACTTCATCGGATGGACGGACAGGGAGATTGGGGGAATCCTCGGTCTGGCAAAAAGCACTGTCTGCAAATGGAGGAATGATACAGTAAAAACACTGCGGCGGCTGGTGGAGGGAATGTGTCATGGAGAATAAATTTAAAGACAGGGACATTTCCTTTGAAACACTGGAAAAGGCAGTAAATGGCGATTATTTTGCCATGCAGGAGGTGATACGTCTGTTCAAGCCGTACATGGCAAGGCTTAGCATTGAGGAAGGCAGATTCAACAGGGAACTGTACGAAAGGCTCGTGTGGAAAGTCATGCTTATAACGGTACGGTTTAAGACGGATTATGATGAAAAATAAACAGGCGTGATGAAACACAGGAGGGGGCATTCTGGATACGGGTGTCCTCTTTTGTGTGCCTGTTATTGATATGCAATATTAACAGCGTTACGGGCAGGGAGGAAGTGAAAAGATGAGTGAAAATAAATTAAGAAACAGAGAGGTAATTGATGCGGAGTTGCAGAAAACGAAAGCCGAGCTTGCCATTGCAAAACACAGGCAGGCGAAACTCCGTAACCAGATAAAAGGTATGACAGAAAAGGAACGCCGACACCGGAACATCGTATGGGGAAGCCACTTTGAATACCTTATCAAAGAAAAGCTGAATATTACCAAAGAACAGCTTGCCGCCCTGAATGATGATTCAGTAAAAGATATTCTGAATACTCTCTTTTCTGATTCGTATTTCCGCCGGATGATGCAGAATATTTTGACAGAAAAAGTAAACCCACAATCCCCGACGGAAATGAATAAAGAGCATTCATAGAAATTATCTGCCGAAACGTGGCGGGCGGCATTATAAAACTTTGTGGGCAGATAAAGGCTGCTCTTTAGCCTTTATCTGAACGCAAAGTTCACTAAAGGGTAGGGCGGAACGCCCGTAGGGGAATTGTCGTTTCCCCTGTTGTCTGCCGTAAGGCAGGCAAAGCCCCGCAGGGCGCACACATGCGAAGCGTGTATAAGTGCGCCCTTGTCAAATGTAGCACAGCTACATTTTTCCGTCGGGGATAGAAAATGCAGAAAAGGAGGGAGATACCGATAAGCACCAAAATGATACATCTTAACGCAAAGATAATCAGCAGGGGCGGGGAAAAGCCGCAGTCGGCTGTGGCTTCTGCCGCATACCGGAGCGCAACAAAAATTTACGTAAGCGATACAAAACATACCGTAATGAAAAGAAGTGCATGTCGTGATATACTCTATCAAAACATACACTTCTTATTTGTTCTATGTTCCCTGAGTCGGCAGCTTTCTGGCAGTGTCTCAGACCAGGGGAGATATGCTTCCA
>CAJSZQ010000065.1:0-4561 GCA_910574185.1 Lachnospiraceae bacterium
TCCAATGGCAATTTACTACGGATAAAGCCAGAACCAAACTGGTATCACTTTATCCCAAATTCGATGAAACAGCGGCAAAATAATTAGTATAAATATAATGCGGTCAGCACACTAGTGAACACCCGCGCTTGGAGTACCCGAAGCAGATATCTTAAAGATGGGCGGATGGGAATCAGACCATATAATGAAAACAGTCTACAGACACTCTATGATGGATAAGGAGGAAAACGCAAAAAAAGAAGCTTCAGAGAAATTACAAAACACTCTTTTTTCTTAGAGGATATCATGACAAATTTCATGACAAAAAATATTATTTATATGGTAAATATGATATTAGTTAATAAAATAAACACAAACAAAAAAACAGCCGCAAAATATTGATTTTACTAGGAATCTTTTTATTTTACGGCTGTTTTCATTATATGCGGATAACAGGACTTGAACCTGCACGTCCGAGACACTAGATCCTAAGTCTAGCGCGTCTGCCAATTCCGCCATATCCGCTTATAATTTATCCTGAACACTGATTTCCAAACTTTTCAAGACATTCTGTATCCTACCACAATTTCTTTCTCTTGTCAAACCCCACCAACACTCAATTTTCATACACCTTCAAAACAGCCTGTTTTATGCAGTCTCTATAAGCCTTAGCCCCCTCTGGCAGCAAATGTGTACCGTCTTCATCAAACCAATCTTTTTGCCCTTCACTGGCTTTGTACCAATCTATCACATAGGTATGAGCCGTTTCCTCTGCAAATTTATTCATTTCCTGATTATTTGAATTTTCCCATTCTTCATGGGGCGCTTTAACTGTAACTAAAAACAGTGGTTTTTCTGTTCCCATCTTCTCCCTTAGCGCAGGAAGCGTATCATAAAGAGGTCCGTTAGAACCCAGTGCAAAGATTACTCCATCCCCGTCCCATCCGTTTTCCTGAACATAGGAATCATATATGTCAATGCTCTCCACCGCATTTCTCCCTATCTCCGTATCGCTGATACTGTTCGCAAATGTTTCATAATAAGCATCCGTCACATCCAGCGCTATAGAATCTCCGATTAACAAAAGCTTTAATTTTGCGAGCAGCTCCTCCTCTGACAAGTCCTTTTTCCCATCCTTAGTTCCTGTTTCGGAAGAACCGTCCTCCCCCTCCTTCAACTTGGCTGTCTTCTGACTGGTAAGTTTATATGCATTTTCCGCATTCTTCTTCATGTCATCAATATTTCCAAGAGCCGTCTCCCGCGGCACATAGACTACGCAAAGCATAGCGCCAGCTCCAAGCGCCAAAGCGCCAAACGCAACTTTGGCATTTCTCAAAATCGTACGAACCTGCTTTTTCCGTTCTCGGCTTGTCTTTGGCTGACGTTTCATAATTTCAATATTACGTCCGATAGCCCCATGGCGAATAGGCGTTTCAATAAAATGATAAGACAACGCAGCACACATACCCGTCAGCAGAACTTCAGCAATTATAAGCCACCAGGCCGTTTTTCTCCCACTGCCAAGCATAAGTATAATCGGATAATGCCACAGATAGATTCCATATGACCGTTCTCCAATCCATATCAGCGGATAAAGGCTGAAAAATTTATTAAGAAAGCCAGTATTATCCTGCACAGCTAAAATCATCAGAACTGCAAGAAATGACGCTATCCCCTGTCCTCCTTTATACAGAAAACTGCTATATCCATCTACGACCGCCACCATACCAAGAAGACTGATAAACGACATAATCCCAATCGTATCGCGCAATTTACCTGGCAGCTTCTTTTCTATACCAATCAAATCCTCTATCTGTGCCAGCAATCCTCCAAACAATAATGAAAACGCTCTCGTATCCGTACCATAATATACTCTACTGGGGTCTTTTGCCGGGTCAAAAAGAAACCACATCAGTCCCAGGGATGCCGCCGCCAGCACAATTGTTATCCCGGCAAACCATACTTTTTTCTTCTTAAATCTGGTAAAAACTAACAACAGTACCGGATACAGCAAATAAAATTGCGCCTCTATGGCCAGCGACCAACAATGTGTCAGCGGCGAAGGCGCGCCGGCATTTTCAAAATAAGAAACCTGATTAAAAATCTGGCGCCAGTTATTATAGCAGAAAACAGCCGACCACAAATCTTCGCAGGCTTTTGTAAATAGCACCCTGTCAAAAGCTGCGCTTGCAAATATCAGCGCTATTATCATTGTCAAAATAGCTGGCAACAATCTTCGGATACGCTTTACCCAGAAATTCTTCAGATTAACCGTATTAGTATTCTCTATCTCCTTTATCAGAATGCGGGTAATCAAAAAACCTGATATCACAAAAAATATGGTAACGCCGAGCAGACCGCTTCTAGCAAAGGGTAGTTTTAGATGATACGCCAGCACCATCAATACCGCAGCTGCTCTTAACCCGTCAATACCTTTTATATAACTAATCTGACTTTCTGAAATATTGTTCTCCGCCTTCATTCGTATACTCCATCTCACCGAAAAATAGATTCCTTTTATAATAATAGCATTTTCCTCCGGCTTTCTGCAATCTTTTCTGACGCATTACAATATTCCATTGAATGAAAGAATAAATTCCACCGCATGCTGAATTTATTCTTTCACTTCTTCGCTCCATCCTTTATGATTCTTAGTGCCTCCTATCCGCAGTAGAAAAGAGATACTTATGTAAAAATCAATACCTGGGAACCAGAAACATATGACTATGGATGAACGCATCATAATTGAAAAAGCTCTGAATCAAGGAAATCCCTTTCTCAGTATTGCCATAAATGCATTCAATGTAGCGACGAGATTTTCAGACGTTCTGTATTGGAAGAAATTGATGATATCCTAGACGACCTAAAAAATAGTCAGTAAAATTTCTATTACCGACTACTCAAAAGTCACATATTAAAACCGCCCCTGCACCAGCAGGAACGGCTTTAGACATACCGAAAGCGAAACTTATTTCACACAAAAATACTGTATCATCTTCAAGCAGCCAATTGATTGATTGATTTTTCTTTACTTTTGCAACTCTCAAAAATGGTGCAATCCCTCATTTTACAAGGAATTGCACCATTCATTACACCTGAGCGTGCGGGGATTCGAACCCCGGACAACTTGATTAAAAGTCAAGTGCTCTACCACCTGAGCTACACGCCCCTATTAACTGGGCTAGTTGGATTCGAACCAACGAATGCAGGAGTCAAAGTCCTGTGCCTTACCGCTTGGCGATAGCCCATTAAAAGAAAAAAGGGTGGGTAAAGGGACTCGAACCCTTGATATCCAGAACCACAATCTGGCGCGCTAACCAACTGCACCATACCCACCATATTCCATTAAGTCCATCCACCTGCTCATCTGCCAAGGCTATGGGACCGACCCGCTCATCAAGTCTGACCGTATACTTGAATGTACGTGTCAGCGAGCCTGGGGGGATTCGAACCCTCGACCTACGGCTTAGAAGGCCGTTGCTCTATCCAGCTGAGCTACAGACTCATGTTCTTAACCTTATACCTTATAAAACAGCCGGATGACTATAAGGGATGTCCCCTGAGTATAGCGATTAAGAAAGCGGGTGATGGGAATCGAACCCACGTATCCAGCTTGGAAGGCTGGTGTTCTACCATTGAACTACACCCGCATGAGTATCGGGGTGACAGGATTCGAACCTGCGACCTCCTGGTCCCAAACCAGGCGCTCTAGCCAAGCTGAGCCACACCCCGATTGTATTTTATTTTGCTCACTTCCGCGACACAAACCATATTATATACGAACACCTTTAGCTTGTCAACATCTTTTTTATTATTTTTTTCAGAATTTTGTAACCACTTAATTGCAAATTTAAATTCCACCCTTCTGTGGAATTTAATCCTGCAAATCTTCCTACCGGCAATCATGGAATTTAATCTTTCCGAATTATCTGTTAAAATCATTTCTATAAAATATGACTGTTTCCTCCCGGCAGGAAGGAAGTACTTATGAATAAACAAAAACATTTAACTCTTGAGTCCCGGATTATTATCGAAACGAAACTGAACGAAGGTGAGAGCTTTAAAGCAATCGGCAGATTATTAAACAAGGATTGTACCACCATCTCTAAAGAAGTGAAAAACCACATCTCTTTTGAAAAAAGCGGAGCCTATGGCAAAGCCTTCAATGATTGCCTCCTGGCTTTTCAGCATGAATGCTTCGCTCAAAGGGTATGTCAGGAATGTACCTCCCGCAAAAATCGCCTTTGCTGGTCCTGTGGTAAATGCTCCTCTTCCTGTAGTCTCTACGAAAAGTATGTTTGCCCTAAACTTTCCAAACCGCCTTATGTCTGTAATGGCTGCTCACAACGTAATAAATGTTCCTTAGAGAAGCGTTTGTACAAAGCTTCTTATGCTCAAAAAGAGTATGAACTGGTCAAAAGGGAATCCAGGTCCGGTTTTGCCCTCTCGGAAAGTGAGCTCAGACAGATCGATGACATTGTTTCGCCTCTTTTAATAAAAGGACAATCTCTTCATCACATTGCTGTTCACCATGCAGATGAACTCATGAAATCCGAACGGACTCTGTATGCCTATATAAACA
>CAJSZQ010000065.1:4654-4827 GCA_910574185.1 Lachnospiraceae bacterium
TCCCTCCATCACATCGCTGTCCACCATGCAGATGAACTCATGAAATCCGAACGGACTCTGTATGCCTATATAAACAACGGCCTTTTTACTGCCAGAAACATGGATATGCCGCGAACTGTCCGCATGCGCCCAAGAAAGAATGTTTCCAGAAATCTCAAAGTGGACAGGGCCTG
>CAJSZQ010000066.1 GCA_910574185.1 Lachnospiraceae bacterium
ACGGGAATTTCAGTTACAAACAGGGACTTTCAGTTACAAAACAGGAATTTCAGTTACAAAACGGGACTCTTGGATTATAAATGGGATTCTCGGCTTGCTATTTACCTACCCAAATAGGTGTAGCAAAAATATGATTGGCAAAACAACAGGAAATACCGTCAACAGTCAAGATTTGATTGATAAAAGGCAATATCTCTGATAGAATAAACAAAACAGATACAGAAAACGGGCAGGAAAAATTAGCCGAACAATGGAGGGTTGCTATGCGGAAAGTCAGTTACTTACCTCTGTGGCATTTGCTCTTAGAGAGGGGAATGACTAAGAGCCAAATGCGTATTGAAGCAGGGCTTACCACAAATGTACTTGCCAACATGAACAAGGGGCAGCACATCTCTATGGACTCACTAATACGGATTTGTGATGCGCTGGATTGCAATTTGAATGATGTGGTGGAGCTGGTTAAGACAGAGGAATAATAAAATATGGTTACAGTAACAGGGAATTGCGGATAGATGCAGTTCCTTTTGTTTTGCAGTTATTTAGTCCTTAGACTGTTTCCTTTTCGTACTGTTCCGGCGTTTTTTTGCATCAGGTTCTAAGATTTCAGACTGTCCAAGCATATCTGCCATATCATCAATATTCTTTTCGGTTGGTTTAATCTTTAGAAATTGGGTGAATATGTAAGCAAGTTTCTGTTTGGAAGTGCCTGCAAAGTTTTCAGCTTTTTCAAGAATTTCTTCCCAATGTTCGGTTATGGTCTTAGGAGGGGCAGAATCAATATCGCCTTTATGGGCATTCCTGATGTCTTTGATAATGGCGTGCATATCGTCATCAATCACATGGGAAAAGTATTCATTCAGTTCAAGGTGCTGTGCTTTCAGCGTGTTTAATTGCAGGTTGTATTCATCAGGATTGTGCCGCTTCATCAGTGCCTTTCTGCTTGTGTCCACCACAAAATTAAGTGATTTGATCTGCATATCAGCAAGACCGTCAACATATATCTCCAAGTCAAGCATGAGTTTTCGGAACTGTTCATGAGTGATAAGCTCTGACAGGAGCAGTGTGTTGATTTTGCGGTCTTTGAGAAGTGTCAGGGCAGCGTCACTCAGGTGCAGATTGGACAGGGCAATGTTGTCAAGCTGTCTGTTTTCAGTCATACCAAGCAGATAATCCGTTGATACTTCATAGAATTTTGCTAATTCGATGATGTTCCTATGGGGTATTTCTTTATAATCATCAGATTCATAAGAGCCAAGCGTGGAAGCAGGAATTTTTGTCTGCTGTGACAGTTGTTCTAAAGTCATTCCCTTTTCTACACGCAGGTCTTTCAGGCGTTCCTGTATGCTTAATTGCGTTTTCATAGATAAATCTCTCCTTTACGAAAACAGAATATCACACAAACAGGCGGATTCCTACCGAAAATTTCCAGCATGATAGAAAAAATCTGTTTTTTGGAAGATTTCTGACATGGTGGATATACGGGAAAGCAGGGCGTTTTGTTGGATAATGACAGTACAACTGAATGACTGTCCAAGCTGATATAAACCGCCAAGACCAATTTTAAGAAAATTTGAGCGCCAATATTGGACGACACAGTGCCGACAAGGGTTGCCTGTCAGGAAACAGCAAGGGGAAAACAGCAATGATAGAAAACCGCCCAAGATTGAGTATATTTATTTGGTACCGGAAGGGTACCGTTAAATTGGATTGGTGCCAGTTTCGGTACTGGAGAAAGGAGCATGGAATGAAATTATCAAGATATGAGCAGGAGGTTGTTATCAACTTTAATGCAGATGAAAGCGAAGCAACAATTTACACAGCTAATCTGGCATGGATACGGAAAATGGATAAGCTATGTAAAGAGTTTCCAGAGGTAATAAGGTTAAAGTCATGGACGGAAGTAAGTAAGACCTATGTTTTACCCAAAAATCTTGTCAGGATTGGGAAACCGAGAACATTAAGCGAAGCTCAGCTTAGACATTTACGGGAGTTGCAGAACAGGGGATAAGAATTTCGGATTGAGTGAAATGGGTAAAGTCAATAAAAGCAGTCACGTAACAGAAATCCATAAAATTCCGGAGTGTGGCGGATATTTAATGTATATATTGGTGCTTGTATACACAAATCTTGACGAAAACCTGCTCCCTGTATATAATTATTTCATTATAGATGAATTGAATTAACTGAAAGGCATGATGAAAATGGGCAAGCAAGTATTGTTGATAAATGATCTGGCAGGATATGGAAAGGTGGCATTATCGGTCATGCTTCCATTGATGTCATATATGGGGTACCAAATATATAATCTTCCCACTGCGTTAGTATCAAATACGTTGGATTATGGCAAATTCGATATTCTTGAAACAACAGATTATATGAAGAACACTATTAAAGTATGGGAGGAATTGGGATTCTGCTTTGATGTGATAGCGACAGGCTTTATTGTTTCAGAGGAGCAGGTAAAAATCATAGAAGAATTTTGTCGAAAGGAAAGCATGAAAGGAACCCTGATATTTGTTGATCCAATTATGGGAGATGAAGGAACCCTGTACAATGGAGTTACAGAGCAAACGGTTGCACATATGAAGAAACTGGTAGGAGTAGCCGATTATATTGTACCAAATTATACTGAAGCGGCCAGACTTACAGGAGTGGAGTATCATGAATCTGCAACAATCTCGGAGGTAGATGAAATGATTCAAAGGCTTGGTAATATGGGCGCAAAATCGGTAATCATCACAAGCATTCAGCAGGATGGCAAAGATGTGGTTGCAGGCTTCGATCATAAAACGAAACAAAGATTTACAATTCCTTTTTATAACATTCCGGTCAGGTTTCCGGGTACGGGCGATATTTTTTCTTCCGTTTTATTGGGAAAACTGATGGAGGGAAACAGCCTGTATGACAGTACAAAAAAAGCCATGGACACTGTGAGCAGCCTGATTGAAAACAATAGAAACAATACAGATATATATAAGGGAATACCGATTGAGAAGGAGTTGGAGGTGCTTAAAATATGAAAAAACCTGGAATCCAGATCACATTGATTGATCAAAAAGGCACGAAAGGATGTCATAGGGGTCACAAAATAGGTGATAGTTTTGATTTTGATACAGAGCGTGGAAAACTCTGTCCTATGGCTATGCATGTTGCATTTCCATATATTGATATTTTAAGATACGGCGGCGAAATACCCGGACAGGAGAAGGGGACAGCGGTTTTTGCCTGCCCTGATGTGGACACATTAAATGTCTTTAAAATAGAACGGATTGATGTTTTGGATGACGATTCGCCATAAGGTTGGCTTTTAATTGTACGATGTGACTGGTAAGTTTGTGGACTATTGGTTATAGACGATGTATAGATAACAGGAGGAAATGATATGACTGTTTCAGAAATCATGGTTAAAATGGTAAAGTATTCAAAAGGAAATCTTCATGATATCAATCATTTTATGAAAGTGTATGCCTATGCAAAAACGATTGCAGAGTGTGAGAAAGTAGCGGATGATGAACAGAGAATAATAGAAATTGCGGCTATTATACATGATATTGCGTGTCCTTTGTGCCGGGAAAAATACGGAAATACAAATGGAAAACTTCAGGAAAAAGAAGGCGCTGTATTAGCTGAAGAATTCCTGAAGGGTACAGGGCTGTCGAACGAGATGGTGAACCGTATCATCTTTTTGGTCGCACATCATCATACTTTTCAGGAGGTTGACGGGATTGATTACCAGATTTTGCTGGAAGCTGATTATTTGGTTAATGCTGACGAATCCGGATATCAGGAAGCCAATATCAGAAATGTTATAGATTGTGTTTTTAAGACATCATCAGGAAAAATGCTTCTGCAATCCGTTTATGGGATTGCAGAAGGCAACCGCTGATTTGATAACAAATATGTATTTTGTAAACAGGTCAATCTGCTATGTATAGATTGACCTGTTTTAATTTGTAGCATTTGGACTTAATTCAAAATGAGAATGAAAGGTTTTCAGAAGCCCTTCTTTTTGCAGCTTTGATAATTCTACAGACATTGCTGCACGTTCTACACAGAGGAAGTCGGCAAGCTGCTGGCGGTCAAAGGGAATGTCAAAAGAAAGTGATCCTTGTCTGGCTGCTTCAGCAGATAAATAGGAAAGCAGCTTATCACGTGTTTTTCGCTTGCTCATGTGCGTTATCTTCTCGTTAAACAACAGTGTCTTTTGGGCAAAAGCTGTAATCAGGTTTTTAATCAGGCGGTTATGATGGCTGCAGGCAGCGGAACACATGGTAATCAGGCGGTTCATATTTATTTCCACAATTTCACAATTTTCTGTCGCAACAACACTGACGCTGAGAACTGCATCAGGAATGGCGGCAAAGGGTTCGGCAAAGTAGTCGCCCGGCATAAGATTTGTCATAACGTTCCGGTTTCCCCATAAATCTTCCTGAATGACTAAAGCAGTCCCAGACGCAAGCAGGCTGATACAGTCCGTACAATCTCCTGCCTGAAGGATGTATTGATTTTTGGCGTTTTTTCTGACTTTTGCTCCGATACACTTTAGCGAGGTTAAAATCTCGTCATCGGATAATCCTGCAAACAGCGGGCATTTTTTTAATACGTTTAAAAATTTTTCCAAAATCTCACCTCTTTGTTTGAATTCAAACATACTTGCTCTGCTTATTTTACTATAATGTAATCACCAAAGCAAGAAAATATAACTTTTCGGAATTTCAATGAATGTGATTCTAACTGAAAATTGACAACTGAATATCGTGCAGGAAAAGAAATTTGAGAAAAATGGACATAAACATTGGACATAGTGGG
>CAJSZQ010000067.1 GCA_910574185.1 Lachnospiraceae bacterium
CGATATTTTCCATCTCAGAATCTCTGGGATGAAGAGTATATTTAATTTCTTCATAATAGTCGGTAAAAATTTTCTGTAATACGTTCATAAGACTATTATGAAGGAAAGAGACACAAAAAGAAAGCCCTAATCCCCTCAAGATTGAGGGGCAGGGGAGTTGAAGTGTCGAAGACACTTTTTTATACCTGTATATGCGGGAAGACGGCATACAGTTATTTCTTAAATATCCGATATGGGGATATTTTCTATATCCGGGGGAGAAGTAAGGGAATCCCCGGCGTGCGTCCACCGCCTGAAGTTTTCGGTGAAACAGATGAATTTCAAGAAAACTTTCAGGAGGAAAATATGGTAGATCAGATTGAAAAGTTGTACGAAAAAGCGAACGAGGCAACGGATGGATTTACGTGGCGGAGTTATGCTCCAGAGGTGGATGAATTAGACAGGCTGATAGAAAATATACCGCAGGAAGTTTGGCTGCAGTAAGAGGGAGGCGGATGAAATGGAAAAAATCATTTTGAAGAAATCAGAAACCAAAATACCGCGGGGACTGGCCAGTGTTGTAGTTCGGCTAGAAACATACACACAAGTTTACCAACTTGCGCTTGAATGTGGAATGACGATAGAGAGTTTGGTTGATCTTCTTTTGCAGGAAGCATTAAAGGCAGTAGAAGTAGTGGATGCTAGTCAAGCTGAATACGAAAAAGGGGACAGTTTGAAAGAAATAAAAGCTGAAGATAGACGCCTTTTTTACGATTTATATGTGCATTTTAATGACGCGAATGACTGGCTGATGGAAAAATATAAAAAGTTGAGTGAAGAAAAGAGGCGCATATTGAAAGAACGGGGAGAAAGGCTGATTCATGAAGCGAAATGTAACGGAGTAAAAAGCATATATTATGATAGTGATTGTCTGGCGATTTTCTGTGCGCTGATTTTAAAAGGATACGATTTTAGAATTTGAGAAAGGTGCTACCGATGCAGAGATATATTTCTGCATCGGTAGAAAACTGTGAAGAATATTGTGGAGATGCGGAGTAAGATATGAAAAAAGGATGCAGGGATTATGTCGGTGCGGCATGTATAGATGGCACCTGCCCTAAAACGATAAAGGAAGAATATGAGGAATACAGCAGATCTGCCATGAGATGTAGCCAGTGTTTTTTAAATAAGGGATGTGAAGACTGTGCTTTGGCAGATACAGAATATTGTTCAGTTAAAAATAAGGAGGAAAGCAGATGAGATATTACAGCACACAACGGCCGATTACACCGGGCAGTTATCCGAAGTCGCCATTTATGAAAGTCCTTAATATCGTCAATTTTGATTCCAGAACATATTGTGAGGAGATTGGACAGGAAGCATGGGGATATATTGACTACAAAACGCCGCTTCATCCCAAAGATGCGGCAGAGTATGAACTGATGCCTGTTCCAGATAAAATCATAAACCTTTCATTTGTTGGAGTGGATTCATGGGGATGCCGGGTATATAAAGATGAGGCGGGAAGACTCTGGAAATACAGTGATCCAGGGGAAATGCCGAAAGAGAGACATGACAGGCTGTTCCGGGCCTCCAGTAATGAGCCAGATGGCGAGCCGGACTATCCGCTTTGTGGGGATATGGACTATCGGATAGAGGACACAGGAGGTTTTTATGGGAATGTATCATAAAAACAGGTTTGCCGGGATTAGGAATAAGCGTTATATAAAAAGATGTACTTCGCGAGGAATGCGAAGAGCGGAAAAGAAAAGCTGCAGGGAAGAAATGACAGATGGAATTACACTAACAAGGAAAAGCCATAATCTTTATGGAACAGATGCGTGGTACTTTAGTTAAAATGTTGGATTGAAGTAAGGAGACAGGAAAACGATGAGGATGATTGTAAGCCCATATGATGAGCAATTAAAAAGCTGCCTGAACAGTCAGGATGATTTAGAAGAAAAATTGGCTGTTGAGAAAGAGAAGAAAAATGCCTTGATTGTAAAAATGGAGAATTTCTATACGGATAAACTCAAAGAGATCTATTTTAAATCAGGAGTTGACGGGAGTATCGGGCAGATAAGCTATGTTTTTGCAAAAGCCGGAAAACTTTTTGTCCATTTGTATTTTTTAGAGATTACAGCAAATTCAAAGCTCATAAAGAAGTATACCAATATTGAGCTGTTCGGTAAGGAGATGGAGAAACTGACAGAACTTACGGAAGCGGAGTATCAGGGAGGATTCTTTGCTTATGTGGATAAACGGATCAGAATGGTTGAAGACAGACATGAGGAAAGTGGAAAATGAGAATATCATTACCTTGCAATTTCGGAGATTCTGCAAAGTGTAATGGAAAACTTCTGCTTTTAAAGGGCGTGTCATGGTTTTAGTGGCCGGAAGGGATGGAATATACATATTTCTTTTCCAGAAATGATTTTTGGCATGATACGGACTTTTATACTACATTTGATGTAGGGAAGATGCCTTACAATGTAACGGAGATGGGAAATATGTCAGGGGAGGTAATATTTTATTTCCTCCTGAGCTGGGATACAGAGGAAAAGAGGAAAGCAGGAAAGCAGGAAAGCAGCAGCCCTAAAATAATATAGAGAAAAGAAGGATTGGTAATGCGGGCGTTGCAGGTTTACGAAAATCTGTTATAATGAAGATGAAGAAGGGATATGAAAAATTCAGCAGAGTAGTTTGGAGAATGGGAGGGATAGGAAATACGATGGATAAAAGGCAGGCAGATATAAACAGCAGGATAGAGATGGCAGCAGACAATACTTCTGATACGGATTTTGAGCAGAAGCGATCCGACAGTTTCAGAATAAAAACGGAGACGGTAACAGAATCTGACTCCCAGAAATCAGATGTGAAAACTACATCCAAGGATTCTGTATTCCGTGATTTGTTTGGAGACCGTAAGTATGCTTTGCAATTATACCAGGCAATCCATCCGGAGGATACGGATGTGACAGAAGCAGATATAGGAAATGTAACGATAAAGAATATATTTACTGACCAGCAGTACAATGATTTGGGCATGACAGTCCGGGGAAAGTTACTTTTGATGTTGGAAGCGCAATCCAGCTGGACAGTGAATATTATCATCCGGATTTTTCTTTATCTGGCACATACATGGAATGAGTATATTGAGAGTACCAGACAAAACCGGTATGGAAGTAAAAAACTGGCTGTTCCCAGGCCTGAATTCTATGTGATATATTCGGGTGACCGAAAAGACAGGACGGAATGGCTTCGTCTTTCGGAAGAATTCTTTGAAGGGAACAAGGAGTATCTTGAAATAAATGTAAAGGTACTTTATGGAGATGGGAAAGGTGATATTATCAGCCAGTATGTAGATTTCACAAAAGTATATAATGAACAGGTGAGGCTATACGGCAAAACAAGAGAGGCAGTGCTTAGCACAATGCGGATATGCCAGGACAGAAACGTACTGAAGGAGTATCTGTCGGGTCGTGAGAAGGAGGTTATAAACATAATGATGGGTTTATTTGATCAGGAGAAAGCAGTAGAACAGTTTGGAAATGAAAAGAAGGAAGAAGGCCGCGAAGAAGGGAAGCTTGAAAGTAAAAAGGAGGCAGCTATAAACATGAAAGCAGAGGGGCTGCCGGAAAGTATGATAGCCAAAGTCTTGGATGTAGGTTTAAATATCGTGCAGGAATGGGTTGCAGGGACAGCAGTGGCAAGATAATGAGAGCGAAAAAACCTTATATGGTGTTGAAAGAGCAAAGGCAGAATAACAGGATGATTTATTTATGGGGTGCAGAGAAATCTGTGCCCTGTATTTTTAAAAGCAGCAGAATCAATCGTAAGAGAATGAATTGCGACGAAATTGCGACGGTATTGCGTCTCCCGTGATATTGACATACAATTCCAGTCCGTATACAATGGTAAAGTAAAGTTCTGTGCATGCGGATGACATGCATGGAGAGCCGCAGGACATTACAGGGAACTGACAGCCGGAGATAAAAGGGCTGTCTTTTTTACTTTATAGGAAATTGCGATTTTGGAGTACCAAAAAAAGAACAAAAGTTTGCTGAACGTATGTTAGATAAACTTTTGTCTGGGTATGACGATAAGACGATGCGGCTTAAAAGATATAAAAACCTTCAATGCCAGCCTCGTCAGCA
>CAJSZQ010000068.1 GCA_910574185.1 Lachnospiraceae bacterium
TATCAAAGCCGTTTGTCTTCCGGTAGGATGATTTGTAGGTACGGTTCAGCCGTTCGATCATCTGCTTGAATGGTCGGAATTCTTTGGAAACAGCATCATCATTGGT
Organism: Lachnospiraceae bacterium; assembly: GCA_910574185.1. Taxonomy (GTDB): domain Bacteria; phylum Bacillota; class Clostridia; order Lachnospirales; family Lachnospiraceae; genus Claveliimonas. The sequence continues at coordinate 107 of CAJSZQ010000068.1, forward strand.
AAGTCCGATCACCTGTGTGATGCTGAATTTAAAACGGTCACCGAATTCCCGGAAAAACTGTTGGGCGGCGAGGGGATAGGCGCTGTATCCATCCGCGATAAAGCGGAACTCTTTTGGAAGTTCCTTAAAGTGCCGGAAAGCCATGCGCATTGCCAGGATGCAGGGTCCGACACCAAGGTTGTCCGAGACCTGGTAGTCAATAATGGAGCGTTTTGCAGCATCCATGATGAACCAGATATAGGTCTTGATGCCGCGGATTTTAATATAGGTCTCATCGGCAGTGAAAATATCGCCGGCCTGATAATCATAGTTGTCTACAAAAGGTTTTACACAGATTGCGGCAGTTTTACAGTAGTTGGCGATCTGTTGGTGGGAGATACGGATGTTATAAAGGTCTTTGAGTGCCTGGGAGGTTTTCCTCAGAGAAAGCTCGAGATTGATATGCAGAGTCAGGCATAAGGACACGACATGGGAATCAAACTTGCTGAATTTCAGGGAAGAAGCGTTCTTAGGGAGTGAATTTAAATCCATGGAAAAGAAATCCAAGGTGAATTCACGGTAGATATAGTGGAGTTTATATTCATTTTTGCCATAAGGCTTTTGCAGATGTTCTTTATCAACCTTTTTGAGGTTGTGTAGATAATAAGGGCACTTGGGGTTCACACATTTATGGATGACAAAGTGCTTGCGGTCTTTCTTATGGACGAGGGAATGGCCGCAATGAGGACAGCGCAGGATGTACTGGCGTGAGAAGCGGTTATCCTGAGGGGTAAAGTTGGTATCACAGACTTTGCATTTAATCTGTCCGCCCTTACCGTTGTTACGGTAAAGGTAAGCCTTTGGAGCGTTGCAGGCAGGACATTTACAATCATCGGGGAGGTCGCAGTCTTTGCGTCGTGCAATGGGTCTGATTTTCATATTGTATTTGAACTCGAAGAAAGGGATGAGGAGATGCCAGTCCCATTCATCCTGTCGAAAGCCGATGCGGGGAAGTTCATCTGTTTTGAACTTCTGATATTTAGGGGAATTGGAATCGTCAAAAGCCCACTGTTTAAGAGGGATATATTTGCAGATAAAAAGCAGTAACCAACAAATTTGTCGGTACTGAAATTGAATGAAATCAAGTAAATAGCCAATAATATCCATAAGCAATGATTTTCCTTTCAATGTTTGTGGTTGGTAAGAGTATTAACAGAAAAAGGGAGGTCATTGCTTTTTTCTTTGAAAAAGTGATGAAATCCTTGAAATAATAAGGTTTATTAAAAGAAATAAGGTAGTTGACTTGACACTACCTACAATACAAAAAAGGAGACGAATATGAATAGTTTTAAGGGGTGTGAGAAATAAAAAAACCCCCATTTTAAATCCAGTACAGATAAATGTTTACGGTTAGAGGGAAGTAATTTCAGATTAGGCGGTATAGCCCCGATTATAAGAGCTGTACCGTCTTTTTGAGTTCCTATGCGCCTTGTCGTTTCGGTTGCGTGGCAGAAAGGAAATTGATTTCTCCAACAAAGTTGAAAATAATATCCACTTTCTGTACCCGTTTCCCGTCCACCTTTTCCGGCGCATGGACTATGATTTTCTTGATAAATTCATTAACGATTGCAGGGGTGAGTTCCTTTATCCCCACATACTTGCGGATAATCGCGGCAAAGCTGTCAAAATCGCTTTTATTCTGCTCGTAGGTATCGACTTCCTGCTGGTCTGCCTTGACCTTTTCTTCCAGTTCCCGCTGTTCCGCTTCATACTCTGCGGACAGCTTCAAAAATCTGTCATGGCTGATTACCCCGCTTATGTCGTCCTCATAAATCCGCTTGAAAATACGGTCAAGTTCCGCTATCCGTTTTTGTGCCTGTCCGACTTCACGTTTCCGGCGCTTCATTTCCTTTTCTGTTTCGGCAGAGCGTTGTGCGTACATCATTTCATGGAAAGCCATGATGTCATCAAAGAAAAGGGCGGTCACGTCAAATATCCTGCTCCATACTATCTGCTTTAACACTTCCTCGCGGATAAAGTGAGCCGTACAGCTTCCCGTATTGCTCTTGTACTTTGCACAGCGGTAATGGTCTTGTGAGCCGTTGAAACTCTTACAGGTAGCAAAGTGTAATTTGCTTCCGCAGTCCGCACAGTATACCAAGCCGGAAAACAAGCCCTGTCTATCTGCTTTTGTGGGGCGGCGTTTGTTTGCCCGGAGTTCCTGCACCCGTTCAAAAACGGCGTCTTCTACAATCGCTTCATGGGTATTATAGAAAATTGCCTGCTGTTCCTTTGTGGTTGGAATCCGCTTCTTTAACTTGTGGGATTTGGAATAGCTTTTGAAGTTCACCGTATGCCCGCAGTAGTCCATGCGTTCCAAAATACCGACAATGGTACTATCTCTCCAATCATAAGGATTTTCAGGAAAGGTTTTTCCCTTTTTCTTTGCGTAGTGGGCTTTGGCAGTCAGCACCTTATCTTCTTTAAGGATTTTTGCTATCTGCATGGGACCTTTCCCACCGATACATAAATCAAAAATCCGTTTCACCACAGCGGCGGCTTCTTCGTCCACAATCCATTGCTTTTTGTCCGTAGGGTTTACCATGTAGCCATAGGGAGGCTTAGTCAGATGTTCCCCCGCCTGTCCCTGTGCCCGTTTGATTGCCCGTACTTTTTTGCTTGTGTCTTTGGCGTAAAAATCGTTAAATAAATTGCGGAACGGGGTAAAATCGTTGTCGCCTTTTGCGCTGTCCACACCGTCATTGATTGCGATATATCTAACGTCACGCTCCACGAAAAAGATTTCCGTATAGTAGCCGACTTTCAGATAATCGCGCCCCAATCTTGACATATCCTTGACAATGACCGTCGCCACATTTCCGGCTTCAATCTCCGCAATCATTCTGTTAAAATTTGGTCTGTCAAACGTCACACCAGATACACCGTCGTCAATGAAGAAAACGGGATTGGAAAAGCCGTTGTCCGCCGCATATTTGGAGAGGACTGCTTTCTGGTTCACAATGCTGTTGCTGTCGCCCTCTAACGTATCTTCCTGTGAAAGACGGGCGTATAATGCTGTTATCTGTCCGGGCTTATATGTATTTGCTGTCATGTGTTCATTCCTCCTGTAATGAACGCCCGACAAACAGAAATGCTAATCCTATTATAGCGCATTTATCCCTGTTTGTCATTGGGCGGTTTGACGGTTTCCGATTTTATGAGCCGTACCATCTTATCGCGGAGCCGTTCCGAGCCGCCGCAGGAGGTAGACACTTCATAGTATGTGCCGCCGATTTTGTAGCAGACAGTTTCCTCTGTCGGCTTCCCTTTTTCCGGCAGATAGCCGCCGTCTTTGATTTCCAGTTCCCAATCCATTCTTTTCCATTCCTTTCCGTATTTGCTAAATGATAAGTTTCGGAGCAAGCATAGGAAACGGGTACCCATTTCCGTAAATCTGCCCGTCCACGCTATAGCTTGTCGGACAGATTTTGCTTGTTGGGAAGAATCCCAAACCCTCTTGAAATCCTCTCACTACCTACAACACCGCACAGGGCGATTTTGACGGAGAATTGAGAAAAATTCTTCAAAAAGTTTTCCTTGCTCCTTAATACAGGGAAGTTTCGGAAATGCCAAATATGGATAAAGAAAAACCGAAGTTTTTATGAGCTGTAATGTGGTTTTAGAGTATGTCTGTACAGTTCTACTTGTCAACTAGAATAGAACACATTATTTGAGATTGACATTCTGAATTGTAATCCGAGATTCCATACCTGCTATCCCGGATAAGTATAAAAGTTAATCGTTATTGGCGCAAAAGAAAGGTATGGATTTTCTTTTGCAAATGAAATG
>CAJSZQ010000069.1 GCA_910574185.1 Lachnospiraceae bacterium
GGCTATATATACTGTGGTTTTAAAACAGGATGAAGGGCAGGAAGCTTCTATTGCAATTTCAGAAAGGTTGATGAAGACTTGCGGAATTGACCGGGAAACTTTACAGAGGGCAGCATGGGAAAATTTAATGAAAGAAGATTTTCTTATCCAAAGTATGACGGAGATTATCGCAGAGATGCTCCGGATTGAACAGGAAAAAGAATGCGGCATAGAGGATATGCAGGATATAGGGCTTTATGTGCTGTCGAATAAGCAGAGGATATTTGGGGCAAGGGCAATGTGCAGGAAGGATATACTGAAAGCGTTTGCGGAGGAGCTTGGCGGCAATCTGTATATCATCCCCAGCTCTGTCCATGAGCTTATCCTTACAAAAGATGATGGGAATATCAGCGCAGATTGGATAAAAGAAGTTGTGAGGGAGATCAATGGAACATCACATATCATAAAGCCGGAAGAGGTCCTGTCGGATTCTGTTTACTATTTCGACCGGGAAACAGAAGAAATCCGGATTGTAGCATAAAGGGGAGCAGGAAAGTATGAAGAAGTTTTTAATGTACTGCCGGGGTTAATGNCGTATGGAGACAGAAAGAAAGAAGCATCAGATATTCGGTTATGCGAGGGTCAGTTCAAAGGAGCAGAACCTTGACCGCCAGACAGAGCTGTTAGGGCAGTATGTACCTCCCGAAAATATTCTGACGGATAAGGCAAGCGGAAAAGATTTGCAACGCCCGGCTTATCAGGCGCTCAAAGGATCGCTGGGGCTGAGGCCGGGCGATACACTTGTCATTACATCCCTCGACCGTCTGAGCCGGAGCAAGGCAGATATCCGTTCAGAGCTGCAGTGGTTCCAGAATCATCAGGTCAGGCTCAAGGTGTTAGACTTACCTACATCTATGGTGGAGGTGCCGGAGGGACAGGAATGGATTATCGAAATGATTAACAATATCCTGATAGAAGTGCTGGCATCCATGGCAGAGCAGGAGCGGAGGCTGATACGGAAACGGCAGAGGGAGGGCATTGAGGCAGCAAAGAAAAAAGGGAAGCATCTGGGAAGACCGAAGCTTCAAATGCCGGAGCGGTTCCCGGAGATTTATGTAAGATGGAAGAACGGAGAGCTTACGGCAAGAGCGGCTATGGGGATGCTTGGGATGGCAAGTACCAGCTTCTACCGGACGGTAGGGCAGTATGAAGAAAAGACTATACCAAAAGGCGGTCAGATTTTGGAAGATGTACCAGAATGAAAAAAGAACCATTAGGAAGACGGATTCGGGGTGTAATCCGGTTCTTCCTAATGGTAGAGGTTTTGGAAGACTATTTTAATGCTACTTTTTGTAATGGAGTTATGGTAGAATAAATATGTAAGATTGATATATGCCAGTATTAAGAGAAACGGTACAGGATAATACAATATTTGCTGAAAACAAAAAATTTATTTAAGAAAATACATAGGAAAAGGGGAAAACTATTCCAGACAGATGCACACGATCATATTATGTGGGAAATGAGAGGATAGAAAATTGAGATGATAAAGGTTTTTCATGGTTCAGACCATATATTGAAACAGCCCAAATATCTGGGTGGTAAAGCAGATAATGATTATGGTAATGGATTTTATACAACGGAGTATGAAGATAGAGCCAGAAGCTGGGCTGTTCTAAATGGAAGCCCGGAGAAATCAATTGTAAACGTATATAATTTGGATATGGAGTCTCTGAAAATTTTGAATTTACAGGAGCATGGCGTTTTGGCTTGGATTGCAGAGGTGATTGCAAACCGGGGGGTCAATCAGGAAGCTGCAGGTATTGTGGGTGAGAGATTGTCAGATATGTATAGAGTGGACTCAGAAGATTATGACATTATTAAAGGGTATCGTGCAGATGACAGTTATACACAGGTAATCGAAGCATTTTTAATGAATCAGATTTCTGTTTATGAGGTAGAACGTCTCTTTTATAAAGGTTTGCTGGGGAATCAGATCTTTTTGAAATCAGAGAGGGTATTTGAAAAAATTTGCTGGATTCGTGCATATGAAGTAATCGTGCAGGAAGAGGAGAAAAAAGTTGATTTGTACGCCAGACGCGAGGTGAGCAGATTCCTCTCTGAAAGAATGAGGGCTATTTTATTGGATGGATTTCAGGTTCCGGGGATTACAGCCAGATATGCGGTGCAAAATAAACTGTTATATCAGAAAGAGAGTGGAGGTTATGAGAATGCCGGCCTATGATGAATGCTATTTGGATGGTATGTTTCAAAAGATAAGATATTTGTTCAAATTGATAGCCAGAAATTGTGATGATGTATTTGGTGTAATTACTGATTATATGGAAGGCGAATACCGGCAGCGTATGGATGAAGGGAATCCTCTCTATTTGAATAAAACGCCAAAGCAGATACTTGGAAGTTTGGATATCTTGATTCATAATCTTACAGAGATTTCGGAGGAGTATGATGAATTTATTCTGGAATGGATGGCGGATATCTATACCTATATACAGTGGAGCTACAATATTTCATCGAAAGAGATTGTGAAGAGAATCGAGCCGGAGGAACTGTATTCCAAATATGATCCATTACATGAAACTTCTATAAAAAATGGTGTTGAGAAGCTACTGGAGATATATTTTGACAGGGGAAATCNATAGGGAAGAGAAGGTGGACAGGGTATGGATTTAAAAAGAGATATTTATAAAAATCTGTTATCATGGAAGGAGAAAAACTCTGGAAAGGTATTAGAAGTAAATGGTGCAAGACAAGTTGGAAAAACGTATATATTGACCAAGTTTGCTAGAGAAAATTATGAGAGTTTCTTCTATATTAATATGACGCAGACCAGTGGGCAGGAGTTCATAGCTTGTCTGGATGAGGCAGCCAGATGGAGGCCGGGAGAGAAAAGAATTGAGAAACCGATTCATAAGGCATTGGAATTATTTGACAGCAGTTTCACAGATGAGATGGATACAGTGGTTGTGATAGATGAGATACAGGAATCTGCAAGAGTATATTCATTAATCCGGCAGTTTGCAAGAGAGTTTAAGGCGCATTTTATTGTTACTGGCAGTTATCTGGGAAAGACGATGCAAAAGGAGTATTTTCTTCCGGCGGGGGATATAGAAACTATGACATTGGATACTTTGTCATACGAAGAATTTTTACAGGCTGCAGGAAAGAGAGAACTATATGAAGAGATAGATTTATATGGAAACAGTGATCATAGGTTTTATGATGAATTGAAAGCGCTGTATGATGTTTACTGTAAAGTAGGGGGGTATCCTTCAGCCGTTCGGAAATATTTTGAGACAGGAGATGTGGAAGAATGCAGGAAAGAAGTATCAGGGATTATCAAGATATTTATTGAGGAATCGGAACGATATTTTGATGATATTCTGGAAATGAATCTTTTGGAGCAGATGTTGCCGATGATTGCGTTGTCTATGGTAAAGGAGAAGAAAGGTTCGCCGGATTTGGTGAAGGAATTGTCTACGGTGATTTTTCATGATGACAGTAATCGTGTAACCAAAAAAAGTGTCAATCAGGCAGTGGCATGGCTCTATCGCTCTAATGTGATTGGATACTGCGGTCAGGTTAATGAGGGGAATATGCTGGATATTACTCCAAA
>CAJSZQ010000070.1 GCA_910574185.1 Lachnospiraceae bacterium
CTTGTTTGCTGACGAGGCTGGCATTGAAGGTTTTTATATCTTTTAAGCCGCATCGTCTTATCGTCATACCCAGACAAAAGTTTATCTAACATACGTTCAGCAAACTTTTGTTCTTTTTTTGGTACTCCAAAATCGCAATTTCCTATAAAGCAAAGAAAAAAGGCTGCCAACTGTGACAACCTTACCTTTTTATCCTTGTGAAAAACCTTGTAGATTAAAATATTACTTTTTAAGCTGCAAGCCATCTTTGAAGGCTTCCCCCACTCTTTCTCCCACTTTGTAATAGCCATGAGTGTAAGGATCAAAAGCGATGGCATTTACCAAAGCCATGTCAACCTTATCTTCAACCATGATACGCTCATCCGCCGTAACATTTACAACTTTACCAATCACACCGCAGCCATATTCATTCTTCTGATATTCGATAAATTCACACTCTAAGCAGAGCGGAAATTCATTGATAACCGGGGCGTCCACCAGTTCGGCTTTTGATGCAGTAAGTCCGCTGTTTTCAAATTTATCTGCCACCCGGTTACCGGACTCGACACCGAAATAGTCCGCTTCAACTACATGAGCCGCGTCAGCAATACTTACTGTAAAGGCGCCCCTTGCCTTGATATTTTTTACTGTTTTGTGCGTTTCAGTCAAATTGAGCGCCACATTTCCCCTCTCCTGCATGGTTCCCCAGGCAGCGTTCATAACATTGACGCTGCCATCTTCGTTGTAAGTCGCTACCATTAAAACAGGCATCGGGAAAATACCCTCGGTTATATTCAGTTTCTTTCTCATTATTGCTACCTCATTTCTTTCATAAAATTGACAGGACCTGTATTCTAATATATAATTATAGTCGGTAACAGAAAAAGCGCAAGTACTATTTTATTTGTAAGGTACTATCTTTGAGGAAAGTATAAAATGATAAAGAACTATATTGAAAAAGCAAATTTTGAAGATACCGGATTCAGTTATACATTATCGCTGATCTCCGGCAAGCATAAGATGGTGATCCTCTACTGTCTGATGGAATTTGAAGTTGTAAGATTCAACGAATTAAAGCGATATCTGAAAAATGTGTCGGACAAGACTCTCAGCAACAATTTAAAAGAGCTGGAGAAAGACCGGCTTATTATCCGAAAAGAATATCCCCAGATTCCTCCAAAGGTGGAATACCGTCTTAGTGACAAGGGAAAATCTTTGATGGTAATTTTAGACCAGTTATGTATCTGGGGCGAAAACAACAGGGCACATTCATAATCGATCCAAATATTTTATAAATTCTTTTACGGCTTTAGAACTTCCCTTTTTATCAGGCATGGCAATGCCAATCTTCCGATATGCCGGCATTTCCAGACTTTTTATCACGATATGATAAGGAATCCTTTGAAGAACCAGACTTGGCAGTATACTGATGCCGAGTCCGGCTTCAACCATAGACATGATGGCATAGTCATCCCATGTTGTAAACCTTATATCTGGTTTCAGGTGGTTTTTTCTAAATATATCAGAGACTACAATATTCTGATCTTTTTCAAGCAGCAAAAAGGGTTCTCTGCACAACGCATCCATAGGAAACACATCGCAGTCCGCCAACGGATGATTTTCCGGCAGTACGGCCATAAGTTCATCCTGGGCAAGAAACATTGTCTCAAGCTGCGGCAGGGCGGGCAGCCTTAAAAAGCCAAAATCCACACGTCTCTCAATAATCCATTTTTCAATTTCCGTATAATCTCCCAGAAGGAGTTCATACTCAATCTGCGGATAATCAGTCTGAAAAGCTTTGATCATCTTAGGCAGCCAGTGAGTCGCCACACTGGAAAATGTGCCAATACGAATGATACCGGACTTTAAACCATGCAAATCGTCTACTTTCATCTGCAATTTTTCATATTCTGCACAGAGGCTTGCCGCATAAGGCAATAGCTCCAATCCGTCAGAGGTCAGATGGATGCCGGACCGTTTTCGCTCCAACAGTATCATATCCCACTCCTTTTCCAAGTCGGAAATCATACGGCTAATCCCTGACTGAGAATAGTTCAGTGCCAAGGCGGCCTTTGTGAAGCTTTTATATTCTACGGCTTTTACAAATGCCAAATATTTTTGCAGATTTGCATCCATAAAAAACGACTTTCCTTTCATCAAGAGTAACAGTAAGATTTGAAATCCTCATATATAATATGAGATATATTCGTTTTTATTATCCCTTAGATTATGATACACTATTAGCAGGTCATAGCGCAATGGCAAATTTTGATGTTTATATGGAGATGAGCAGATGTTTTATATTAGTGAGATTATGACAAGCGAGCCGCAGGAATATAAGAATCAGCTGCAGAAAGAAACCTATAAGGCATTGGCACAGCTTAAGATTCCTTTTGAACGGGTAGATACAGATGAAGCGGTTACCATGGACGACTGTGTATTGATTGATCAAAAATTAAATATGAAAATGGTAAAGACATTATTTTTATGTAATCGCAAGAAGACGATTTTTTACCTGTTTGTCACTACAGGAGAGAAAGCGTTTGATACTAAAAATTTCAGCAATGCATTGGGAATTTCCAGAGTATCTTTTGGTCCGGCGGAACTGATGGAAGAGATGTTAGGCAACAAGATTGGGGCGGCAACGGTATTCGGAACGCTTTTGGACCTGGACAGGGATGTACAGGTAATCATTGACAAAGAGGTGGCAGACGAGGAATACTATGGCTGCAGCGATGGAACAACAACCTGCTACATGAAGATCCGGACTACGGATATCATTGACAAATTTTTACCATTTGCAAAACATAAACCAGTGCTTGTAGACATATAGTTAATACTAAGTTTACAATAAAAACGGGCAATCTGGAAATAAATATTGTCTTTCTCTAACTTAAAGGGGACCGTAAAAATGAGAGAGTTTCAAGTTTTGTGTAAACTGAAAAAACTGATATAAGATATATCATTAGTTACTGTGGACAGAGTCTTATCTTAAGGGTTCTGTCCTTGTTTGTATTATAATGCAGTTTTTGAACATGTCAAGGA
>CAJSZQ010000071.1 GCA_910574185.1 Lachnospiraceae bacterium
ATATTCAGTTGTCAATTTTCAGTTAGAATCACATTCATTGAAATTCCGAAAAGTTATTATAAGGAAAGTATATCAATTGACTGGGAAAGATTCACTACGGTATGTTTTGTGTCGCTTACCCACAAGAAGGGCAAAAACGGCTGTGGCAGCGAAAAGGAACGAATTTGAGTTTTCCGCAATGAGTGCAGGCGTACATGGCACCGCCAAAAGAAGGATCACCACAGCCTAACATCTTATCGATATTTTCCATCTCAGAATCTCTGGGATGAAGAGTATATTTAATTTCTTCATAATAGTCGGTAAAAATTTTCTGTAATACGTTCATAAGACTATTATGAAGGAAAGAGACACAAAAAGAAAGCCCTAATCCCCTCAAGATTGAGGGGCAGGGGAGTTGAAGTGTCGAAGACACTTTTTTATTGAGGCATTGGTTTGGTTTTCATTAATAAGTTTCTGTTGATTATGAAGAAAATAGAACACAATACACTCGTTTGTATTTCGTTAAGGCCAGTGTTTTCAAGGCATACCGGAGGGCTGCTCCATTTTATGAATGAAGCGATTCCAGGTGGCAAAATTGTTTCAGGTCTGGGAAATGCCAGACAAGGAATCGGTTATGGACTGTATCGGTATGCCGGTCCCAAACCACCCAAGGGCAGACAGCATTTATATCGTTTTACAATGTACGCTCTTGATAGAGAGATAAATTTAACTGGCATTCCTACAAAGAGCCGTTTTATGAAAATAGCAGGGAAATATATAATTCAGCAGGGCAGTATCATTGGTAAATATGAGTAATGGGTTGAATTTTATTGACATGAAGCGCGCTTCATAGTTTATACTTATTGAACTACTAATGTTCAATAAGGTATACTTTATTGAAATACTGATATTCAATAGGATTTGCTGATAGAGAAGGAAGGTGTGATTGATATGTATTCGGCAAAAGAGGCTGCAGAAATAACAGGTCTTTCCACTGCAACACTAAGATATTATGAAAGGGAGAAACTCATACCACAAATAACCAGAACATACCAAAAGTACAGACAGTATACGGATACAGATATTGAATGGATAAAAATGATACAGTGTATGCGTATGGCAAATATACCCATCAGATCAATAAAGCAATATGTGGAATTGCTAATACAAGGAGGAAAAACCCTTAAGCAGCGTTATGACATGGTACAGGGTCATATAAAAGATATTGAAAATCAAATGACAAATCTACAAAATGCCCTTAATTTAACGCAAAAGAAATTGGTATTTTACAGAGAACTTATAAAAGAACCTTCATATAAAGAAATAACATATATGGAAGAATGGAAGATGTTCAAACATGGAAATTAAAAAATAAAATTGCAAAGGAGAAAGGAAATGCCCTACATTACAATTGAAAGTGGTACCTTATCAGATGAGCAAAAGGAAAAGTTGATTAAGAGATTAACGGAAGTATCTTCTGAGATTATGAAAGTACCGCAAGAATTTTTTATGACGACTATAAAGGAAGTGCCTGATAAAAATTTCGGTATCGGCAGCAAAACAATTGATAAAGTGAAAGCAGAGTATATGCAGTCACATAATTTAGATCAAACCGCTATAAGTTTAGATTAAGTATGGAAATGAGGAATATGGATGAAAAATGTTTTAATTACAGGGACAACAAGCGGGATTGGAAAAGCACTTGCTGAAAAATTTGCCAGTGAGAAAATGAATGTAATACTTGTTGCAAGAGATAGAAAAAAATTGGAGCAGCAGCAATCATTTTTACAAAAACTATATCGGGTGAGAGTAAATTATATTCTTTATGATTTGACCAAAGAAGATGCTGTTGATTTTATTATGGAACAAATAAAGCAGTGGGAAATCCAAATTCATATTCTTGTTAACAATGCTGGTTTTAATGAATGTGGATATTTTAGGAACACAGATTTAAGGAAAGAACTTGAAATGATAAATCTGCATATACGCTTTGTTACTGAACTTTCTAAACGTATAGTGATAAACATGGAAGAAAATGGATATGGAAGAATCCTTAATGTTGGCTCGACAGGGTCTTTTATACCGTCTCCTACGGATGCTGTTTATGCTGCAACAAAAGCATATATCAAGTCTTTTTCTGATGCGTTATGTGGAGAATATAGAAAAACTGATATTAGAGTCAGCACTTTATGTCCCGGAGCAACTCAGACGGAATTTGCTATAAAGGCTAATATAGATCATACATTGCTTTTCAAATTGGCCGTAATGAAGCCGGAACGAGTTGCAGAAGTTGCTTATTCTAAAATGATGAAAGGAAAGAGAATTATTATTCCAGGAATATATAACAAACTTTTGGTTGCTTTTTCAAAAATATTGCCCGTTAGTATTACAAATAAAGTGACGTTATATATGATGAATGCCTAAGAAAAAAAGAATGAGATGCTCTGCTATGAAGATATCGTGAAAGGGAGAGGGTACATCACGGCGCAGTGCTGCGGCATGGGCGTTCCTGGAATTATGCTGCAAAGCCTGTGCCGTGGAGCTGGCGCGCACACAGGCGGAGATAGAGGCCATGCCCAACGGCACGAAGCTGCTCTCCATCTACCCCAGAAAGTCAAAGTTTTCTGCGGCTTCGCTCATTTTTTTCACCACCTGTACTAATAGATTTTATGCTATACATTGTACAGAAGTGAAAGTTCTACTTAAACGATGTGAAATCGCTGCAAACTAGAGATTATATCTCTATATATGAGAAGAAAAAATTCATATATGTAATATTAATATTTAAAATTTTCTCTCCCAAATTACTACTTAAAAAGAGCTAATGGGAGTATCCTAAAGATTGTGTAAACCTCCAAACTGATGTAAGATAAAATTACTCAGTTTGGAGGTATTATTATGGCAAGAAAAAACGAAAGCCCACAAAAAGC
>CAJSZQ010000072.1 GCA_910574185.1 Lachnospiraceae bacterium
CCAAAAACAGTAAAACGGGAAAAGAAAAGCTAGTAGTTTTTCTGACCGGATTAAAACTTGTATTTAAAAGTCGTGAAGAACGGCAGTTAAATATTTTAAGACGAGAGTTTGATCCTGGCTCAGGATGAACGCTGGCGGCGTGCTTAACACATGCAAGTCGAACGAAGCACTTTACTTTGATTCCTTCGGGTTGATTAGTACTGTGACTGAGTGGCGGACGGGTGAGTAACGCGTGGGTAACCTGCCCCATACAGGGGGATAACAGATAGAAATGTCTGCTAATACCGCATAAGACCACAGCGCCGCATGGTGCAGGGGTAAAAACTCCGGTGGTATGGGATGGACCCGCGTCTGATTAGCTGGTTGGTGAGGTAAAGGCTCACCAAGGCGACGATCAGTAGCCGACCTGAGAGGGTGACCGGCCACATTGGGACTGAGACACGGCCCAAACTCCTACGGGAGGCAGCAGTGGGGAATATTGCACAATGGGGGAAACCCTGATGCAGCGACGCCGCGTGAAGGATGAAGTATTTCGGTATGTAAACTTCTATCAGCAGGGAAGAAAATGACGGTACCTGACTAAGAAGCCCCGGCTAACTACGTGCCAGCAGCCGCGGTAATACGTAGGGGGCAAGCGTTATCCGGATTTACTGGGTGTAAAGGGAGCGTAGACGGTATGGCAAGTCTGATGTGAAAACCCGGGGCTCAACCCCGGGACTGCATTGGAAACTGTCGGACTAGAGTGTCGGAGAGGCAAGTGGAATTCCTAGTGTAGCGGTGAAATGCGTAGATATTAGGAGGAACACCAGTGGCGAAGGCGGCTTGCTGGACGATGACTGACGTTGAGGCTCGAAAGCGTGGGGAGCAAACAGGATTAGATACCCTGGTAGTCCACGCCGTAAACGATGACTACTAGGTGTCGGGTGGCAAAGCCATTCGGTGCCGCAGCAAACGCAATAAGTAGTCCACCTGGGGAGTACGTTCGCAAGAATGAAACTCAAAGGAATTGACGGGGACCCGCACAAGCGGTGGAGCATGTGGTTTAATTCGAAGCAACGCGAAGAACCTTACCTGGTCTTGACATCCCCCTGACGCAGGAGTAATGTCTTGTTTCCTTCGGGACAGGGGAGACAGGTGGTGCATGGTTGTCGTCAGCTCGTGTCGTGAGATGTTGGGTTAAGTCCCGCAACGAGCGCAACCCCTATCTTCAGTAGCCAGCATTAAAGATGGGCACTCTGGAGAGACTGCCAGGGACAACCTGGAGGAAGGTGGGGATGACGTCAAATCATCATGCCCCTTATGGCCAGGGCTACACACGTGCTACAATGGCGTAAACAAAGGGAAGCGAACATGTGAGTGCAAGCAAATCTCAAAAATAACGTCTCAGTTCGGATTGTAGTCTGCAACTCGACTACATGAAGCTGGAATCGCTAGTAATCGCGAATCAGAATGTCGCGGTGAATACGTTCCCGGGTCTTGTACACACCGCCCGTCACACCATGGGAGTTGGTAACGCCCGAAGTCAGTGACCCAACCGAAAGGAGGGAGCTGCCGAAGGCGGGACCGGTAACTGGGGTGAAGTCGTAACAAGGTAGCCGTATCGGAAGGTGCGGCTGGATCACCTCCTTTCTAGGGAAGAAGAAGTAAGGGTTGTTGTTTATTGTTGAGTTATCAAGGGGGAGAAAGAAAGCAGTGTGGCTGTAAGAAAAGAAGCAGAGAAGCTGTGAGGAAGAAAGAGAGTAAAAGAATCCGTCAAAAGATTCTGTTACAATTCTGGTGGCGATGCGCTTAGGGGAGACACCCGTTCCCATCCCGAACACGAAGGTTAAGACTTAAGCGGCCGATGGTACTGCACTGGAGACGGTGTGGGAGAGCAGGCGGCTGCCAGATTTAAAAAAGAGAGACTGTGTTTAACTGGATGAAAGCCTCGGCCCGTCCGAGGTGGAAATCGGTAACTGTTTATAACAGTAAGCCGTTAAGCATAGATTTCATATAGATACAGGCATAGATAAGCAACAACTTATCGTCGCCAACCTAGATCAGCAGGGCAATGCTGTTATAATAACTGGGTTTACCAGTGATTAGAGGGTTGAGGATTAATAAATTTTCAGCATTCTGATGACTGATAAAATCAGTCGGTATGTACCTTGAAAACCGCATACAAGAAGAAAGATTTAAGAAATATCTTAAACAAGACATCCGAGGTAATTTAAGTGAGCTTGACACGAATGTGAAACAGGAGTGTTGAAGCGAACAAGAATAAATTACAACACGTTTGAAGAAAACAAACAGAAAAATTGACCTAATGCCAACGCATGCAACGCTATGCATGTGTAGATA
>CAJSZQ010000073.1 GCA_910574185.1 Lachnospiraceae bacterium
AGCATATCTCCCCTGGTCTGAGACACTGCCAGAAAGCTGCCGACTCAGGGAACATAGAACAAATAAGAAGTGTATGTTTTGATAGAGTATATCACGACATGCACTTCTTTTCATTACGGTGTGTTTTGTATCGCTTACGAATAATTGCACACATAAAGGTGTACCGCAAGGAAGAAATAAACTTCACTGCGGTACACCTTTTTTAATGGTGCGAAATTTGTCTGATTTTGGCTTTTATTACAGTTTATCTGTTGCGTATTTATGTGCAAAATCTGGCTGGAACAATTTTGATTCTGGAGGGGGATTCCGTTTGGGCTTACTGCTTCATGGAGGGCTGTTTTGAGAGCATGGATTTCTGTGTATCCCAAACCTGTTTCATCAGCTTTTTTACTTCTTCGACATCGGCTTTATACACATTGCCTGTGGCGTTCATGCGCTTGGCGATCTGGTTTAAGTTGCCGCTGATTTTTCCGAGCGTGTAGTTGTATTCCCGCAGGTCTGAATAGTCAATGTCATAGACAAAGCCGTACAAAATCAGGCGGCGGAGGAAAGTGGACTTGCTTTTCATGCCAGAGATTTTTACTTTCTGCTCCAGTATGTATTGCTCCTTGTCACTTAGATATATTTTCAGCTCATTTTTGCGCTCACGGTTTGCCATTTATTATCTCCTTTCCGTGTTGGATTTTTGAAAGGATTTTACACAATCTTCAATCCTGCTATGGGGGTTGTTCGTGCAAAAAAACAGTGAAAAAAATCAGAAATCCTGGCAGGAGATTTTATGATTTTTGAGCGCAGAGGGGGCTAGGGGGATTCTTCCCCCTACAAGCAGATTTTCCAGATTCCCGCTCCGGGGGGATTTGGGAAAATCGGAGCCTGTGAGGGAACACAGGCAGTGCTTGCTATTACTTCAAAGAGAAAGTTTCTGGTTTTAGCTGACTGTAAGAAAAGGCAGAAAATTTTTTGAGGAACGTACCCATATACGGGAACTTCCTTTATCTACAATTAACATCACAAACAGCGGAGAAAGGGGGTGAAAAAATGTTAGACCACGCATTCCAGCGGCGGCGGGAAATCGAGCGTATGCTGCTGTCGGGGAAAAGGCTGACCGTGCCAAAGCTCATGGCTATGTACAGTGTCGGGAAGAACGCCATACGCAGGGATTTTGAAGTTATTGGTGAGGAACTTCCCGTGATTGCAAAGCAGGGATATAACGGCGGCTACTCCCTCATGGACGGGGCAGGAAAATACCAGAACTCCCTATCCCGTGAACAACTGGAATGCCTGGAAAAACTCGCTGTGGGATGTACGGGGAAAGACAGGGAAACCGTCCTGTCAATCATACATGAATTCGGGCCGTACTGTGAAAGGAATACATAAAAAACGGGCAGTTTTCAAGCCGGAAAGTGAGGGGAGGCGCAGCATGGACACGGCACACCGGAGAATGGAAATCATCAGCATTTTATCAGTCAAAGGGCATATAACGTCAAGGGAGCTTGCGTGGGAATTAGGCGTTACGATACGCACGATACACCATGATATTTTCGCATTGACTTTTGATTACCCGATTTATACAAAACAGGGTTGTAACGGCGGGGTTTTTATCACGGATAACTACAAGCCCTATACCAATACCCTCACAGAAACAGAGCTTGAAACACTGTGCAGGCTGTACGGGAAAGCGGAGGGGAAAGAGAAGGAAATCCTGTTCCGGATTATCCATAAATACGGGGCGGACAAGCTGGAAATTTAACCGGGCAGACGGGCATATCTTATTTGCGGTGCGGGGAGAAAACCGCAAGGCATACTGACAACTGAATATGGGCAATCCTGCAAGACGTATGAAACAGCCGAGCTGTGCCAAAGCACGCCATGACCGCCTGTACTGGACAGGCAAGAGCGAGAGATGTTTTAAAGCAAACAAGGTGTGGGAACCTTGCGCCATGACACTGTTTCCTGATAATGATACTTCCGTAAAACGGTCACAAAGATGATGGTGCGATTCCAATGTGGGCTTCCCTCCCAGAAGCTACTTGCGGGATATAAAATTTTGTAAAAACGGGGATTTTTATTGGCAGATGATACATGATTATTCTAATGCTTGGGAGCCACCAATTTAAAGCTTGAGAGCCACCCAAAATCCGTCCTGATTTTAATGCTTGGGGGCCATCTATAAGATACAAGATATAGTTGTACTGAAAATATC
>CAJSZQ010000074.1 GCA_910574185.1 Lachnospiraceae bacterium
GTTTCCCCCATTGTGCAATATTCCCCACTGCTGCCTCCCGTAGGAGTTTGGGCCGTGTCTCAGTCCCAATGTGGCCGGTCACCCTCTCAGGTCGGCTACTGATCGTTGCCTTGGTGAGCCTTTACCTCACCAACCAGCTAATCAGACGCGGGTCCATCCCATACCACCGGAGTTTTTACCCCTGCACCATGCGGTGCTGTGGTCTTATGCGGTATTAGCAGACATTTCTATCTGTTATCCCCCTGTATGGGGCAGGTTACCCACGCGTTACTCACCCGTCCGCCACTCAGTCACAGTACTAATCAACCCGAAGGAATCAAAGTAAAGTGCTTCGTTCGACTTGCATGTGTTAAGCACGCCGCCAGCGTTCATCCTGAGCCAGGATCAAACTCTCGTCTTAAAATATTTAACCGTCGTTCTTCACGACTTTTAAATACAAGTTTTAATCCGGTCAGAAAAACTACTAGCTTTTCTTTTCCCGTTTTACTGTTTTTGGTTTGATATCATCTATTTCTATCTGATATCCGTTCTGAATTTTCTCTTTTAAAGAATCTTCAGGGTCGTTGTCTATTGTTCAGTTATCAAGGTTCTTTTGTTTGTCGCTCGCTGTCTCATCGAGTCGGCTTAAACATAATAGCACTTTAGGTCGAATTTTGTCAAGAACTTTTTTAAAGTTTTTTTATTTTTTTTACTTTCTAAATTCTTGCCATCAATCATGCGTTTTATACACAATTTTTTGTGTATTATACACCGCTACATGTCTAAACGGAGAAAGAGGGATTTGAACCCTCGCGCCGCTATTAACGACCTACTCCCTTTCCAGGGGAGCCCCTTCAGCCTCTTGGGTATTTCTCCCTATCGCTTTAGCAGCGAGACCGAGAGTTATTATATTCCCCGGTCCCGCATTTGTCAATAGTTTTTTTTATTTTTTTGCTCTTTATTTTCAACTACTTAATTGCAAATTTAAATTCCACCCTTCTGTGGAATTTAATTCTGCAAATCTTCCTACCGGCAATCATGGAATTTAATCTTTCCGAATTATCTGTTAAAATCATTTCTATAAAATATGACTGTTTCCTCCCGGCAGGAAGGAAGTACTTATGAATAAACAAAAACATTTAACTCTTGAGTCCCGGATTATTATCGAAACGAAACTGAACGAAGGCGAGAGCTTTAAAGCAATCGGCAGATTATTAAACAAGGATTGTACCACCATCTCTAAAGAAGTGAAAAACCACATCTCTTTTGAAAAAAGCGGAGCCTATGGCAAAGCCTTCAATGATTGCCTCCTGGCTTTTCAGCATGAATGCTTCGCTCAAAGGGTATGTCAGGAATGTACCTCCCGCAAAAATCGCCTTTGCTGGTCCTGTGGCAAATGCTCCTCTTCCTGTAGTCTCTACGAAAAGTATGTTTGCCCTATACTTTCCAAACCGCCTTATGTCTGTAATGGCTGCTCACAACGTAATAAATGTTCCTTAGAGAAGCGTTTGTACAAAGCTTCTTATGCTCAAAAAGAGTATGAACTGGTCAGAAGGGAATCCAGGTCCGGTTTTGCCCTCTCGGAAAGCGAACTCAGACAGATCGATGACATTGTTTCGCCTCTTTTAATAAAAGGACAATCCCTCCATCACATCGCTGTCCACCATGCAGATGAACTCATGAAATCCGAACGGACTCTGTATGCCTATATAAACAACGGCCTTTTTACTGCCAGAAACATGGATATGCCGCGAACTGTCCGC
>CAJSZQ010000075.1 GCA_910574185.1 Lachnospiraceae bacterium
TTTACGGCAGCTTCAACCTGGACATGGATAGATCACCCGGTTTCGGGTCTGCTCCGACTGACTCTCCGCCCTATTAAGACTTGGTTTCCCTTCGGCTCCGGACCTTCTAGTCCTTAACCTCGCCAGCCAGCGCAACTCGCCGGACCGTTCTACAAAAAGTACGCGGTTCCACTCATATGGTGGTTCCACAGCTTGTAAACACAGGGTTTCAGGTTCTCTTTCACTCCCCTCCCGGGGTCCTTTTCACCTTTCCTTCACAGTACTATGCGCTATCGGTCACTGAGTAGTATTTAGCCTTACGGGGTGGTCCCCGCTCTTTCCCACAAGGTTCCACGTGTCTCGTGGTACTCTGGATACCGCCATGTCACTTCTGTTTTCGCTTACGGGGCTTTCACCCTCTCTGGCTGGCTTTCCCAAAACCATTCTGCTAACAGTTGTGAATCAATTTCGCGGTCCGAACCCCGGAATGCACGCATTCCGGTTTGGGCTCTTTCCATTTCGCTCGCCGCTACTTTGGAAATCGATGTTTCTTTCTCTTCCTCCGGCTACTTAGATGTTTCAGTTCGCCGGGTTCCCCTCCATACGTTATGAATTGGCGTATGGATACGTAGGGTTTTCCTACGTGGGTTTCCCCATTCAGATATCTCCGGCTCTTTGGATATTTGCTCCTCCCCGAAGCTTTTCGCAGCTTATCACGTCTTTCATCGGCTCTCAGTGCCAAGGCATCCACCCTGCGCTCTTTCCAGCATAACCAATTCGATAGATTCCACTCTTTTTCGGGTGTTTCCTCTATCTACACATGCATAGCGTTGCATGCGTTGGCATTAGGTCAATTTTTCTGTTTGTTTTCTTCAAACGTGTTGTAATTTATTCTTGTTCGCTTTAACACTCCTGTTTCACATTCGTGTCAAGCTCACTTAAATTACCTCGGATGTCTTGTTTAAGATATTTCTTAAATCTTTCTTCTTGTATGCAGTTTTCAAGGTACATGTCTGATAACCTTTCGATTATCAGAGTGGAGAATACGAGAGTCGAACTCGTGACCTCCTGCTTGCAAGGCAGGCGCTCTCCCAACTGAGCTAATCCCCCTTCTATTGGCTATTTCATTTTCCAATGGGTTTGAGTGAGCCTTCTTCATCTAGTATAAAGACTCTCTGCGGGCTTAAGCGGGCCTTTCCTCCTCTAGCGAAAAGTTTCCCAGTGGGCTTAAGTGGACTCGAACCACCGACCTCACGCTTATCAGGCGTGCGCTCTAACCGGCTGAGCTATAAGCCCTTCTATATTCAAAAAGGCATCCTTGCCTCTTCTCTCTTTTTAAATCTGGCAGCCGCCTGCTCTCCCACACCGTCTCCAGTGCAGTACCATCGGCCGCTTAAGTCTTAACCTTCGTGTTCGGGATGGGAACGGGTGTCTCCCCTAAGCGCATCGCCACCAGAATTGTAACAGAATCTTTTGACGGATTCTTTTACTCTCTTTCTTCCTCACAGCTTCTCTGCTTCTTTTCTTACAGCCACACTGCTTTCTTTCTCCCCCCTTGATAACTCAACAATAAACAACAACCCTTACTTCTTCTTCCCTAGAAAGGAGGTGATCCAGCCGCACCTTCCGATACGGCTACCTTGTTACGACTTCACC
>CAJSZQ010000076.1 GCA_910574185.1 Lachnospiraceae bacterium
CTGTAAAGTTTCCCGGTCAATTCCGCAAGTCTTCATCAACCTTTCTGAAATTGCAATAGAAGCTTCCTGCCCTTCATCCTGTTTTAAAACCACAGTATATATAGCCGCTAAATTCATCATTTCTATATAAACCTTATCCTGAAGGTATTCCTGATTCCGTTCTTTTTCTATCAGGCGGATTTCCACGTGCGGGCGGATATATTCCCAGTTCAAAACAGCCTCCCAATCCTTTTCGTATTCCTTTCTGGAAAATTCATCCATACACAGATTTACGCCATCCTGCGGGTCTTTTTTCTGTAAATATTCCTCATATAAGCTATCCAGATAAATAACTGCCGATGAATGCCCTCCCTTTCTTTCCACTGTCAGCGCTTCCATCTTTGTGTCATTGATCTTATTCACTTTTATCAGGCATACCTTTACATCCTCTCCAAACCTCTGCTGGAGAATTTCTACCATAAACTTTTTATATGTATGATAATCCATCATTTTTTGTCTCCTTTTCCTTTCTGCAATTACCAGATTCCTATTCTCCTCATTCCTCTGTCAACATTCAAGCCCTGCGGCGTCTCCTATAAGGCAAGCTCAACCCTGCGGCTCTCCCTGTCATAATAATAAATACTGTCCGACAGTTTTTCCTCCTGCTTTATATCGCCGGATTCATCGTTTACTTCCCGCACAATCTCCTTTAAATTCTGTACATCCACACCTTCCTCCTGCTTCAAAAGCAGAAGCTCATGGACCGAACAGGGCAGTATAAACAGGTTACGCCCCTGTTCTTCTGCAAACCGGTTCAGCAGATCCTCCCGGAAGATTGCCGACGCACGAAAACTCCGTTTCATGCAGCCAAAGAAATACAGCTCCTCCTGCCCGCAGTCCCCGCCATCCGGCGGCAAAAGGGCGCTTAACCTGATAATTTCAAACTCTTCCTGATACAGATTTCTGAACGCTGTCCTGTAAAGTTCATCCTCACTGACTCCCCATGTATTCATCATAAAGGGTTCTACCAGTGTGCTGCAGGTATGGCCTGCTCCATTTGCTGCCGAATTCGCTATTGTTCTGCTTACATTGTCTAATCTGCCGAACAACTCTACTGCCACCATAACCGCAAAATCCAGATATTCCCTGTATACCCGGTTTTTCAGATTTTCCTCATTCCATGCCTTCTTTACCAGTCGCAGCTGCAGCCGGCCCTTCACCTTTTCCCAGTCCATAAGAATATCTGTTCCCGGAATCTTTTTACTCATGTGAAAAAGGCCGGCGACATTTGCCGCCAGCCTTTCAGGGGTTGCCCCGGCCATATACTGCCGGTACAGTTCTTCCGGATAAA
>CAJSZQ010000077.1 GCA_910574185.1 Lachnospiraceae bacterium
CTGTAAAGTTTCCCGGTCAATTCCGCAAGTCTTCATCAACCTTTCTGAAATTGCAATAGAAGCTTCCTGCCCTTCATCCTGTTTTAAAACCACAGTATATATAGCCACTAAATCCATCATTTCTATATAAACCTTATCCTGAAGGTATTCCTGATTCCGTTCTTTTTCTATCAGGCGGATTTCCACGTGCGGGCGGATATATTCCCAGTTCAAAACAGCCTCCCAATCCTTTTCGTATTCCTTTCTGGAAAATTCATCCATACACAGATTTACGCCATCCTGCGGATCTTTTTTCTGTAAATATTCCTCATATAAGCTATCCAGATAAATAACTGCCGATGAATGCCCTCCCTTTCTTTCCACTGTCAGCGCTTCCATCTTTGTGTCATTGATCTTATTTACTTTTATCAGGCATACCTTTACATCCTCTCCAAACCTCTGCTGGAGAATTTCTACCATAAACTTTTTATATGTATGATAATCCATCATTTTTTGTCTCCTTTTCCTTTCTGCAATTACCAGATTCCTATTCTCCTCATTCCTCTGTCAACATTCAAGCCCTGCGGCGTCTCCTATAAGGCAAGCTCAACCCTGCGGCTCTCCCTGTCATAATAATAAATACTGTCCGACAGTTTTTCCTCCTGCCTTATATCACCGGATTCATCGTTTATTTCCCGCACAATCTCCTTTAAATTCTCTGCACCCACACCTTCCTCCTGCTTCAAAAGCAGAAGCTCATGGACCGAACAGGGCAGTATAAACAGGTTACGCCCCTGTTCTTCTGCAAACCGGTTCAGCAGATCCTCCCGGAAGATTGCCGACGCACGAAAACTCCGTTTCATGCAGCCAAAGAAATACAGCTCCTCCTGCCCGCAGTCCCCGCCATCCGACGGCAAAAGGGCGCTTAACCTGATAATTTCAAACTCTTCCTGATACAGATTTCTGAACGCTGTCCTGTAAAGTTCATCCTCACTGACTCCCCATGTATTCATCATAAAGGGTTCTACCAATGTGCTGCAGGTATGGCCTGCTCCATTTGCTGCCGAATTCGCTATTGTTCTGCTTACATTGTCTAATCTGCCGAACAACTCTACTGCCACCATAACCGCAAAATCCAGATATTCCCTGTATACCCGGTTTTTCAGATTTTCCTCATTCCATGCCTTCTTTACCAGTCGCAGCTGCAGCCGGCCCTTCACCTTTTCCCAGTCCATAAGAATATCCGTTCCCGGAATCTTTTTACTCATGTGAAAAAGGCCGGCGACATTTGCCGCCAGCCTTTCAGGGGTTGCCCCGGCCATATACTGCCGGTACAGTTCTTCCGGATAAA
>CAJSZQ010000078.1 GCA_910574185.1 Lachnospiraceae bacterium
CCGCCTAACCGTTCATGCCAGTCACAGACCTCGTATTGCCCGACAAAGATCGTCGGATTATTTCCACAACGCTGTTCTACCAACTCATATATGAATTTTGACTCTTTCTCATTGATCTTATAGTTCAGCCATTCATCTATGATCAGCACTTTATAGTTTCCCAGTTTCTTCCGGTATCGTACCTGCTCTCTGAGGTTATCTTTGTGGGCCTGAAAATGTCCCAGCATATCCGGCATTCTGATATAACACGTCCGGAGAGTCTGTTTACATGCTTCTACACCCAGGACACATGCAAGATAGGTTTTCCGGCGCCCGTCGGGCCTGTAATGATCAGGTTTGTTGCAGCACCTACGAATCCCATGGTTGCAAGATTTGCGATTTTCTCCCTACTGTTCTCTCGTGCATCACAGTCTAAAGTTTCAAGGCTTGCATTGGGATACTTTAAATCTGCATTCTTTGTCAGCCTGATGATCAGTCTGTTCTGCCGTTCTGTTATTAGAGCTGAGAGCAGATGTTCCAGTCTCTCATTGTAAGTCAGGTCAACAAAAGATACTTCTTTTTCCTGAGCCTCGATCACAGCCACTAAATCACTGAGTTCTAATACTGATAATTGTTTCTTGATCTCTGTATTCATAAATTTTTACCATCCTCTCTATAATAATCCGCACCTCTTACGATTCCCTGCTTATGATCTTTTACGTTCTTTTTTGTAAGATCATTTTTTCTGTTTTTTGCAGCTCTTTTCACATAAGGCATAAGCGTGTTGTAAGTAATCAGATGAAAGTCCTTAAGTGCAAGGCTGCAAGCTGTTTCAAGGATATCTTTACCATATACACCAGCGATATCCAATACGGTTCCTGCATCTACAAGAGCCTGTTCTTTTACTTTTGCATTGTCATACAACCTGCCTATCACGGTTCTTGTACTGTTGCCAATAGCTTCTGCTTTATTCAGCGTTGATTCCATTGTATCCGGAGTGTATATTGGATATGGAAGATGGGACATCTCTGTTCTTTTCGCATTCCGAATGCCTGTGGGAATACGTTTATGCTCAGCTACTAATTGATGTGAGGCGTAGATACAAACAAGAGAACTGTTATACTGCACATCAACGTATTTATTTATGTAACTGCTTGGAACAGAGTATTGTCCCTTGTGAAACCATATATGGGAATTCGGGCCTACTTTGTGATTATATGACCACTCACAGATCTCAAAGGGAAGCATTGGCAGGGTTCTGAGATATGGTTTTTCCTCCAGCTCATAAATTGTTTTTCTACTGCCGTTTCTCTTTTGGAAGGGTTTGTCATTTA
>CAJSZQ010000079.1 GCA_910574185.1 Lachnospiraceae bacterium
CCCCTGCTCTTCATCCAGTTCAAGTAATATTTGACACCGTTTCAAAACAGTCTTACAGGTATTCTTATTTTTGATTGTTTTTTGAAGAGTAGTCCTTTCATCATCACTAAGCTTAATAATATATGTTTTAGATCTTGCCATACCATCCACCGCCATTTCTTTTTAGTATATCATAAGGCGGTAAATAATGGCAGTAAAATTAATTTAAATATAATGCGGTCAGCACACTAGTGTGCTGACCGCATTATATCTGGCGAAACTCCGTAGAATATTCGCTCATCTGCAAGGCGGATTTTCGACGGCGTAGCGGTGGCTGCGGATAGAAAATCCAACGCGGCAGATGAGCGAATATTCTACGGAGTTTCGCCAGATATAATGCGGTCAGCACACTAGACAGCTATACAAATTTTAAACATATTAGAAATGTGGAGGAAAAGAAAATGAACGAGAAGAATCAGAAATTCTGTCAGTGCTGCGGTATGCCTATGGGCGAGACAGAGGAACTCCTGGGAACAAATGCTGATGGCAGCAAAAATGAGGACTACTGCAAGTATTGTTTTGAAAATGGAGCGTTTACTTTTACAGGGACAATGGAAGAAATGATTGAGATATGCGTGCCTAATATGACGGCTGCGAATCCCAATATGACGGAAGAAGAAGCAAGAAATGGCATGCTGAAATGGTTTCCGACATTAAAGCGATGGAAAAAACAGTTACAGTAATATCTTACTATTGGATAGTAAAAGGAGATGCTGCACCCGGTTGGACATATGTTCGGCCGGGTGTTTTTGTAGAATAAAGAATGTGCTTTGGCACATTTTTGCGCCTGGCTCGGCCGCTTGAGTCATACATCTTCTTCGCGTCGGTGCGCATCCCCTGGAGGGCTTTGATTATATTAGGGAACGAAGGCTCCGATATAATCAAAAAATCTCTTAAAGTTATTACCTTTAAGAGATTATAAATCTTACAAAATATCGAAAAAGTATACCCATAAGGGTATGCTTCTGAGTATACAGCTATCTATCAAAATTATAACACTTATCAAAGAATTGTCAACGAATCTATATAGTATATCGGCATATAAGTCAGCTTCATAAGCAAACCCATATAAAAAATTGGAAAAAAATGTATATTTCGGGTCAAAAAAAGGGTACAGTGATTATTCTAATGCTTGGGAGCCACCAATTTAAAGCTTGAGAGCCACCCAAAATCCGTCCTGATTTTAATGCTTGGGGGCCATCTATAAGATACAAGATATAGTTGTACTGAAAAT
>CAJSZQ010000080.1 GCA_910574185.1 Lachnospiraceae bacterium
TCTTTCAGCAGAGAACGCAGAGCGGCCTGTCTGTCCGAAAATGGTGTGACAGCAATCAGATCAGTTATGACAAGTATAAATATTGGGAAAAGAAACTGCTGCGCAGAACAGATCCGGAAAGAACGGTATCTCCTATGGATTTTGTGGAACTCCCGCATACACTGCTTCCTCCGCTTTCACTGGAACAGGAGCAATCCTATCCTTTTGAACTATCCTTTCATGGATCGCATCTGAAGATCGCCAGTCATGCACAACTCCCACAGTTAGCAGGGATCCTTAAGATCCTGCAGTCCTCATGCTGAATCTGATCACACAGGGAGCGGAACACATCTATCTTGCCTGCGGGCCTACAGATTTCCGCAAACAGATCGAAGGACTGGCCGCCCTGGTCAGTCTGAGATATCATCTGAATCCCTATTCCCCTGCCTGTGTGTTCCTGTTCTGCAATCGGAAAAAGAATTGTCTGAAAGCCCTGCGTTTTGATAAAGATGGTTTTCTTCTTGCAACAAAAAAACTGCTTCCGGACATGGTCTTTCAATGGCCAAAGTCGAAAGAAGAGATCCAGGACATCACGCCCCAGCAGGTCAGATGGCTGCTGGAAGGCTTATCTATCGAACAGAAGAAAGCCCATAAGACAGTACAGATCCGTCCGGAAGATACGTGCTTCTAAGATTCGTGAAAATGCCGGTAAAATCGTGCGGATCCCTTGTAAAATCAGCATTTTTCAAGCCTTTTCAGGATAGAAAAATGCTGATTTTTCGTACAAAAGATGGTATCATAAAACCAGAGACCATCAAGGAGGAATCCGCCCATGCTGACCGGACCAGAATACCAGGAGCTGCTCGAACTGCGCAGGCTTGTACAGGAGCAGGAACAGAAAATCGAACAACAGAGCCATCAGCTCAGACAGCAGCAGGCCCAGATCGAGAACCTGACACAGGCGCTCCTTCATGCAAGGAAGAAGCTGTTCGGCCCTTCTACGGAAGTTACACAGATAAAGGGACAGATGAGCCTGTTCGGACAGGAAGAACTGCTGGATTCCCTCAGACAGGGCCAGGAAGAGATTGTTATCACAGAGCATAAAAGGAAAGCACGGCAGCCGGGAGTCCGGGCGGAAATGATCGCCGC
>CAJSZQ010000081.1 GCA_910574185.1 Lachnospiraceae bacterium
TATTCTTTCAAAAGACGCTCTGTCTGCTCAGGGAAATCTGCAAGCTTATTCAAATCAATCCTGTCTTTTCTGCTTACATATTGCAATAAATTCACTTCTTTTTCACGAAAAGATGTGACCTTAATATCCAATAAATTTTCTCCAGATGGAATCAATTCCTTATCATAGAATAATGCGTTCCCCGTATCAAAAATCGGCGCCATAGCCGCCAGTTTATGCTTAACAGGATGATACAAAAATCCAAAATTATTCAAATGTCTGTCTGTATTTGTCAAAAGAAAATCCGTTAGAATCGTATACTCTAATTGACTCCTCACCTCTTCCTCATCCATGCCAAGTTCCATTGCTCGCCTGTTCACTGCCTCGTAGCTAGAAACCGTATTTGGTATCTTATAATTGCTGAGCAATTGATGTGCAGAAACAAATTCCAATTCTGCTGAAGTAAACAACAAACTCAATGAACAAGGATATATAGAGCCGCCAATATCAATCATCTTGACATTATATGGAACATAGTTTTTCCAATCAAGTATTTCATGCAATTTGGATGCAATCAATTCGTTCACCGACTGCTGGCCGTAATCATCCGTATTAACTTTCAGCAAATAGCGCTGTCCATCGATAATCAGCCACTCTTTTCTCATTTCTCCATTTACAGAAGATGAAGGAGAATATTTTGAAATATCCGATTCTGTCTCCAACTCATTTATTTCCGTCAGCAAACCTCCCAATTGATCAGAAAACGAATTCTCATAAAAATTCAAATCCTTCCAGTACATTTCTTCTCCAATCGGCTGCATCCAATAATGATCTACAAGACTAAAGCCATATGCCGAAAGCATTAAGGACAAATTTGTTGCTTCCCCAAGCTGTGTTAATGTATTTCGTAATCCTTTTCTCGTATCTGGAATTGCCCGAATCTCCCACCACTGAGAAAGCCCTCTTCCATTCTCCAGACATCCAATCGGCAATTCTTCTGGAAGATATACTTCCAGCACATATTCTATTT
>CAJSZQ010000082.1 GCA_910574185.1 Lachnospiraceae bacterium
TTCAAATACAATATGAAAATCAGACCCATTGCACGACGCAAAGACTGCGACCTCCCCGATGATTGTAAATGTCCTGCCTGCAACGCTCCAAAGCCTTATCTTTACCGTAACAACGGTAAGGGCGGACAGATTAAATGCAAAGTCTGTGATACCAACTTTACCCCTCAGGATAACCGCTTCTCACGCCAGTACATCCTGCGCTGTCCTCATTGCGGTCATTCCCTCGTCCATAAGAAAGAACGCAAGCACTTTGTCATCCATAAATGTGTGAACCCCAAGTGCCCTTATTATCTACACAACCTCAAAAAGGTTGATAAAGAACATCTGCAAAAGCCTTATGGCAAAAATGAATATAAACTCCACTATATCTACCGTGAATTCACCTTGGATTTCTTTTCCATGGATTTAAATTCACTCCCTAAGAACGCTTCTTCCCTGAAATTCAGCAAGTTTGATTCCCATGTCATGTCCTTATGCCTGACTCTGCATATCAATCTCGAGCTTTCTCTGAGGAAAACCTCCCAGGCACTCAAAGACCTTTATAACATCCGTATCTCACACCAACAGATCGCCAACTACTGTAAAACTGCCGCAATCTGTGTAAAACCTTTTGTAGACAACTATGATTATCAGGCCGGCGATATTTTCACTGCCGATGAGACCTATATTAAAATCCGCGGCATCAAGACCTATATCTGGTTCATCATGGATGCTGCAAAACGCTCCATTATTGGCTACCAGGTCTCGGACAACCGTGATGTCGGACCCTGCATCCTGGCAATGCGCATGGCTTTCCGGCACTTTAAGGAACTTCCAAAAGAGTTCCGCTTTATCGCGGATGGATACAGTGCCTATCCCCTCGCCGCC
>CAJSZQ010000083.1 GCA_910574185.1 Lachnospiraceae bacterium
AAAACGTACTATCTTTAGCAATATTTGCTATTGCAAAAACGTACTATGTATAGTAAGATAGGTACATAAGATAAAGCAAGGCACAAGCGGTCAACTTCAATACCTTGCAATATCTTAAATAACTGAATAGGGGGTGATACCATGGTAAAAGGTTACATTGTACCATATGGTTACATGGGATATGTAGACGGCAAATACATCTTGTTTGCAACTGAAACCGATTACATTGACTACATAACCTAGTCACCAACACAGGGCAGAGCATAATGCTTGTAAGTCCCTGTAATAAAACCTATTCAACACGCGCACATTGACAACTGAATATTGAAATCAGTCGGCTTTGTGCTTTTTTATTATAACACGAGCCGACCAAAAAGGGAAGGACGGTTTTATTATGATGAAATGGAAAGCACGTACAGAAACAACTAATATCGGCGTTTTGGAGTTAGGAAGCTTGACTTTCGACGAGGATTGTATAGAGGTATCTATTGATATTTGCGATATGTCGGATAGTCTGAAAGCTGAGGTTGAGAAAGCTATTGAGCTTGGAAAGATTCAGCTTGTCAAAGATAATGAATCTTTGAACACCGAAAGAGGTTATAGCCTGCCTACAACATGGAGCAATAAGTCGGTAGTAATGGACTTTACATATTTACGTGTTGTATTGGAAGCTGGTAAGCCGACTACATACAAAATTTGTATTGGTTTTCATGATGCCGATAATGAGTATATGACTCAATGGGATTGTGAAATCACAGTGGACTTGTCAGAATATGCTAATGAGCTAAAAAAGGCAATTATTAAGGTTTTAGTTGATAAGTTTTTTTA
>CAJSZQ010000084.1 GCA_910574185.1 Lachnospiraceae bacterium
AATGTGTGAACCCCAAGTGCCCTTATTATCTACACAACCTCAAAAAGGTTGATAAAGAACATCTGCAAAAGCCTTATGGCAAAAATGAATATAAACTCCACTATATCTACCATGAATTCACCTTGGATTTCTTTTCCATGGATTTAAATTCACTCCCTAAGAACGCTTCTTCCCTGAAATTCAGCAAGTTTGATTCCCATGTCATGTCCTTATGCCTGACTCTGCATATCAATCTCGAGCTTTCTCTGAGGAAAACCTCCCAGGCACTCAAAGACCTTTATAACATCCGTATCTCCCACCAACAGATCGCCAACTACTGTAAAACTGCCGCAATCTGTGTAAAACCTTTTGTAGACAACTATGATTATCAGGCCGGCGATATTTTCACTGCCGATGAGACCTATATTAAAATCCGCGGCATCAAGACCTATATCTGGTTCATCATGGATGCTGCAAAACACTCCATTATTGGCTACCAGGTCTCGGACAACCGTGGTGTCGGACCCTGCATCCTGGCAATGCGCATGGCTTTCCGGCACTTTAAGGAACTTCCAAAAGAGTTCCGCTTTATCGCGGATGGATACAGTGCCTATCCCCTCGCCGCCCAACAGTTTTTCCGGGAATTCGGTGACCGTTTTAAATTCAGCATCACACAGGTGATCGGACTTACCAATGATGATGCTGTTTCCAAAGAATTCCGACCATTCAAGC
>CAJSZQ010000085.1 GCA_910574185.1 Lachnospiraceae bacterium
GGGGAGACACCCGTTCCCATCCCGAACACGAAGGTTAAGACTTAAGCGGCCGATGGTACTGCACTGGAGACGGTGTGGGAGAGCAGGCGGCTGCCAGATTTAAAAAGAGAGAAGAGGCAAGGATGCCTTTTTGAATATAGAAGGGCTTATAGCTCAGCCGGTTAGAGCGCACGCCTGATAAGCGTGAGGTCGGTGGTTCGAGTCCACTTAAGCCCACTGGGAAACTTTTCGCTAGAGGAGGAAAGGCCCGCTTAAGCCCGCAGAGAGTCTTTATACTAGATGAAGAAGGCTCACTCAAACCCATTGGAAAATGAAATAGCCAATAGAAGGGGGATTAGCTCAGTTGGGAGAGCGCCTGCCTTGCAAGCAGGAGGTCACGAGTTCGACTCTCGTATTCTCCACTCTGGTAATCGAAAGGTTATCAGACATGTACCTTGAAAACCGCATACAAGAAGAAAGATTTAAGAAATATCTTAAACAAGACATCCGAGGTAATTTAAGTGAGCTTGACACGAATGTGGAACAGGAGTGTTGAAGCGAACAAGAATAAATTACAACACGTTTGAAGAAAACAAACAGAAAAATTGACCTAATGCCAACGCATGCAACGCTATGCATGTGTAGATA
>CAJSZQ010000086.1 GCA_910574185.1 Lachnospiraceae bacterium
AGCATATCTCCCCTGGTCTGAGACACTGCCAGAAAGCTGCCGACTCAGGGAACATAGAACAAATAAGAAGTGTATGTTTTGATAGAGTATATCACGACATGCACTTCTTTTCATTACGGTATGTTTTGTATCGCTTACCCTAAAAAATAAGGATTCTTAAACCTCATACTTAATGCGGAGAAAGGGACTTGAACCCTTTAAAAATGCCTTGGAAAGCCTGTAAATACGCGGCTTTGAAAAAATCGTAATCACTTTCGTAATCACCTGTAACTAAAACATCATTTTTAGAAAGGAGAAATCTTGCACGTATGACAATAGAATATTTGGACATCTGAATAAGTCCCACAGTATAGAATTTGATAACTGTGAGGCTTATTTTAGTGCCTGAATATATAGGAGGCATATAATTATCCATCTCCCCACAAAAACGCCTGTATAAGCCGTACAGCGCAAAATAAGCCCCTGTATAGGACAGTAAGCGATACAAAACACACCGTAATGAAAAGAAGTGCATGTCGTGATATACTCTATCAAAACATACACTTCTTATTTGTTCTATGTTCCCTGAGTCGGCAGCTTTCTGGCAGTGTCTCAGACCAGGGGAGATATGCT
>CAJSZQ010000087.1 GCA_910574185.1 Lachnospiraceae bacterium
TGGATCCGCTCATAAATGGGCAGCAGATACTCTTCGCTGCAGCGGATCACCCAGTTTGCCATTGTGGAGCGGTAGAGGCACAGTCCCAGACGGTTCCAATCCCGCTCCTGCCTTGCCAAAGGGATTCCCATATCATATTTTTTATACAGGATCCCTGCCGCTAAAGATGCGCTCGCAAGAGAATGGGGGAACAGGGATACCGGTACTTTCCCACCCACAAATACATCAGCAGGATGCCCGCTTCCTTCTTTCCCACACTGGCTGCATTTATAGACTTCCTGTATGTATTGACGTACTTTCAACTGTGCCGGCTGAAATATCACTTCTGTACGGACCGCCTTTTCCCCTACTTTTATGAGCGGACTTTTACATACGGGACACTGCTCTTTGGGGTCTACGATACATCTTTCCACTTCTACCGGAAGCGCGGCGATCATTTCCGCCCGGACTCCCGGCTGCCGTGCTTTCCTTTTATGCTCTGTGATAACAATCTCTTCCTGGCCCTGTCTGAGGGAATCCAGCAGTTCTTCCTGTCCGAACAGGCTCATCTGTCCCTTTATCTGT
>CAJSZQ010000088.1 GCA_910574185.1 Lachnospiraceae bacterium
ACAGATAAAGGGACAGATGAGCCTGTTCGGACAGGAAGAACTGCTGGATTCCCTCAGACAGGGCCAGGAAGAGATTGTTATCACAGAGCATAAAAGGAAAGCACGGCAGCCGGGAGTCCGGGCGGAAATGATCGCCGCTCTTCCGGTAGAAGTGGAAAGATGTATCGTAGACCCCAAAGAGCAGTGTCCCGTATGTAAAAGTCCGCTCATAAAAGTAGGGGAAAAGGCAGTCCGTACAGAAGTAATCTTTCAGCCGGCACAGTTGAAAGTACGTCAATACATACAGGAAGTCTATAAATGCAGCCAGTGCGGGAAAGAAGGAAGCGGGCATCCTTCTGATGTATTTGTGGGAGGGAAAGTACCGGTATCCCTGCTCCCCCATTCTCTTGCGAGCGCATCTTTAGTGGCAGGGATCCTGTATAAAAAATATGATATGGGAATCCCTTTGGCAAGGCAGGAGCGGGATTGGAACCGTCTGGGACTGTGCCTCTACCGCTCCACAATGGCAAACTGGGTGATCCGCTGCAGCGAAGAGTATCTGCTGCCCATTTATGAGCGGATCCA
>CAJSZQ010000089.1 GCA_910574185.1 Lachnospiraceae bacterium
AAATAGAATATGTGCTGGAAGTATATCTTCCAGAAGAATTGCCGATTGGATGTCTGGAGAATGGAAGAGGGCTTTCTCAGTGGTGGGAGATTCGGGCAATTCCAGACACGAGAAAAGGATTACGAAATACATTAACACAGCTTGGGGAAGCAACAAATTTGTCCTTAATGCTTTCGGCATATGGCTTTAGTCTTGTAGATCATTATTGGATGCAGCCGATTGGAGAAGAAATGTACTGGAAGGATTTGAATTTTTATGAGAATTCGTTTTCTGATCAATTGGGAGGTTTGCTGACGGAAATAAATGAGTTGGAGACAGAATCGGATATTTCAAAATATTCTCCTTCATCTTCTGTAAATGGAGAAATGAGAAAAGAGTGGCTGATTATCGATGGACAGCGCTATTTGCTGAAAGTTAATACGAATGATTACGGCCAGCAGTCGGTGAACGAATTGATTGCATCCAAATTGCATGAAATACTTGATTGGAAAAACTATGTTCCATATAATGTCAAGATGATTGATATTGG
>CAJSZQ010000090.1 GCA_910574185.1 Lachnospiraceae bacterium
AACCTTTATAAAAGAGACGTTCTACCTCATAAACAGAAATCTGATTCATTAAAAATGCTTCGATTACCTGTGTATAACTGTCATCTGCACGATACCCTTTAATAATGTCATAATCTTCTGAGTCCACTCTATACATATCTGACAATCTCTCACCCACAATACCTGCAGCTTCCTGATTGACCCCCCGGTTTGCAATCACCTCTGCAATCCAAGCCAAAACGCCATGCTCCTGTAAATTCAAAATTTTCAGAGACTCCATATCCAAATTATATACGTTTACAATTGATTTCTCCGGGCTTCCATTTAGAACAGCCCAGCTTCTGGCTCTATCTTCATACTCCGTTGTATAAAATCCATTACCATAATCATTATCTGCTTTACCACCCAGATATTTGGGCTGTTTCAATATATGGTCTGAACCATGAAAAACCTTTATCATCTCAATTTTCTATCCTCTCATTTCCCACATAATATGAT
>CAJSZQ010000091.1 GCA_910574185.1 Lachnospiraceae bacterium
AGAATATTCGCTCATCTGCAAGGCGGATTTTCGACGGCGTAGCGGTGGCTGCGGATAGAAAATCCAACGCGGCAGATGAACGGATAGGCAAGGAGGTTTGGCTGAATATAATGTGGTCAACACACTAGAAACCCAGGGAATAAAAATAGATTCCATTTTTCTTGGTATGTGATATAATGATATCAGATTCCGGAGTTTTGAGGCAGAAGCTTGGATGTTTGCTGACGATAAAGATGGCAGATATATGAATTAAAAGTTGATAGGTGTTTCAGCTCTGGGATTCCAGAAATATAGGATTTATGTCTAATTATTTCAGTCAGATTTGTGATAACTTTTCGGAATTTCAATGAATGTGATTCTAACTGAAAATTGACAACTGAATATCGTGCAGGAAAAGAAATTTGAGAAAAATGGACATAAACATTGGACATAGTGGGTACTA
>CAJSZQ010000092.1 GCA_910574185.1 Lachnospiraceae bacterium
GTATCTCAGTCCCAATGTGGCCGGTCGACCTCTCAGTCCGGCTACCCATCGCGGGCACGGTGGGCCGTTACCCCGCCGTCTACCTAATGGGCCGCGACCCCATCCCGCGCCGTCTCGGCTTTCCCGGCAGGGCCATGGGGCCCTCCCGGAGTATCCGGTATTAGCCGCCGTTTCCAGCGGTTGTCCCGGAGCGCGGGGCAGGTTGGTCACGTGTTACTCACCCGTTCGCCACTCTATGTCCGCCCGAGGGCGGTTTAATCGTTCGACTTGCATGTGTTAGGCACGCCGCCAGCGTTCATCCTGAGCCAGGATCAAACTCTCCGTTCAAAGTGCGGCCCGAGGGCCGCGACAGATCGTGTGAGTTTCGATTCTGTTAAAACTCTCCGCGGGGCTTGCCGCCCCGACGGGG
>CAJSZQ010000093.1 GCA_910574185.1 Lachnospiraceae bacterium
TTTTCCATCCTCCAACATCAGATTTGCAGTTTTCCCTGTCGCCCGCCCGGCTTTAGCTTCAATTCCATAATTCTGGTAGTCTTTCCTGCTGTTTACAATAAAATCCAGTTCTCCGTTTTTATATAATGCATATAAAGGAGTAGCTCCAGCAATTTCCTGATTATCCACCTTTTTCTTCAAATATAAATAGACAAAATTCTCATTCACAATTCCAGCAATTACATCTGGCTGTGCTCCTGCCATATTTAGAAAATATTCCGCCACACCAACATCCCTGAAATAAAATCTAGTATTTGGAGTAATATCCAGCATATTCCCCTCATTAACCTGACCGCAGTATCCAATCACATTAGAGCGATAGAGCCATGCCACTGCCTGATTGACACTTTTTTTGGTTA
>CAJSZQ010000095.1 GCA_910574185.1 Lachnospiraceae bacterium
GTGAAAAAGAAGTGAATTTATTGCAATATGTAAGCAGAAAAGACAGGATTGATTTGAATAAGCTTGCAGATTTCCCTGAGCAGACAGAGCGTCTTTTGAAAGAATATACTTTGATGCCAGAGGGACGGGCTGGAGCAATTGCGCAGACAGTATCACAGAAACTGGAATATCTCAAAATATTTCAGCAAGGAATTTCAATTTGGAAGAAGAAAAATTATTGGTAGGTGAGGCTATGGAAAATGTGAAATTTATCAGAGATGGAGACAAGCTTATCATAGGAGATGATACACAGCTTATTGTGGATTTAAAAAATCAGAGGAATTATATTAAGGTTCAGGGACAATTAATACCATATTATAGAAA
>CAJSZQ010000096.1 GCA_910574185.1 Lachnospiraceae bacterium
AATTTCTCTATCCGTCGTATAACATACGTTCGCGATCGTGATGAATCGTCTTGTCCATGATGCGAACACCCATCGAACACTCTAAAGCAGAGCTTCAGGAATTGATGTTGGTGTTGATCATGATCGTGACAATGTATCTCGTCACGCGCTATGCAGCTGTCAAGGTGCGCGGGGGCCGCTCTCGCGGAGCCCTCGCAGCCGGATGCTGAGAGATGGGACGGGCTCTAGGTCTCTCCCTAGAAAGGAGGTGATCCAGCCGCACCTTCCGGTACGGCTACCTTGTTACGACTTCACCCCCCTTACCCTCCACACCTTCGACGCCTCCGCCCCCAGGGGGTTCGGCC
>CAJSZQ010000097.1 GCA_910574185.1 Lachnospiraceae bacterium
CCCGTTCTGTTAGCGATTTTGACCTTTGATGTTTCATGAGTTAATTTCCATCTCTATCCCTATACCCCGGATGGTTTTTGCTTACTTCATTGTATCCATAATAAGAAAGTTCAGGTTTTATCAAATATTTCTCAGATACATCCGTATATGTTGAGTCCTTCATCCTAACCTTATGTACTGCTATAACTTTTATTTTGAATCTTTTAAGAAAGCGCAACTTATCTATTAAATCTTCTCTTCCATAAGCCACTAGATTATCTGTATCAGCGACAATTCTATTTTTTGAGCTATTCTTTTCTAAATCATAGTTTTTTGTTGTTATCTCGTATCTCAT
>CAJSZQ010000098.1 GCA_910574185.1 Lachnospiraceae bacterium
ACGAGAAAAGGATTACGAAATACATTAACACAGCTTGGGGAAGCAACAAATTTGTCCTTAATGCTTTCGGCATATGGCTTTAGTCTTGTAGATCATTATTGGATGCAGCCGATTGGAGAAGAAATGTACTGGAAGGATTTGAATTTTTATGAGAATTCGTTTTCTGATCAATTGGGAGGTTTGCTGACGGAAATAAATGAGTTGGAGACAGAATCGGATATTTCAAAATATTCTCCTTCATCTTCTGTAAATGGAGAAATGAGAAAAGAGTGGCTGATTATCGATGGACAGCGCTATTTGCTGAAAGTTAATACG